>NZ_JBIVQF010000004.1:0-351654 GCF_044755045.1 Pseudarthrobacter sp. NPDC092419
CCAGAACATCCGGACAAAGAAAAACACCCCGGTCCGAAGACCGGGGTGTAACCGATGACCCGACTCATCCGTGAAGGATGTCTCGACTCATCACATGTGTGCGCGGAGGGGGACTTGAACCCCCACCCCCTTTCGAGGACTAGCACCTCAAGCTAGCGCGTCTGCCATTCCGCCACCCGCGCAGGTGGTATTTCGGAAAGTGTTCCCGCCTTTCGGCGTTTCGCGCCTCTCCGAAGCAGCGAGAAAAACTCTAACACGAACTTTCCGGAAACATGGAATCGGTCCGCTTGGGTAGTCTGGGGGCAGCAATCCAGCCGGTGCCGTTGCCCATCAAAGGAGTTCGCATGCCTGACATCCTGCCCGAGGACGAGGTTGTCCGGATCTGCCAGGAACTCATCCGGATCGATACTTCCAACTATGGGGATGGTTCAGGCCCGGGGGAGCGGGCGGCCGCCGAATACACCGCCGGGCTAATCTCGGAGGTCGGCATGGAGGCGGAGATCTTTGAGTCGGCACCCGGCCGGGCCAACGTGGTCGCCAGGATGGAAGGGCAGGACCCTTCCGCCAGTGCACTGGTGGTGCATGGCCACCTCGACGTCGTTCCCGCCCTGCGTGACCAGTGGTCCGTCGACCCGTTCGGCGCGGAACTCAAGGACGGCCTGATCTGGGGCCGCGGCGCCGTGGACATGAAGGACATGGATGCCATGATTCTTTCCGTGCTGCGCAGTTTCGCCCGCTCCGGCACGAAGCCGAAACGGGACATCATCTTTGCGTTCTTTGCGGACGAGGAAGCCGGCGGCACCTATGGCGCGCGCTACGCCGTGGACAAGCGTCCTGAGCTCTTCGATGGTGCCACCGAAGCGATCTCGGAAGTCGGCGGGTTTTCCGCCACCGTCGGCGGACAGCGGACCTACCTGCTGCAGACGGCCGAGAAGGGCATTTCGTGGCTGCGCCTTGTGGCCCACGGCCGGGCGGGGCACGGCTCCCAAATCAATACCGACAACGCCGTGACCCGCCTCGCTGCGGCGGTAACACGCATCGGGGGGTACAAATGGCCCATCGAACTTACCCCTACCACGCGGCAGTTCCTGGACGGGGTGATGGAACTCACAGGAGTGGAATTCGACCCAGATAACCCGGACGTTCTGCTGGAGCAGTTGGGGACCGTTGCCAGGTTCGTTGGTGCCACTTTGCAGAACACCACAAACCCCACGCTTCTCAGGGGCGGGTACAAACACAACGTCATTCCCGAGTCGGCCGAGGCATTGATCGACTGCCGTACGCTCCCGGGCCAGCAGGAGCAGGTGCTGGAGATTGTGCGTGAGCTGGCCGGCGCCGGAGTGGACGTCAGCTACGTGCATCAGGACGTTTCGCTGGAGGTGCCGTTCGCCGGCAACCTGGTGGACGCCATGATCGATGCCCTGCACTCCGAGGACCCCGGCGCGAAGGTGCTGCCGTACACCCTTTCCGGTGGAACGGACAATAAGTCCCTGAGCCGGCTGGGGATCACGGGTTACGGCTTCGCGCCGCTGATGCTGCCGGATGACCTGGACTTCACCGGGATGTTCCACGGCGTGGACGAGCGCGTCCCGGCCGACAGCCTGAAGTTCGGCGCCCGGGTCCTCGACACGCTGCTGACGAACTACTGATAAGACAGCTGGCTAGACGGTCCGCTGGACCTGCATCACACGGCGCCGGAGCCAGAAGCGACGGCCGCCGCCCATGTACAGCTTGCTGCGCTCCAGTTCCCACTTTCCGTACTCGGAGTGCTCCACGAGGCGGCGTCGGGCCTCATGCAGGGAATCGACGGGACTGACCGTCAGCACGAGGTACTCGTACTGCTTCAAATAGTCCCGTTCCCGCCGGACCGAGCTGGTGAGAAATTGTTCCTTCATTGCTCTCCATTTTCGTCCTTTTCCGGCTAACGTGAAGTCATGAGCATCGATCCGCGTGTCGCGCTTTCATCCCTGACCACAGCTTTGGAAGAACACCTTATAGCAGCATCCAACCGCCGCGGGGACGGTGATCCGTCTGTGGAAGCAGCGTTCTTCGCAGTGGCGGACGCTTTTGAAGTGTATGAGGACGCTCTGTACGAGGCCTACAACGAGGTAACTCCGCTTCAGGTATTCGACGACGAGGACGATGAGGAAATGGACGTCGATGACGACGAGGACCTGGAGATCGTCGAAGAGTAACCGGCTTGAGCAGCCTCAGGGTGCCGATACGTCTTCGAGCGCCAGGGCGATTTCCGGCGGCAGGGGAAGGAGCTGCGCGTCCAGCATTTCCTTCAGCTGGGCGGGGTTCCTGGCACCGACGATTGCCGTGGCCACACCAGGCTGTCCCAGCAGCCAGCTAAGTGACACGTCCAGCGGGGTGCGCCCCAGCCCCTTCGCGGCCGTGCAGACGGCATCTACGGTCCGGGTTGACGACTCACCAAGATACCGCTCCACGTAGGAAGCCTCGGTGGCCGAGGCAGCACGCGAGCCGGCGGGAGTCCCGCCACGGTACTTGCCCGTGAGCACACCGCGCCCCAGGGGGCCCCACGCCATCAGTCCCAGGCCCGCATCTTCGACGGCGGGAATCAGTTCCGATTCCGGGATGCGGTTCAGCAGTGAGTATTCCGCCTGGACCGAGACCAGCGGGAACCCGGCAAGGGCGGCCGCCTTGGCTGCCTGCCAACCGGCAAAGTTCGCGACGCCGGCGTACCGAGCCCGGCCAGTCCGCAAGGCGAAGTCCATGGCAGAGAGCGTCTCCTCAAGGGGAACGTTGCCGTCCCACGCCTCGGCGAACCAGACGTCGACGTAATCGGTGCCCAGCCGCGCAAGGCTTGCGTCCAGCCCATTGAGCAGGGCGCTGCGGGAGGTGTCGATCCGCCGGCGGCCACCCGCCGTCGTCATTCCTGCCTTGGTGCTGATGGATACTTCCGTCCGTGCAACGACGTCACCGAGCAAAGACCCGACCAAGGCCTCGGCGGCGCCGTCGCCGTAGGAAGCCGACGTGTCGATGTGCCGGCCGCCACCGTTGAGGAATGTCTGCAGCAGCTCGGACGCATCCTGTTCATCCGTTTCGGCCCCCCAGGACATGGTGCCGAGTGAGAGGGCGGAGACCCGCAATCCGCTGTTGCCGACGTAACGCTGCTGCATAGCAGCAAGCTTACGGCCAGAATCCCTGCCGGCCATGACGTAGTGTCGTAGCGTGAACTGGTTTGAGGCGGCCCTGCTGGGCCTTGTGCAGGGACTGACCGAATTTCTACCCATTTCCTCCAGCGCACACCTGAGGATCGTCGGGCAGTTCCTCCCGAATGCGGCCGATCCTGGCGCCGCCTTCACCGCCATCACCCAGCTGGGCACCGAGACCGCCGTGCTGGTCTACTTCTGGCGTGACATCGTCCGGATAGTTAAGGCGTGGGCGGGGTCGTTGACCGGCAAGGTCCCGCGGCAGGATCCCGATGTCCGGATGGGCTGGCTGGTGATCCTTGGCAGCCTGCCCATCGTGGTCCTCGGGCTCCTTTTCCAGGACCAGATCGAATCGGTGCTGCGAAGCCTGTGGATCGTGGCGACGATGCTGATCGTCTTCGGACTGTTTCTCGCGGTGGCTGACGCAGTGGGCCGGCAGGAACGGGAACTCAGCCGCCTGACCTATAAACACGGCATCCTGTACGGCTTCGCGCAGGCCCTGGCGCTCATTCCCGGCGTGTCCAGGTCCGGTGGAACCATCACTGCAGGCCTGCTCATGGGGTACACCCGTGAGGCCGCCGCCCGTTACTCATTCCTGCTGGCTATCCCCGCAGTGTTCGGCAGCGGGCTCTACCAGCTCTATAAAGTGGTTTCCAAGGAGGGCGTCAGCGGGCCCTACGGACTGCCGGAGACTGCGCTGGCCACCGTGATCGCGTTCGTGGTGGGCTACATCATTATTGGCTGGTTCCTGAAGTTCGTTTCCACTCGCAGCTACCGTCTCTTCGTCTGGTACCGCATCGGCTTGGGACTTGCCGTGTATCTGCTGCTCGGTTTCGGGGTCATCAGCGCCTAGCACTAGGCTTGGCATGTGAAATCCTGGACTTCCCGCCCCGTCCCCGGCCTGCCCGGCACCATGCCTTCAATCCGGCTGTTCGACACGGCCGCGGGCCGCGAAATCGAGCTGGACGAAGGTGCAGAGACCTCGATGTATGTCTGCGGAATCACGCCGTATGACGCCACGCACATGGGCCACGCGGCCAGCTACGTCGCTTTCGACCTCCTGAACCGCGCCTGGCGGGATGCCGGCAAGCACGTGTCCTATGTGCAGAACGTGACGGATGTGGATGATCCCCTGCTGGAACGCGCCACTGCCACCGGTGTCGACTGGCGCGATCTCGCCGCCAGCCAGATCGAACTGTTCCAGACCGACATGGAGGCGCTCAACGTCCTGGCGCCGGACCGGTACGTCGGCGCGGTGGAATCCATAGAACTCATCGTGCCTGAGGTGGAACGGTTACTGGCTATGGGGCTGGCCTACCGGGTCGCCGGTAGCGGCGGCGAGCCGGACGGGGATGTCTACTACGACGTCGAGGCGGCCGGCAAACAGTCCGTGGCGCCTGACGCCTGGACCCTGGGCTCGGTGTCCGGCCTCAGCGAAAGCGAAATGTTCGAGCTCTTCGCCGAACGCGGCGGAGATCCCGGACGTGCCGGCAAGCACCAGGCCCTTGACCCGCTGCTGTGGCGGGTGGAGCGGCCCGGCGAGCCCAGCTGGCCCGGAGGAAGCCTGGGCGCGGGCCGCCCGGGCTGGCACATCGAGTGCACCGTGATCGCGCAGCGGTACCTGCCGGCACCCTTCACCGTGCAGGGCGGCGGGTCGGACCTCATTTTCCCGCACCACGAAATGGGCGCCGGCCACGCGTACTCCCTCGCCGGTGTTCCGTTGGCGCACCATTACGCCCACGCGGGCATGGTTGGGCTGGACGGCGAAAAAATGAGCAAGTCGAAAGGCAACCTGGTGCTGGTCTCGAAGCTCCGGGCAGCCGGTGAAGAGCCTGCAGCAATCCGGCTTGCCATCCTGGCCCACCACTACCGCTCGGACTGGTCCTGGACCGAAGAAGGGTTCGCTGCTGCCAAACGGGACCTCGAGGGATGGCGCCGCGCCCTGGACCACGCCCCGCACGGTTCGGCCGCGCCGCTCCTCGCCGCCATGCGCGCGGCGCTGGCCGAAGACCTGAACGCACCTGCCGCCGTCGCCGCCGTTTCCCGGTGGGCGCGCGAGGCAATGGACGACGCCGGTCCCGCCAGCGCGGCCGACCGCGCCCTGGTGGTGGACGCCGTGGACGCCCTCCTGGGGATCAGGCTCTGACGCTTCCGGCCCCGGCCAGCCGCGCTATGGCCGGTCCTGGCCGCGCCGTTTAAGATACCGCTCGAACTCACGGGCGATGGACTCGCCGGTGGCCTCGGGCAGGTCGGCCGTGTCCTTGGCCTCCTCCAGCTGGCGCACGTAAGCGGCGATCTCCGGGTCCTCCGTTGCGAGCTCATCCACGCCGCGTTCCCAGGCGGCCGCTTCCTCAGCCAGTTCATGGGTGTCCAGCGGAACCTGAAGAAGCTCTTCAATCCGGTGCAGCAGTGCCAGCTGGGCCTTCGGCGACGGCGCCTGCGCCACGTAGTGCGGCACGGCTGCCCACAGCGACACGGTAGGAATTCCGGCGAGCAGGGCCACCTCCGCCATGACCCCGACGATGCCCACCGGCCCCTCGTACTGCGAGGCCTCGAGATTCATGCGCTCACGGAGTGAACTGTCGTCCGAGGAAGTGCTTACCGGGATGGGCCGGCTGTGCGGCACATCGGCCAACAGGGCACCGACCAGCACGAGGTACTCGACGTTCAAGGCCTCGGCGTGCACCAGGAGTTCGGCGGTGTAGGCCCGCCATTTGTAGGAAGGTTCGATGCCCTGGACAAAAATCACATCCACGTTGGAATTCGGGACGCTCGCCTTGAAGATGCGGGTGGAAGGCCACTTAATCTTGCGCTCACCAGCTGCATTGCGGCGCACCGTAGGCCGGGTGAACTGGAAATCGTAGTACTCGTCCGCATCGATGGACGCCACCTTCTTGCCGCCCCAGGCCTTATTCAGGTAGCGCAGCGAGTCGCTGGCCGCTTCACCGGCGTCATTCCACCCCTCGAACGCCGCAAGCATCACGGTCACGCGCCGCCCCTGCGCCGCCGGCTGCAGGAACCGCTCCCGGCCGGCTTCGGCACCGTGCCCGCTGGTGTCTTCCTCGAAGCTATTCATTTCTTCACCCTACGTCCAAGATGTGTCCCTGCGCAGGGATTGCAACGCGCCTGCCTGCCTCCGGGTCCGGCGGGGTAGTTCGCTGCAGTACGCCGATGGCGTACCTGCCGGGATCCCTTCGGCGACCGACCGTAGACTAAATCCATGCAATCCACACCCGCCCATGCCCCGTTGAAAGCCGTCCTCTGGGACATGGATGGAACCATTGTGGACACCGAGCCATACTGGATCGCCGCCGAGCGTGCCCTGGTGGAAGCACACGGCGGAACCTGGAGCCATGAACAGGCCATGCAACTGGTGGGCCAGTCGTTGACCTACTCGGCTGGCCTGCTCCAGAAGGCCGGGGTGGTGCTCGGAATCCGGGACATCGTTGACACCCTCACGGAGGCGGTGGTCAGCCGCGTCAAAGAAGAGGTCCCGTGGCGTCCCGGCGCCCGCGAGCTCCTCGAGGAACTCCACCTCGCCGGCGTCCGCTGCGCACTCGTGACCATGTCCGAGGGACCGCTGGCACGCCAGGTGGTGGCCAGCCTGCCCCGGCCATACTTCGAGGTCCTGGTCACCGGGGACACCGTCACGCGGGGCAAGCCGGACCCGGAGGCGTACCTGACCGCCGTCGACCTTCTCCGGGAACGCGATGCGGCGCTCCAAATCGGGAACTGTGTTGCGTTGGAGGACTCTGGGCCGGGCGTTGCCGCCGCCGTTGCCTCCGGCGTGGCCACCGTGGCCATTCCGCACATCGTGCCGCTTCCCGAGCATCCCGCCTATGCACGTTGGAATTCGCTGGCAGGGCGCTCCGTGGCCGACCTTGAGGAACTGCTGGCTCCAGGCGGCAGCAGAGGGTCGGATGGGGAGGCTGCTGCGCTGGAGCAGACTGCTGCGCTGGGGACCGCCCGTGGCTGATCCCGCAGCCCCGGTGCGCCGCGAAGGTATTCCGCTGGGCCGTATTGCTGGCGTTCCCGTCATCCTGGCCTATTCGTGGTTCATCATCGCCGCCTTTACCGTCATCGTCTACGGGCCGATCCTCATCAGGAATAACCCCGCGCTGGGCTTCAGCGCCTATCTTGTAGCTTTCGCGTACGCCCTGCTGCTTCTCGTGTCGGTGCTGATCCATGAACTGGCGCACGCCCTGACGGCCCGCATCTATAGCTGGCCCACACAAAAAATCGTGCTCAACCTGTGGGGCGGGCATACCCAGTTCGAAAGCTTCACCGCCAGCCCCGGCAGGTCCGTCCTCGTGGCGCTGGCGGGACCCGCCGCAAACCTGGTCCTGGCCGGCGGCGCCTGGCTGGTGCTGGGCACGGCCAGCCTCGGCAGTGTGGCCGAGATCCTGATCAATATCTTTATGTGGGCCAACTTCCTGATCGGGATATTCAACGTCCTGCCAGGGCTTCCGCTGGACGGCGGACGCATGGTGGAGTCTGCCGTCTGGAAGGTCACCGGCAGCCAGGCCAAGGGCACCGTTGCTGCGGGCTGGGCGGGGCGTGTGATCGTCGTGGCAATCGGCTACTGGTTCATTGCCAGGCCCGTGCTCGCCGGGAGTCCGCCCGACTTCCCGCTGCTGATGATTTCCCTGCTTGTGGGCGGCTTCCTATGGGTGGGCGCCTCGGCGGCAATCCAGCAGGGCACGCTCCGCGGCCGCCTGCCCCTGGTAACCGCGGCGGGACTGTCGACGCCGGCAGTGGGCCTTCCTGCCACGGCCTCCGTTTCCGAGGCACGCAAACACGCCGGGCAGTCCCGCGCCCTCGTCGTTTGCGGACCTGAAGGCCGGCCCGAGGCCGTCGTTGACCCCACGGCCCTCGCCGCTGTTCCTGTTGCCGCGGCGCCGTCGACGCCGGTTACTGCGGTTTCCTATGCACTGGCACCGGGCGCATATGTCCCCGAGTGGTCCAAAGGCCAGGAGCTGGTGCAGTTCCTTTCCCAGGTGGAGGGCCGCCAGTATGCGGTGGTGGACCACAACGGAATCGTCACGGGGCTCCTGTCCCAGGAAGCAGTCGTCGCTGCCATCACGGGCAAACGGCAGGCGTCCGACAAGCGGGCCAAGGGCCGGAACCGGTAGAGTTACCTGCCGGTCGTGCATTGCCGCCGCAGTTGCCGCACCGTCGTCCGGTGACGGCCCTGCGCAGGCACCAAAGGTTTATAGGAGCGAGGAACATCATGAGCAGCGAAACTGCCGTCAACGACGCCCACGGAGCAGCCCGGGCCGGTGCTGCCGGCGGCGCCTCGCAGCCGGTGGGGGCTGCCCGCCGCCGTGGCCCCTTCCGGGAAGGTGAGCGAGTCCAGTTGACCGATGAGCGCGGCCGAATGAACACCATCACGCTGGAACGTGGCGGAGCGTTCCACACCCACCGCGGTTTCCTGAACCACGACGACATCATTGGCAAAGTGGACGGCTCCGTGGTGGTCAACAACGTGGGCCAGCAGTATCAGACCCTGCGTCCGCTGCTGTCCGATTTTGTGCTGTCCATGCCGCGCGGCGCCGCCGTCGTCTACCCGAAGGACGCCGGCCAGATTGTCACGATGGCGGACATCTTTCCCGGCGCGCGCGTCGTGGAGGCGGGCGTCGGCTCCGGCGCTCTCTCCATTTCCCTGCTGCGGGCCGTAGGGGACAACGGTTATCTCCATTCCTTTGAGCGCCGGGAAGAGTTTGCTGACATCGCCCGGGGCAACGTGGAAACCATCTTCGGCGGGCCGCACCCTGCCTGGCAGGTATCGCTGGGCGACTTCCAGGAGGAAGTGGTCCGCAGCGAAGCACCCGGTTCAGTGGACCGCGTGGTCCTGGACATGCTGGCACCCTGGGAATGCCTGGACGCCGTGGCAACCGTGCTGGCTCCCGGCGGGGTCTGGATCAACTACGTGGCAACTGTTACCCAGCTTTCGCGCACCGCTGAGGCAATCCGCGCCGACGGCCGCTTCACTGAACCGGACGCCTGGGAGTCAATGGTTCGCGGCTGGCACCTGGAGGGACTGGCCGTCCGTCCCGACCACCGCATGGTGGCCCACACGGGCTTCCTGCTGGTGACCCGCCGACTGGCCGACGGCGTCACGGGCATTTCCGTGAAGCGCAGGCCCTCCAAGACGGAGTTCAACGAAGAGGACGTCAACGCCTGGACGCCCGGGGCCGTGGGGGAGCGTGCCGTCTCGGACAAGAAACTGCGCCGCGCAGCCCGGGACGCCATTGCCGGGACCAACGTCAAGGACGCACCCGAGATTACGAACTAGTCCACATTTCGGGAGTCACCCGTCCTGCCGGCCTTCTTGGGACTAATGTCTTAAAGAGAACCGCAGGAAGGGGCTGATACATCATGGAGACGCCGAACCAGGACTCCGGACGTACACCGGCAGATGAGTCTGCCGCCAATGAGCTCTCGGTCACCGACCGGCAGATCAATATCCTCCGGGACAAGCTCAGGCACATCGACCGCCAGTTGGCGGCGGCAACGCAGAACAACTCCAAGCTGGTCACCATGCTGGAGACGGCGAAGGCGGAGATCCTCCGGCTCAAGAACGCCCTGGACCAGGAGGGGCAGCCGCCCTACAGCTTCGGCACCATCCTGCAGCTGAACCCGCGGCGGCAGCCGTCACCGGGTGCCAGCGGTCAGGCAGCCACCGAGGAGTCTGTCGACATCTTCAACGCTGGCCGGAAGATGCGTGTGGGCATCAGCCCGCTGGTCAACATGAACCAGCTCTCAGTGGGTCAGGAAGTGCTGTTGAACGAGGCACTCCTCATCGTGGCGGGTCTCGGCTACGAACGTGCCGGCGAGCTGGCCACGCTGAAGGAGATGCTCGGGCGGGACCGCGCGCTGGTGGTGGGCAGGGCCGATGAGGAACGCGTCGTGCGTCTCTCCGGCGCCCTCATGGCCGAACAGCTGCGGGTGGGGGATGCGCTTTCGGTCGATTCCCGCACAGGGTATGCCTTGGAAAAGGTGCCCCGTTCGGAAGTCGAGAACCTGGTGCTGGAAGAAGTCCCGGACATTACGTACGAGGACATTGGCGGCCTGGGCCCGCAGATAGAACAGATCCGGGATGCTGTGGAGCTGCCGTTCCTGCACCCCGGCCTCTACCGTGAGCACGGCCTCAAGGCGCCTAAGGGCATCCTGCTGTACGGGCCGCCGGGCTGCGGCAAGACGCTGATCGCCAAGGCGGTGGCCAACTCACTCGCCGCCCGAGCCGCGGAGCGGTCCGGGAACGTTGACCTAAAGAGCTACTTCCTGAACATCAAGGGCCCGGAACTGCTGGACAAGTACGTGGGCGAGACGGAACGCCACATCCGGCTGATTTTCGCCCGTGCCCGCGAGAAGGCATCCGACGGCAGCCCGGTCGTGGTGTTCTTCGACGAAATGGACTCCCTGTTCCGCACGCGGGGCACGGGCATCTCGTCCGACGTCGAGACCACCATCGTTCCCCAGCTCCTGAGCGAGATCGACGGCGTGGAGCGGCTGGACAACGTCATCGTGATTGGTGCGTCCAACCGCGAGGACATGATCGATCCTGCGATCCTTCGGCCCGGCCGCCTGGACGTGAAGGTCAAGATCCAGCGACCGGACGCGGAGGCTGCCGCTGACATCTTCAACAAATACATCACCACGGACCTCCCGTTCCATGAGTCGGACCTGGCCGAGCATCACGGGGATGTCCAGGCGACAGTTGACGCCATGGTCCAGCGCACGGTAGAGGCTATGTACTCCACGGACAAGTCCAATGAGTTCCTGGAGGTCACCTACGCCAACGGGGACACTGAGATGCTGTACTTCAAGGATTTCAACTCGGGTGCCGTGGTCCAGAACGTGGTGGACCGGGCCAAGAAGTACGCCATTAAGGACCTGCTCACCACCAACCAGAAGGGCCTGCGAATCGAGCACCTGCTGCGGGCCGTGGTTGATGAGTTCCGCGAGCATGAGGACATGCCGAACACCACGAACCCGGACGACTGGGCCAGGATTTCCGGTAAGAAGGGCGAACGGATCACTTACATCCGAACCATCGTCCAGGGCAAGGCGGGCCAGGAGCCCGGCAAGTCCATTGAGACGATGCCGACTACCGGACAGTATCTGTGACGCCTGCGGTGGAGCCCGCCGGCGGGGAGGCCCTTCCCGCCGGCGGCGCCATGCGCGTGATGGGAGCCGAGACGGAGTATGGCATCCACGCACCGTCGGCACCATCTGCCAACGCCACCATGATGAGCGCCCGGGTGGTCCAGGCCTACGCCCAGGTAACCCGCCAGCGTGCTGCCGGGGGAGCGGAGACCCGCTGGGACTATACGGACGAGGAACCCCTCCATGATGCCCGGGGCTGGACCCTGGAGAGGTCTGCCGCCCATCCCAGCCAGCTGACGGACCAGCCACCGGTGCTTGACGCCGAAGCCGTGGCCCTCGCCTACGGCGCGGAGGACCTGGAACTCGACGGGGAGGACGAGTCCGGGACGCTGCTGATGAATATGGTTTTGGGCAACGGGGCACGCCTCTACGTCGACCACGCCCATCCTGAATATTCCAGTCCCGAGGTCACGAATCCCCGCGACGCCGTTGCCTGGGATGCCGCGGGAGACCTCGTGGGGCTCGCGGCGGTGCGCCGGCTGGCTGCAGACCCGGACCTGCCACCCGTGAATCTTTACAAGAACAACACGGACAACAAGTCGGTCTCCTACGGATCGCACGAGAACTACCTGATGCCCCGTTCGGTGCCTTTCGGCGAGATTGTGCGCGGCCTGACCCCGTTCTTCGTCAGCCGGCAGGTCATCTGCGGATCCGGCAGGGTGGGCATAGGCCAGGACAGTTCCGCCCCCGGCTACCAGATCAGCCAGCGGGCAGACTTCTTCGAAGCGGAAGTCGGGCTTGAAACCACCATCCGCAGGCCCATCATCAACACCCGTGACGAACCGCACGCCACCGCGGACAAGTACCGGCGGTTGCACGTGATCATCGGCGACGCCAACCTGAGCCAGGTGTCCAACTACCTCAAATTTGGCACCACCGCCATGGTACTTAGCCTGATCGAGGCAGGGCTCGCCCCCCGGATCGAGGTCCACGAACCGGTCGCGGCACTCCAGGCGGTCAGCCATGACACGTCGCTCACCACAAAAGTCCGCCTCTTGGACGGCCGGCGCGTCACCGCGCTGGATCTCCAGTGGATGTACCACGAGGCAGCAGCGAAACTCGCCCAGGACACCGGAGTGGGCGATGCCGCTTACGGTGACGGCCACACCCATGAGGTCCTGGAGCGTTGGGCCACAGTCCTCACCCAGTTGGATACGGACCGTCCGGCTGCAGCCGGCTCGGTGGAATGGGTGGCCAAGCTTTCCCTCCTCAACGGCTACCGCAACCGGGACGGACTGGCTTGGGATGACGCCCGGCTCGGACTGGTGGATCTCCAGTGGGCGGATCTAAGGCCCGAGAAGGGCCTCTACTACCGGTTCCTGGCCCGGGGCCGCATGCACAGAATTGTGGACGACGCCGGCATTGCAGCTGCGGTGTCCGAGCCGCCGCAGGATACGCGTGCCTTTTTCCGGGGCAGGTGTGTGAGCAGCTTCGGCAAGAACGTGGTGGGCGCGAGTTGGGATTCGGTCATCTTCGACGTGCCGGGGTCCGGACGCCTTCAGCGCGTACCCACCAGGGAGCCGCTGCGGGGAACCAAAGCACTGACCGGCCCGTTATTCCAACGCCACCGGGAAGCCGCCCCGTTCCTTGCGGAACTGCTGGGACACAAAACTTCTCCGCCTGCGGCGTAAACCGCTCCGCAGCGGCGGCACCGTGGCAGGATGGGCTTATCGCCGGATCCACAGGGCCCGGCAGGGAAGGAAAGAGGATAGAAATGGCAGGTCAGGAGCAGCAGCAGCCGCAACCGCGGGACAGCCAGGTGGAAGAGGAGCTCCCTGACGCCCCTCCCGCTCCGCCCGAGGCCCAGGCCTCGGCGTCGACGGAAGGCGTGGATGACCTCCTCGACGAAATCGATGGTGTCCTGGAGTCCAACGCCGAAGAGTTCGTGCGGGCGTTCGTCCAAAAGGGCGGCCAGTAGAAGGTAACCCGGAGGTGGCGGAAGCCGCATCCTGCCGGGGGCTGGACCGACCCTGAGTTGAACCACCACGTTCTAGGAGTGCATGAGTGCAGGAATCAACCGCCAACCAGGTAGCTGCGAACGCCACCTCGTCCTTCACTGAACACCTGCAGCGGGACCGTCCCGATCTTCTGCCGTACAACCGGAACATCCAGCATGGGACTCCGGCCGCACCTCTGCAGGCGCCTCATGCCACCACCATCGTGGCCATGAGCTACGGCGGCGGCGTGCTGATGGCGGGGGACCGGCGCGCTACCATGGGCAACATCATTGCCAGCAGGCACATTGAGAAGGTGTTTCCCGCAGACCACTATTCTGTCCTGGGCATCGCGGGAACTGCCGGCATCGCCATCGACCTGACCCGCCTCTTCCAGGTGGAGCTGGAGCACTACGAAAAAATTGAGGGCACCCAGCTCAGCCTCGAGGGTAAAGCGAACAGGCTGGGCGCCATGATCCGCGGGAACCTGCCCATGGCCCTGCAAGGCCTCGCTGTTGTACCGCTTTTTGCCGGCTTCGACACCGGCGCGGGCGTCGGGCGGCTGTTCTCCTACGACGTCACCGGGGGCCGGTATGAGGAACACGAGCATCATACGGTGGGATCCGGTTCCGTCTTCGCCCGCGGCGCCCTGAAGAAACTGTGGCGGCCCAACCTCAGCGAAGAGGAAGCAGTGGCCATAGCGGTGGAGTCCCTCTTCGACGCGGCCGACGACGATTCGGCCACGGGCGGTCCGGACACCGTCCGCCAGCTCTGGCCCGTGGTGTACACCGTTGATGCCACCGGCGCTCGGCGTGTACCCGAGGATCGGCTTGCCGCGGCGGCACGGCATGTGATCGAAGTACGGACCATTGCCGGACGGGAGGCCTAGGATGACGCAGCAGTTCTACGTTTCTCCCGAGCAGCTGATGAAGGACCGGGCCGATTTTGCCCGGAAGGGAATCGCCCGCGGCCGGTCTGTGGTGGTCATCAGCTGCGCCGACGGAATTGCGCTTGTGGCGGAGAATCCTTCCCCGTCCCTGCATAAGATCGGCGAGATTTACGACAAGATCGCTTTCGCTGCGGTGGGAAAGTACAACGAATTCGAGAGCCTGCGCCAGGCCGGCGTCCGCTACGCCGACGTCCGCGGCTACTCCTATGACCGCGAGGACGTCACCGCGCGCGGCCTGGCCAGCGTCTACGCCCAAAGCCTGGGCGCCGTCTTCACCGCCGAGCAGAAACCTTTCGAAGTGGAGCTTGCGGTCGCTGAGGTAGGCCGGACCCAGGCCGAGGACCACCTCTACCGGCTGACCTTTGACGGTTCCATTGCCGACGAACACAGCTTTGTGGTGATGGGTGGCCAGGCCGAGAAGGTTTCCGCCGCCATCGAGGGCGGCTGGCAGGCATCCCTGAACTTTGCCGGCGCTGTTCGTCTGGCTATGTCCGGCCTGGCCGCGGCCACGGAGTCGGAAGAGCCGACTGCCCCTGTCCCGTCCCGTGCCCTTGAGGTTGCCGTCCTGGACAGGCTCTCGGAAACGGTCCGGGGCACCCGGCGGGCGTTCCGGCGGCTCAACGACGCGGACATGACGGCACTGCTGGACCGGGAGGACTGATGGACAAGCGGATTTTTGGCATCGAAACCGAGTTCGGAATCTCCTATTCCAGCCCGGATTCCCGGCCCCTCGCCCCTGAGGAAGTGGCGCGTTATCTCTTCCGCAAGGTGGTCAGCTGGGGGCGTTCGTCCAACGTCTTCCTCACCAACGGCTCGCGACTCTACTTGGATGTCGGCTCGCACCCTGAATACGCGACGGCGGAATGCGACGACCTCGCCCAACTGATTGCCCACGACCGGGCCGGCGAACTCATCCTGGACGACCTCGTGGACGAGGCCCAGGCCCGCTTGGCGGCCGAAGGTTTCAACGGCACCGTCTACCTCTTCAAGAACAACACGGATTCGGCCGGCAACTCCTACGGCAGCCATGAGAACTACTTGATCCCGAGGCGCGGCGAGTTTTCCAGGCTCGCCGAAATCCTGATTCCGTTCCTGGTGACCCGCCAGCTCATTGCCGGGGCCGGCAAAATCCTCAAGACCCCGCACGGCGCCACCTATGCCTTCTCCCAGCGCGCAGACCACATCTGGGAGGGCGTATCCTCAGCCACCACCCGGTCGCGCCCGATCATCAACACCCGGGACGAACCGCATGCGGACGCTGAGTTCTACCGCCGCCTGCACGTTATCGTTGGCGACTCCAACATGTCCGAAACCACGGCCCTCATGAAGGTGGGCACCGTGGACCTGGTGCTGCGCATGATCGAGGCCGGTGTCATCATGCGGGACATGCGGATGGAAAACCCTATCCGGAGCATCCGCGAGATCTCCCACGACCTCAGCGGCAGGGCGCTCGTCCGGCTCGCTAACGGCCGGCAGCTGACCGCCCTCGAAATCCAGCAGGAGTACCTCTCCAAAGTCACGGCCTTCGTCCACGACCATGGCGCACACAATCCGCACGTGCCGCTGATCCTGGATCTGTGGGAACGGACCTTGAAAGCGATTGAATCCGGCGACACCCGCGGCATCGAAACCGAAATCGACTGGGCCATCAAGAAGAAACTGATGGACTCCTACCGGGAACGCCATGGGCTCGGCCTTGACGCACCCCGCATTGCCCAGCTGGACCTGACCTACCACGACATTTCCCGCTCACGCGGCCTGTACTACCTGCTGCAGTCGCGGGGCGCTGTACGGCGGATCGTGGACGATACCATCATCAAGGACGCTGTCGATGCCCCGCCCCAGACCACGCGTGCCAAGCTCCGTGGAGACTTCGTCCGCCGTGCCCAGGAACTGGGCCGGGACTACACGGTGGACTGGGTGCACTTGAAGCTTAACGACCGGGCACACCAGACCATCCTGTGCAAGGATCCCTTCCGCAGCGTGGATGAACGCGTGGATGCGCTCCTGGAGACTATGGGCTGACTCCCAGCTTGAGGGGCTATTCTGGACAGGGCCGTTTTGCCGGCCCGTGGCGACGCTGTCCGCCTTCCGCGGACCTGTTGCATCCATCCTGCCCCGACGAAAGTTTTTTACGTGCGCCGACTACTAGCAATCCTTCTCCCCGGCCTGCTGATGCTCACCGCCTGCAGCGGTACGGCATCCGAGCCGGAGCCCAGCAGCCAATCTGCCGGGGAGACTGCAAAGTTCGACTCCCTCAAACTGACCGACAACGGGGACAAGAAGGCCCCCGGCGTCGAGTTCGATAAGCCCCTGGAAGTCACAGAACCAACCGTCAAGGTGGTGGCCGAAGGCAGCGGTGACCCCCTCAAGGCGAACCAGCTGGCGAACATCTCCATCCTCGCGCTGAACGGTACCGACGGCAGCACCCTGGAGGATACCTTCCCGAACGATCCGGAACCGCTGGAGCTGAACGAGGAGCTCAAGACCGGAAGCGCCGTCATCTACAACGCCTTTGTCGGCGCCAAGGTCGGCTCCAGCCTGGCCCTCGCGGTTCCGGGCCAGGCCGGCGCGGAAGGCGCCCAGGCGCAGCCCACGCAGCTGCTGGTCATCAAGGTCCTTTCGGCCAAGGACGTCGCCCCGGCCCTCGAAAAGCCTGAAGGTGAACCCGTAACCCCGCCGGCCGGCCTGCCCACCGTCACCGAAAAGGACGGGGTCCCGGAGATTTCGGTGAAAGGTGCATCCGTTCCCAAGGAGCTGGTGGCGCAGGACCTCATCAAGGGCAAGGGAGCCGTGGTCAAAGCCACCGACACCCTGACCGTCAACTACGTGGGCGTGAACCTCGAAGGCGGTGAGAAGTTCGATTCGAGCTTTGACCGCGGCGAACCGGCATCCTTCGCGCTGAACCAGGTCATCAAGGGCTGGACCCAGGGGCTGGCCGGCAAGACGGTTGGGTCGCGCGTGCTGCTGGTGGTCCCCAAGGACCTGGCATACGGCGACGCCGGCCAGGGCAAGGCCAAGGGAGACCTGGTCTTCGTAGTGGACATCCTCGGCGCCAAGTAGCAAGACTGGTACAAGCGCGGCCTCTGGCCGCGATGCCGAAGCACAGAACCAGGAAAAGGAGCAAGCATGTCATTTGGACAGCGCGAATTCGACCGCCAGAAGCCCGAGATCGATTTCCCGGAAGGCGACGTCCCCACGGAGCTCGTCATCACCGACCTGATTGAAGGTGACGGTCGCGAAGCCAAAGCGGGAGACACTGTGTCCACTCACTACGTGGGCGTTGCCTGGTCCACCGGCGAAGAGTTTGACGCCTCGTGGGGCCGCGGCGCGCCGCTGGACTTCCGCGTGGGCGTAGGCCAGGTCATCCAAGGCTGGGACCAGGGCCTCCTCGGCATGAAGGTCGGCGGCCGCCGCCGTTTGGAAATCCCGTCCGAGCTGGCTTACGGCTCCCGTGGCGCCGGCGGAGCTATCGCTCCCAACGAAGCCCTGATCTTCGTGGTGGACCTGGTGGGCGTACGCTAAAGTCCCCTGCGGTCCGGCACAGCGCGACAGCGCCAGGCGACATCGTCGCCCGGCGCTGTCGCGCTTCCTGCGTTCCGGGCCCGGGTTTAGTAACGTAGCGACCGTGCCCGTATCGCGTACCGAACGACTCCTGAACCTCCTGATAGCGCTCCTGAACACCCGCTACGGCCTCGGCCGCAGCGAACTGCGCGATAAGGTCTACCACGACACCTCCGACAACGACGTGGCTTTTGCCCGGATGTTCGAACGGGACAAAAACGACCTCCGCCGGATGGGTTTCGAAGTGGAGACTCTGACCGACGCCGGCTGGGCAGAGGACGACAGCACCACCACGCGTTACCGCATCGGCAAGGAATCCAACCGGCTGCCGGAAGTCCAGTTTGGACCCGAGGAATGGACAGTCCTCCTGCTGGCGTCCCAGCTCTGGGAGCGCGCGGCGCTGGGCACTGCCGCGCGTAGCGCAGTCCGGAAACTTCAGTCGTCCGGAAGCCTGGCCGCCGTCGAGCTTCCCGCAGGCGTGCAACCGCGCATCAAGCCCGCCGGCCAGGCGTTCGACGACCTGGTCGCTGCCATGCACGCCCGGCACCCCGTGACGTTCACCTACCTGGCAGGAAGCACCGGCAGGGAAGAGGTCCGTACCGTCGAGCCGTGGGGCCTGGGCAGCCGGTTCGGCCAGTGGTACCTCATGGGATTCGACCGCGCCCGCAAATCGGTCAGGCACTTCCGGCTGTCCCGCTTCACCAGCGCCGTCACTACGCTGGACAGGGACAGCTACTCCCCGCCCGCCGGTTTCAACATCCGCGAAGAGCTGGACCGCCTGCCCGAACTGCCGCTCCGCACCGCCGTCGTACGCGTCAGGAAGGGCCGCCTGCTGGCTCTGCGCCGGCGTGCTGAGCAGCGCGGCGGCACGGCGCCCGCAGCAGATGGGGCAGCTGACGACGGCGGCTACGACACTCTTCGCCTCCCGTTCCGGGATCCTGAGGTGCTCGCCGAAGAAATCGCTTCGTACGGTCCTGATGCGGTTGCGGTTGAGCCTGAAGAGCTTGTTGAGGCTGTCCGGCGGCGCCTGCGCGCTGCATCGGAATTCAGCGCTGCGCCGAAACCACGGTACGAGTTCCCGGGAACCGGACCCCGCGGCACCCGCAAGGGAACCTCAGAGGACCAGCTGCAGCGGATGCTCCAGCTGGTGCCGTTCCTGGTCCATAACCAGGGCCTGCGCATCGAAGAGGTCGCCGCCCACTTCGGGATCAGCCGCCGGCAACTGGAGAACGACCTCCACATCCTTATCTGCTCCGGCCTTCCAGGCGGCTATCCGGACGACCTGCTGGATATCCAGTGGGAGGACGGGCGCGTCTATATCAGCCAGGACCTTGACCTCACCAGGCCAGTGCGGTTTACAACGGAGGAGGCGTCCGCCCTGCTGACGGGGGTTGAGACCCTGCGAGGCCTGCCGGGCGTGGCCGACGGAGGGGCGCTGGAAGCGGTGGCACTGAAGCTTAGTGCGGCAGCCGGCGACGTGGGACGCCGGGCTGCCGCACTGTCCGGCCCCACGGTCGCCCCGGCAGCCATGGCTGTCCATGACACCGTCCGCGATGCCATCACCGGACGCCGCCAGCTGCGGCTGACCTACCTTTCACCGCAGCGGGACAGCCTGACCGTCCGCGACGTTGATCCGATCCGGCTCTATTCCCAGGATGATGTCTGGTACTTCGAAGCGTATTGCCACCTGGTCCAGGGCATCCGCAATTTTCGGCTGGACCGGGTAGAGGAACTGGTGCCGAATGGCCGCGGGGCTTCCGCCGCGGCCGCGGGCGCCGGGGGAGTGCCGGAAAGGCTCTTCACCCCGAACGACGGCGACACCACGGTCACTGTGCAGCTGACCCGGCAGGGCAGGGGACTCGCGGAGGACTATTACGCCGAGCGGGTGGCGGAATTGCCGGACGGCGGAATGGTGGCGGACATCCGTTTCGGCAACACGGCCTGGCTGCCAATGTTCGTGGCCCAGCACGGCGGAACGGCCAGGATACTCGCGCCAACCGGGCTCGGCGACGCGACCCGGCACTGGCTCGCGGACGCGCTGGCCAAATACGAAGGCTAGACTTTTCAGCATGCCTTGGTGGTCGTGGATATTGATCTGGGTGTCCCTCGTGGCGCTGGCCCTGCTGTTCTATGTCCTGCTGGGCATCCGCCTGTTCCGCCAGTTCATGGCCACTATGGCGGACCTTGGCGCGGCAGGGGAGCAGTTGGGCAGGCTGGGGCCACTCGATTCTGCCGTCCGCGACGCTGCGACGAAGGCGGCCAATGCACGCTTGGCTCTTCCCGGTTCCGCCGTTTTTGCCTCCCCTGCCGCAATGCGACATGATTACGAGGCATCCACGGCCGTCCGCAGCGAACAACGGCGCCGCCGCAGAGTGCAGCGCAAAGCGGACCGCGGCCAGCCCCAACGGCTTGGAGATCTGGACCTCACCTAGAGGTAGGATGTATGCAGACGAAAGGATTTAGACATGAGGCTTGAAGGCTGGCACCTGATCATCATCATCGTTTTGGCGCTTGTTCTCTTTGCAGCGCCCAAACTGCCCGGAATGGCCCGCAGCCTGGGGCAGTCCATGCGCATCTTCAAATCCGAAGTCCGTGAGATGAAGAAAGAGGGCACGGCCGAGGACACCTCCGGACAAACCGGTCCCGGTCCGGTAGAGGGCAGGGTTGTCAACCACCCTCAGTCGAACCCGGGCGGTCCCGTGGACGGCACTGACGTTCCGCCCTCGTCCCGCGCCTGACACCCCACGTGGCCATAGCTATGGGGCGGCAGGCAAACCCCGAAGGCCGCATGCCGCTGGTGGACCACCTGCGGGAGCTGCGGAACAGGCTGTTTAAGTCCGCCATCGGCGTCATCCTCGGCACGGTTGCGGGATTCATCCTGTACCAGCCCATGCTTGCGGCCCTCATCAAGCCGATCACGGATCTCAATGAAAAAGAAGGACGGCTGGCGAGCCTGAACTTCGACGGTGTGGCGAGCTCCTTCGATCTCATGATCCAGATCTCCGTGTTCATGGGCCTCATACTGGCCAGCCCGGTCTGGCTATACCAGCTCTGGGCCTTCATTGTTCCCGGTCTGCACAAGAAGGAACGCCGCATGGCGCTCGGCTTCGTGGCGGCCGCCGTTCCCCTGTTCGTCGGCGGCGTGGTGCTCGCCTGGCTGGTGCTGCCCAACGCGGTGCGGGTCCTGACCGACTTCACTCCTGCCGGAGCGTCGAACTTCATCACCGCACAGGTGTACCTGTCGTTCGTGACCCGCCTGATGCTGGCCTTCGGCATTGCTTTCCTCCTGCCCGTCGTCCTTTTCGGGCTCAACGTGGCCGGTCTGCTCCGCGGCGCCCAGCTGGTGAAGAGTTGGCGCATCACGGTGTTCCTGGTGTGCCTGTTCGCTGCAATGGCGGCTCCCGGTGCGGATGCCATGAGCATGTTCTACCTTGCCATTCCCATGCTGGCGTTGTTCTTCCTGGCCGTGGTGCTGTGCCTGATGAACGACAAACGGCGGGACCGGCGCACGGCTAAACGTGCCGAGGAAACCGAAGCGTCGGCCAACATCGCCACACCAAGCAGCGAGCTTAAGAACCTCTGAGCTCCCAGTAGGCTTGGGGTATGTCCTCCAACACCGGGCCGTTTTCTTCAGGGCCCCAGCCCGGCGGTCCCAGCGATCCCGAAGAACTGTCACCTGCCGAAAGATACCGTGCCAGCGCAGAGCGCAGGGCTGAGGCGGCCACTTACCTGGGTTCCTTTATCCGGACACTGGACTTTGAGCTCGATGACTTCCAGCGGCAGGCATGCCGCTCCCTCCAGGAGGGCAGGGGCGTCCTGGTTGCTGCGCCCACCGGGGCCGGTAAGACCATCGTGGGCGAGTTCGCCATCTACCTTGCCCTGCAGCGCGGCCTCAAGGCCTTCTACACCACGCCCATCAAAGCCCTTAGCAACCAAAAGTTCAGCGAACTGGGCGAGAGATACGGTGCCGAAAACGTCGGGCTCCTCACCGGCGATACCAGCATCAACGGGGACGCGCCCGTCGTCGTGATGACCACCGAGGTCCTGCGCAACATGCTCTACGCGGACTCCGAAACACTGTTCGACCTCGGCTACGTGGTCATGGACGAGGTGCATTACCTTGCGGACCGGTTCCGCGGCGCCGTGTGGGAAGAGGTCATCATCCACCTTCCCAGCGAGGTGCAGGTCGTTTCACTCAGCGCCACCGTCTCCAACGCCGAGGAGTTCGGCGCCTGGCTGGATACCGTGCGGGGAGATACGGACATCATCGTCTCCGAACACCGCCCGGTGCCGCTGTGGCAGCACGTCATGGTGGGCCGCCGGATCATGGACCTGTTCGCCGGCGAAACCACCTTCGACGAGATCGCGCCGCCGTTGAACGAGGAGCGCACCGGGTCCGCCAGGGAACTTCCCTCCAGCCGCGGCTTCGACGTCAACCCGGACCTCCTGGCTGTAGCCCGCAGCGAGGTCCAGCAGGGTTTCCGGAGCAGGCCGGGCAGGCGGGACCAGCGGGGCCGCCGCGGCAGCGAACGGCCAGCCCCCCGCGGCCAGGAAGGCTCCGCCGTGAGGCGGGCAAGCCGGCCGCAGGTCATTGCCAGCCTGGACCGGATGGACCTGCTGCCCGCCATCACGTTCATCTTCTCCCGGGCCGGCTGCGACGCTGCCGTGGCGCAATGCGTAGCCTCGGGCCTGTGGCTGACCACCGAAAAGGAACAGCGCATCATCGCCCAGCGGGTGGACGAGGCAGCCCTGGAGATTCCTTCCGATGACCTGGATGTCCTGGGTTTCTGGAGCTGGCGCGACGGCCTCCTCCGTGGATTTGCTGCCCACCACGCGGGCATGCTGCCGACGTTCAAGGAAGTCGTGGAAAAGCTTTTCGTCGACGGCCTGGTCAAGGCCGTCTTCGCAACGGAAACGCTTGCCCTCGGAGTCAACATGCCCGCCCGCTCGGTAGTCCTGGAGAAGCTGGACAAGTTCAACGGCGAATCCCACGTGGACATCACGGCGGGGGAGTACACGCAGCTTACGGGACGCGCCGGGCGGCGGGGCATCGACGTCGAAGGCCACGCCGTGGTCCTCTGGCAGCCGGGAACCGACCCCACCGCGGTGGCAGGGCTCGCCTCCCGGCGGACGTATCCGCTGAACTCCAGCTTCCGCCCCACGTACAACATGAGCATCAACCTCCTGGCTCAGTTCGGCCGGGCCCGCGCGCGGGAGATCCTTGAGTCCTCGTTCGCCCAGTTCCAGGCGGACCGTTCCGTGGTGGGACTTGCCCGCCAGGTGCGGAGCCGGGAGGAGTCCCTGGCCGGTTATGCCAAGTCCATGACCTGCCACTTGGGGGATTTCACCGAGTACGCCCGGCTTCGCCGGGAGCTCTCCGACGCGGAAAATGCCGGCTCCCGGTCCATGTCCCGCGCACAGAAGTCCATTAGTGCCGATTCGCTGGCGCGGCTGCTTCCCGGGGACGTGGTCAACGTACCCGGTGGCCGGGTGCCGGGACCGGCCGTGGTCCTCAGCTCAGACCACGGCAGCCGTGATCCGCGGCCAGCCATCCTTACCCTGGACAGCCAGCTGCGCAGGATCGGTACCGATGACCTTGAAGGGCCCATCACGCCGGTGACTCGCATCCGCATCCCCAAAGCCTTCAACGCCAAAGTGCCGAAATCCCGGAGGGACCTTGCGTCGTCCGCACGGAACGCGCTCCGCGAAAACAGGCCGCCGTCGCCCGGGAACAACCGAAGCAACGACTTCGGCCGGGCGGCAGCATCGCCTAACCAGGAAAAGCGGATCACCGAGCTGCGCCGCGCCCTGAGGGCGCATCCCTGCCACGGGTGCAGCGAACGGGAGGACCACGCCCGCTGGGCGGAACGTTGGTGGAAACTGCGGCGCGAGACCGACGGGCTGGTCCGCCAGATCCAGGGCCGGACCAACACCATCGCCAAGACCTTCGACCGGGTCTGCGATGTCCTCTCCGCCTACGGGTATCTGGCACCGGCCGGCGACGGCGGGCTGGTGATCAGCCCTGACGGCCAGCGGCTGCGCCGGATCTACGGCGAGAAAGACCTGCTGATTTCGCAGTCCCTCCGGCTGGGCGCATTCGATGACCTCGATGCCGCCGAGGTGGCCGCCCTTGCCAGCGTCCTGGTCTACCAGGCCAAGCGCGAGGACCGGGGTTTGCGCCCGCGGATGCCGAGCGTTTCACTGGAAACATCCGTCGACATCGTGGTGAGGGAATGGTCTGCTCTGGAGGACGTGGAGGAGGAGAACAAGCTTCCGCTCACGGGGGAGCCCGAGCTAGGGCTGGTGTGGCCCGTGTACAAGTGGGCCCGCGGCCGCCACCTCCAGGACGTGCTGAGCGGCACGGACCTGGCAGCCGGCGATTTCGTCCGCTGGGTGAAACAGGTGGTGGACCTCCTTGACCAGCTGGCCAAGATCCCAGGCCTGGATCCCCGCTTGGCCCGGCTGTGCGGTGACGCCATCGCACTGATCCGCCGCGGCGTCGTCGCTTATTCATCTGTTCTCTAACCCCGCCGGCCAACGGGCCGGCGCGTAGCCAGGAGCCTTTCCTCATGACCCACCCTGAGCCTGATTCCCGCCATGCCCCGGTCCTGTATCGTAACGGATCCGTTTACTCAGCTGCCGACCCCTTTGCCACGGCGATGCTGGTGGATGGGGATACCGTCGCGTGGGTGGGATCGGAGCAGGCCGCGTCCTCCATTGTGGACAGTTCCATGGACGTCATCGATCTGCAGGGAGCGCTTGTTGCTCCGGGCTTTGTCGACTCCCACGTGCACCTGACCGAGACAGGCATTGCCCTGGCGTCCCTTCAGCTCGGGACCGTGCGTTCCGCGCGTGAGTTGCTGGACGCCGTCGCGGCCGCTCCTGGAGAAGGTCCTGTCCTGGGCCACGGATGGGACGAGACCAACTGGGTCGATGCCACCCTCCCTGAGGCGGCAGAGCTGGAGCGGGCTGCCCGCGGCCGGCAGGTCTACCTTGCCCGGGTGGACGTGCATTCGGCCCTCGTGTCGGGCTCTCTCGCCAGCGCAGCGGGGCTCGCCGCGCTGGAAGGGTACGACGGCGGCGCGAGGGTATCGCGCGACGCGCACTCGGCCGCCCGGCGGGCCACGCGCAAATTGCCGGAGGAAGTGCTGCGCCGCCACCAGGAACGGGCCCTGTCCGAGGCTGCGGCCAACGGATACGTGGCGGTGGCTGAAATGGGTGCACCACACATCGGCGGCGAAGCGGACTTGCGCGTGGCGGCTGCCTGGAATGGAACACACGCGGCAGGTCCCGGAGCGTACCCGGAGGTCCTCCCGTACTGGGGCGAACTTGCCACCTCGGAAGAACACGCCAGGGAGCTGGCCGGGCAATTCGGCGGCACTGTCCACGGACTCGCCGGGGACCTGAACATCGACGGGTCCATTGGTTCGCGGACCGCAGCATTGCGGGACGGATATTCCGACGCGCCCGGGGAACGCGGGAGTCTCTACCTGACGGTGGAGGAAGCTGCGGCCCACCTGGCGGCGTGCTCGCTCGCGGGTCTCCAAGGCGGCTTCCACGTCATTGGCGACGCCGGCCTCGACGCCGCCCTGACGGCGCTGGACCTTGCCGCCGCTGAGGTGGGTGAACAACGCATCCGTGCTGCTGGCCACCGGTTTGAACACGTCGAGATGATCGATGCCGGCGCCGTGCAGAAGCTGGCCCACTATGCGGTGACGGTCAGTGCCCAGCCGGCCTTCGATGCGGTATGGGGAGGCCCGGGAGGACTCTACGGCAAAAGACTGGGGGAGCGGAGCCGCGGCATGAACCCGTTCGCCACGCTCTACTCCGCCGGCGTTCCCGTCTGCTTCGGCAGCGACAGCCCGGTGACCCCGTTGCGGCCCTGGTCCAGTGTCCGCGCCTGCCTGGAGCACCATACGGATACCGAACGGATTTCCGCCCGCGCCGCGTTTCTGGGACACACCCGTGCCGGCTGGCGGGCTGCCAGGTACCGCAACCCCATGGCCGGGCAGCTTGTCCCGGGAGCCCCGGCAAGTTTCGCCGTCTGGGAGGTTGAAGAGCTCATGGTGCAGGTGGCCGACGGCCGGGTGCAGTCTTGGAGCACTGACCCCAGGGCCCGCACTCCGCTCCTTCCTGCCCTGGATAGGGGCACGGATCCGGTGTGTCTCCAGACCGTCCGGGACGGAGCGGAATTGTTCGCCAGCCCTGTGCTCCGGGCGTGACCACGGATCATCTAACCGCCGCCCTATAATGGATAGTTGCGCCTGCCGGTCATGCCTTGACGGCCAGGCGCTCCGACCGCTCCCACCCGGAAAGGCCCTCAGTGCGCGTCCTTACCATCATCCCCACCTACAACGAGCTGGAATCACTGCCCAAGACGCTGAAGCGGCTCCGGGACGCAGTGCCGGCATCGGATGTCCTGGTGGTTGACGACAACAGCCCTGACGGTACCGGCAAGCTGGCAGACACCTTCGCAGCCGAGGACGCCCAAGTCCATGTTCTTCACCGCAAAGGCAAGGAAGGCCTCGGGGCCGCCTACATCGCAGGGTTCAAGTGGGGCCTGGACGCCGGCTACGACATTCTGGTCGAAATGGACGCCGACGGCTCCCACCAGCCGGAACAACTGCCCCAGCTCCTCGAAGCCATTGAGCAGGGCGCGGACCTGGCCATGGGCTCCCGTTGGGTGCCCGGCGGCAGCGTGGTGAACTGGCCGCTGTACCGCCAGGCCATCTCCCGCGTTGGCAGCACCTACGCACGGCTCATGCTTGGCCTGAAGATCAAGGACGTCACGGGCGGCTACCGCGCATTCCGACGCACCACGCTGGAAAAACTGAACCTGGCTGAGGTGGACTCTGTGGGCTACGGCTTCCAGGTGGACCTCGCCTGGCGTGTGGCCAAGCTGGGCCTGCGGATCGAGGAGCGGCCCATCACCTTTGTCGAGCGCGAGCTGGGTGCCTCCAAGATGAGCGGCAACATCGTTGTCGAGGCAATGATTAACGTCACCAAGTGGGGCCTGCTGGCCCGCTGGAACACCCTGACCCGCCGGAAGGCCGCCCGCCCCTAAGGGTCCGACCGCCGAAACGGATCTGAACACCGAAGGGGGCGGCCGCTGCAGTTGCAGCGGCCGCCCCCTTTTGCGCTACGGCATAAGAGGCCGGTGGTGAAGCCGGGTCCTAGGCGCTGCGCCGTTCTCCGCGGCGTTCGCGCAGGATGGTGAGGCGGTCCTCAAGGATCTGCTCGAGCTCGGGCAGGGAGCGGCGTTCCAGGAGCATGTCCCAGTGCGTCCGGACAGCCTTGTCGTTGCTGGTATCAGGACGTTCGCCGTCAACCAGGAGGGCTTCCTTGCCGGTCTTGGAAACCCACACCGGAGGAATCTCTGCCTCGGAGGAGAAGGTGACAAACACCTGCTCGCCGTCCTCGCAACGGTATTCAACGCGCTGGCGCGGAGCCGGCTCAACTCCGGACTCGGTCTCCATGCTCTGCGCACCAAGGCGCATGCCCCGCAGGCTGCGATCGCTCATGATTTCTCCCTCTGGTCGGTTCGCGGAGCGGGACTCCGCGGAAGCCGGCGGCACCGTGGCATCACCGGACTATCGTTTGCGCTTTGCTGCATCATAAGATTCAACGCATCGCCAAGCTCTCTTGTTCCGGCAGATTTGCTCAAGCCGGACAAATACCCCATTATACGGGCGCAGAGGGCTGCGCGGCAAAAACCGGAGGGTCCCTAGGAGGGTCCTCCGGCCTTGTTCGGCCCGGTTAGCCCAGGGTTACGGTGCGCCTAGGGTTCGGCCCGGTCCGCCACGGGATCCACCGGAGGAGTGCCCGCTTCATCGAACAGGCCGCCGGAGGCGTCCGGACTGGTCCCGCCCAACGCGTTCCCGATTCCCTTGAGCGCCTCGCCCACTTCGCTGGGAATGATCCAGAGTTTGTTCGCCGACCCTTCGGCCAGCTTGGGCAACGTCTGCAGGTATTGGTAGGCCAGCAACTTCTGGTCGGGGTTTCCCCGGTGGATGGCATCGAAGACCTTCTGGATGGCCTGCGCTTCACCGTCCGCCCGCAGGATGGCGGCCTTGGCGTCACCCTCGGCCGCGAGGATGGAGGCCTGGCGCTGGCCTTCGGCGGTGAGGATGGCCGACTGCTTGGTGCCTTCGGCGGTCAGGATGGCCGCCCGGCGGTCGCGCTCGGCACGCATCTGCTTTTCCATCGAGTCCTGGATGGAGTGCGGCGGGTCGATGGCCTTGAGCTCCACCCGCGAGACCCGGATGCCCCATCGGCCGGTGGCCTCGTCGAGGACACCGCGAAGCTGCCCGTTGATCTGGTCTCGGGAGGTGAGGGCCTGCTCGAGGTTCAGGCCGCCCACCACGTTTCGCAGGGTGGTTGTGGTGAGCTGTTCCACGGCCTGGATGTAGTTGGCGATTTCGTAGGTGGCCGCCCGCGCATCGGTGACCTGGAAGTAGACCACGGTGTCGATGGATACCACCAGGTTGTCCTCGGTGATCACCGGCTGGGGCGGAAAGGAGACAACCTGCTCGCGCAGGTCCAGAAGGGGGAGGAGCCGATCCACGAACGGGATGAGGATGGTCAGTCCCGGGTTCAGCGTGCGCTGGTATTTGCCCAGCCGCTCCACCACGCCCGCCCTGGCCTGCGGAATGATCCGTACCGAACGGACCAGGACAATAATCACAAAGACGATCAGGACCGCGAGGACTATGGTCAGCGCGGCACCTCCGGCGATATCCATCTATTCCCTCTTCCCCAATCAGTTGTGGCTGTAGCGGTACCGGCTGCGCCGGGGCGGTCAGGCGGCGCCCGCAGGCGGCGGTTCGACGGCGTCGGCTGACACGACTGCTGTGGCTCCCTCGATCGCGGACACGACGACGCGCTGCCCCGCCGGCAGGATTCCCGAGGCGGTGCGCGCAGTCCAGACGTCGCCCCCGATCTTGACCAGGCCGCCGTCGGACGTCACCGCTTCCATCACCACGGCGTGCTCGCCGATAAGCCGGTCGATGTTGCTGCGCTGGGTTGCCGGCCCGTTCTTTAAGTGCGCCAGGGCGACGGGCCGGACAAATCCGATCATCAGCAGTGAAACCACGCAAAAGGCGACAATCTGCAGCCAAAGGTCCGCGCCGGCGAAATCCGCGACGAGTGCAGCGAGGGCGCCGCCTCCCAGCATGATGAAAAAGAGATCCAGGGTGATCATTTCGACCACGGCAAAGGCAAGGAAGGCCGTGAGCCACAACGCCCACCAGTTTTCGCCCAACCATTCGAACACTTCGTGCCCCCTTCGCAGCACGGCAACCGCGCGCGGTGCCGCCTGTGCCTGTCTTCCCATCGTAGGCGCGGCGGGTGCACTGTGGGCAGGATCATACGGTCGGCAGCCTTACCGTGGCCAACTCGTTATCCGCAAGACCGCAGTGGGCCGACACGTGCCCGGTAAGGGCCGTCACCGAACCGCGAATACCGTTACCTGGAACCGTGCGCCCGCCTGGAGGGGTTCCGGCACGCCGGCAAGACGCGCCTCCACGCTCTCCCTGTCCAGATGGTGTCCGGCCGGACCCATGAGCGCCAGGTCGGCAGCGTCCTGGCGGGAGAGCTCCAGCGGAATATCCACGGGGGCCGCACTGTGGGTATCGAAATGTTCGGCCATGGCCTGCCCCAGTCGGTCCTCCTTGCTTTCTTCAAGCCCCAACATGCCGGTCAGGTCCGCGACAGTGTTGAGATGGCCGGGGCGCGGGGTCACCACGACGAGGCGGCCGCCGGGTCTCAGGACGCGTGCGAACTCGGCCGGGTTGCGGGGAGCGAAGACGACGGTGACGGCGTCGACTGAATCGTCGGCGAGCGGCAGCGGCCGCCACACGTCCCACACCACGTTGAGGGCTTCCGGATTCAGGCGCGCAGCGCGGCGCAGCGCGAACTTCGAAATGTCCAGGCCCAGCGCGGCGGCCGGCCTTCCCGCCGCTGCCGAAGCATCAAGTACGGCCCGCAGGTAGTGGCCGGTTCCCGTTCCTGAGTCAAGGACAGCCGGGTGCTCACCCAGGGAAGGCACGACGGCGGCTGCCACCGCCCGGGCGAGCGGCAGGTAATGCCCGCGGGACAGGAAGTTGACGCGTGCTTCCACCATCGCGGCGGAGTCCGGTTCGAAGGGAGTGCCTTTGCCCACCAGGAAGTTGAAGTAGCCCTGCCGGGCTGCGTCGAAGCTGTGGCCCGATGCGCAGGAAAGCGTTCGCGCTGCGGCTGCCCCGACGCCCGCCCGGCTGAGGGGACCGCAACACACCGGGCACAGCAGCGGCAGGGCAGCGTCAGGCATCGGGATGCGCCCCCGGGACACTGATTCCTGCAGGGGTGGCGTCGAAGCCCAGCCCTTCCTGTGCCTTGCCGGTACCGGCCTCGGCCCAGTGCGCGGCGTACTCGGCATTGGTGCTCAGGGATCGGAGTTGCGCCCGGTCAAGGTAGAGGATTCCATTGAGATGGTCCGTCTCATGCTGCACAATGCGGGCCTGCCAGCCCGAGAACTCCCGGCGCTGCGCCGCGCCGTCGGGCGCCTGGAACTCCAGCACCACCGACTCCGGACGAGCCACGACGGCCTGGAGACCGTTGAGCGAGAGGCAGCCTTCATAGAACGCCGCCGTGGTGGGCCCGGCGGGGCCGTACCGCGGATTCAGGATGGCCAGGAATTCCAGCGGGCTTCGTCGCCGCAGGGTGGCGGCCTCCGGATCGACGTCGAACTGGTCCTCGAGCACCGCAAGCTGGAGGGGAATGCCCAGCTGGGGTGCCGCAAGACCGACGCCGGGGGCCTCATGCATCACCTGCCGCATGAGACCGATTAACCGTTCCAGCCGGTCCCGTGACAACTGGCCGTCGAAGGCCGCGGCCTGCTGGCGCAGGGCCGGATGGCCCGCCTGCACAATGGGCGGCAGGGTGCCGGCGTCGAGGATCCGGTCCACCAGGTCGCTGATTTCCGCGGCGCCCAGTGGCGTCCGCGGAGGGGTATGGGTCATGGACCCAGCCTATCGGCCGGCCGGCAGTCCTGGGCCGTTATGCCGGCCCGCTGGTATCCGACTGCATCGTAAAGCGGCGGGCCACCCATCTGTTGACCGTTGGAACTGCCGCGGCGGCGCCGACGGCGGCATTGCGCGCGGTGAGCAGGGGAGCGGGCAGGGGGCGGCCCAGCAGCATGTTGATTTCGGCTTGGCGCCTGGCCACGAGTGCTGCCCGGTGCCGGGCACGCCCGTAGTCCCGCAGTTCCCCCGCCGGGTAGGGACCGGCCAGGATGCGCGGCATCAGCGGCGCCAGGGAGGCGGCATCCAGCCAGCCCAGGTTCATTCCCTGGCCGCCGATGGGGCTGATCTCGTGCGCGGCGTCCCCCAGCAGGACGGCCCGGCCGCGCACGGAGTCACGGGCAATCGCGGAGCGGACACTGAAGGCGCTCAGCATGGTGTTCGTCGCCGGAGCCGGATTGATCCCGGTCCGCTGGCGCACCAGCCTGCCCAGCTCAGTCGCATCCGCGTTGCCTGCGGGCGCCGGCAACCGCACCACCCAGCGCCGCAGATGGCCGGGCAGGGGAAAGGACTCCACGATTCCGTCCGGTTCGAGGAACAGGACCGCCCGCTCCGCGTCCAGGTCCCCGGCCGCGAAGTCTCCCATCAGGTAGTGGTCCGGGTAGTTCCGCCTGACCACGGCCGGGCCGAAATAGTCCCGCAAACCGGACCGGGCGCCGTCCGCGGCGACCAGGACCCCGGCGGTGAGTACGGCTGGGGGTGTCCTGCCCGTGGTGTAGCGGACCGTGAAGGTGACCGCGCCGCCGTCGTCCGCTACTCCTGTAACCTTCGCGCCCCGCACGATGGCCCCGGAGTCGAGGGCGAGGACCCGTTCCTCCAGGATCTCCTCTGTCCGGAACTGCGGGAGCGCCAGGATGAAGGGAAAATCCTCCGCGACGCCACCAAAGTCCATTCTGCCCACCACCCGCCCCCGGCTCATGGCCAAGCCGGAACGGATCGGGACGCCGTCCCGCACCATCGCCGAAGCGGCCCCGGCCAGGGCCAGCGCGCGCAGTGCCGGGGGATGGATCCCGATGGCCCGCGAGTGACGTTCGCGGGTGCGGCGCTGTTCATACACCCGAACGCTGAGCCCTTGCTGCAGGAGCAGGACAGCCAGGTACAGCCCGACAGGGCCGCCCCCGGCAATGGCGACATCCGGCCTCGCTTCAGGCACGGCGCACGAGCGCGTGGTGAAAGGCAGCGGTGCGGGCCACCGCCCAGCCCGGCGGCGCTGCCGCGGTGAGTTCGGCCGGTGTATAGCTCCGGCGGATGGATGTCAGCCCGTCTGCCCGGATGAACGAGTGCCTGAACGGCAGCGCCGCCACGCTGAACAGTGCGTAGGCGGCAGGACTGCGGCGAAGGTCATTGTGGAGGCAGAGGCGGGTGGCGAGGGTTTCCGTGTCCTCCAGCAGCTGGTGGAGCTGGGCCGGGCTGAGATGGTGGAGGACATGGTTGGAGACCACCAGGTCGTAGCGCCTGCCCTCAGCAACCAGGTCGGAGCTGTGCGCCTGGCGGAATTCCACGCCACTCACTGGGGGGCGTTGGACGGCAAAAGCAATGGCCCGGGGATCAGGGTCGATCCCGGTGATCCGAAGGTCGAAAGCGTCGCTTCGTGCCCATCGGCGCAGGGTGACGGCGAGGTCTCCGCCGCCGGACCCGACGTCCAGAAGCGTTGCCGTGCCGGTCGGGGCGAGGAGCGGACGCACTTCACGGACGTAGAGCCGGCGCCATCCCGACACCACGCGATTAACCACGCCGAACTGGCGGTACGTGTTTTCCAGGCGGGCGGGATCGCAGTCCGGCCGGTCCATGAGCTCTTCCGCCGCTGCCGCCCGCCGCCGCATCAGGAGTGGCATGCTCAGCCCACCGGCACTTGCGCCCGGCCGGGCTCTGACACGCCTGTTGCGACGTCCGGCTGCTGCCGCAGCTTGGTGAAAAGCCCTGTCTCCACGGTCAGTCCGGGTCCGAAGGCCATCGAGCAGATCCGTTCGCCGGCGTCTTTCTGACCGGAGTCTGTTACAGGCGGCTGCGCCAGAATGTGTTTGAGGACGAAGAGGACCGTTGCGCTGCTCATGTTGCCGTAATTGCGCAGTGTTTCCCGGGCGGGGACCAACTGGGTGTCCGTGAGCTCCAGGCGGGACTGGACTTTGTCCAGGATGCTCCGGCCACCGGGGTGGATCGCCCAGTGGGGGATGGAGGCGTAGGGGAGGGGCTCGAGTTCCGGGTCCCGCGCCAGCAGGGGCCGGAGGGCGCCGATGATGTGGTCATCGATGATATGCGGCACGTAATTACCCAGGATCATCTCGAACCCGTGGTCGCCGATGTTCCAGGCCATGGAGTCCTCTCCGACAGGCGTGAGGACTGTCTCGAAGTGGTCCAGCTGGAGCAGGGCTGATTCCCGCGTGCCGGGACGGGCGGTGATGACCGCCGCTGCGGCACCATCGGCAAAGAGTGCCGATCCCATGATGGTGTCCGGATCATTGGAGGTGCGCACGTGCAGGGAGCAGAGTTCCGCGCAGACCACCAGGACGACGGCGTTGGGGTCCGCCTCGCAGAAGTGTTTAGCCGCACGAAGGGCGGGAAAGGCCGCATAGCAGCCCATGAATCCGAGATGGTAACGCTGCACGGCGGGGTCCAGGCCAAGCTCCCTGACGATCTTGTAGTCAGGCCCGGGGTTGAAAAAGCCCGTGCAGGAGACGGTGACCAGATGAGTTATGTCAAGTAAATTGAGGTCCGGACACGCATTCACCGCAGCGCGCGCGGCCTGGACGAAGAGCCTGGTGGCCTCGCGGCCGAAGATCTCGTTGCGGACTTTGGTGCTCGGGTTCAGGAGCAGGCCCGTGGCCGCGTCGAAGAACTGTGGATCGTCAGCGCCGTGATCCATCGTCAGCTCATCGACGGCCGTATACCGGGTATCGATCGCGGCGGAATCGAAGCACGTGCTGACCAGCCTGGAGCCAAGCCGTGTCAGGCCCGGCTGTGCTGCGAACACGTCGCGGGCCTCGGACTGGATGAGCTTCGTTGGTGGAACTGCGGTTTCGAGGGCTTGCACGTAGACCGTCATCAACTCATTCTTAGCGAGGCCGGACGTTTAGACAATGGCCTGACCTGCCCGTTTGCCATCTCATGCGGCTCAGGGAACCCCTGTCCGACACCACTTGGAAAACGCCGATAATCTACATTATGTCAAGTAACGCTTTTGATATCCCCGTCGCGGCACGATGGCTTCTCTTCCCTGCACTCCTACGCGCGAGGCGCCTGGCGTGAGGCCAAAGCAGCGAAATGTGAAGCTATGCCCTGCGCCCGATGGAAGTACCAACCAGCGCCCCCACGCCGAGCCCCAGCGCGAAGCCCAGCACAGGATTGTCAAAGACAGCCAATCCCAGCGTGATCCCGACGGCCGCCCCGAGCAGGGAGCAGATCCACAGCGCCTTGTTCACAGCCCGATGCCCGCACAGCAGCCAACTCCCCTGCCCACCGGCGCTCAGCCCCTGTAGGCCTTCTGGAGTGCGTCTACGTCAAGCTTGCCCATTCCCAACATGGCATCCATGGCGCGGCGCGACCCAGCGGCATCAGGGCCACCGATCAGCCCGGGCAATCCGGTGGGCACGATCTGCCACGTCAGGCCAAACCGGTCGGTAAGCCATCCGCAGCGTCCCTCGGAACCGCCGGCAGTCAGCGCATTCCAGTACCTGTCGATGGTTTGCTGGTTCTCGCAGTCAACCACCAGTGAGACAGCCGCGGTAAAAGGTGCTCCCCTGGATCCGTTAAGTGCCATGAACCGTCGCCCTTCAATCTCGAATTCGACTGCGGCCGCGTGGCCGGAACCACCCGGCCCGCCGTCGCCAAACCGCGACACATTCACGACCCGTCCCCCGTCAAAAACAGACGTGTAAAACTCGGCTGCCTGCTCAGCCTGGTCCGTAAACCACAGGCAGGTTCCAATATTGCGCGGCATGGTGCCCCCTTCCGCCCCGAGCCTAACCCTGCCACTTGCCACACACAACGGCACGAAGACGCAGCCTGTGGACGCTAGGCTCGAAGCATGCCTTCCCTGCTTAGCCGCCGCGACCTGCGGTCCCCCTGGCCCGTAGCCGCTGTGGCACTGACTGACGCCGTGCTGATCATGCTGTTTGCCGCTGTCGGACGCGGAGCCCACGAACGTGGAGACGTAGTGGCGGGGGTGCTGCTAACCGCGTGGCCGTTCCTGGCCGGCGCGGCGATAGGCTGGCTGGCCTCCCGTGCATGGCTGCACCCGTTGAAGGTGCGATGGGCCGGCGTCGTGATTTGGCTTTGCAGCCTGGCAGGCGGCATGCTCCTGCGCGCCCTCACAGGACAAACGGTAGTGCTCCCCTTCGTGATCGTCGCGTTCCTGAGCCTGGGCGTTCTGCTGCTCGGCTATCGCTTGCTGGCAGGGCTCGTTGTGCGCTCAACCTCGCGGGGAACATTGCCCTGATGTAATAGGCTGTCAGCACCGAAAAGCTTGCCGGGCATTGCTACGGCGCAACTGATCCGAAAGGATTCACCGTGATCACCGCATTCGTTCTGATCAAGACCGACGCCGCCCGCATTCCGGAAACGGCTGAAGAGATCTCGGCCATCGAGGGAATCAGTGAGGTGTATTCGGTGACCGGTGAATGGGACCTGATCGCCGTAGCGCGGGTGGCCAGGCACGAGGACCTCGCCGACGTCATTGCAGACAAGCTTTCCAAGGTGCCCGCTGTAGTGCACACGACTACGCACATTGCTTTCCGGGCCTACTCACAACACGACCTCGACGCCGCCTTCGCCCTAGGATTCGAGCAGTAAGCCGGCCGGATCAGGGGCGGGTCAGCGCGACCCACTTATCGAGCACGGCAGCCGCCGCTCCGGAATCTATGGACTGCTGGGCGCGGACATAAGCCGTGCGCATCCGCTCCAGGAAGGTCCCTTCGGCGGCTGTGTCGAACGCCACGAGCCCGGCCGCCGCATTGAGCAGAACCGCATCGCGTACAGGGCCTTCCTGTCCTGCAAGCACGTCGCGCACCACCTGGGCGTTGGCCTCCGCATCGCCGCCACGAAGCTGTTCGACTGTCGCCAGCCTGATGCCCAGGTCTTCCGGCGAGAACCCCGCTTCAGTGACGGCACCGTCCCGGATCTCCCATACAGTGGACGGTCCAGTGGTGGTGAGCTCGTCCAGCCCGTCGTCTCCTCGGAACACCAGGCCCCTGCTCCCCCGCTGCGCCAGTACTCCTGCCACCAGGGGAGCCATCCGTGCATTGGCGACGCCGACAGCCGAGGCCTGCACCCGTGCCGGGTTCGTCAACGGGCCCAGGAAGTTAAAGGCAGTGGGGATGGCAAGTTCCCTGCGCGGCACGGCGGTGTGGCGGAATGACGGGTGGAAGACCTGCGCGAAGCAAAAGGTGATACCAGCCTCTGCGGCGTTCCTCGCCACATTCTCTATGGGCAGGTCCAGCCGCACGCCGAGTGCCTCCAGCACGTCCGCGGAACCCGAGGACGACGACGAGGCGCGGTTCCCGTGCTTGACCACTCTTGCGCCGGCCCCGGCAGCCACCAGGGCTGCCATGCTGGAGATATTCACAGTGTTGAGCTGGTCGCCCCCGGTGCCGACGATGTCCAGCTTTTCGCCTGCGATCGAGATCGGGTTGGCATGCAGCAGCATCGTCTCCACCAGGCCGGACAGTTCCTCCACCGTCTCGCCCTTGGCGCTGAGCGCCACCAGGAAGCCGGCAATCTGGGCCGGCGTCGCTTCTCCGGACATGATCCTGTCCATGGCCCAGGAGGTGTCGTCGGCCGTGAGGTCCGTGCCTTTGATCAACGCCGAGATAAGGCGGGGCCAGGAGTTGACCGGCGCCGTGGATGCCTGAGAAGTCACGTCCTGATGCTATCGATCACACCAGCGGGTGACCAATATGAACGGCCCCGGGGAACTTTTCACCGCGATTTCGCGTCTTTGTAGAAAAAGTCCTTCCAAAAGGCGGTTTGCGTTGGGCAGCACGGACTTTTACAGACATAATGTCTATGTGACATCTGCGACCCATGCCCCCAGTACCCCGGCGCACCCCACGCTGAACCGCCCCAATATGGTTTCCGTTGGAACCGTAGTGTGGCTCTCCAGCGAGTTGATGTTCTTTGCCGGTCTCTTTGCCATGTACTTCACGCTCCGCTCCACCAGTGGTGAGATGTGGGCGGATGAGACCGCCAAACTGAACTTCCCGTTTGCGCTCGCCAACACCATCGTCCTCGTGGCAAGTTCCTTCACCTGCCAGATGGGCGTCTTCGCCGCCGAGCGCCTCCAGCCGCGCCGAACCGGTGGTGTCTTCCAGTTCGGCCGCTGGGGAATGAACGAATGGTTCACCCTCACGTTCCTGATGGGCGCCTTCTTCGTCGCCGGCCAGGCCACCGAATACGCGATGCTCGTCTCCGAGCACGTATCGCTCTCCTCGAACGCCTATGGCTCCGCGTTCTACATGACCACCGGCTTCCACGGCCTGCACGTGATCGGTGGACTGGTCGCCTTCCTGCTGATTATGGGACGCTCCTTCGCAGCCAAGAAGTTCGGCCACTTCGAGGCCACCTCCGCGATCGTCACGTCGTACTACTGGCACTTCGTCGACGTGGTGTGGATCGGCCTCTTCCTGGTCATCTACGTACTCAAGTAGCCAGCTTTGATTCTTTTTCTACAAGAGGCAGAATTTCAGGTAGCGGCTCCACGAGCCGGCGCACGATCGAATAAAGGAACCACCACGTGAAGGCACTCTCACAAAAGCGGCGTCACCCACTCGCAGCCATCGCGCTGCTTCTGATGGGCCTCCTCCTCACGGGTGGGATCTACGCTGCGGCCACCTCCGTCAATGAGGCAAAGGCCTCCACGACGAGCTACAGCTCCGATGATGTCGAAGAAGGCGGCAAGCTCTTCGCCGCCAACTGCGCCACCTGCCACGGCATGGGAGCCAGCGGCACCCAGGACGGCCCTTCCCTGGTAGGCGTCGGTGCAGCATCCGTGGACTTCCAGGTCGGAACCGGCCGCATGCCGATGCAGATGAACGGCCCTCAGGCCCTTAAGAAGCCAGTCCAGTTCAACGATGAGCAGACCGAGCAGCTTTCAGCCTACGTTGCCTCTCTCGGTGCCGGCCCGGCAATCCCTGAAGAAGGACTGCTGGACGAAGGCGGAAACGCAGCCGAAGGCGGCGAGCTCTTCCGCGTCAACTGCGCGATGTGCCACAACGCGGCCGCTGCCGGTGGTGCACTGACCCGGGGCAAGTTCGCCCCGGGCCTGGCCGACGTTTCCGGAAAACACATCTACGAGGCCATGGTCACCGGTCCGCAGAATATGCCCGTCTTCAGCGACTCGAACATCTCCCCAGAGGGCAAGCGTGACATCATCACGTTCCTGAAGCAGATCGAAAGCACCGGTTCGCCCGGTGGCGCCGCCCTGGGCTCCCTGGGTCCCGTTGCCGAAGGTCTTTTTGTGTGGGTTGCCGGCCTCGGCGTCATCATCGCTTTCACGATTTGGCTAACCTCCCGGACATCCTAGGGATCCGCCCGAACGGGCAAACACTTCTGCTGGTCAACAGCAGCTTGAAATTAGAAACTAACCCGGCTACCGCCGGGACGAGAGAAGGATGAGGCGAATTATGGGCAACCATAGTGACGGCAGTCCGAACCACTCGGGCACCGTAGCTACGGCTGGTCAGAATGAGGTGGAGAAGTTCCAGGACCCTGGAATTCCCCCGCACCGTTTGCGCCTGGCTGACACGGACCCGAAGGCCGCAAAGCGGGCAGAACGGCAGGTCGCCTTACTATTTGGCATCTCTGTTGTTGGAACCCTGATCTTCCTGGTGGCGTACTTTGCCATCGACCTGGGAGGCGAAGAATCCAGCATCGGCACTATCCGGCTGCAGAACATGCTGCTTGGCCTTGGCACCGCCTTCGCGATGCTCGGCATTGGTACCGGCATCGTCCACTGGGCCAAGGCCCTGATGCCCGACCACGAAGTCTCGGAAGAGCGCCACGCGATCCGCTACGAAGAGGACCGCCAGGCTGCAGTCCGCATCGTGGACGACATTGTGGAGGAAACCGGCATCAAGCGCCGTCCGCTGATCCGCAACACCCTCCTCGGCGCTGTGGCGCTTGCACCCCTCCCCGCCGTCGCCATCTTCGGCGACCTGGGACCGCGTCCCGATGACAAGCTGGCGCACACCATGTGGGCTCCGCAGGAAGGCAAGCTTAAGCGCCTTACCCGCGACCCGGACGGTACCCCCATCAAGGCCTCGGATGTCACGATCGGGTCCGCGTTCCACGTCATTCCGGAGGGGCTCAACGAGCTCCACGAAGGCAAGCTGAACGAGAAGGCCAAGGCCGTCGTCCTGCTCATGCGCCTTGACCCCGCGTCGCTCAACCCTTCCGAGGGCCGTGAAGACTGGGGCTACAACGGTATTGTTGCGTATTCCAAGATCTGCACCCACGTGGGATGCCCTGTTGCCCTTTACGAGCAGCAGACCCACCACCTGCTGTGCCCGTGCCACCAATCCACCTTCGACCTCACTCAAGAGTGCAAGGTGATCTTCGGACCGGCGAGCCGCCCACTGCCCCAGCTGCCTATCGCAGTCGATGACGAGGGCTACCTTGTCGCTACCAGCGATTTCAAAGAACCTGTAGGACCGAGTTACTGGGAGCGTGATATGCATGAGCGCAGCATCAACAGCTGAGCCCGCTTTCGTCGCCAAAACCAAGGCAGGCCGGATTACCGACTTCGTTGACGCGCGTGTCGGCGGTTCCGGGATCCTCCGTGAATTCGGCCGCAAGGTTTTCCCCGACCACTGGTCCTTCATGTTCGGCGAAGTGGCACTTTACTCTTTCGTAGTACTGCTGCTCTCAGGCACCTTCCTGACGTTCTTCTTCGATCCCTCCATGGCGGAGACGCACTATGAGGGTTCGTACGTGCCGTTGAAGGGCGTGGAGATGTCGGTTGCCTACAGCTCCTCGTTGAACATCTCGTTCGATATCCGCGGCGGCCTCTTCATGCGCCAGGTCCACCACTGGGCCGCACTACTTTTCGTTGCCTCGATTGCCGTGCACATGCTGCGGGTGTTCTTCACCGGGGCGTTCCGCAAGCCCCGTGAAATGAACTGGGTCGTAGGTGGCGTCCTGCTGATCCTGGCCATGGCTGCCGGCTTCACCGGCTACTCCCTCCCCGATGACCTGCTCTCCGGTAACGGCCTGCGCATCATCGACGGCGTCATCAAGTCCATCCCGGTCGTCGGTACATATATCTCGTTCTTCCTCTTCGGGGGCGAGTTCCCCGGCACGGCCGTCATCGGCCGCCTGTATGTCCTGCACATTCTGCTGGTACCGGCCTTGATCCTGCTGATGATTGTCCTGCACCTCTTCATGGTGGTAGTGCACAAGCACACCCAGTACCCCGGTCCAGGCCGCAACGACAACAATGTTGTGGGCTATCCTCTGGGTCCTGTCTACGCAGCCAAAGCAGGCGGTTTCTTCTTCATCGTGTTTGGGGTCCTGGCTCTGATGGCCGGGTTCTTCACCATCAACCCGATCTGGAACTATGGCCCGTACGACCCTTCCCCTGTGTCTGCAGGCACCCAGCCCGACTGGTACATCGGATTCGTTGACGGCGCTCTCCGCCTGATGCCCGGCGTCATCGGCGACTTCTACTTCGAATACGTGATTTTCGGTTACACGCTCACCTTGAACGTGCTGCTCCCGGCCCTGGTCCCGGCCGGCATACTGTTCACTGTTATGTTCATGTACCCGTGGATCGAGAGCTGGGTAACCAAGGACACCCGGGAACACCACGTGCTGGACCGTCCCCGTAACGCTCCTACCCGTACGGCTATCGGTATGGCCGGCTTTGTCTGGTACTGCGTGATGTGGGCCGCTGCGGGCTCCGACCTTATCGCAACGCACTTCAGTGTCTCTCTGAACGACGTGACCTACTGGCTGCGGGCCCTGTTCTTCATCGGACCGGTCATCGCATTCATTGTCACCAAGCGAGTGGCCCTGGCCCTCCAGCGCAAGGACCGCGAGATCGCCCTCCACGGCCGGGAGACTGGCCGCATTGTTCGCCTGCCGCATGGTGAATTCATCGAGGTCCACGCTCCGCTGGACGAGTACAAGCGCTACAAGCTGGTTGGTTTCGAGTCGCCAACGGTGATTCCTGCCCAACCGAACGAGCACGGCGTGGTGACACGCAAGGAGAAGCGTCGCGCGTTCCTCTCCCGGTGGTTCTTCGAGGATCGTGTCGCTCCGGCCACTCCTGCTGAACTCGAGGCCGCACACGGCCACGGACATGCGGCGGTCGAGGCAGCCGACGAGTCCAAGAGTCTGAGCCACTAGGTTCCATGCCATAGACGGAAGGCCCGGTCCATAAGGACCGGGCCTTCCGTCTTTCACGTCTCCCCAGCCTGCGCCGGCATCCACGGGGGGAACGGCGCGTTTAGTGGTTTCGCGCCCTCCGCGCACCGGGCCGCTGGAGCGGAACCCACAGCTTGTAGCGGTCGGCACGGTAGTAGGACACCGAATAGTCAACCATGGCACGTGCAACAAACGCATGGCGTTGAATCTTCAACAACGGCGAGCCCACCTCCACGTTCAGGAGCCGCGCGGTGGAGGGGGAGGCGGCCGTCGCCTCGATCATGTCCTCCCCCCACTCCATCACCAGCCCGAATTGTTCACTGAGGACGTTGTAGAGAGACGTAGGGGGCTCCTGGTCCAGCAGCCCCGGCACCCGATGGGCCGGGATGAAGTTCTCATCAACGCTCATCGGCTCTCCATCGGCGAGCAGAAGCCGCCGGAAGCGAACCAGGGGCGTTCCCTCCTCAACCTGGAGTTCGCGCGCCAGAAAGGCGCTGGCGCCGATCTGCTCGAAGCTCAGGACTTTGGCAGCGGGTACCATCCCGCGGCGCTGCATCTCTTCGCTGTATGACGTCAGCTTTACCTGGAGATCAACCTTCGGCTTGCGCACGAAAGTCCCCAGCCCCACCACGCGCTCGATGACCTCCTCCCCTACCAGGGCATCAATCGCCTGCCGGACCGTCATGCGGGCCAGGCCGAAACGGTCCGCGAGATCCCGTTCGGAGGGCAGCGCCGACCCTGGGGGACATGACTCAGCGATATAGGTCCGGAGGATTTCGCGGAGCTGGACGTATATGGCGATGCCACTCTCGCGGTCGATAGTGCCTGCAATGGCCGCAGCGCTACCTGCCATGGTTGTTCTCCCTGCCGTTGGGTTGCAGCATCCATTTTATGGCAGGTCTAGACCGCTAATGCCCCGCTTTCCGCAACATGGCGGGGCGGGTGTCCGGAGCCGTAGGCGCGGCGGCTATATTGGATGGGAAATTGCATAGCGGCTTCGTGAGGAAGCCGAATCGAGGAGTACTTTTGCCATCACGCAAGGCCGTGGTCAGGGCCCTGGTCGGCCTGCATGCCAGACCAGCCGCTGAGTTTGTCCGGGCAGTCACCGCGTCCGGATTACCCGTCACTATCAGCAAGGACGGAACGGCCGCAGCCGACGCCCGGTCGCTGCTGCAGGTCATGGCGGCAGACTTTCAGCATGGGTGCGAAGTTCGTCTGGAGATCGAGTCCGAGACAGCTCGTGAGCCGCACCTCACCGAGGAAGCGGAGCGGATTCTTTCGTCGCTGGCCGCCCTCCTCGAGTCCCAGGGAAACAACGGCTGACCGCTGGTTGTACATCTCCCTGCAACACGAAAAGCGGCGCCGGGCCCCACCGCAATGGTGGGGCCCGGCGCCGTTTGGCTATATGTGGTGTCCTAGTGCGCGTGGTCTCCACGGCTGTATTCGTACACCCAGCCGACAAGGGCGACGACCGCCAGGCCAGCAGCTACGAAGACGATCCACCAACCGACAGCCAGACCCAGGAAGCCACCTGCGCAGGCCAGGCCGAGAACCAGCGGCCACCAGCTCCAGGGGCTGAAGTGCCCCTGCTCGCCGGCGCCTTCGTGGATTTCAGCGTCGCTGCGGTCCTCGGGACGGAGGCCTACCCGCTTGGCCGTGAAACCGAGGTAGGCGCCGATCATTCCGGCGAGCCCGCCGACCAGCAGGACGCCGAGGATGCCGACCCACTCGCTCCAGTCGGTCAGGAAACCATAGACGATCGAAACGGGAACGAAGAAGAATACTCCGGCTCCAAAGATCCAAGATTCGATTTTCACTGGGCAGTGTCCTTCTGGTCAGCGTTGCCCAATGCCTGTGCAACGGGAGCGGGCGACTCGACGGTGTGCACCTGGCGCAGCTCCGGGTGGTGCAGGTCCAGGGCGGGACGCTCCGAACGGATCCGGGGCAGTGACGTGAAGTTGTGGCGCGGCGGCGGGCAGGACGTTGCCCACTCCAGGGAAGCGCCGAAGCCCCACGGGTCATCCACGGTGACGCGGTCGTTGCTGCGCCAGGTGATGTAGACGTTCCAGAAGAACGGGATCAGCGAAGCGCCCAGGACAAAGGATGCAACGGTGGAGAACTGGTTCATCCAAGTGAAGTTGTCCTCGACCAAGTAGTCGGCGTAGCGGCGGGGCATGCCCTCGACGCCCAGCCAGTGCTGGATGAGGAAGGTGCCGTGGAAGCCGAGGAACAGGAGCCAGAAGTGGATCTTGCCCAGGCGCTCGTTCAGCATCTTGCCGGTCCACTTGGGCCACCAGAAGTAGAAGCCTGCGAACATGGCGAACACAACGGTACCGAACACCACATAGTGGAAGTGCGCCACCACGAAGTAGGAGTCCGAAACGTGGAAGTCCAGCGGCGGCGAAGCCAGGATGATGCCGGTCAGGCCACCGAAGAGGAAGGTGATGATGAAGCCGATGCTCCACAGCATGGGGGTCTCGAACGTCAGCGAACCCCGCCACATGGTGCCGATCCAGTTGAAGAACTTCACGCCGGTGGGCACTGCGATGAGCATGGTCATGAAGGCGAAGAACGGCAGCAGTACCGAGCCGGTCACGTACATGTGGTGGGCCCACACGGTCACCGACAGGGCGGCGATGGCAATGGTCGCGTACACCAGGCCCTTGTAACCGAAGATCGGCTTGCGGCTGAACACCGGGAAGATCTCCGAAACGATACCGAAGAACGGCAGGGCGATGATGTAGACCTCGGGGTGGCCGAAGAACCAGAACAGGTGCTGCCAGAGCACTGCGCCGCCGTTTTCCGGGTCGAAGATGTGTGCACCGAACCGGCGGTCGGCGCCGAGGGCGAACAGCGCTGCCGCCAGCGGCGGGAAGGCCATCAGGACCAGGATCGCGGTGATAAGCGTGTTCCAGGTGAAGATCGGCATCCGCCACATGGTCATGCCCGGGGCACGCATGCAGATGATCGTGGTGATGAAGTTGACGGCACCAAGGATCGTTCCGAAACCGGACAGTGCCAGGCCGAAGACCCAGAGGTCACCGCCGACGCCGGGGCTGAACGTGGTGTTGGACAGCGGCGCGTAGGCAAACCAGCCGAAGGAGGCCGCTCCCTGCGGGGTGATGAAGCCGGACACCGCAATCGTGGAGCCGAACAGGAAGAACCAGAAGGCCAAGGCGTTCAGTCGCGGGAACGCAACGTCAGGCGCACCGATCTGGAGCGGCATGATGACGTTCGCGAACCCGGCGAAGAGCGGGGTGGCGAACATCAGCAGCATGACCGTGCCGTGCATGGTGAACAGCTGGTTGTACTGTTCCTTGGTCTGCAGGATCTGCATACCCGGCTCGAAGAGTTCGGCACGGATCAGCAGCGCCATGACGCCGCCGAAGCAGAAGAACACGAAGGACGCGATCAGGTACATGTACCCGATGGTCTTGTGGTCAGTGGAGGTGATCCAGTTGACGACGATGCGTCCCTTGGATTTGGGAACCACGGGAGCAGTCAGGGCTCCGGTGGGTGCGGGTTGGGTGTATGTAGCCACGTCGCTGCCCTTACTTGATGTCGTTCACGTTCGGGTTGCGGTCGTACTCGTTGCCGATCAGGCCCGTGTTGCCGGCCGCCTTCAGTTCCTCCAGGTGGGCCTGGAATTCAGCTTCGGACACCACCTTGACGCGGAACAGCATTTCGGAGTGGTACTCACCGCAGAGTTCGGCACACTTGCCGTCGTAGGTTCCCTCTTTGGTGGGGGTGAACCGCATGTAGTTGGTCTTGCCCGGGATCATGTCGCGCTTCTGCAGGAAAGCGGGTACCCAGAAAGAGTGGATGACGTCACGGGCGTTGAGCTCGAGGTCAACCGACTTGTTAACCGGCAGATACAGCGTGGGAAGCAATTCCTTGTCGATGGTGTTGCCCGTCAGGTGCGCCTGCACGCCGGCCTCGTGGACGTCTTCTTCAATGACGTCTCCAGCCTTGTAGTTGAAGTCCCAGGCCCACTGCTTGCCGCGGACATCCACAACGACGTCCGCAGGCTGCGACCGGTCGTCAATGGCCTGCTGGTCGCGGTCGGTGAAGTAGAAGAACACCAGGACCATGAAGATGGGGATGGTCAGGTAGAAGACTTCCAGGGGCAGGTTGAAGCTGGTCTGCCGCGGGAAACCCACGGTCCCCTTGCGCCGGCGGTAGGCCACCAGGCACCAGATGATCAGGCCCCAGGTAATGACACCCACCACGAGGGCGGCAATCCATGAGTTGACCCAGAGGTCCATGATGCGGTCGGTGTTGCTGGTGGTGCCACGCTCGGTGGGCAGCCACCCCTTCTCTACCTCTGGCGAACATCCGGTCAAAACCAACGCGCCGGCAACTGCCAAGCCTGTGATCGTGGTGATCGTTTTGCGTCGGCTGCCGGTTCGGTTCTGCGAACTCACAGACGGCCCTTCCTACTTGATGCTGTTGCCCGGGCAGCCATTGGCGCTCCGGGCACACTAAAAGTTTTACTACTCGGTGTAGAGCTTACCGCTCCGCCGGGCGTTTCGCCCACATGTCGGCGCCGTGGCTCCCCGCTGTTCTCCTCGCGGGGCGTCCGGCGCCGGCATCGGGCGAAACAACCGGGCTAGTGGAAGGAATCTCCACAGGCGCAGGAGCCACCGGCGTTGGGGTTGTCGATGGTGAAGCCCTGCTTGGAGATGGTGTCCTCGAAGTCAATGCTGGCGCCGGTGAGGTACGGAACGCTCATCTTGTCTACGACAACTTCCACGCCGTCGAAGTCCCGGACGGCGTCCCCGTCCAGCAGCCTTTCGTCGAAGTAGAGCTGGTAGATCAGCCCTGAGCAGCCGCCGGGCTGCACGGCAACCCGAAGGCGCAGGTCCGTGCGGCCTTCCTGTTCGAGAAGGCTGCGTACCTTGCCTGCGGCGACGTCGGTGAGGTTAACCTCATGGACGGCTAGTTCGTCACTGGCCGCGGCGGTGGTTTCAGTGCTGTTCTCATTGGTTGCGGTGCTCATGTGGCCTACCTTCTTTGAGCGGTCCTGGCGGCACTGCCGTGGCAGTGCCTGCCCTTACGGATTCGGTATGGGCTATAGCTACATGCTACGTCGGACAGGCGTGTAGCTCTAACTCCCTGCGTAACCATGCCCGGCCCGCGCTTGTTCCCGGAGTCCCTCATTATTCAGCCGTGCCAGCATGAGCGCTTCGGCCAGGATTGCGTTGCGGAAATCGCCCAGGTGCAGGGACTCGTTGGCGCTGTGGGCCCGTGAGTCCGGGTCCTCCACTCCGGTCACGAGGATCTGCACGTCCGGATACATCTCCGTGAGGTCCGCGATGAAGGGAATCGAGCCGCCGATGCCCGTTTCCACGGCGGGCACGCCCCAGGCCTCGCCCAGCGCCCACATGGCCAGGGCCGCCGCGGATGAGGACGTGTCGGTGGAGAACGGATTACCGCTCTCGCCCGGAGTAAAGACGACTTTAGCGCCGAAGGGTGCGTTCTCTTCGACATGCCGGCGCATGGCCGCCATGGCCTCGGCGGGATCCTGCCCCGGCGCCAGGCGCAGGCTGAACTTTGCCCGGGCGCGGGGCAGCAGCGTATTCGACGCGACATCCACTGCCGGCGCATCAATGCCGATGATCGACAGCGCAGGCTTGGTCCACAGCCGGGAGGCGATGCTTCCGGTCCCGGCCAGGCGCACCCCGGCCAGGACGGACGCGTCCGCCCGGTAATCCTCCTCCGGGAGGTCCACCGCTGCCGTGTCCGCGGCCACCAGTCCGCGGACGGCCACGTTCCCGTCCTCGTCGTGCAGCGTGGCAATCAAACGCGACAGCAGCGTGGTTCCGTCCAGCACCGGGCCGCCGAACATGCCCGAGTGCACTGCATGGTCGAGGACCTGGACCTCGATGGTGCCGTCAACGAGGCCGCGCAGGCTGGTGGTCAGTGCCGGCGTGCCCACCTTCCAGTTGCTGGAATCGGCCACCACGATGACGTCCGCCCGGAGCAGTTCCCGGTTCGCTTCCAGGAAGGTCCGGAACGTGGGTGATCCTGCTTCTTCCTCGCCCTCGAAGAAGAAGGTCACGCCCAGCCCGAAGGAGTCGCCCAGGACTTCCGCCGCCGCGGCGTAGGCCGCGACGTGCGCCATGATCCCGGCCTTGTCGTCCGCCGCGCCGCGGCCGTACAGCCTCCCGTCCTTTTCGACGGCGGTGAACGGCTGGGTCTCCCACAGCGTCTCGTCGCCGGCGGGCTGGACGTCGTGGTGGGCATAGAGAAGGATGGTCGGCTTTCCGTCCCGCGCGGGACGGCGGGCGACGACGGCGGGTCCCCCGGGCGTCCCGTCCTCCTTGTCGCAGCCCAGCACGCGGACTTCGGCCAGGCCGGCGGTCCGCAGGAGTGCGGCGGTGGCCTCGGCACTGTGGTCGAGCGGGGCACGGTCGAAACTGGGCCACGCGATCCCCGGGATGGCCACGAGTTCCTTGAGCCGGGCGAGGGTGTCGTGGAAGCTGGCGTCGATTGCTGAGCGGAGATCTTCCGTCAGGCTGTTTTGGGCGGGGTTGGAAGTCATGCCGAGAACATTACCTCCGTCACATCAGGCGCGGTTCGCGCCTGCGCGCACAAGGTATTCTGTACGGGTGTTCGGACGTAAAAAGGAAGCGCCCTCGGCGCAGGAATCAGTAGACCAGCAGGCGGCAGAAGCCGCGGCGCGCCAGGGCGGAGCGACCGGAAAAGGCGCGCCGACCCCCACCCGCAAGGCCCAGGAAGCAGCCCGCAAGCGGCCATTGGTGCCCGAGGACCGCAAGGCATCCAAGGCAGCCGAACGCCAGGCGGTGCAGGAGCAGCGGCTGAAGATGCGCCAGGCCCTGGACACCGGCGACGAAAGGTTCCTGCCGCTGCGGGACAAGGGTCCGCAGAAGCGGTTTGCCCGCGACTTTGTGGACGCACGGTTCAGCCTGGGCGAGTACCTGATGTTCGGCGCGCTGGTCTTTGTGCTGGTTTCCCTCGTGGTGCCGGCCTCCAGCGACCTGATGGTCTACGTGCTGGGTGGCTTCTGGTTGATGTTCCTGGCCGTCTTCGTGGACGTGTTCATCCTGTCCCGTAAACTCCGCAGGGCCCTTGAATCAAAGTTCGGCGAGGTGGAACGCGGCACCGTCTGGTACGGTTCCATGCGGTCACTCCAGTTCCGAAAGCTGCGGCTTCCCAAACCCCAGGTCAAGCGCGGCCAGTACCCGGTCTGACCGGCGTCATTATTCCCTTGCCGTCCAAGACGGCAGAACCCCGGTGGACCAGTCCGCCGGGGTTCATTCGTTTATGCACCGGAACTCTTTACTGCACGGACCTCTTCAGGGCGTTAGCGTGCCTGGCGCCGGTTCCGGGCCAGTCCCTTGTTAATGCGGGCCGCCCAGAACGGACCCTCGTAGAGGAACGCCGTGTAGCCCTGTACCAGGGTGGCACCTGCATCCAGCCGTTCCTGCACGTCCCGGGCTGTTTCCACGCCGCCCACAGCCACCAGGGTGAGTTGGTCGCCAACGGACTGCTTGAGCCGCCGCAGCACTTCCAGGGAACGATGCTTGAGGGGCGCGCCGGAGAGGCCACCGGCACCGCAGCGCTCCACCTCGTCCGCGGGCGAGGCAAGGCCGGTGCGCGCGATGGTGGTGTTGGTAGCGATGATGCCGTCCAGCTTCAGGTCCAGCGCAAGGCGGGCAACATCGTCAATATCCTCATCGCTCAGGTCCGGCGCGATCTTGACGAGGAGCGGCACGTGCCGGCCGGCTGCGCGGTCGGCTTCCTCCCCCACTGCTAACAGCAGCGGGCGAAGCGTTTCGACGTCCTGCAGCAGCCGCAGGCCCGGGGTATTCGGAGAACTGACGTTAACCACCAAATAGTCTGCGGCCGGGGCGAGGTTGCGGGCACTGACAAGGTAATCGGCCACGGCGTCTTCGAGTTCAACAGCTTTGGTCTTGCCGATGTTCACGCCGATGACCGGCCGGACCGCAGGGTGCTTGCGCTGAAGTGCGGCGCGCGCGGCCTTAAGTCGCGGCGCTACTGCCGCGGCGCCGTCGTTGTTGAACCCCATGCGGTTGATGACGGCGCGGTCCTGGATCAGCCGGAACAGCCGGGGCTTTTCGTTGCCCGGCTGCGCCTGCCCGGTGATGGTGCCCACCTCGACATGGCCGAAGCCGAGTTCGGTGAGGGCTTCAATGCCGTGGCCTTCCTTGTCAAAGCCGGCTGCGAGGCCGAAAGGAGACGGAAATGTCAGGCCCAAAGCCGTGGTCTGCAGCGAGGCAGGCGGGGCTGTCAGTTTCTGCAGGACCTTCCCGGCACGCGTGCGGTGGGCAAGCCGGATCCCCTTGAACCCGAGGGTGTGGGCGCGCTCGGCGTCCATCCATGAAAAGGCAAGCCTGAAGAAAGTGGGGTAAACGCGCATGCCTCTAGTTTTCCGGTTTCGGAAGCCCAGACCAAACCGCGCCCTGTAACGGGCCCGGGGAACAGTCAGCCGGGGCAGGTAGCTGCCGGTTGGTTAATATGGGGCCATGCAGTGGGAGCAGGACATTCTGGGCGGCGGCTTCGAGTCGCTGGCCTTCGTTGCCGCCGGTGAGGACGGGGTGCAGCGGACCGCCACCCTGGTGAGGCTGCACCCCGGCGCCGAATCCGCGGATCCCCCTCCGGCGGAGGCACGGGGCCGGCGGCCGGCGATAGGCGCCGTGCTCTTCCTGCACGGCTGGAGCGATTACTTCTTCAACACCGACCTCGCCCGCTTCTGGGCAAGGCGCGGCTATGCGTTCTATGCCCTCGACATGCACAACCATGGCCGGAGCATCCGGCCCGGGCTGCCGGGCGGCTATGTGGCAGACCTCGCAGACTATGACGCCGAACTGGCCACGGCCATCAGCCTCATCCGTGACGAAGCGGGCGCGCCCCTGACGCTGATGGGGCACTCCACCGGCGGATTGGTCGCTGCCCTCTGGGCCAGCCGGCACCCGGAAGGTCTCGCCGGGCTGGTCCTCAACAGTCCTTGGCTAGAGATGCACGGGAGCTCGCTGGTCCGCCGCGCCGCGGCGGGCATGGTTGGTCCTGTGGCACGTTTCCGTCCTGAAGCGGTGCTGCGCCTACCGGAGCGCGGCTACTACTGGCGTACCATCAGCAGCGCGGCCGAAGGCGAATGGAACCTGGACGACCGTTACAGGCCTCCGATGGCTTTTCCCGTCCGTGCGGGCTGGCTGAACGCGGTGCTGTCCGGCCACGCGCAGGTGGCGCGGGGGCTGGGACTGGAGATGCCCGTCCTGGTGCTGCTGTCCCGGACCAGCGCCACGGGGCTCTTCTGGTCGGATGAGATGCGGCGGGCCGACGCCGTCCTTGACGTGGGCATCATCGCAGCCCGTGCACTGACGCTTGGCCGTACCGTGACCGTGGAACGGATCGACGGCGGGCTCCATGACGTGTTCCTTTCACCTGCGGCAGTCCGGCACGACGCGTATGCCCGGCTGGGACGCTGGCTGGCCGCCTATGGTAGCGAGGCGGGCGGCGCGGAGTCCGGAGATGCCGCATCCACGGCACCGCCATAGCGCCGGTCCCGCTGCGCGTACTCTTCCACGGCCGCCCACAGGGTCCTGCGGTCCACGTCCGGCCACAGGGTATCCATGAAGACGAATTCGGCGTAGGCCGACTGCCAGAGCAGGAAGTTGGAAAGGCGCTGCTCACCGGAGCTGCGCAGGAACAGGTCCACGTCCGGCAGGTCCGGCTCGTCCAGGTACTTCTGGATGGTGCGTTCGGTGATGGCGCCGGGCTTGATCCTGCCGGCGGCGACATCCTCCGCGATGGCGGAAACGGCGTCGGTGATCTCCGCACGGCCGCCGTAATTAACACACATGGTCAACGTACAGGTGCTATTCCCGGCAGTGAATTCCTCCGCATCCTCCAGTTCCCTGATAACGGACCCCCAGAGCCGCGGCCTCCTGCCGGCCCAGCGGACTCGAACCCCCCACTCGTCGAGCTGGTTCCTTTGGCGGCGTAGCACATCCTTGTTAAATCCCATCAGGAAACGGACTTCCTCCGGGGAGCGGCGCCAATTTTCCGTGGAGAACGCATACACGCTCACGTACTCGATCCCCAACTCGATGGCACCGGCCATGACATCCAGCAGCGCCGGTTCGCCCGCCTTGTGCCCTTCGATGCGGGGCAGGCCGCGCTGGTTGGCCCACCGTCCGTTGCCGTCCATCACGATGGCCACGTGGCGCGGGATAAACTCCTGCGGTATGGCGGGCGCCTCCGCACCCGAGGGGTGCGGGTACGGTGCCACGACGGGACGGGTGCGCCGGGCGGCGTTCTTCTTTTTTCCGAGGGCCACTGTCAGCTACGCTCCACATGCTTGAGGGATTTCAGGACTCTTTCGAGGTGCCATTGCAGGTAGGCGGCCACCAGGCCGGCGGCCTCCTTCCGGTGGACGGGCAGGGAGGCATCGGCGGTGGCCCAGTCTCCGGTCAGCAGTGCGGCCAGAAGCACCACCGTCTCCGCGGCAGGTGCCGGTGAACCCGGCGGCCGGCAGTCCCCGCACACCATGCCGCCCATCGGAGCCGAGAAGGCAGAGTGTGGACCGGGTGCGCCGCAGCGGGCGCAGTCCGTGAAGCTCGGTGCCCAGCCGCCGGTAGCCAGGGCACGCAACAGGTAGGAGTCCAGGATCAGCCCGGCTGCATGGTCGTCCCGGCTGAGCGCGGCGAGGGCGCCCACCAGCAGGTTGTATTGGGCGGTACCGGCTTCGCCGTCCACGTCCGTCAGCTTCTCGGCGGTCTCCGTCATGGCCGCGGCTACCGTATACCTGCCGTAGTCGGCGGCAATGCTCCCGCCATAGGCGCCCTTGGCCACCGCCTGCGTGACGATATCCAGCGTCCGCCCGGAAACGAGCTGCAGGTCAGCCACCATGAAGGGTTCCAGCCGGGCGCCAAACCGGCTGCTGGTCCGCCGCACCCCCTTGGCCACCGCCCGGACCTGGCCATGGTGCTTGGTGAGCAGGGTGATGATGCGGTCCGCCTCTCCCAGCTTGTGGGTACGGAGCACGACGGCGTCGTCCCGGTACGCGCGGGAAGCGAAAGACTGTTGGGCCACGCTTTATCTTCCCATCCCCGGCGGCGGCATTGTTCCGCCGTGCACTGCCCAGTTTCGACAAACGACAAAGTGCCGCCGGAAAATCCGGCGGCACTTTGGCCTGCGGGGTCAGGCCTGTGCGTCCCGGATGGCCCGGTTGACGGCCGAGATGACGGCTTTCAGGGAGGACATGCTCGTGTTGGCGTCAATGCCGACGCCCCACAGGACCCGCTCCCCCACCGCGCACTCGACGTAGGCGGCGGCCATGGCGTTGCCGCCCTCGGAGAGTGCGTGTTCGCTGTAGTCCAGCACCCGCACGTCCACCCCGTCTTCGCGCAGGATGCTCAGCAGCGCGGCGATGGGACCGTTTCCGGTGCCTGTCCGGTTGGCCTGCACGCCGTCCACGGTGAGGGACGCATGCAACGTCATGCCGCCGTCGTCGTCTGTTTCCGTCTTGACCGCCCCCAGGGAGTAGCGGCCCCACTGCCCGTCTTCCCGGCCCGAGGGCAGGTATTCGTCCTGGAAGATCTGCCACAGCTGTGCGCCGCTGACCTCGCCGCCGACAGTGTCCGTGCGGCGCTGGATCACGCCGGAGAACTCGATCTGTGCGCGGCGGGGCAGGTCCAGGCTGTGCTCGTTCTTGAGCAGGTAGGCAACGCCGCCCTTGCCGGACTGGGAGTTGACCCGGATGACGGCCTCGTAGCTCCGGCCCAGATCCTTGGGGTCCACAGGCAGGTAGGGAACTTCCCACTTGAAGTCGGCAATGTCTTGGCCGGCCGCGGCCGCATCGCGCTCCAAGGCTTCCAGGCCTTTCTTGATGGCGTCCTGGTGCGAGCCGGAGAAAGCCGTGAAGACCAGGTCGCCGCCGTAGGGCGAACGCTCGGGGACGGGCAGCTGGTTGCAGTACTCTACGGTGCGGCGGACGTCGTCGATGTTGGAGAAGTCAATCATGGGATCGATGCCCTGCACGAACATGTTCAGGCCCAGAGTGACAAGGTCGACGTTGCCGGTACGTTCTCCGTTGCCGAACAGGCAGCCCTCGATGCGGTCCGCGCCGGCCAAGTAGCCCAGCTCGGCGGCGGCCACGCCGGTGCCGCGGTCATTGTGCGGGTGCAGCGAGAGGATGATGCCCTCGCGGGGGTGCAGGTGCCGGCTCATCCATTCAATGGAGTCGGCGTACACATTGGGCGTGGCCATCTCCACCGTGGCCGGCAGGTTGATGATGACCTGGCGGTCCGCGGAGGCTTCAAAGACATCGGCGACGGCGTTGCACACCCGCGCGGCATACTCCAGTTCGGTGCCGGTAAAGGATTCCGGGGAGTATTCGTAAGTCACGTGCGTGTCCGCGAGGGTTTCCTCGTACTTCTTACACAGCCGCGCACCCTGCAACGCGATGTCCAGGATGCCGTCCTCGTCCTGGTTGAAGACGACGCGGCGCTGCAGCACGGACGTGGAGTTATACAGGTGGACAATGGCTTGCTTGGCGCCGACCAGGGACTCGTAGGTCCGTTCGATCAGGTGTTCCCGGGCCTGGGTGAGAACCTGGATGGTGACGTCGTCCGGAATGTGGTTGCCTTCGATGAGCTGGCGGACGAAGTCGAAGTCTGTCTGCGACGCCGACGGGAACCCGACCTCGATCTCCTTGTAGCCCATGCGCACCAGCAGATCGAACATCTTCATTTTGCGGGCGGGGCTCATGGGATCGATCAGCGCCTGGTTGCCATCGCGCAGGTCTACGGCGCACCAGCGCGGAGCCTTGGTGATGACCTTGTCCGGCCAGGTGCGGTCGGGCAGTTCGACCGTGATCAGGTCCTGGAACGGGGTATAGCGGTGGGCAGGCATTCCTGAGGGCTTCTGTGCGTTTCGCATTACTATCGGGGCCTTTTCTGTGGTTCTTCGTTGAAAGGTGGCCGGGCAACACAAACTCCGCAGCGAGGGTGGGCCTTGCGCTAGATCGCGTCTGTGGCCTCGCCGCGGCAGCTAAGGAGAAGCAGTTCTGCACGCACCATTTGAGGGTAACACGGGTGCGTAAGATGAAAGGGCGCTACCGTCCGTAACGTCCACCATGCAGACGCGAGGCCGAACCGACACCGGTACGGCCCTGCGGCCAAAGGAGTTTCAGTGCCTAATTCCGGCATCGACCTATCCACCTTCGACCACACCGTCCGGCCGCAGGATGACCTTTACCGGCACGTGAACGGGGCCTGGCTGAAGGCCACACAGATTCCCGAAGACCGGCCGCTTGAAGGCACGTTCACTGCGCTCCGCGACGGCTCTGAGCTGGCAGTGCGCGCGATCATCGAGGAAGCCGCCGGCAAGGGTGCCGCGGCAACCGGCATCGAACGGAAGATCGGCGACCTCTACAACAGCTTCATGGATGAGGCCGGAGTGGAAGCCAAGGGCATGGAGCCGATTCGGCGGCGGCTGTCGGATGTCTTCGCCACCTCCTCCGTAGCTGACCTGGTGTCCCTGACGGGCCGCCTGTTCCGGGCGGACGTCGGTGGCCTGTTCTACATCTACCCTGCTCCGGACGCCGGGAACCCTGACCGCATCCTGCTCTATATCGGCCAGGGCGGCCTTGGCCTTCCCGACGAGTCGTATTACCGCGAAGAGAAGTTTGCTCCGCTGGTGTCCGCTTACACCGGCCATGTGGAGCGGATGTTCGCCCTGGCTGAGTTGCCGGACGCTGCTGCTGCCGCCACGCGGGTGGTCGAGCTGGAAACCCGGCTTGCGGCGCACCACTGGGACAACGTCACCCTCCGCGACCCCCAGAAAACCTACAATCTGAAAACCGCCGGGGAGGCCGCCGAACTTTTCCCCCACTTTCCCGGGTGGTGCGAGGCGGCCGGCATCGAAGAGGACAAGCGCACCGAACTGGTGGTCAGCACCCCGGACTTCTTTGAAGGTACGGCAGGACTCCTGGACGAGGTGCCGCTCTCCACCTGGCAGGATTGGCTGGCCATGCGGGTCATCAGTGCCGCCGCCCCTTACCTGTCCTCCGCCTTCGTGGACGCCAACTTTGCCTTCTACGGCACCGCGTTGAGCGGCACCCCGCAGAATAAAGTTCGCTGGAAGCGGGCTGTCGGCGCCGTGGAGGCCGGCCTTGGTGAAGCCGTGGGCCAGATCTACGTGGAACGCCACTTCCCGGAAACGCACAAAGCCCGGATGCAGGCACTGGTCGACAACCTCATCGAAGCGTACCGCCGAAGCATCACCTCGGTGAGCTGGATGGGCGGAGCAACGATCGCCGAAGCGCTCCGCAAGCTGGAAGCCTTCCGCGCGAAAATCGGATACCCGGACAAGTGGATTGACTACTCAGCCGTGGAGATCGACCGCCACGACCTCCTCGGCAACGTGGAGCGCGCCCATAACGCCGACGTCGACCGCCACCTTGACGAGGTAGGCAAGCCGGTGGATCGGGACAAATGGCTGATGACGCCGCAGACGGTCAATGCCTACTACCACCCGATGATGAACGAGATCGTGTTCCCGGCCGCCATCCTGCAGCCGCCGTTCTTCACTGCGGACGCTGATGATGCTGTCAACTATGGGGGCATCGGGGCAGTTATCGGCCACGAAATCGGCCACGGCTTCGACGACCAGGGATCCCAGTTTGACGGCGGGGGTACCCTGCGGAACTGGTGGACCGACGAGGACCGGAAGGCGTTCGAGTCGCTCACCGCAAGGCTGGTCGCCCAGTACGATGCCCTGTCCCCCTATGCGGCACCCGGCCATAACGTTAACGGCCGGCTTACCCTCGGCGAAAACATCGGCGACCTGGCGGGCCTGGCCATCGCCTATAAGGCCTACCTGATCAGCCTGGACGGCAAGGAGCCGGAAGTCCTGGACGGCCTGACCGGCCAGCAGCGGTTCTTTGCATCCTGGGCCGCCGGCTGGCGCCAGGTGATCAGGCACGAGGAGGCGGTGCGGCGCCTGGCCACGGACCCACACTCCCCCAACGAGTTCCGCACCAACGCCATCGCGCGCAACCTGGACGCCTTCCATGACGCCTTTGCCGTCACCGAACAGGACGGCATGTGGATGGCCCCGGACGAACGCGTGAGTATCTGGTAGCCGTCCTGTACCTGCCGGCCGGCCCTATTCCTGCACAATCAGTGCAGGATTGGCCTGCTGGCAGGTGCTGTCCTTGGCCGTCTGGTTGACAATGTCCTTCGGCAGCGCGACCCCGCCGTACTTCACCCCAGACGGGAAATCTGTTCCCAGGTACACCTGGACGCCATAGACCCCGTCGGCAGGAAGGATCTGGGCCGCCGGAATTCCGAAGATCTTTGCCACGTCCCGCGCCACGTCGGCGAAGTCGGCGCCGTAGTACACCACGGACTGTTCCACCGGAGTAGCCTCGAACTGGCTGGCCTGGGTGAACCCTGCGGCGATCACCGCTTCCACGATCTCCTGCGCGCGGCCCGGCTCGCCGGTTCCGTTGGCTACTGCGACCGGCTGCAGGGTCTTGTCATAAGGCTGCGCAGGCGGAGCGCTTGGCGTGGGGGCGGGGGTCGTCGGCTTTGGCGTGGCACCGGGCGAAGGTGTGGCCGGGGCCGCGGGATCGGTAAGGTCCACGTCCTTGCGCATGGCGGCAAAAAGCTGCGATCCTGCCGGCTCCGCGATCTCAAGGCGGTTGGAGTCGCTCTGGGCGGGCCTGGTGGGGACTGCGACAAAGGCCACCTTGCTGACGTCGATGTCCTTGAGCCTGGTGCCGATGGTCAGCAGGGTGGGCACGGAGGCCAGTCCTTCATCAACGGTGAGGTTCTTCGTCACCACATCGGCTATTTTCAGCATGCGGGGCGGGTCCGACAGGGTTCCCTCGTCCTTGATCTTCCTGGTCAGCGAAGAGAGGAAGCCCTGCTGGGCCTTGATACGTCCCAGGTCGCCGCCGTCGGCAAAAGCGTGGCGGGTACGGAGGAAAGCCAAGGCCATTTCGCCCTGGACGGATGAGGTTCCGGCCGGCAGGCGCAGGCGCGAGTCGGGGTCGTAAACGGCATCGCTGATGCAGACCTCTACGCCGCCCACTGCGTTCGAGAGCTCCTTGACCGCGTTGAAGTCGGCCATCATGAAGTGGTCCACCTCCAGGCCGGTAATTTCATTGACTGTATCCACGGCGCAGCCAATGCCCGCTTCCGCCATGGCCTCATTGATCATGACGCCGGACCGCGCCGGGAACGTCTTGCCGGATTCGGGGTCCTTGCACTCAGGGATGTCCACCAGGAGGTCGCGGGGGAAACTGACCACGCTGACGCGCCTGTTGTCCTCCGAGATGTCCATGAGCATCATGACGTCCGAGTTGCCGTAACCGGTTGAATCCTCAGCGACACCGTATTTCGAGTTCTTCCCGTCCCGCGTGTCCGACCCCAGGATCAGGATCTGCAGCCTGCCCTTGGCGTCATCGGCAACCTCGTTCCCGCCGCCGCCGGCATTCAGAGGCGCCTTGGAGATGTTGTTCTGCAGCCGCAGGAACCAGAAGCCGGCAAAAACCAGGGCTCCTGCAAGGGCCACGGTGAGGATTCCGGTCACGATCTTCAGCCACAGTGGCATGCCGTGCGGACGGCCCATGTGGCGCGCGGCTCCGGCGGGCCCCGTGCCGGAGTGACGGGATACCGGCGCCGGACCGGCGGCGGCACCCGTCGCGTTCTGGCGTTTGTCGCGGCCTCGACCCACGTGCTGAACCTTCCTCTAAAAAACAAAATCCGGTCCATTTTAGTGGTCCAGTCTGGGAACTTACCCCACAGCGCGCCGACCCCGGGGCGATGCCGGCAGCCAACGGGTCAGAAGCCGAGTTTAACCAGCTGCTTGGGATCCCGCTGCCAGTCCTTGGCCACCTTCACATGGAGGTCCAGGTAGATCCTTGTTCCGAGCAGCGCCTCAATCCCCTTGCGGGCGTTGGTTCCCACTTCCCGCAACCTGCTTCCGCCCTTGCCGATGATGATTGCCTTCTGCGAGGGACGCTCCACATACAGGTTCACACGGACGTCCAGCAGCGGGTTGTCCTCGGGCCGGTCTTCGCGCGGCACAATTTCCTCGACGACGACGGCAAGCGAGTGCGGCAATTCGTCGCGGACGCCCTCCAGTGCAGCCTCGCGGATAAGCTCGGCAACCATGACGGCCTCGGGCTCGTCCGTAAGCTCTCCATCGGGGTACAGCGGGGGCGACGGCGGCATGTGGCTGATCAGCACGTCGGCCACGGTCCCTACCTGGAATCCGTCGCTGGCCGAAACGGGCACGATGTCCTTCCAGCCATCCTCTCCCATGACCTCCCGGCCCAGCGCAGCAACCGCCAGCAGCTGCTCCGTCAGCGCCTGCCGGTCAACAAGGTCCGCCTTGGTCACGATCGCGATCACCGGTTTGCGCCCTACGGCGGCCAGCTGGGCCGCGATGAACTTGTCTCCGGGGCCGATTTTTTCGTTGGCCGGCAGGCAGAAACCGATTGCGTCAACCTCGGCCAGGGTGTCCGCCACGAGGTCGTTCAGCCGCTTGCCCAGGAGGGTGCGGGGCCGGTGGAGGCCGGGTGTGTCCACCAGGATCAGCTGGGCATCATCACGGTGCACGATGCCGCGGATGGTGTGCCGCGTGGTTTGTGGCTTGGCCGAAGTGATGGCCACTTTCTTGCCCACCAGAGCGTTGGTGAGGGTGGACTTGCCGGCGTTGGGGCGGCCCACCAGCACCGAGAACCCTGCCCGGAAACCGCCGAAGTCTTCTTCGCCTGCGGCCTTATTTTTCTTGCTCACGTGGAACTCCCTGCTGGGTTGCTTCGGCCTCGTCGAGGAGGTCTTCAAGGTCAGTGTCTTCTTTTGTCACCCGCGCCGCAATAATGTGGCTGACGCGGTTGCGGCGGCCTTCCAGCCGGTCGGCACGCAATGAGAGCCCGTGGACCTGGACGGCGCTGCCAACGATCGGTACCCGTCCCAGTGCCTTGGCCAGGAGCCCGCCCACCGTGTCCACCTCGTCGTCGTCGAGTTCGAAATCGAACAGCTCGCCGAGGTCGTCGATGCTCATCCGTGCGCTGACACGGAAGGATCCGTCGCCGAGTTCGACAGCCTCAGCGCTTTCCGTGTCGTATTCGTCGACGATTTCGCCGACAATTTCCTCGATCAGGTCTTCGAGGGTTACCAGCCCGGCCGTGCCGCCGTATTCGTCAATCACGATAGCGACGTGCGTGGATTCCTTCTGCAACTCCCTGAGCAGGTCACTGACCGGTTTTGACTCCGGTACGTAACGCACGTCCCGGGCCAGCGTCTCCACGGGCGGCGGCTCCTCGCCCGGTGCCAGCCGGTGCAGGACTGCGGCGACATCCTTGAGATAGACAATCCCCAGGATGTGGTCGGTGTCCTCACGGATGACTGGCACCCGCGAGTAGCCGGAACGCAGGAAGAGCGACATGGCCTGCCGGAGGGTGGACCCGGCGTCGATGCTCAGGATGTCCGTCCGCGGAACCATCACGGCGCGCACCAGCGTGTCTCCAAAGTCGAAGACCGATTGGATCATCTCCGCTTCGGTGTCCTCGATCATGTCCGATTCACTGGCCCGTTCCACCAGTTCGCGGAACTCCTGCTCGCTGAAGAACGCCTCGTCACCGATGGGCGCCCCGGGGGCCGCTGAGCTGCCAAGTGCCACCAGCCAGCCGGGGATGGGGCCGAGGACCCAGGTCAGGAAACGGATCATGGGCGCGGTGAACCGGACCACGGCGGTGGAGTGCAGCCGGCCGAACTGGCGGGGCGAGACACCGACAATGACGAAACCGAGAAGGGCCATGATGCCGGTGGCAGCGAGGCCGGCCAGCCATACGTTGTCCAGCAGGCTGTAGAGGAGCACTGCCACTGCCACTGCCGAGGCCATCTCGAACCAGATACGCCAGAACCGCAGGGCACGGATGTGGGCTACGGGATGGGCGAGGATCTTCCGCATGGTCCCCGCCGGATTGCGCGCCAGGGCGTCTTCGGCCTCGTGGCGTGGAAGGAAATTGAACGCGGCCTCGGCCGCCGTCAGTACCGCCGCCGTGCCAAGGAAAACCAAGGCCATGAAGACCAGGAGCGATTCGGTCACTGGGTGGTCTCGGCAGGCGCTTCTTTGCCCGTAAACCCGGCGAGCAGTTCACGCTGGAGCCCGAACATCTCGGCCTTCTCCTCGGGTTCTGCGTGGTCATAGCCGAGCAGGTGCAGGATTCCATGCGTCGTGAGCAGCAGCATCTCGTCCTCAAGGCCGTGGCCGGCGTTGCGGGCCTGAACCTCGGCCACCTGGGGGCAGATGGCAATATCGCCCAGCATGCCCTGAGGCGTTGGCCGGTCCGGGGTGCCGGGGGTCAGCTCGTCCATAGGAACGGACAGCACGTCCGTGGCCCCCGGCTCGTCCATCAGTTCGATGTGCAGCTTCTCCATGGCGGGTTCATCAACCAGCAGGATGGAAAGTTCTGCCTGTGGATGGATGAAGAGCTGTTCGAAGATGTACCTCGCCAGGGCGACCAGCGCCGCTTCGTCCACCCGGACCCCGGATTCGTTGTTAACCTCGATGCTCACGCGTGTTCCCCCCGCTTATCCCGTACGGTCGAATGTTTGACGCGGCTGCGCTGCGCGTCATCCCAGAGACTGTAGGCATTAACGATGTCGCCCACCAGCCGGTGCCGGACCACGTCTGCTGCATCGAGGACGGAGAAGTTGACGCCCTCGATGCCGTGCAGTATCTCCTCCACGATGCGGAGTCCGGAACGGGTGCCGAAGGGCAGGTCCACCTGCGTCACGTCGCCGGTGACCACCATCTTGGAACCGAATCCGAGCCTGGTCAGGAACATCTTCATCTGTTCCGGCGTGGTGTTCTGGGCTTCGTCGAGGATGATGAAGGCATCATTGAGCGTGCGTCCGCGCATGTAGGCCAAGGGTGCCACCTCGATGGTCCCGGCCGCCATGAGCCGGGGAATGGACTCGGGGTCCATCATGTCGTGCAGGGCATCGTAGAGGGGGCGCAGATAGGGGTCGATTTTGTCGCTGAGCGTGCCCGGCAGGAATCCCAGCCGCTCACCGGCCTCCACTGCGGGGCGGGTGAGGATGATGCGGCTGACTTCCTTCTGCTGGAGCGCCTGGACGGCTTTCGCCATGGCCAGGTAAGTCTTCCCCGTACCCGCAGGGCCGATGCCGAAGATCACCGTGTTGTCATCGATGGCGTCCACGTAGTTCTTCTGGTTCAGCGTCTTCGGCCGGATGGTACGGCCCCGGCTGGAGAGGATGTCGTGGGTCAGAACGTCGACAGGGTTCTGCAGGGACTGGCTGCGCAAAAGCGCGGCAAGCTGCTGCAGCACAGCGGGAGTAATCACAGTCCCACGCGACACCAGTCCTCGGACCTCGTCGAGGAGTCGCATGATCCGCGGCACCTCAGCGGGCGGGCCGCTGATGGTCAGTTCGTTGCCACGGACGTGGAAGTTGACGTTGGGGAACTGCTCCTCGATAAAGCGAAGCGCTTCATCATGGCTGCCCAGGGACTGAACCATCTGGTCGGAGTTATCGAAGAGGACCACCTCCGTCCGGACTCCCGGAAGGGAATGGGGGAACTCTGCTGCGGCGCCCTCTCCGGTGAGCCGGCGCTTTCCGTTCGCTGATTCAGTCATAGTGCTGGCCCGCGGGCCCGTGATCCCCTTCAAGTCTGATAAACGTTTGCCGCCGGGAAAGGGCGGAGCCGGTGCCGGCGTCGTTCTTCCCAACGGGTCCTTACATCTTACGCCAGGAGGCCCCCTCCGGCCGCTCCTGACCGCTCACGTAAGCCTGCCCCGGGGTGCCGACCGGCGGCACCGGCCGATTATGTCTCAAGTTCATATCAGCCGGATATCGTTCCCGTTGCAGTTCGCTCCGGACGGTCTGATCCGGGGTTCCTGCCACAGGTCCTGTGCGATGCTGGAAATCCAGCTTCCGTTGGAAGGAGCCGCCCGGGGATCGGCGCACCACCCAGAAAGGACAGGGACATCATCGTGCCGGAAACCACCGCTCCCCGCAGGAGCGCACGCGCGGACCGCCGTGTGCGTACCGCGGTCGTGGCGGGTTTTCTGGCGGTGCCCCTGCTGACCGGATGCATCGCAGAGCCTGTCCCGGAACCCACCACACCTTCCGGCTCCGGCACCACTGCAGCGGGAACTCCCGGCGTCCCGGCCACAAGCGCACCGCTTGAAACAACACAGTCCTCCAACAAGGCCCCGGTCTATTGGATTGGCCGGAGCGGCCCGAACGTCTTCCTTTACCGCGAGTTCCGGGACGTGCCGGAGCAGGAGAATCCCGTGACCCGGGCGCTGCGGGCCATGATGTCCGAGGAGCCGCTGGACCCTGATTTCTTCACGCCCTGGCAGAATCCCAGCAGCCTTGCCACGTCCATCTCGGGCAAGGACGTCATCAACGTAGACGTCTCCGAGGACGCCTTCAACAGCAACCTCGACGCGGATATGGCTGCCCGCGCGGTGCAGCAACTGGTGTACACGGCAACGGCCGCCGCGGCAAGTTCCGGCCTGATCGACTCCGGCCAGCAGATCAGGGTGCGCATCCTGGTGGACGGCCATACCGACTATCCAGCCTTCAAACATATCCAGCTGGGCGACCTGATGTCGCGTGGGCCCGGGATGGTGGCTCCGGTCTGGATCATCGACCCGCAGGAGGGCGTGGAACTGGGCGCGGGTAACGTCAAGATCACCGGACGCAGCACCAAGGCCGGAAGCAAGCTGCGCTGGCAGGTCCTGAAGGGCGCCGAGGGCGAGGCGAAGGCGCCGTACCTCACCGGTGAAGCGACAGCCGCCGCGGAAGCCGGGCGGTCCGGCGTATTCACCCTGGACCTGAAGCTTCCCGCTGGTGACTATGAGCTGAAAGTTGCGCAGGCGGGTGCCGGTGACGGACCCGACCGGAACGCAGATACCAGGTCGTTTACCGTCCGGTAGTGTCCCAGCGGCCCAAGACATCGCTGGCGAGGACGACGGCGGCGGGCCCGGCCGTGGAGGAACGCAGGACGTGCGTGCCGAGCAAGGCCGTCACCGCCCCCTTATCGCACAGCCGTGTCACCTCGCGCGGACTGATGCCGCCTTCCGGACCAACGATCAGCAGCACTTCCCGCACGCCGTCGCCACGGATTCGCCATTCTTCAAGGACGTTTCGCAGCGGGCGGACCGCGTCCTCATGCAGGATCACGGCCAGGTCTGCGGCTTCCACGGCCGCGGCAAGCGCGGAGGTCTCGACCGCGGGACGCACCTCGGGGATCCAGGCGCGCCGCGCCTGCTTTGCGGCCGCCGCAACCACGGACTGCCATTTGGCGTGCGCCTTTGCGGCCCGGTCACCCTTCCAGCGCACGATGGAACGTTCCGACTGCCACGGAACCACCGCGTCGATGCCCAATTCAGTGGCCGTCTCGATGGCCAGTTCGTCCCGGTCGCCCTTAGCGAGGGCCTGTACCAGTATCAGCCTGACGTCCGGCCGTGCCTCGGCTGTGATGGTAAGGCACTCGACTTCCAGCCTAGACGGCCCGGACGAGGTGACCGTCCCGGTCAGGCGCCTGCCGACGCCGTCCACGATGTCCACGGGTTCACCCTGCGCCAGGCGTTTTACGGCGACTGCGTGCCGCGCCTCGGGGCCTTCCAGGACGAAGACCGCGCCGGGACCAACCCCGTCGAGGCTTCCGGCGGGGGCGAAAAAGACCGGGTTGCTCACCGCTACAGGTTACCCAGTCGGTCCCGGAGCTTGGCGAACATGCCGCCGCTGGCGGCCAGCTTGCCTTCGGTGATCTGTTCTCCACGCAGCTTGGCCAGCTGGCGCAGCAGGTCTTCCTGGGCAGCATCCAGCCGTGCCGGGGTTTCCACCTGCAGGTGGACCTTCAGGTCTCCGCGGCCGTAGCCGCGCAGGTGGGTTACGCCAAGTCCGCGGAGGGTGATGATTTCGCCCGACTGCGTGCCCGGCTTGACGTCGATTTCCTGGATCCCGTCGAAGGTCTCCAGGCTGACATCGGTGCCCAGCGCTGCCGCCGTCATGGGGATGTTCAAGGTGGCGTGCAGGTCATCGCCGTCGCGGACGTAGGTGGCATCGTTGTTGACGCGGATTTCCACGTAAAGATCGCCTGACGGACCGCCGGCGGGGCCCGCCTCTCCCTGTCCCGAGAGCTGGATCCGGGTGCCGGTGGCAACGCCGGCAGGCACCTTGATGGTCAGTGACCGGCGGCTGCGGATACGGCCCTGGCCGCTGCACTCGTTGCAGGGATCCTTAATGACAGTGCCGAAACCTTCGCAGCTCCCGCAGGGTGCGGCGGTCATGACCTGGCCCAGGATCGAGCGGACCGCCCGCTGGACCTGGCCGCTGCCGCCGCAGATGTCGCAGCGCTCCGGGTGGGAGCCCGGCTGGCAGCAGGAACCTTCGCAGGTGGGGCAGGTGACCGCGGTATCCACCTCAAGCTTCTTGTTGACACCGAAAACGGCGTCGCGCAGCTCGATGCGGACGCTGATCAGGGCGTCCTGTCCGCGCCGTACACGCGATGCCGGACCGGTGGTGCCGCCGGCTCCGAAGAACGTGTCAAAGATGTCCTGGAACGCAAACCCCTGGCCTGCATATCCGCCGCCGCCGAAACCGTTGTCGGTGCCGTTCTCGTTCCCCGTGGTGTCGTAGACACGGCGCTTCTGCGGGTCCGAGAGGACCTCGTAGGCGTGGGTCACTGCCTTGAAGCGGTCCGAGGCATCCTGGCCGGGGTTGACGTCGGGGTGGAGCGTGCGGGCCAGCTTGCGGTAGGCCTTTTTGATCTCTTCCCCCGTAGCCTCCGGCGAGACTCCAAGGACGTCATAGTGGCTGCTCAAAGTTGGTTTCTCTTCCTTGTTGTAACGTCAGGGTCCCAGGATCCGGGACAGGTACCGTGCCACGGCGCGCACAGCGGCCATGGTGGTGGGATAGTCCATCCGGGTGGGCCCGAGTACTCCGATTTTCGCTGCGCTGTCCGGACCGTAGCCCGTGGCCACCACGGAAGCTTCCGCCAGGCCGTCGTAGGGGTTTTCCCGGCCGATACTCACGGCCACGCCGCGGTGGTCCTGCGCCATTTCGCTCAGGAGGCGCAGCATGACCACCTGCTCCTCCAAGGCTTCCAGGACAGGGCCGATACTCAGCGGAAAGTCCACGTTGGAACGGGCCAGATTTGCTGTGCCGGCCATGACCATACGGTCTTCCCGGCTGTTGTGTGCCAGCGCTTCGAGGCCGTGCGCCAGGGCCTGTGCCGCCTGCCGCTGCCCGGGGCTCACCGCAGTGACTACTGCGGAGAGGGACTGGGCCAGCTGGCTGAGCGGAGTTCCGCCCAGCGATCCCAGGAAACGGGTCCGCAGCGCGGCCAGGGCGTCGTCCCCCAGGTCCTGCCCGACGTCGATCACCCGCTGGTCCACCTTGCCGCTGTTGGCGATCAGCACTACCAGCACCTTGCGCGGGGCCAGCAGTACGAATTCGATGTGGCGGACCAGCGCCCGGCTGAGGTGCGGATACTGCACCACGGCCACCTGGTTGGTGAGCTGCGACAGCAGGCGCACGGTCCGGTCCAGGACGTCGTCGAGGTCGTCCGCGCCCTCCAGCAGCGACTGGATGGCGCGGCGCTCCGCCTGGGACAGAGGCTTCACTGCCGAGATTTGGTCCACGAACAGCCGGTAGCCCTTGTCCGTGGGTATCCGGCCCGCACTGGTGTGCGGCGCGGTAATGAGCCCCTCATCCTCCAAAGCGGCCATGTCGTTGCGGATGGTTGCGCTGGAAACGCCAAGATGGTGCCGCTCCACGAGGGCCTTCGAACCCACCGGTTCGCGCGAATGGACATAGTCCTCGACGATGGCCCGCAGCACTTCCAGCTTGCGCGGTTCGCTCACACTCCACCTCCATCCAGGGTCCGGGACGGCCTCGCCTCCCCGTTCAGTCCGCCTTGGCGGTTAGCACTCGACATGCCTTAGTGCTAACAGTCTATTATGCCTCGGCCCGTTGTTAGCATTGGAACCGCTCCGGGCAGAACCGGGTACTGACTAGCACTAGGCGGAACGAATCCATGGATTACCAGAACTGGGGCCCCCGTGACATAGCGGCTCCCGCCAGGACCGCGCCGCCAGAGGTCCCGGTTGAGCGTGGCATGGTCCTGGAGGACGTCCAGTCGGGCTGGGTGGGAGCAGTGACCCGGGTCGAGAAGTCCGGCGGTATGCATGTGGTCGCACTGGAGGACCGGCGCGGAAAGTCCCGCTCCTTCAAATTGGGATTCGGGTTCCTCCTCGATGGCCGGCCCATCCGGCTGATGCCGCCTGCTCCCCGCGCAGCCGCGGGACGGCCGGGCGCAGGACAGCCAGGCGGACCCGGCCGCACCGCGTCCGGGTCTGTACGTGTGACCGGGCAACGCGCCCAGGTAGCCAAGGCGAGCCGCATCTGGGTGGAAGGCAAGCACGACGCCGAACTGGTGGAGAAAGTCTGGGGGGACGACCTCCGGGTGGAGGGAATCGTCGTCGAACCCCTCCATGGCATTGACGACCTCGCCGCGGCGGTCTCGGAGTTCCGCCCCGGCCCCGAACGGCGACTCGGTGTCCTGGTGGACCACCTCGTTCCGGATTCGAAGGAATCCCGCATCGCCGAGGCAGTGATGCGCTCCCCCGGCGCGGCCGGGAACGTCCTGATCGTCGGTCACCCGTACGTGGACGTCTGGCAGGCAATCCGGCCGTCCGTCCTGGGCATCGACCGGTGGCCTGTAGTGCCCCGCGGGCAGGACTGGAAAACCGGGATTCTCGCGGCGTTCGGCTGGCCTCATGAGACGAAGGAGGACATCGGCCTGGGCTGGCAGAAACTGTTGGGCGCAGTCCGGACCTACGCAGACCTCGAGGCGTCGCTGCTGGGACGCGTGGAAGAAGTGATTGATTTCCTGACCGTCCCCTAGCAAGAAGGGGGGAGGAGTCATGGCCGGCAGACAGTATTCTTGGTAGTGCAGGTTCGCAGAATCATGGCGGACCGGCAGCACTGGGCACCAAGCGCAGTTGGCACAACGCACTTTAGAAGGAATCAGACCGTGGCAGAAAACGCACGTGATCACAGGAACCGCCAGGACGGCCCGGGCCGCTCCGAATACCATGGCGTTCCAGCGAATGCGCTGCCGCTGACGGCCAGCGAGGACCGGCAGTGGGCCACGCTGGCGCACTTCGGCGGCATCCTGGGTTGCGTGCCGTCGCTCCTGATCTACCTGATCTTCCGGGACCGCGGCCCGTTCACGGCGCAGGAATCCAAAGAGGCGCTGAACTTCAGCCTGCCGCCCACCATCGCGGCCGTGATTGCCAACATCCTGGTGTTCGTCCCAGTAGTAGGCAACATCTTCGCGGTCATCGCCACCCTGATCTGGATAGCGCTGACCTGCTTCTCCGTCTCCGCCGGCATCCACGTGAACAAGGGCCAGCCGCACCGGTACCAGTACAACCTGCGCTGGATCAAATAACCTCCAGCAAGGCAGGGTCAGTCCGGGAGGAGTCGTCGCACCACGGCGTCTGCCAGGAGACGGCCCTTGAGGGTGAGCACCAGACGGCCGCGAAACGCGGCGACGGGATCCACCAGCCCGTCGGCGATCAGTCCGGCCACCTCGTGGCGGCCCGCCGGAGTCAGCGAGTCGACCGTAAGCCCCGTCGCCAGCCGCGTCTCCAGCATCACGTGTTCAACGGCCTGGGTCTCGGGGTCCAACGTTTCCCGGCCCGCAGCCGGTGACAGCCCCTGGACCAGCCGGCCGGCGTAGGCCGAGGGGTGCTTGACGTTCCACCAGCGCACACCGCCCACGTGCGAGTGTGCACCGGGGCCAATCCCCCACCAGTCGTCTCCACGCCAGTAGGCCAGGTTGTGCCGGCAGGCGTGGCCCGGCGTCCGGGACCAGTTGCTGACCTCGTACCAGCCAAGCCCGGCAGCGGTGATGAGCTGGTCGGCGAGCTCGTACTTGGTGGCGTGGTCGTCGTCGTCAATCCCCGGTACCTCGCCCCGGCGGATCTGTGCCGCAAGCTTGGTCCCGTCCTCTACGATCAGCGCGTAGGCGCTGATGTGGTCCGGACCGTAGGACAGTGCTGTTTCGAGCGAGAAGCGCCAGTCGTCCAGCGACTCCCCCGGTGTCCCGTAGATCAGGTCCAGGCTGACGTCCAGGCCGGCTTCCCGCGCCCACCGGACCACCTGCGGCACCCTCGCCGGCGAATGGGTCCGGTCCAGGACCTTGAGCACGTGCGGCACCGCGGACTGCATGCCGAAGGATACCCGGGTGAAGCCCGCCTCTTTGAGCACGGCGAGCGATTCCGGCGTGACCGAATCCGGATTGGCCTCCGTGGTGACCTCGGCGCCTGCCACGATGCCCCACCGCGCAATGGCCGTGCGCAGGATCAGGGCAAGGTCCGCGGCGGGCAGGAGCGTGGGCGTCCCGCCGCCGAAGAAAACCGTGCTGAGCGGACGTTCTGGCACACCGGACCCGGCCAGCACCCCGGCCGCGAGCTCCACTTCTGCGGCAGCGGTGGCAGCGTAGGCATCCTGCGACGCCCCGCCGCCGAGCTCCGTGGCTGTGTAGGTGTTGAAGTCGCAGTACCCGCAGCGTACGGCGCAGAACGGAATATGGACGTACAGGCCGAAGGCGCGGCCGTCCGCACCTTCCGCTGCCTGGGCAGGCAGAAGGCCGTCCGACGGCGCGGGGTCGCCGAGGGGAAGAACGCTAGGCATTGCTGCGGCCCTGGGTCAGTCCGGCCACGGTGATCACTACTTCTTCGCCTTGTCCTTGGACTCGTCGGTGGTCAGCGCGGCGATGAAGGCCTCCTGCGGGACCTCTACGCGGCCCACCATCTTCATGCGCTTCTTGCCTTCTTTTTGCTTCTCGAGGAGTTTGCGCTTACGGCTGATGTCGCCGCCGTAGCACTTGGCCAGGACGTCCTTGCGGATGGCGCGGATGCTTTCGCGGGCAATGATCCTGGAACCGATGGCGGCCTGGATGGGCACCTCGAACTGCTGGCGCGGAATAAGCTCGCGCAGCTTGGTGGTCATCATGACGCCATAGGCGTACGCCTTGTCACGGTGGGTGATGGCAGAGAAGGCATCCACCTGCTCACCCTGCAGCATGATGTCCACCTTGACCAGATCGGCGACCTGGTCACCATCGGCCTTCCAGTCCAGGGATCCGTAGCCGCGGGTCTTGGACTTGAGGATGTCGAAGAAGTCGAACACGATCTCGGCCAGCGGGAGCCGGTAACGGATTTCCACCCGGTCCTCGGAGAGGTAGTCCATGCCGCCCATCACGCCGCGGCGGCTTTGGCACAGCTCCATGATGGCGCCCACGAACTCGTTCGGGGCCAGGATGGTGGCTGCCACCATGGGCTCGCGGACCTCGGAGATCTTTCCGGACGGGTACTCGCTCGGGTTGGTCACGTGGACCACCTTCTTATCCTCAAGCGTTACTTCGTACTCCACGTTGGGTGCGGTGGAGATCAGGTCCAGGTTGTACTCGCGTTCCAGCCGCTCACGCGTGATTTCAAGGTGGAGCAGGCCGAGGAAGCCGACACGGAATCCGAAGCCCAGGGCCGCGGAAGTCTCGGGCTCATAGACGAGGGCGGCGTCGTTGAGCATCAGCTTCTCCAGTGCATCGCGCAGCACGGGGTAGTCCGTGCCGTCCAGCGGGTACAGGCCGGAGAAAACCATGGGCTTGGCATCAGCGTAGCCGGGGAGCGAGTCCGCGGCAGGCTTGGCCATGTTGGTGACGGTATCGCCCACCTTGGACAGGCGTACGTCCTTTACGCCGGTGATCAGGTAACCCACCTCACCGACCCCCAGGCCCTTGGACGGTGTGGGCTCCGGTGAGCTCACACCGATTTCGAGGAGTTCGTGGGTGGCCCGGGTGGACATCATCTGGATGCGTTCGCGGGGGTGCAGCATGCCGTCCACCACCCGGACGTACGTGACCACGCCGCGGTAGGTGTCATAGACGGAATCAAAAATCATGGCGCGCGCTGGGGCGTTGGCGTCGCCGTGCGGAGCCGGCAGGTCGCGGACGATTTTGTCCAGCAGTGCCTCGACGCCCATTCCGGTCTTTCCCGACACCCGCAGTACGTCCTCCGGGTCGCCGCCGATCAGGCTGGCAAGTTCTGCTGCGTATTTCTCGGGCTGCGCTGCCGGGAGGTCGATCTTGTTCAGGACCGGGATGATGGTCAGGTTGTTTTCCATCGCCAGGTACAGGTTGGCGAGGGTCTGCGCCTCGATGCCCTGGGCGGCGTCCACCAGGAGGATGGCCCCCTCGCACGCGGCCAGCGATCGGGAAACCTCGTAGGTGAAGTCAACGTGGCCGGGCGTGTCGATCATGTTCAGCGCGTAGCTGGTGCCGTCGAGTTCCCAGGGCATGCGGACTGCCTGGGACTTGATGGTGATGCCACGCTCGCGTTCAATGTCCATCCGGTCCAGGTACTGGGCCTTCATATCGCGGGGCTGCACCACGCCGGTCAGTTGCAGCATCCGATCGGCCAGGGTGGATTTGCCGTGGTCAATGTGCGCGATGATGCAGAAATTCCGAATAATAGCCGGATCTGTCGCGGCGGGCACCGGGGCGGTGCGGGCCATGGGAGACACGCAAGGTCCTTACTGTTGGCTTTTCCGCGGCCGGCCGGCAGGAACGTTCACCATTACCTTCGGAGGGGCCGCACATCTTCAACGACCAGTGTCCCACGTCCTGGCAGGTGCCGCCGCATTCCCGTGCGGATTGCCGGGCAACGGCAAAGCGATAGCACCCGCCGGGGTCGCATGCCCGCCCTCCATCGTGGCCCGGCGATAGTGTTGCCACATGGCAATCAACCTCCGTTCCCTGGCGGGCGCCGTCCGCGCGGGCCTGCGCTCCCTGCGGCGGCAGGCGGCCACAACCGCTGCTTCCCTCCCGTCCACGTCCTATCCCGGGGATTTCCACGGCAGCGCCACCATCCGGTACACCCCCACCCCCGACGGCGATCCGGACCCCGGCGAAGTGGTGTGGGCGTGGGTGCCATATGAGGAGGACCCCAACCGCGGCAAGGACCGGCCTGTGCTGCTGGTGGGCCGGCACGGGCGATATCTGCTGGGCCTGATGCTTACCTCGCGGGACCGCGTCCCCGCGGCACCGCCGCCGGCCGGTATGTCATTCCGGCCCCGTGAAGGGTCGGGCGACTACGTCGAACTCGGCCCGGGCGCGTGGGACAGGCAGGGCAGGCCCAGCGAGGTGCGCGTGGACCGGGTCCTGCGGATCAGGCCGGACAGCGTCCGGCGCGAGGGCGCCGTTCTGGACCGGAAGCGGTTCGATGCGGTGGCCTCCGCGCTGGTGCAACGCCAGGGCTGGACACGGCATCCCTGAAAATGGCCAGCCCGGGCCCTGACCTGCTATTCTTTATAGCTGTGTGTCCGTGCAGGTCGACGGCCACTGATGGTTGGCCGCCATAGGTATCCCCACGCCGCTCAGTCAATGGCCAATCTGAAAGCCCTCTAGACCATTTCCGCATTAAAAAGAGAGTTCACACGTGGCGAATATCAAGTCCCAGAAGAAGCGCATCCTCACCAACGAGAAGGCCCGCCTGCGCAACAACGCAGTCAAGTCCGAGCTGAAGACGGCCATCCGCGCCGTCAACACCGCCGTTGAGTCCACGGACAAGGATGCAGCTGCTGCTGCCCTGGTTGCTGCCAGCCGCAAGCTGGACAAGGCTGTCAGCAAGGGTGTTCTGCACAAGAACAACGCAGCGAACCGCAAGTCGGCGATCTCCAAGAAGGTCAACGCACTGTAAGGTTTCCAGTTCGTCTGAACTGATGGCTGTGGCCGGTACCCCTGGGGTGCCGGCCACACCGCTTTAAGTGGATTGCCCGGGTTCCAAGGCTCTTCCCGGGCGACCCCTCACCGGACGCGGCTATCTGCCCTTGACGGAAGTGGCAATGATGCGGACGGCATGCTCCACCGCATACACGGGGTCCCGGGAGAGCCCCTTCACCTGCGCGTCAGCCTCTGCGGTGGCCTGGATGGAGCGGACCAACCCGTCCGGTGTCCAGCGGCGGACGTCACGCTGCGCCTGCTCCACGAGCCACGGCTGCATGCCGAGCTCGGCCGCGACCTGCGCCGCCGAGCCGGAGGCGCCGGCGACCCGGGCCACAGTCCGCAGCTTGGCAGCGAGTGCCGCCACCAGCGGAACGGGGTCCGCGCCCGTCGCCAACGCATGGCGCAGGGTGGAAAGTGCCAGAGGGCCGTTGCCGGCCATCGCAGCGTCCGCCACCTTGAAGGCAGTGGCTTCGATCCGGCCGCCGTAATAGCGGTCCACTACTTCGACGGTGACGGCAGAGCCCGCGTCAGCGATCAGCTGGCTGCAGGCCGCCGCCAGCTCGGACAGATTGGCTCCCACCGCGTTGACCAGCGCATGCACTGCTTCCTGGTCGATCCGGCGGCCGGCAGCTTTGAACTCGGTGGCTACGAAGGCGGCCTTGTCCGCGTCCTTCTTGAGCGGCTGGCAGTCCACCACGGGCCAGCCGGCCTTCTTGACCGCGTCCAGCAGCTTCTTTCCCCGGTTGCCGCCGGCATGACGCAACACCAGGACCGCGTCGTCGCCGGGATGGCCGAGGTACGCCAGGGCGTCTGCCAGGAAGGCGTCATTCATGGCCTCCACGGCCTCGACCTCGATGAGCTTCCCTTCGCCGAACAGGGAGGGGCTGACCTGCATGGCCAGCGTGCCGGCCTCGTAGCCGGCGGCGTTCATCCTGGTAACCTCGACTTCCGGGTCCGCGGACCTGACTTTGGCTCGGATACTATCCACCGCCCTGGCGGCAAGATAGTCTTCCGGGCCGCTGACCAGGACGACGGCGGCCGGGGCGGCGTCGCGCCAGGCAGACGCGTTCGATGCCGGCGAACGGGTTGCGCGTTTTTGCGCAGCGGCCATCGGGGGTTCCTTCCGGAAAGTGCTGTTGGGTATTCCAGTCTGCCATGCCCGCGCTTCGGGCCCGCGCCGCAGGAGCGGTCCTTGGCAGAAAGAACGTGTTCCACGAGTTCGAGCAGGCGTTCAGTCCGACGGTGCGCCCGAACCGCGAGCCCGACCATAACCGCGGGCCGCAGGATCGCCGCCAGCAAGCCATACATGAAGGCTGACAGCAGCATCATGGTCACCATCCCCGCAGGCCCCTCCGGCCATGGCAGCGAGGCCCCGGGAAGCCCGGCAGCACCCCTGGCCACTGCGGCAACCGCGCCGCAGAATGTTCCTGCCACCCCAATAAGCAGGGCCGCCGGCCATGGCGCCACGGCAACCAGCGGTACGGCAGCAGTTCCGAGCAGCGTGACAGGTGCCACCAGGGGCGCCGCCACGACGTTGGCAAGCAGCGAGTAGGTGGCGAACTGTGGCTGGAGGAGGACAATCACGGGCCCGCACAGGAGCTGCGCAGACAGGGGCACCGCCACCAGCGCCGCCACCCACCGGGGAACCCAACGGGGTGTGCCGTCCACGATGCCGCGCCCCAGGAGAATGATGCCCAGGGTAGCCAGAACGGAAAGGACGAACCCAAAGCTGCTGCCGAGGGCCGGATTGGCAAACAGCAGTCCCATGACCGCCAGACACAGGAAACTCAGGCCGCGGCCCGTCCGGCCGCCCGCAAGCGATGTAGCTGCCACAGCACCCATCAGGGCGGCCCGCAGCACACTGGCGTCGGGCCCCACCAGGACCACGAACAGTCCAAGGCCCGCCAAGGCGGCACCCGCCGCCGGAGCGCGGGGCAGCCGCGCCCATCTGCAGGCGAACAGCAGCGCGCCCAGGACCAGGCTGCAGTTGGCCCCGCTGACGGCAGTCAAGTGGGTCATGCCCACCAGTTGCATGGCACCCTCGAGACCGCTGTCCAGCGCAGTAGTGTCGCCGGTGACCATACCGGGCAACAGTCCGCGCGCGTCCGTGGGCAGGAAAGCCGCCGCCGTGACGAAGCGCGCCCGCAGGTCCCTGGCCGCCCCCTGCAGCACCGTCGCCTGCAGCCCCGTCCCCGGGCCGGCCAGGGGCATCATGGAGGAAGCTGCCAGGACGCCTGCTTCAGGCCGTCCGGGATCGGCTGGCCGCAACGTGCCCGTCACCCGGAAGACCTGGCCGGGAACCACGGCCCCCCACTCTCCCCCGCCCGTGACGAGAAGCAGGGCACGCGTCCGGATGAGCGTGCCGCCGGCCGTGAGTTCGCGGGTCCTCACCGGCACGGCCCAACGGCCCGCCGGTACCGGTTCCGGCGTGGCAGCCGCCCCGGCCCCGGACCGTTCTTCTGCACTCCGGTCCGCGGCCGCTCCCGGGCCCGCCAATGCCCGCGGCAAGCCGCAGACTTCCACCAGCGCCACGGCCGTCCGCCTGGTTGCTGCAGCTTCTGCGACTGGTCCGTCGAAGCGGTGCACGGCCCCCGCCGAGGAGTGGGCAGCTGTGGCCGCCGCGAGCAGCAGGGCGACCGCTCCGGTGGCGAGGAAGCTCCCCGTATATAGCCCACGCCTGCCCATCCGGTAGATCATCCAGGCTGCGGCAACGACCATCACGAAACAGAGCACGGCCAGCGCTGAAGCCGGCAGCCACAGGCCGGCCACGGAGGCACCCCAGACCAATAGCGCGGCAGGTACCAGCCGCAGGTCGGTACGACGCCGCGGTCCGTCCGGGCCGCCGTCGGGCCCTTGTCCCGACCCTTCTGTCCGTCCCCACTGCCTCACGGCGTCAGCGGCACGCGTCCAGGACCGCGCACGGCGCGCCCGCGGCGTGTCAGGGACGGGCGCCTCCCCTGAGGAAGGGCCCCCGCGAGAGGCACCACGGACTGCGGAGTCCACGTACCTGCTCCACGGGCTGACGTGCCTGCCCCCCGGATGTGTGCGGTCCGCGGTCACCATGCCACCTCAGACCGTCACCAAGGGCAGCAGTGCTTCCAGCATTTTTGGGCCCACCCCGTCCACGGCATCCAGGTCTTCGATGCTTTTGAACGATCCGTGATCCTTCCGCCAGTCCAGGATGCGCTGGGCAAGGACGGGCCCCACCTTCGGCAATGCATCCAGCTCCTCCAAGGTGGCAGAGTTCAGGTTGACCTTGGGGCTGTCCGCCCCGCCGGCACTGCTCCCCTCCACACCCGGGGCCGCCCCCTCCGGGGCTGCGGCAGTTGGGTCAGGGTGCTGGGCGTCGCCTTCCCTCGGCACCAGGATCTTCTGGCCATCGGCCAGCACCAGGGCGAGGTTCAGCCGGTTGAGGTCCGCGCCCGCTGCCGCACCCCCGACTGCGGTGATGGCCTGGTGCACCCGGCTGCCGGGCGGAAGCTGGACAACTCCGGGTTTGGCCACCGCCCCGGCCACATGGACCACCACCCGACCGTCACTCTCCCCTGCCGGTTCCCCCTCAGCATCGGCCGCGTAGGGCACTCCATCCGGCGTGCCGGTGCCTGAGCTGTGCGTGACCGGGGGCCCGGAGGCGGCGTCACTCAACGGCAGCACCTCCGGCCGGCCCGAGGCCGCCATAAACCAAAACCAGGCAGCGGCACCGAGCGCGAGGACGGCAAGGAGAAGCGACACGCGCAGCCCGACCCGCCACCGCAGGCGTACGTGCATCGTATCTGTGCGCGCCCCCGGTTCACCCTGTTCCGTGGTCAGCCGCTTCCCCGGTGTTGCTGCGTCCTGCCCGCGGCCGCGGGGACCATCTGCCGGGGCCCGGGACTGGAAGGGTTCCTGTCCATCCCCGCCGTCAAGGAGTGGGCGCACCGGGCCGCCGAGGGTAGCCTCGAGCCGGTCCCGGGCATGGCGTCCCTGGCGGCCTGGTCCTGGCTCCCGGCGTGACATGGTTCCAACCTATGGTCGGCCCCGGAGCGGAACAACGCCGGAGCGGCGTATGTGGATACCGCTCACCCCGGAGGCCCGGTCAGGCCGGGTCTTCGCCGACAATGACCGCCAGGACGCCCAACCCCGCGTGCGCCGCGAGGACTGCCGGCAGCGGGCTTATCTGGGCCGGCGGGCAGGACGGCAGGGCAGCTCCGAGTCGGGCCGCCAGGCTCTCGGCTTCCTCGGGATTGCCGAAGTGGTGTATAGCGAGCCGGACCGACCCTGACCGCGCGCCGGCATCGGCGGCGACAATCTCCTCAAGGCGCGCCACCGCGCGGGCGGCAGACCGCACTTTCTCAAGCGGCACAATGCGCCCGTCTTCCATCGCGAGGATGGGTTTTATGGCGAGCATGGCGCCGACAAACGAGGCCGCGGCACCGATCCGGCCTCCCCGGCGGAGCTGCTCAAGGCTCGGGACGTAGAAATAGACGCGGGTGCGGCCGGCCTGCCCGGCAGCAGCCCGGGCCACCTCGGCCGCCGAACTGCCTTCCGCAGCGGCTTCCACGGCAGCCTGGACCGCAAGGCCCTGGGCCATCCCGGCAGTCCTGGAGTCAACCACTTCCACCGGAATGTCCACCCGCGAGGCCGCCAGTCGTGCCGCGTCCGCAGTTCCGGACAGGTCGCCTGAAATATGCACGGACACCACCGACTCGAAGCCGCGGCTCCGGGCGGCGCGGTAGGCCTGCTCAAACTGGCCGGGCGACGGCCGGGACGTCTTAACCGGCGTCCCAGCGGCCAGCGCAAGCGCCACCGTTTCAAGGATGTCATCTTCGCCCTCGCCGTAGATTTCGTCGCCCACCATGACCGGCATGGGGACCACGGCGAGGTTTCCGGCACCCGACACCCATTCCGCCGGAAGGGCGGCTGCCGAATCGGTCACCACAGCGGTGCGTACGACGGCGGCGGGCCGGCTTCCGCCGGCACCGGGAGCGGGTGCCGTGCGCAGCGCCGCCAGGCGTGCCCTTAGCCACGGCCAGGCGGCGGCGTTTCTGTCCGGCAAGCGTGCCTCCCCGGTGTCGGTGTCCGGCTAGGCCGGGACGATGTTCACCAGTTTAGGTGCCCTGACAATAACGGTACGGATACCGCGGCCGTCCAGGGCACGCTGCACGTTCTCCGATGCCAGGGCGAGTTCCCGAAGGCTGTCCTCGGAGACGTCGGGCGAAACCTCGAGCCGGTCCCGTACTTTGCCCTGGACCTGCACAACGGCGGTGACCGTCGCCTGGACCAGGAGCGCGGGGTCGTGGGACGGCCAGCCGGCGTTCGCAACCGAGGCCGGGTGGCCCAGGACGTGCCACATGTCCTCGGCCGTGTAGGGCGCGAAGAGGCTGAGGATGACGGCAACGGCTTCAGCCGCCTCGCGGACGGCCGGGTCTGCACCGCCCGCGCCCGAGTCAATGGCCTTGCGGGTGGCGTTGACCAGCTCCATCAGTTTGGCCACCACAACGTTGAACTTGTTGGCATCCAGGAGTTCAGCGGCGTCGGCAATGGTGCGGTGGGTTACCGAGCGGAGTGCGCGGTCACCGGCAGCCGCGTCCGTACCGGGGGCGCTCGCCACGTCCTGCGCCAGGCGCCAGGCTCGGGCAAGGAACTTGGCCGAGCCTGACGGTGACACGTCCGCCCAGTCCACATCGTCCTCGGGCGGCGAAGCGAAGATCATGGTGAGGCGGACGGCGTCGACACCGTACTTGTCCAGCTGTTCGCCGAGGTCCACACCGTTGCCGAGCGACTTGCTCATGGCCTTGCCGCCGTTGAGCACCTGGCCCTGGTTGAGCAGGGCGCTGAAGGGTTCGTTGGCTTCAATCATGCCGAGGTCGTTGATGACCTTGGTGAAGAAACGGGCGTAGAGCAGGTGGAGGATTGCATGCTCCACGCCGCCCACGTACTGCCCCACCGGCATCCAGTCGTTGATCTTCTTCGGGTCGAACGGGCCCTCGGTGTAGTGCGGCGAGACGAAGCGCAGGAAGTACCAGGAGGAGTCAACGAACGTGTCCATCGTGTCCGTGTCCCGCTTGGCCGGGCCGTGGCAGGACGGGCATTCGACGTTGACCCAGGACCCGGCGGCAGCCAGCGGAGAGGTGCCCTTGGGTGCCAGGTCTTCGCCGCGCAGGTCTGACGGCAGGGTGACGGGGAGCTGCTCGTCCGGTACGGGCACCTCGCCGCAGGACGGGCAGTGGATGATCGGTATGGGGGTGCCCCAGAACCGCTGGCGGCTGAGCAGCCAGTCGCGGAGCCGGAAGTTCACGAACTTCTCGCCTGTGCCCTGCCGCTCCAGGATGGCGATGGCGGCGGGGATTGCCTCGGACTTGGGCAGCCCGTCCAGTTCGCCGGAGTTGATCAGGGTGCCCTCGCCGGCGGTGGCCGTGCCGGACACTGCGGGGTCTTCCTCGCCGGTGTCCAGGACCGCGCGTACCGGCAGGTCGAAGGTGCGGGCGAAGTCGAGGTCACGCTGGTCGTGGGCCGGAACGGCCATGATGGCGCCGGTGCCATAGTCGGCCAGGACGTAGTCGGCCGCCCAGACCGGCAGCTTCTCACCGTTCAGCGGGTTGATGGCATAGCGGCCCGTGAACACACCGGTCTTTTCCCGCTCGGTTGACTGGCGCTCGATTTCCGAAAGTGCCTTGACCTGTTCACGGTACTGGTCCAGGGCCTCGGCGTGCTCGTCAGTGGTGAGTTCGACGGCGAGCGGCGCGTCCGCGGCGACCACGAAGAACGTGGCGCCGTACAGGGTGTCCGGACGGGTGGTGAACACCGTGACCTCTTTGGCCGGCTTCCCGCCGTCGGCCTCGATGAGAAAGTTGACGTGCGCGCCCTCGGAGCGCCCGATCCAGTTCTTCTGCATGGCGAGTACGCGCTCGGGCCAGTGGCCCCGCAGCTGCTCCATGTCATCCAGCAGCCGGTCCGCGTAGTCGGTGATCTTGAAGTACCACTGGTTCAGCGACTTCTTGGTGACCGTGGTGCCGCACCGCTCGCAGGCACCGTTAACGACCTGTTCGTTGGCCAGAACGGTCTGGTCCTTCGGGCACCAGTTGACCGGCGAGTCCTTGCGGTAGGCGAGCCCGCGCTCGTAGAAGCGCTTGAACAGCCACTGTGTCCAGCGGTAGTACTCCGGATCGGAGGTGTGCAGCCGGCGCGACCAGTCGGCGGAAATGGCGTAACGCTTAAAGGAAGCCGCCTGGGTGTCGATGTTGGCGTAGGTCCACTCGCTGGGGTGGGCGTTGCGCTTGATGGCGGCGTTCTCCGCCGGCAGGCCAAAGGAGTCCCAGCCGATGGGGTGGAGCACGTCGTATCCCTGCTGGCGCAGATACCGTGCCACCACGTCGCCCATGGCAAAAGCCTCGGCGTGGCCCATGTGAAGGTCGCCGGAAGGGTACGGGAACATATCCAGGACGTAGCGCCGCTCGCGGGACCCATCGTCCACAGGCGTGAAGACCTTGAGGTCCTCCCACACCTGCGGCCACCTGGCCTCGATGGCGGTAAAGCTGTAGGTGCCTTCTTCGGGCACCTCCGCCGACACTGCTGATGTTCCGGTCTCTGTCTCCGGCTGAACGCCCACTGCTGCCCTCTTCTGTTCTGTCACGGCAATCTGTTCTGCCATAACGGCCTGATCCTCCTGCTGCCGGTCCGGAAGGCTCCCGGACACACAAAAGCCCCTCGCCAAGGGAGGGGCTGCCGCTCAGCTGTCCGGTATCCGGAAGCCGGCGGCTAACTAAGCAGGAGCATCGCACGCATGGGTCTACTTTAGCGCACCCAGCCAGGCCCAGTCGCAAACGAGCGGCTGAGGGAGTGTGACGGTCACGTTGACGGCAGCCGCACCTCGCCCGGGTGTGGTGGGCACCGCGATGGGCCCCCTGCTGCGAGGGCCCCACCGCGAGCTTGCGAGCGGAGGGAGCTGCAGGGGACGGGCGGGGCAGGTGCGGCTGCCGTCAACGACGGGTCACACTACCTCACGTCCTCGTCGACCCAGTCCATGGATTTGGTGACGGCCTTCTTCCAGAGGCGCATCTGCCGTTCCTGCTCGTCCTTATCCATCTGCGGTTCCCAACGCTTGTCTTCGGACCAGTTGGCGGAGCATTCCCCCAGGTCCTTCCAGAACCCGACGGCCAGGCCCGCTGCGTAGGCGGCACCGAGGGCGGTGGTTTCCACGACTTTGGGACGGATCACCGGGACGCCCAGGATGTCCGCCTGGAACTGCATGAGCGCATCGTTGGCCACCATGCCGCCGTCGACCTTCAACTCGGTAAGGGGAACGCCGGAGTCCGCGTTGACCGCGTCGAGAACCTCGCGGGTCTGGAAGGCAGTGGCTTCGAGTGCCGCGCGGGCGATGTGGCTCTTGTTCACGAAGCGGGTCAGACCTACGATGGCGCCGCGGGCATCTGAACGCCAGTAGGGTGCGAACAGGCCGGAGAACGCAGGGACGATGTACACGCCGCCGTTGTCCTTCACCGACGCGGCAAGTGTCTCCACCTCCGGCGCGCTGCTGATCATGCCCAGGTTGTCGCGCAGCCACTGGATCAACGATCCAGTGACGGCGATGGAACCCTCCAGCGCGTAGTGCGGCGCCGCATCGCCAAGCTTGTAGCCGACGGTGGTGAGCAGGCCGTTCTTGGAGTGCACGATCTCCTCTCCGGTGTTGAAGATCAGGAAGCAACCGGTGCCGTACGTGTTCTTGGCCTCGCCCGTGCCGAATGCCGCCTGGCCGAACGTAGCCGCCTGCTGGTCTCCGAGGATCCCGGCTACGGGTACTTCGCGCAGCAGCTGTGACTTGTGAACGGTGCCGTACGTTTCGGAAGAGGACCGGATTTCGGGCATCATGCTGCGCGGAACCCCGAAGATCCCGAGGATCTCGTCGTCCCACTGGAGGGTTTCGAGATCCATGAAGAGGGTACGCGACGCGTTAGTGACGTCGGTTACGTGGACGCCGCCGTCCACGCCGCCGGTGAGGTTCCACAGGACCCACGAGTCGGTGTTTCCGAAGACCAGGTCGCCGGCATCGGCCTTTTCCCGGGCACCTTCGACGTTGTCCAGGATCCACTTGATCTTGGTGCCGGAGAAGTAGGTGGCCAGCGGCAGGCCTACCTTCTGCTTAAATCGGTCGGGGCCGCCGTCCGCGGCAAGCTCGTCCACGATCGGCTGCGTGCGGGTGTCCTGCCAGACGATGGCGTTATAGACAGCCTCACCCGTGGTCTTGTCCCACACCACGGCGGTTTCGCGCTGGTTGGTGATGCCGACGGCGGCAATATCGTGCCGCGTCAGGTTCGCCTTGGAGAGCGCCGACCCGATGACCTCACGGGTGTTGTTCCAGATTTCGGCGGGGTCGTGCTCCACCCAGCCGGCCTGCGGGAAGATCTGTTCATGCTCCATCTGGCCAGTGGAGACGATGCTGCCGCTGTGGTCAAAGATGATGGCCCTGCTGCTGGTGGTGCCCTGGTCGATGGCGATGACGTACTGGTTCATGCTGACATCCTTGTCTGTGCGTTGGTTTGAAACTGGTAAAGCCGGGTTTTTGCGGGGGTCACGAGGCTGCGACGACGATGATGGGTGCTATCTTGGCGACAATACCGCCCAGGGAGCCGCCCACAAGGGGTCCCACCACCGGAATCCAGGAATAGCCCCAGTCGCTGGAGCCCTTTCCCTTGATGGGCAGCAGTGCGTGGGCAATCCGGGGACCCAGGTCGCGCGCAGGGTTGATGGCATAGCCGGTCGGCCCGCCGAGCGAGACACCGATGCCTACCACGAGCAGTGCGACGGCCAGCGGGCCGAGGCCGGAGGGGGTTCCGCCAAAGGTGAGAATAACGAAGACCAGGACGAACGTGCCGATGATTTCCGTCACCAGGTTCCAGGGGGTGGAGCGGATGGCCGGGCCTGTGGAGAACACGGCGAGCTTGCTGGCTGCTTCAGGTTCCGCGTCGAAGTGCTGCTTGTAGGCGAGCCAGCAGAACGCTGCGCCGAGGGCAGCACCGAGCAATTCGCCGCCGAAGTAGGTAAGGGTGGATGCAACGGTCACGGGGACCTCCGGCGCATATTCGGCCTTGCCGTTGACCAGCAGTCCGAGGGTCACTGCGGGGTTCAGGTGCGCACCGGACTTGGCCGCGACGAACACGCCGGAGAACACCGCGATGCCCCAGCCCCAGGTCACCATCAGGAATCCGCCGCTGTTGCCTTTGGTTCCGCGCAGGGCGACATTGGCCACCACGCCGCAACCCAGCAGGGTGAGCATCGCCGTTCCGAACACTTCGGAAAGGAAAACAATTCCAAGAGACATCTTTGACTCCTTTGTAGAGGTTGCCGGCCCGCGGCAGGTTGGCGGGCCGGAGGGTGGCCGGGGCGCGCAGGCCCCGGCCGTCAGCGGGTCCTAGGAGACCAGGCTGGGTGTTTCCACCCGGTGGAGCCGCCGCAGCACATCCTGTGCGTGGACGATCTCCGCCGAACGTTGTGCGGCGTCCCAGCCGAGGCTGCGGGACAGGATGTCCGCCACCTCGTTCAGGAGTTCGCCGGTGACCAGGCCGCGGAAGGCCAGGGAGGTGCGCCGGATGAGGACATCCACGAGGTGTCCCACCTGTTCGTTGGCGGCCATGAACTCCAGTTCCCGGACACTCAGCTCCCGCGTGGAACGCAGGAGCTGGTCGGGACCGTCGTCGAGGTACGCCATGACGTCCTTGGCGCGCGTGCCGTAGCGGGTCAGCAGGACAGCTGTCCGGTCGGCATCACGTCCGGCGCCCATGTGCGCCTTGATCCACTTCTGGACACCGGCCTCGTCGGCGGGGAAATCCGCCCCGCCGCCGATGGCCAGCTGCGCCGTGGAAACCTTGCGCGCCATACCCAGCTCCCCGAGGACATCATTGGCCAGGTGCTCGGCCAGCGCGCGGAAGGTTGTCCATTTGCCGCCCACCAGGCTGAGTACGACGGCGCCGCTGCCGCCGGCTTGCGGGGCACGCCGCTCAATCCGGTAGTCGCGGGAGACGAAGCCCGGCTGGGTGGCGTCATGGCGCGGCAGCGGGCGGACACCCGAGAAGGTGTAGACGATCTGGTCCCGGCTCACCGCGATGTCCGGGAACACGTGGCCGACCAGGTCGAAGAAATAGTCGATCTCCGCGTCGGTGCAGACCGCATCCTGCGCCATGTCGGCATCCACATCCGTGGTCCCCACCAGGACGCGGTCGCCCATCGGGTAGATCAGGACGATGCGTCCGTCGGTGTGCTCGAAGAAGATTTCCCGGCCGCGGCAGGCGGCGAGCAGCCCGGGGTGGTCCAGCACGATGTGCGACCCCTTGGTACCACCCATGAATGATGAGGCCGAGCCCATCGCTCCATTCGTGAGGTCCACCCAGGCGCCGGTGGTGTTCACGATGACGTCTGCCGTGAAATCGAACTCTTCCCCGGACAGTTCATCACGCAGCCGAACAGTACCGCCGCGCCCGGTGCCGGTGTTCGGAGCGCCGGACATGGCGACGAGGGAGACGTAGTTGCTGGCGCGCGCCGAACTGCCGGAGCTGTTCCCCGCGCGAGCTGCCCCGGCTTTTTCGCCGTCCTGCAGGACATCCAGGGTGAGGCGTTCGGGGTTGTGCACGGATGCATCAAAGTAGGTGGCGGTGTACTTGAGATCGTGCCGGAGTTCCGGAAGTTCGGCCAGCGCACGCTTGCGGCCCCGGAATTGGTGGCGGGGAACAGCGCCGCCGTCGCGGGAGAACGAATCGTAGAGGCTGAGTCCCAGCTTGATGAGGAAAGCGCCGCGTTCCTTCGGCCTGCCCTGCTGCTTGTGCGTCAGGAATCGAAGGGGCGCCGCGAGGACCCCCGAAAAGGTGCTGAAGATGGGGATGGTGGTCTGCAGCGGCTTGACGTAGTGGGGAGCAATCCGCAGGAGACGGTTGCGCTCCACCACGGACTCCCGGACCAGCCGGAACTCGCCGTTTTCGAGGTAACGGATGCCGCCGTGGATCATGTGCGACGAGGCGCCGCTGGCACCCTGGCAATAGTCGCCGCGCTCCACGAGGGCCACATCCACGCCCTGAAGGGCCAGGTCCCGGAAGGTTCCCACTCCGTTGATGCCGCCGCCGACCACCAGGACCCTGGCATGCGGCCGCTGGCGGAGCCGGTTTACTGAAGGCCGTCCGGCTCCCGGCGTGGGCAGTGCGTCGCCGGCGTAACCGGCTGAATCCTTGCGTCCCAAAACTACTCCCTTGGGCTTTGGTATCTGACGCGGCCACCTTGGGTGCGCCGCCGTTCCCAACTATTCTTTGAACGTATGGAAAATGACGTCAAGCATAATGCACAAACGTGCAGATTGGACAGGTGATGGCTCCCTCGCGCACAGCCGATGCCCTTCGGGCGGCGCAGATGTACTACCTGCAGGACCTGACCATGGATGCCATAGCGCGCGAGCTGCGCACGTCCCGGTCCACGGTGTCGCGGCTCCTGTCCTCCGCCCGCGAGACCGGTCTGGTACAGATCCAGATCCGGAATCCACTGGATACCGGCCCGGAACTGGAAGGAATGATCAGGCAGCGGTATAGCGTCGACGTCCACGTGGTTCCGGTGCTGGAGAGCCTGAACGAAGCGGAAACCCTGGACCGCGTGGCGCTCCAGGCAGCCCGCACCATCGGGCCGCTGGTGGAGTCCAACGCCATTATCGGCGTGGCCTGGGGGTCCACGCTCAGTGCAGTCAGCAGGCACCTGACCCGCAAGATCACCCATGACAGCGTCATTGTCCAGCTGAACGGAGCGGGCAACATGCACACCACCGGCCTGACGTACGCCAGCGACATCATGCGGCGGTTCGGCACCGCCTACGGGGCCCGGGTGGAACAGTTCCCGGTTCCGGCGTTCTTCGATCACGCCGCCACCAAGACAGCCATGTGGAATGAACGCAGCGTTCAACGGATCCTGGCCCTCCAGTCGAAGATGGGCATTGCCATCTTCGGTGTTGGCTCCGTCCACGCCGACTTTCCCAGCCATGTCTATGCCGGCGGCTACCTCGACGAGGCCGACCTGAACATCCTCGCCGCCTCGGACGTGGTGGGAGACGTGGCCACAGTGTTTTTCCGCGGCGACGGCTCTTCCGACGGCATCGTCCTGAACGAGCGCTCCACGGGCCCGTCGCTTGCACAGCTGCGCCAGGTGCGCCGACGGATCTGCGTGGTCTCCGGCGAGTCGAAAGTCAACGGACTCCGGGGGGCGCTGGCGGCGGGACTGGCCACGGACCTCATCCTGGACGAAGGGACTGCGCGCCGCCTGGTGGAGTTCGAGGGTGTCACGGCCTGAAGTGGGTAAAGTCGAAACATGAGGAAATCACCGCAGCTCAGCCTGAACAACGGCGTGCTGATCGACCAGCTGGGCTTCGGACTCTATAAGGTGCCCCCGGCAGATGCCGCAGACGTGGTGGCCACGGCCCTCAGCGCCGGCTACCGGCATTTCGACACCGCCGCCATGTACGGCAATGAAACCGGCGTGGCCCGCGGGATCAGTTCGCAACTGGACGGGCAGCCGGGAAACGGCGGATCCGGTGAGCTCCACCCCACCCTGTCCAGGGAGGACGTCTTCGTCACCACAAAGGTCTGGAACGAGGACCACGGCTACGATGCCACCCTCAAGGCCTTCGATACCTCCATGGTCAATCTGGGCCTGGACTACGTGGATATGTACCTCATCCACTGGCCGTGCGCCCGGCGGGGCTTGTTTCCGGACACCTACCGCGCCCTTGAAACGCTGTACCGGGAGGGCCGGGTCCGCGCCATCGGCGTCAGCAACTTCCAGCCCGCCCACCTGGACCGGCTCCTGCAGTCCGCCGAAGTAGTGCCTGCGGTAAACCAGGTGGAACTGCACCCCTGGCTGCAGCAGGAGGAGCTCCGTGCCAAGCACTCGGAACTGGGAATCCGCACCGAAGCATGGAGTCCTCTGGGCCGCGGCCAGGTCCTGGCCGACCCCGTTGTGGCCGCCTGCGCCACCGAGCACCGCAAAACCGCGGCGCAGGTAGTCCTGCGCTGGCACATGCAGCTGGGAAACATCGCCATCCCCAAAGCCAGTACCGAAGCACGCATCCGCGAAAACCTTGACATCTTCGGATTTGAGCTCTCCGACCGGGACATGGCCGCGCTCGCCGGCCTGGAACGCGGCCAGCGCACCGGATCCCACCCGGACAACGTCAATTAGGGGCGGCCCCGTGGAAACAGCACACACCGGCCGGTCCGCCGCGCCCCGTTTCATCAGCCCGGCCTTGGCGGAGCGCACTACCGCAGCCACGGTAGAGCTGGAAGATGCCACCGTAGCCTACTGGACCTATGAGCCGGAACAACCAACACCGGACACCCGCACCATCCTGGTGATCCACGGCTTCCGGGGAGACCACCACGGACTCCTGCGGGTGGCCGACCTGCTGCCGGATATGCGAATTATCATGCCTGACCTCCCCGGCTTCGGAGCCTCCACGGCTTTCCGGACCGGCGAGCATTCCGTGACCGGCTATGGCAGGTTCATCGCCGGGTTTCTGGCGGCCCTGGACCTGGGACCGGACACGGTGCTGCTGGGACACTCGTTCGGTTCCATCGTTGCTGCGCATTTCGTGGCGACACACCCCGGGGCCGTCACGCCGCTCATCCTGGTGAACCCTATCGCTGCGCCGGCGCTTGAAGGCCCCAAGGGGATCATGACCCGGCTCGCTGTCCTCTACTACAAACTGGCGGCCAGGCTGCCCAGCAGACCGGGGCAGGCCCTCCTGCGCAGCCCGCTCATTGTCCGCGTGATGAGCGAAGCGATGGCGAAAACCCGGGATCCGGACCTGCGCCGGTTCATCCATGGCCAGCACCATGCCTACTTCAGCGCGTTCGCCAACCGCGAGAGCCTGCTCGAATCCTTCCGGGCATCAGTGGGAAGCCACGTGTCGGAGGCGGCTGGCGGCCTCACCCTCCCCGTCCTCCTCATCGCGGGCGAAAAAGACGAAATCGCCGCCCTGCCCGACCAGCACCGACTGGCCGCGATCCTGCCTGACGCAGAACTCAAGGTGATTCCCGGCGTCGGACATCTGATCCACTACGAAACCCCGGAACCGGCCGCCGCACACATCCGCAGCTTCCTTAAGGACCATCCCGCGTGAAGATCATCATCGATGCACGATTTACCAGGATCGGCCACCACGACGGCATCAGCCGCTACGGCGCCAGCCTGATCGCGGCCACCGCCAGGATCGCCGAAGTTTCAATGTTGATCTCCGACACCAGGCAACTGGGGATGCTCCCGGACGTGCCGTACACAGTGATCAACAGCCCGTTGTCTCCCCGCGAGCTGTTCGTCGCCCGGACAGTCAACAAACTCGGCGCCGACGTGGTGGTATGCCCCATGCAGACGATGGGCACATGGGGCCGCAGGTACGGCCTGGTGCTGACCCTGCATGATCTCATCTACTACGAACACCCCGCCCCGCCCGGCTTCCTGCCCGCCCCGGTCCGGCTCCTGTGGCGGCTGTACCACAAGGCCTACTGGCCGCAGCGGCTCCTCCTGGACCGGGCGGACACGGTGGCCACCATCAGCCGCACGACGCAGGCGCTGATCGCCAAGTACCGGCTCACCCGGCGCCCGGTCAGGATCATCAGCAACGCTCCGCAGCCGGGGCAGGTGCCACGGGACGCCGCCGCCGGAGCCGAGAAATCGCTGCTGTACATGGGTTCATTCATGCCGTACAAGAACGTCGAGGCCATGGTGGCCGGGATGGCAGGACTCCCTGGCTATACCCTGCACCTGCTCAGCCGGATCACTCCCGCGCGCCGGGCCGAACTCGAGCCCCTGGTCCCGCCGGGCGCGTCGGTGGTGTTCCACAACGGGGTCTCCGACGAAGAGTACGACGCGCTGCTGCGCCGGGCCACGGCCCTGGTGAGCCTCTCCCGTGCGGAAGGTTATGGCCTGCCGCTGGTGGAAGCCATGGCTGTCGGAACCCCGGTGATTGCCAGCGACATTCCGATCTTCCGCGAGGTGGGCGGAGATGCAGCCGGCTACGTTGATCCGGACTCCCCCGGCCAGTTCAGCGAAGCAGTGCTGCGGCTGCAGGATCCGGAGTACTGGGAGTCCGCCTCCCGCCGTTCAGTGCAGCGTGCCGCGGAGTTCAGTTGGGATGAATCCGCCCGGCAGTTGGTGGACGTGGCCGCCGAGATCGTTGCACGGCGCCGGCGCTAGAGGACGTCCACGCCGTCCAGCCGCAGCTGGACAGGTTCGTCGGTTCTTTTCGCTGCGGCAGCGGCCTTCGTCGCGCGGAGTACCCGGGCGACGGCGGACGCCTGGCCGTACGGGAAAAACAGCAGCGTCCGCACGTCCTCAGCGGGCCGCCGGGACGTTGCCGGACCGGAAAGCAACGGGGCGGGACCGGCGCTGCGGAGCGTGACGCCGGCTGCAGCGAGTTCTCCCAGGGCCGTGGCGGTGAAGTGTTCGACGGCGGCCCTTGGGCCAGTAACCGAGGCAATGCGGACTGCGGGGGGAAGCTGGAGTTCAACCCGCAAGGCGAGCTCGCGAGCGGCATAGCCGGACGGATCCCAGCGAAGCAGCGCTCCGACTGCGGCCGTTTCCGCTGCGGTCACCACCACGAGGCCACCTTTGGCTGCCGGGCGGACCAAGGCGGCAGCATTGAACCACCGGCGGACTGTGTCTTCACCAGCCCGCAGATTCTCGCGGCGCAGCAGTGAGTCCCCGTCCAGCAGCAGCGCCGCCGCGTACCCGCCCTCGGCCACCGGTTCTGCGCCGATGGTTGCCACTACGAGGGCCTTCGCCGCGCCAACGGAGGCCTTCACCTGGTCACCGGAGGAGGTGACAACTGTCTTCCCCGGAAAACCGCGGCCCAGTTCCTCGGCCGTACGCAGCACACCGGTGGCGCCTTTCCGCAGCCGGCGGCCGCCGCAGTGCGGGCAGGCCCAGTCGGGCGCCGTGGTGGAGCACCAGCGGCATTGGGGCGCCGGCGAGCTGCCGCCGGGATAGGCCAGCGGCCCCTGGCACACCCGGCAGCGCGCAGGCTCCCGACAAGTTTCGCAGGCGAGGGACGGCAGATAGCCGGCACGGGCCACCTGCACCAGGACAGGGCCCCGTTCCAGCCCTTCCCGGGCCGCACGCCACGCGGCACCGGGCAGCCGGGCAATGCTGGCAAGTGGGTCGCGTTCCTGTTCGAAGCTGTCCGCCGTGTTCAGCACGCGCGGCACCGCGCTCCGCACAACCGCCCGGTCGGCCTCGACGGGCAAGGCCCAACCGGATTCCACCAGCCGCTGTACCTCGGTGCTCCGGGCGTGTCCGGCCAGGAGGCAGGCTGCGTTTCCCTGCCCGGCCCGCAACAGCAGGACTTCCCGGGCATGGGCATACGGGGCACGCTGTTCAATATGGAGGTCATCGCCGTCATCCCAGCAGATCACCAGACCCAGATTCCGTACCGGCGCGTACGCCGCGGATCGGGTGCCAATGACAATCTGTGCCGTGCCGGCCAGGACCCGGAGGAAGTTGCGGTACCGCGGCGTCGGTCCGTCCTCAGCGGTCAGCCGTGCGATGGCCCCGGCGGGCACCAGGTCCGCCAAAGCCGCCTCCAGCCTGCCAAGGTCCCGCTGGTCCGGCACCACCACGATGGCACCGCGGCCCGAAGCGTGGACGGCTGAAACTGCGGACGCGAGAAGGTGCGGCCAACCTGCGGGACCATACCCCTGGAGCGGGTTGACGACGGCGCGCGGGCACCCGCCGTCGGACAGGTGACGGAGGAACGCGGGGCCGTTGCGGTAGGTGTCCCAGGGGGTCGGCGCCGCAGAGCCGCCAGGCGCCGTCGCCGCTCCGGGGGCAGGCGCTGCGGCCCCCGCCGCCACGTAGTCCTTCTCCGCACTGGCTACGCGCGGCGGTACCGCCACGCGCAGCACGTCACTGACCGTGCCGGCATAGCGGGCGGCGACGGCGAAGGCAAGGTCACGGACCTCAGGCGTAAGGACAGCGACCGGGGACACTACTTTCGCCAGCGGCACCAGCGAGTGGCCGGCGTCCGATTCCGCGACGCGTTCCAGCAGGTACCCGCCAAGGTCCTGGCCGTTGAACTTGACCTTGACCCGGACGCCCGGCTGCGCAGCCTGGTCCATGTCCACCGGAACGGCGTAGTCGAAAGGCCGGTCCAGGTGCGGCAAGGAGGACTCCACCAGCACCCGGGCCACTGGCAGGTGCGGCGCCGGGGTGATGCCCGCGGGCATCGTCCGGGTCGGAAAACCCTGCAGGAGGGACGGCTGGAGGGACTGTTCAGCGGCCACCCGGCTGCCTCCCTTCAGTGCGGCGGTGCTGCAGGGCAGCCGGAATCAGGCGTTGAAGTAGGCCTTCAGTTCGTCGACGCGGTCCAGCCGTTCCCAAGTGAAATCGGGTTCGTCCCTGCCAAAGTGGCCGTGTGCTGCCGTCTTGGCATAGATGGGCCGCTTCAGGTCCAGGGCATCGATGATGGCACGCGGACGGAGGTCGAAGATCTCCGCTATGGCAGCACTGATCCGGGCCGGGTCCACCGTCTCGGTGCCGAAGGTCTCCACGTAGGTGCCCACCGGGCGCGCCTGGCCGATGGCGTAGGCGATCTGGATTTCGGCCCGCTTTGCCAAACCGGCTGCCACCACGTTCTTGGCAACCCAACGCATGGCGTAGGCGGCCGAACGGTCCACCTTGGACGGGTCCTTGCCGGAGAAGGCCCCGCCGCCGTGGCGGGCCATGCCGCCGTAGGTGTCCACGATGATCTTGCGGCCTGTCAGTCCGGCATCACCCACCGGGCCGCCGATGACGAACTCGCCGGCCGGGTTGAGGATGTTCCGGGTCCGCGAGATGTCCAGGTTGGCACCGGCCAGGACGGGGTCGATCACGATCGAGGCCAGGTCCGCGCGGAGCTGGTCCAGGCTGGCGCCCTCGGCGTGCTGGCTGGAGATCACCACGGTTTCCACGGAGACCGGAACGTTACCGTCATAGCCAACCGTCACCTGAGTCTTGCCGTCCGGCCGGAGGTATGCCAGTTCCCCGCTCTTGCGGACCTCAGTGAGGCGCTCGGACAGGCGGTGCGCCAGCCAGATGGGCGTAGGCATGTAGGAGGCGGTTTCGTCGCTGGCGTAGCCGAACATCAGGCCCTGGTCCCCGGCGCCCTGGAGGTCGTAGTCGTCTTCCTGGCGTCCCTCACGGGCTTCGAGGGAGTTGAATACTCCGCCGGCGATGTCGTTCGACTGCTGGCCGATGGACACCGAAACGCCGCAGCGTGCACCGTCGAAGCCATTGGCGGAGGAGTCGTAGCCGATGCCCAGGATGGTCTCGCGGACAATCTGCGGGATCTCGACGTAAGCATCGGTGGTGACCTCGCCGGCCACATGGACCAACCCGGTGGTGGCCATGGTTTCCACTGCCACGCGGGATTCGGGATCTGCGGCGAGCAGGGCGTCCAGGATGGCGTCACTGATCTGGTCGCAGATCTTATCCGGGTGGCCTTCGGTCACGGACTCGGACGTGAAAAGCCGGAGTGCGGACGGCATGGCCGCGTGGGACGGGGGAAGATGCAGCGGTAAAGTCACTCAACTACCTTACTGGTTGGGATCCCTGCCCCCGTCGGGAGACGTCGGCAGATGTCGCAGTTCGAAGCAATCGTGGGCTGGAACACGTTTAAGGGCGGGGCGAGACCCGCTCCAGTTCAAGGCCGATCCTGGCCACGATGGCGGCGGCAACGTCGGCCTTGGTGCCGGCCGCCTCCTGTGGTTCGGCGCCGGAGCGGGCAAGGATGACCACGGAATTGGTGTCCTGGCCGAAAACCCTGTCCGTACCTACGTGATTGACCACCAGCAGGTCGCAGCCCTTGCGCTGGAGTTTAGCCTCCGCGTGGGCCAGCACGTCGCCGTCGTCGTCGCCCGTTTCCGCGGCGAACCCGACAATGAGTTGGCGTCCGGCACGGCCCGCCGCGTTCCGGCGTTCGACGAGTTCGTGGAGGATGTCCGGGTTCCGCACCAGGGCGATCATGGGATCCCCGGCGCCGTCGCGTTTCTTGATCTTGGTGTCCGACACCTCTGCGGGGCGGAAATCCGCTACGGCGGCGGACATGATGACGACGTCGGAACCCGCCGCTGCGTCCAGGGCGGCGTCCCGAAGTTGCAGCGCAGTGTCCACCCGGACCACCTCGACCCCGGCGGGCGGCGCCACATCCATGTGCGCGGCAAGCAGGCGCACGGTGGCGCCGGCATTCCGGGCTGCCACGGCGAGGGCGACGCCTTGCTTCCCCGAGGACCGGTTACCCAGGAACCGCACGGGGTCCAGGGGCTCCCTCGTGCCGCCGGCGCTGATGGTTACGATGCGTCCCGCCAGCGGCAACTGATAGTCGGAGCGGCCCTGGACCAGTGCCATGGCGGCTTCGAAGATGGCTTCCGGTTCGGGCAGCCGGCCGGGGCCGGAGTCCGTCCCCGTGAGCCGTCCGGTGGCGGGCTCCAGGACAGCAGCGCCGCGTGAACGGAGGGTCTCCACGTTGGCTTGGGTTGCCGGGTGCTGCCACATCTCGGTGTGCATGGCCGGGGCGAAAAGGACGGGTCCGCGCGCCATGAGCAGAGTGTTGGTCAGCAGGTCCCCTGCCAGGCCCGCTGCAGCCTTCGCCAGGAGGTCTGCGGTTGCCGGTGCAATGACCACCAGGTCCGCCTCGTGACCCAGCCGGACGTGGTTGACCTGGTGGACATCGTCGAACACGCTGTTGCTGACAGGGTTCCCGGAGAGGGCCTCCCAGGTGGCGGTGCCGACGAACCGGGTGGCCGCTTCGGTGGGGATCACCGTGACGTAATGGCCGGCTTCAGTAAAAAGCCGGAGGAGCGATGCCACCTTGTAGGCGGCAATCCCTCCCCCGACTCCGAGGACTATGCGCACGTGACCTCCGTCAGCAGCGGGTCAGCCTGGGCAGATTATTCTGCGGCTTCGATCGGCGTGGAAACGAGCTTGCCCTCATTGATCTCGCGCAGGGCGATGGACAGCGACTTCTCGTTGAGCTTGGTGTCGACCAGCGGGCCGACGTACTCGAAGAGGCCCTCGTGCAGCTGGGCGTAGTAAGCGTTGATCTGACGAGCACGCTTGGCACCGAAGATCACCAGGCCGTACTTGGAATCGGCTGCCTCAAGCAGCGAGTCGATCGGCGGGTTGATGATGCCTTCAAGGTTCGTGGACACGAATTCTCCAAATTCCTAGCGGGCTGATGCGGTCCGGCGGTCAGCGCGGGTGCGGGGTCAGCCCCATGAGTGAAACAAGCTCGTCCGCTGCCCGGCGGACATCGTCATTAATGACGGTGTGGTCAAACTCCGGTTCAGCAGCAAGTTCCAGTTTAGCGGTTTCCAGCCTGCGCTGCTGTTCCTCGGGTGTTTCCGTGCCGCGGCCCACCAGCCGGCGCACCATTTCGTCCCAGCTGGGCGGGGCCAGGAAGACAAACTGGGCGTCCGGAACGGCGGCTTTGACCTGCCGGGCGCCCTGCAGGTCAATTTCCAGCAGCACCGACCGACCGTCCGCGATGGCCTGCTTCACCGTGCTGCGGAGCGTGCCGTAGGTGTTCTGGCCGTGGACCACTGCCCATTCCAGGAATTCCCCCTCGGCGACCAGGCGTTCGAACTCGTCCCTGGTCTTGAAGAAGTAGTGCACGCCATCCACTTCGCCGGGGCGGGGAGCCCGCGTGGTGGCCGATACGGAGAGCCAGACTTCGGGGTAGTTGTCCCGGATGTAGGTGGATACGGTGCCTTTGCCAACGGCCGTGGGGCCAGCGAGGACTGTCAGTCCGGGTTTCTTGCTCACGTATTCCTTTAGTGGAGGGGGTTCGGGGTGACGGGTGGGGCCACAGCGGACGCGGCGTCCGCCTATTTCTCGTCTATAAAATCTACCAGCGCCTGGCGCTGGTGCACGCCGAGACCGCGGACCCGCCGGGACGACGCAATGCCAAGCTGCTCCATGATGGCCGCCGCCCGGACCTTGCCGATGCCGGGCAGCGCTTCGAGGAGTTCCACGACGCGCATCCGCGCGAGGGCGTCGTCTCCGGCGGCGGCTCCGATGATGTCGGCCGCGGACCGTTTACCGTTCTTGAGGCTTTCCTTGGCAGCGGCGCGGGCGGCGCGGGCGGCCGCGGCCTTGTTCAGGGCATCAGCCCGTTCCGACGCGGACAATGGTCGCAGGACCATGGCAGGCACCCCCGGACTTGGCGGATTTCATCCAAGGGCGGCCGCCCATGGACCTGTCCTGAAACTACCCCCTGCCGCAGCATGAAGCAATGCATCGGGGAAAACGGGTGGCTATGCCGCCGTGAGCCCGTCCAGCGTCCGCGCCGCGGCCTCCCGGAGGCCCGCCAGGTCCGGACCTGCGGACAGGATTTCCCTGCTGGATGTGCCAAGGACCAGCGGATATGCGCCGCCGAAGGTGGAACGCAGGTCCGCCGGCGTGGCTCCCTGCGCACCCAGGCCCGGAGCGAGGACGGGGCCGCGGACGGCCGCGAGGTCCAGGCCGAGGTCTGCCAGGGCCTGCCCGACGGTCGCGCCGACCACCAGGCCCACCGATCCCATGGCGCCCGGGTACCGGGAGTTCTCCGCCGCAGCTGCCATGGCGATTCTCCGTGCCACCGAATCAGCGCCGCCGGCATGCTGCACGGACGGCCCTTCCGGATTGGAGGTCAGCGCCAGCACGAACACCCCACGGCCCGTGGCCGCCGCAAGCTCCAGGGCCGGACGGAGGGACTCAAAGCCCAGGTAGGGACTGAGGGTCACGGAGTCTGCTGCCAGCGGGGATCCGTCGCGCAGCCACGCATCGGCGTACGCGGCCATGGTGGAGCCAATGTCGCCGCGCTTGGCGTCGGCGATGGTCAGGACGCCCGCCTCGGCCGCGGCGGCCAGCAGTTCCTCAAGGACTGCAATACCCGCGGAACCGTGCCGCTCGTAAAGTGCCACCTGCGGCTTTACCGCGGCAGCGAGGGACGCCACCGCCTCAATAACCGTGTGCGAGAAACGGCGCAGCCCCTCGACGTCGTCCGCCAGGCCCCACGCTGCCAGCAGCGAAGGGTGCGGGTCGATGCCGACACACAAGGGACCGCGGGCGGCCATGGCCGCGCCAAGCCGGGCACCGAACGGTTCCCGGCCCGGCGCGGAAACCGGTACCGCCTGCTCAGGCATTCTGCAGCGCCGCCTTCTGCGACTCGGCAAGGGCCGCGGCGTGCTCCTGCAGGCTGGTGACCGACCATTCGTAGGTACGCATCGCCTCGATGGCCTGGACCGCGGCGTTGAACTCAGCCACCGTCGTGATGCACGGGATGCCGATCGACGTGGCCGCGGCGCGCAGCTCGTAACCATCGCTGCGGGCCTCGCCACCGGAAGGCGTGTTGAAGACCATGTCGATCTGCCCGGCGACGATAAGGTCGGCGATGGTACCTTCGCCCTCGGCGCTGCTTCCCTCGGCGACCTTCCGGACCGGAGTGGCCTGGATGCCGTTACGGCGCAGCACGTCCGCGGTGCCGCCGGTGGAAACGATCTCGAATCCGAGGTCGGACAGCCGCTTGACGCCCATGATCACCGAACGCTTGTCCCGGTTGGCGACGGACACGAAGACCTTGCCCTCGGTAGGCAGGGCGTTGTTCGCTGCGGCCTGGCTCTTGGCGAACGCGGTGTCGAAGTGCTTGTCGATGCCCATGACTTCGCCGGTGGAACGCATCTCGGGGCCGAGGAGGCTGTCCACCACCTTGCCTTCCAGGGTGCGGAACCGGCTGAACGGCAGCACCGCTTCCTTGACCGAAACGGGCGAGTCCAGCGGCAGCGTGGAACCGTCCCCGGTTTCCGGCAGCATCTTGTAGGCGCTGCGCAGCTGCCCGATGGTCACGCCGGTACCGATCAGTGCGGCCGCCTTCGCCATCTGCACACCGGTGGCCTTGGACACGAACGGCACCGTACGGGACGCGCGGGGGTTGGCTTCCAGGACGTAGAGTACGTCCGAGGCCAGCGCAAACTGGATGTTGATCAGCCCGCGCACGCCTACTCCTTCGGCGATGGCGCGCGTTGCGGTGCGGACCCGTTCCAGGACGTTGGCTCCCAGGGTAATGGGCGGCAGGACACAGGCGGAGTCGCCGGAGTGGATCCCGGCTTCCTCGATGTGTTCCATGATGCCGCCCAGGTAGAGGTCCTTCCCGTCGAAGAGGGCGTCGACGTCGATTTCGACGGCGTCTTCCAGGAACCGATCGATCAGCACCGGGTGGTCCGGGGTGATTTCGGTGGCGTTGGCGATGTACCGGGACAGGTTGGGTTCGTCGTAGACGATTTCCATGCCGCGGCCACCCAGCACATAGGACGGGCGGACCAGGACCGGATAGCCGATCTCGTCAGCGATCTTCTTGGCGTCCTCGAAGGACACGGCGGTGCCGTTCTTCGGGGAAACCAGCCCGGCCTTGTCCAGCACCCGGGAGAACATACCGCGGTGCTCGGCGAGGTCGATGGCCTCCGGGGAGGTGCCCAGGATGGGGACTCCGGCGTCGGCCAGCTGCTGGGCCAGCTTGAGCGGGGTCTGGCCGCCGAGCTGGACGAATACGCCCATAACGCCGCCGGTGCGTTCCTCGGCCGCGATAACCTCCAGGACGTCCTCGAGCGTCAGCGGCTCGAAGTAAAGGCGTGTGGAGATGTCGTAGTCGGTGGAGACGGTTTCCGGATTGCAGTTGACCATGACGGTCTCGTAGCCGGCCTTGCGCAGTGCCATGGACGCGTGGACGCAGGAGTAGTCGAACTCGATGCCCTGGCCGATGCGGTTCGGCCCGGAGCCGAGAATCAGGATCGACGGCTTCGCGTGCAGCGCCACCTCGTCCTCCTCGTCGTACGCCGAGTAGTGGTAGGGGGTGTACGCGGCGAACTCGGCGGCGCAGGTGTCCACGGTCTTGTAGACGGGGCGGATGCCGAGGGCCTGGCGCACTCCGCGGACCACGGCCTCGGAGTTGTGGGTGAGGGAGCCGATCTGTTCGTCGGAGAAGCCGTGGCGCTTGGCCCGCTTGAGCATGTCCGCGGTGAGGGCGCCGGCCTGGCGGATTTCGTGCGAGATCTCGTTGAGGAGCTGGAGCTGGTCCAGGAACCAGGGGTCGATCTTGGTGGCCTCGAAGAGCTGCTCAACCGTGGCACCGCCCAGCAGGGCGCGCTGCACCTGGTGGAGCCGGTCCGTCGTCGGGCGCTTTGCCTTTTCGATGAGCTCAGCGACTTCCCATTCCGGGACGGAGCTGAAATCCAGCTGGGAGCCCTTCTGCTCCAGGGAGCGCAGGGCCTTCTGCAGGGCCTCCGTGAAGTTGCGGCCCATGGCCATGGCTTCGCCCACCGACTTCATGGTGGTGGTGAGGGTGTTGTCCGCGGCGGGGAACTTCTCGAACGCGAACCGGGGCACCTTGACCACCACGTAGTCCAGGGTCGGTTCAAACGACGCCGGAGTCTTCTGCGTGATGTCGTTGGGGATCTCATCCAGGGTGTAGCCCAGGGAGAGCTTGGTGGCGATCTTGGCGATGGCGAAGCCGGTGGCCTTGGAGGCCAGCGCCGAAGAGCGGGACACGCGGGGGTTCATTTCGATGACCACCACGCGGCCGGTGGCCGGGTCGATGGCGAACTGGATGTTGCAGCCGCCGGTGTCCACTCCCACTTCGCGGATGACGGCGATGGAGATGTCGCGCAGCCGCTGGTATTCGCGGTCGGTAAGGGTGAGGGCGGGCGCCACCGTGATGGAGTCGCCGGTGTGGACGCCTACCGGGTCGAAGTTCTCGATGGAGCAGACCACCACGACGTTGTCGTTCTTGTCGCGCATCATCTCGAGCTCGTATTCCTTCCAGCCCAGGATGCTCTCTTCGAGCAGCACCTCGCTGGTGGGGCTGTACTGCAGGCCCTGGCCCACGATGCGGCGAAGGTCGTCCTCGTTGTAGGCGAGGCCCGAGCCCAGGCCGCCCATGGTGAAGGAGGGGCGGACCACCATGGGATAGCCTAGGTCGTCGGCCGCCTTCAGGGCCTCGTCCATGCTGTGGATGATGTGGCTGCGCGCGGATTCGGCGCCGCAGCGTTCCACCACGCCCTTGAACTTCTCGCGGTCCTCGCCAAGTTCGATGGCTGCAATGTTGGCGCCGATGAGCTCCACGTTGTACTTCTCGAGCACACCGTTCTTGTCCAGCGCGATGGCCGTGTTCAGCGCGGTCTGTCCGCCCAGGGTGGGCAGGACGGCGTCGGGACGTTCCTTGGCGATGATCTTCTCCACCACCTCGGGAGTGATGGGTTCGATGTAGGTGGCATCGGCGAACTCGGGGTCCGTCATGATGGTGGCCGGGTTGGAGTTCACCAGGATGACGCGGAGGCCTTCATCTTTCAGGACGCGCAGCGCCTGGGTGCCGGAGTAGTCGAACTCGGCCGCCTGGCCGATGACGATCGGGCCGGAACCAATGACGAGGACGCTCTTGAGATCGGTACGTTTCGGCATTACTTCTTGTCCTCAGTCTGGTTGTGGTGCTGGTCGGCGTTCATGTCGGTTCCGGCTGCGGGGTTCTCCGCGTCGGCGGGGTGCTTCCCGTCCACCGGCTCCTTGGACAGGTTGGCGGTGCGCCCGTCGCGGGTGCCCTCCATGAGTTCGATGAAGCGGTCGAACAGGTAAGCGGCGTCGTGCGGGCCGGCGGCGGCTTCCGGGTGGTACTGGACCGAGAACGCCGGGATGTCCAGGCACGCGAGGCCCTCGACGACGTCGTCATTGAGGCTGACGTGGCTGACCTCGACGCGGCCGTAGCGCTCTTCCGGCGCCCGGGTGGCGCCGTCCAGCGGAGCGTCCACGGCGAAGCCGTGGTTCTGGGAGGTAATTTCCACCTTGCCGGTGCGGCGGTCCATCACAGGCTGGTTGATGCCGCGGTGGCCGTAGCGCAGCTTGTACGTGCCGAACCCGAGCGCGCGTCCCAGGATCTGGTTGCCGAAGCAGATGCCGAAGTAGGGAATCTTCTCGTCCAGCACCGAGCGCAGCAGGCTGACCTGGGTGTCAGCCGTGGCGGGGTCGCCAGGTCCGTTGGACATGAAGAAGCCATCCGGGTTGACGGCCTTGACGTCGTCCAGCGTGGCCGTCGCAGGCAGGACGTGGACCCGGACGCCGCGCTCGGCGAAACGGATCGGCGTCATGGCCTTGATGCCCAGATCGATAGCGGTAATGCTGAACCGCGGTTCGCCTTCCCAGCCGTGGTCCTTCGGCTCCACTACGTAGGCTTCGTCCACGCTGACTTCCTCGGCCAGCCGCGCGCCCTCCATCGGGGCGCTGGCCAGGACGGCATCCACCAGCTCCTTGTCCGTGGCGAGTGCCGCGTCGCCGGAGAAGATGCCGGCGCGCATGGTCTTGTGCTCGCGCAGGTGGCGGGTGATGGCCCGGGTGTCCACGCCCTGGATGCCAACTACTCCCTGGGCTACGAGCTCCTCGTCGAGGGAACGCTCGGAGCGCCAGTTGGACGGGCGGCGGGCGGCGTCGCGGACAATGTAGCCGGCCACCCAGATGCGGCGGGACTCGGCGTCCTCACTGTTGACGCCGGTGTTGCCGATGTGCGGGGCGGTCTGGACCACCAGCTGGCGGGCATAGGAGGGATCGGTGATGGTTTCCTGGTAGCCGGTCATGCCGGTGGCGAAAACCGCCTCGCCCAGTGCGGTGCCGGTAGCGCCGTAGCTGGTGCCGCGGAAAATGCGTCCGTCTTCGAGGACCAGCGCTGCGGGAGCGGAGGTGGATGTTGTCACTGTATTCGCTTTCACTGTCTTACTTTCCACTGTTGGCGTCAGCCGCCGGGGCTGAAGAAATCAAGTTCCGGAGTGCCGTCAGCAGCACGTCCTTGTCCGCGGCCCGGCGGGTGCGGAAGCCTGTGTCCAATTCGTGCCGGCCATGCAGCCAGGCAAGCACCAGCAATCCGTCCGTTTCCACGAACTTACCGGCCATGCCGCTTTCCTGGCGAACATCCGCCAGGGCTGCTGCGGGGATGTACAGGGCCGGCGCGCCTGCGCGGTCGAACATCACGCCGTGCGGGTAAACGGCCAGCGTGGCGTTGGTGCGGATGCCGAGGCCGTGCACAGCAATCCGGTCGAGCCAGTCGCCTCCGGTGGTGGTGGCGACATACTGGCCTTCTGCTGCGGCTACCGGCTCACCGGGTGCGCCGGGCACCTTGGGGAGGCGGTCGACGTCGGACTGGCGCCTGAGGCGGTTCCGCCACCCTGCGCGGATCATCAGGAGGGAGGCCGCGATCAGCACCAGGGTGATGATCGCGGTGAGAAGTTTGGTATCCATCAGGCAGCTCCCGCCGGGGTCTCCGGCGAAAGGACGCAAGGGGTATTGAGCTCGCCGTCCAGAACGGTGGGGTGGCCGCGGTAGAAGGTGGCTACCACCTTGCCGGGCAGTTCCCTGCCCTTGAACGGCGAATTCCGGCCCTTGGTGGCCATCCGGAACGGGTCCACGGTCCAGCGGGCGGCCGGGTCCACCAGGATCAGGTTGGCCGGTTCGCCTTCCGCCAGCGGCCTGCCCTGGTCCGTCAGCCGGCCGATGTGGGCGGGGGCGGTGGAGGTGACGCGCGCAAAGTCCGCCCAAGTCATCAGGCCGGTCTCGATCATGGTGTGCTGCACTACGGAGAGGGCGGTTTCCAGCCCGGTCATGCCCATGGCCGCCTGCGCCCACTCGCATTCCTTGTGCTCGCTGGGGTGCGGAGCGTGGTCTGTGCCCACCACGTCGATGGTGCCGTCGGCGAGGCCGGCGCGCAGCGCCTGGACGTCGGCGTCGGTGCGCAGCGGCGGATTGACCTTGTAGACGGGGTCGTAGCTGCGGACCAGGTCGTCGGTCAGGAGCAGGTGGTGCGGGGTGACTTCGGCGGTGACGTTGATCCCTCGGGCCTTGGCCCAGCGGATGATTTCCACGGACCCGGCCGTGGACACGTGACAGACGTGCAGGCGCGAGCCGACGTGCTGGGCCAGGAGGACATCACGGGCGATGATGCTTTCCTCGGCCACGGCGGGCCAGCCGGCAAGGCCCAGGACTGCGGAGACATCACCCTCGTTCATCTGTGCCCCGGCGGTAAGGCGCGGCTCCTGCGCATGCTGGGCCACCACGCCGTCGAACGCCTTGACGTACTCCAGCGCGCGGCGCATCAGGACCGGGTCATGCACGCAGATGCCGTCGTCGGAGAACATCCGGACGCGTGCGCGGGAGTCCGCCATGGCGCCGAGCTCGGCCAGCTGCTCACCCGCCAGGCCCACGGTGACGGCGCCGACGGGGCGTACATCAACCCAGCCTGCCGCGCGGCCCAGGCTGTAGACCTGCTCCACCACTCCGGCGGTGTCAGCCACGGGAGTGCTGTTGGCCATCGCATGCACGGCTGTAAAGCCGCCCAGGGCGGCGGCGCGTGAACCGGTTTCCACGGTTTCGGCGTCCTCGCGGCCGGGCTCGCGGAGGTGGGTGTGAACATCCACCATCCCCGGCAGCGCCACCAGGCCACCGCCCTCGATGACAGTGGCGTCCTCGGCGGAAAGTCCGGTTCCGGTGGCGGCGATGACACCGTCCCGGATCAGCAGGTCGGAGGCTTCGCCGCCCAGGATGGCGGCTCCGCGGATCAGGTACGTTCCGGTGTTGGCGGCCATCAGTTGTTCTCCTTGGGGGAATGGGTGCCGGCGTAGGCCAGGGCAGGGGCGGCTTGTGTCCGGGTGTCCCCCGACAACAGCAGGTACAGTGCGGCCATGCGGACCGAGACGCCGTTGCGGACCTGCGCCAGGACCGTGGACCGGGGCGAATCGGCTGCAGCGGCGCAGATTTCCAGGCCGCGGTTCATGGGGCCGGGGTGCATGATGATGGTGTCTTTCATGCCGAGGTTGTCCAGAGCCTGCAGCCTGGTGTCGCCGAAGCCCCAGCGGCGCGAGTACTCGCGCGTGGTGGGGAAGAACGACGCGTTCATGCGTTCGCCCTGGACGCGCAGCATCATGACAGCGTCAGCCCCCTGGGCCAGGGTGTCGTCCAGGTTGTAGCTGACCCTGCAGGGCCATTTTTCGACGCCGATGGGCAGCAGGGTGGGCGGCGCCACCAGTGTGACGTCTGCCCCGAGGGTACGCAGCAGCCAGACGTTGGAGCGGGCCACGCGGGAGTGCAGGACGTCCCCCGCGATGACAACCCGCATGCCCTTCAGGTCTGCGCCTTCGGACGCGGTGCCGGACAGGCGGGCCCAGTGACGGCGCATGGTGAAGGCGTCCAGGAGTGCCTGGGTGGGGTGTTCGTGGGTGCCGTCGCCGGCGTTGATCACGGCCGCATCGATCCAGTCAGTGGCAGCAAGGCGGTGCGGGGCGCCCGAGGCCCAGTGCCGAATCACGACGGCGTCTGCCCCCATGGCGGACAGCGTTTGGGCGGTGTCCTTCAGGGACTCCCCCTTGGACACCGAGGATCCCTTGGCGGCGAAATTGATGACGTCCGCGGAAAGGCGCTTGGCTGCAGCCTCAAACGAGATACGGGTGCGGGTGGAGTCCTCGAAGAAGAGGTTCACCACGGTGCGGCCCCGCAGCGCGGGCAGCTTCTTGACTTCCCGCTCCCCTACCGCGGACATCTCTTCGGCGGTGTCGAGGATACCAACGGCGTTGGCCAGGCTGAGGTCTTCAGTGGACAGCAGATGCCTCATGGACGCCCCTCGATGACAACCTCGTTGACGGCGGCGGAACCGGCCGGGGTATCGGTCTCCTCGAGCCGGACCCGGACTTTCTCGGCCGAGGACGTCGGGAGGTTCTTTCCCACATGGTCCGCCCGGATGGGGAGTTCGCGGTGGCCGCGGTCGATCAGGACGGCAAGGCGCACGATGCGGGGGCGGCCGAGATCCACGAGGGCGTCCAGCGCGGCGCGGATAGTGCGGCCCGAGTACAGGACGTCGTCAATGAGGACCACCACCTTGTTGTCGATGCCCGTCCGCGGCAGCTTGGTGGGGTAAGGAGGCCGGGTGCCCTGGCGGGACAGATCGTCCCGAAACATGGTGACGTCAAGCTGCCCCACGATTGCTGCGGGGTCCACGGACGGATCGGCGGCTGCGATCTTGTGCGCCAGCCGGAGTGCCAGCGGATAGCCGCGGCGCGGGATGCCCAACAGGACCAGGTCCTGGGACCCCTTGTTGGCTTCAAGGATCTCATGGGCGATACGAGTGAGTGCCCGGTCGATATCGGCCTGGTTGAGGACAACCCTGGCCGGACCCGGCGCGTTGGTGACAGAAGTCAACGCTCGTCTCCCCTTTCCCCGCCTCACGGGACGGAATTAAAAAAGGATCATGTGCGTTCCAAAATTACCACAGGCGCCGTCCACGGACGGCCCGGACCGGCGCGGTGCTGGTCACACGCCCTGCTCCACAGGCGTCCGGATCCGCCGCTAGGCTTTCGTTATGCCGACACCTCCCCCACTGCCGCGCGATGCCAACCCCAGCTGGATGGGACATGTCCAGCCGCAGGACTACCGTCCCGCTCCCGGGCATTTCGGCCCCGCCGTGCAGCCTGCGGCGCCTCTTGGCGGACCGCCTGGCTGGCGGGGCGTTCCCGGACCGGCCGCGCCGCGCCGCCGCGGCGGGCTGGTATGGCTCACGTTTGCCGTCACCCTGCTGGCGTTCGCCAGCCTGTTTCTGGTGGTCCCGCCGCTGCTGGCCAGCACGGGCCCTGCCGGGTTTCTGGGCGGTTTTGTAGCCTCCCTCTTTCCCTTGGCGGTTGTACTCCTGACAGTCAGGGTGATTGACCGGTGGGAGCCGGAACCCAAGCGCCTGCTGTACTTCGCCTTCACGTGGGGCGCCGCCGTGTCCATCGCCGGGACGATGCTGCTGCAGCCGCTGTTCCTGGTCGGGGCGGAGTTCCCGAGCGAAGCAGCGCTTCGGACCTACCTTGTCACTGTCCAGGCGCCGATCGTGGAGGAATCAGCCAAGGGTTTGGGACTGCTTGTCCTGTTGCTGGCGGCGCGCAGGCATTTCGACGGGCCGGTGGACGGCGTGGTATTCGCTTTCACCATCGCCGCAGGCTTCGCATTCACCGAAAACATTCTGTATTTTGGCCGTGCCATCGCTGATCCGGTCGTGTCAGGGGACCTGGCGCAGGTGTTCGTCCTCCGCGGCATCATGTCCCCCTTTGCCCACGCGGTATTCACCGGCACCACGGGGCTGGTCATGGGCTTCGCTGCCCGGCGCGGGCGTGCTTGGACAGCCGTGATGGCATTCGCCGTGGGCGTGCTGCCGGCCATGTTCCTGCACAACCGTTGGAACAGCATGGGCGAGAACTTCCTGGCTGAATACGTGCTGGTACAGGTACCCCTCTTCCTGGCCGCCGTGGCCGGCATCGTGGTCCTGCGCATCGCCGAGAATCGGCTCACCCGGCAGCGCCTGTTGGAGTACGCCGCCGCGGGCTGGTTCACCGTGGACGAGGTGGAAATGCTTGCCACAACGGCCGGACGGCGTGCGGCGCTGAGATGGGCGGGCGGGCTCGGCCGGAAGCGGCAGATGAAGGAGTTTGTGGCGGCGGTGACCCGGCTGGCTAACATTCGGCAACGGATCCTCAGCGGCCGGGACGTGCCACTCCACCAGGCCGAAGAGCGGCTGCAGCTGCAGCGCGTGCTGGCGCTCAGGGCCGCCGTAGCCGGCTGAACCGAAACAGCAAAGGAGCCGGCCGCCTGGTTGGCGGTCGGCTCCTTTAGCGGGGTTGGTCCTGTCAGGGGGTCTCCAGCTACGCCAGCAGCGAGGGTTTCAGTTGCTGCAACCGGCCCAGCAGTCCGTTGATGAACTGCGGCGATTCGTCGGTGGAAAGCGTCTTGGCCAGAGCCACCGCTTCACTGACGGCGACGCCGTCCGGAACATCGTCGTTGTAGAGCAGTTCCCAGGTACCTATCCGGAGGATGATGCGGTCCACGGACGGCATCCGTTCAAGGCTCCAGCCCTGCGAATAAGTTTCCAGGAACTCGTCGATGGCAGTCTGCCGGGAGACAACGCCTTCGATGATGTCTACGGTGTACGGATTGACCACCTGGTCCGTTTTTTCCCGCCGCGCCCGGAGGACGTCGAAGGCCGACACCGAACGCTGTTCGGCCTCGAAAAGAACATCAAGGGCCCTGCTACGGGCTTTGCCGCGGGCGCTCACTACTCAGAGACCCGGCCGAGGTAGCTGCCGTCGCGGGTGTCCACCTTGACCTTGGTGTTGTTCTCAATGAACAGGGGAACCTGGATCTCGTAGCCGGTCTCCAGCGTGGCGGGCTTGGTGCCGGCGGACGAGCGGTCGCCCTGGAGGCCCGGCTCGGTGTACGTGATTTCGAGGACTACGCTCGGCGGCAGCTCGATGTAGAGGGGGTTGCCCTCGTGGATGGCGATGTTGACCATCTGGTTTTCGAGCATGAAGTTGGTGGCGTCGCCAACGGTGGCCCCGGAAACGGTGATCTGGTCGTAGTCCGAGGTGTCCATGAACACGAAGTCGGCGCCGTCCTGGTACAGGTACTGGTAGTCGCGGCGGTCAACCGTGGCGGTTTCGATCTTGAGGCCGGCGTTGAAGGTCTTGTCCACAACCTTGCCGGACATCACGTTCCGCATCTTGGTGCGGACGAATGCACCGCCCTTGCCCGGCTTCACGTGCTGGAACTCGATAACGTTCCAGAGCTGGCCCTCGAGCTTCAGGACCGTTCCGTTCTTGATGTCGTTAGTGGTTGCCACTGGTTTCCTCTGGTTTCTGTTCCTGGCCGCGTGGTCAGGCTTCGTATGCCGGCCGGCAGGGCCGACGGCCTGCCAGCGCGTGTTTGTCAAAAATCGCGGGTCTGCAAAAATCCAAGAACTATTCTACCGGTAAATCCAACCGGCTTTCGGGCAGGGCTCCGGCCATGCACCCGGACGGGCCGGGGCGACGACTTTCAGCAGGCCAGGTCCAGCACGTCCCGGGCGCGCTGCAGCGCCACCGTCGACGAATAGATTTGTGCGGCGTCCGCAGACTGCGCCACGCGCAGGTCCAGCGCCCGGGTGAACGAATCGACGGCGGCCGAAACCTGGCCGGCGGCGTACTGGGTCTTACCGAGGAACTGCAGCGCCTGCGCCTCCATCGGGGTGCCCTGGACCTCCGAGAGCAACTGCCGGAAGAGCTCCACGGCGTGGTCCAGGCGCTTGGAGACCAGGAGCACCTCGGCTTCGAAGGCACGCAGGCGGAACGACTCGGGATCGGCAAAGCGGGCTTCCGCCAGAAGCTCAGCCGCCTCGGCTGCCTGGCCCTGGACCAGCAGAACGAAAATCCGGTCCGCGGGGTCCTGGGACGCATCCAGCGCAGCCTGGCACGCCTCGGAGTTCACGATCTGCGGCAGGAGTGTCTCCGGGTTGATCCGGATGCCCGGGAACCCGGTTTCCGGCCAGTCACTGGTTCCGGTCACATCGCCCTGCATCAGAAAGCGATTTCCTGGTAGGCGGCAAAGAGCAGTGACGTATCCGGAACATCGAGGATGCCCGGCCTGGCGATGCCGTCCAGCACCACGAAACGCAGAAGGTCACCACGGGACTTCTTGTCGCGCCGCATTCCGTCCAGCAGGCCCTGCCAGCGGTCCCGCCGGTATGTTACCGGCAGCCCAAGCCCCTCAAGTATGCTCCGGTGCCGATCGGCATCGGCATCACTGAGCCGCCCAACGCTGCGGGCCAGTTCCGCGGCGAACATCATTCCCACGGACACGGCAGCGCCGTGGCGCCACGAGTACCGCTCCACCAGTTCGATGGCGTGGCCCAGCGTGTGGCCGTAGTTCAGGATCTCCCGCAGTCCGGATTCCTTGAGATCTTCGGAGACCACCGCGGCCTTGACAGCAATGGCCCGTTCGATGAGTTCGCGGATGACCGGGGACTGCGGATCGACGACGGCGGCCGCGTCCTTCTCCACCAGGTCCAGGATGGCGGGGTCGGAGATGAACCCGCACTTGATGACCTCTGCCATCCCGGACACAATCTCGTTCCGGGGCAGTGTCTGGAGGGTATCAAGGTCCGCAAGGACGGCGGCCGGCGGGTGGAAGGCGCCCACCAGGTTCTTGCCCTCCGCGGTGTTGATCCCGGTCTTTCCCCCCACGGCTGCGTCCACCATGCCCAGCAGGCTGGTGGGCATGTGGATGACCTTGACCCCGCGAAGCCACGTTGCCGCGACAAAGCCAGCCAGGTCCGTGACGGCGCCGCCGCCCACGGCCACAATGGCGTCGGACCGGGTGAAGTCGTTTTGTCCCAGGACCTGCCAGCAGAACGCGGCGACCTGAATGTGTTTGCCTTCCTCGGCGTCCGGGATCTCGGCAGTGAGGGAGGTGAAGCCGGCCTCCGCCAGTTCGTCCCTAACGGTGTCGCCCGTCAGGCGGAGCGCACGGGGGTGGATGACCAGCACGCGCCGCACCCGCTCCCCCAGCAACGCCGGAAGGTTACCGAGCAGCCCGCGTCCGACGACGACGTCGTAATTTTCCGCGGCACTGGCGCCAGTAACTTTGATGACCGTTGATTCGGTACTCACTTTTCAACTTCCTGTTGGGCAGCTGCGAAGTCACGCAGCGCTGCTTCCAGCCGGGCGCCGAGCTCGGCCACCGAGCCGTGCCGGACGTCCAGGGTGATATCCGCAAGCCGCTCGTAAACAGGCCTGCGGGTGGCGAACATGGCCTGCCAGCGGCCCATGGCGTCGCCTGCCAGCAAGGGGCGGCCGGAGTTTTTGGCGATGCGCGACGCGACCGTATCGGCGTCGCATTCGAGGTACACCACGGTACACCGGCTGATGATCTGCTGCGTTCCCGAATCGAGCACCGCCCCGCCGCCAAGGGAGATCACGGTGCCCTGGCCTTCCGCGGATTCCACGGCGGCGGCCACAGTCCGCGCCTCGATTTCACGGAACGCGTGTTCACCGCGGCCGGCGAAGATCTCGGCGATGGATCCGTGGGTTGCCACGACCACCGCATCGGTGTCCACAAACGGGGCACCAAGCTGCTGCGCCAGTTGCTGGCCGAGGGCCGATTTCCCCACGGCCATGGGGCCGATGAGCACGATGGAGCGCTTTTCCGGCCCGGTGAAGGCGCCGTCGTTGTTGCGGTGGGGCACTACTGGCCGATCGAGTCCAGGGAGGCCGGGATGTTGTCCAGGTAGCCCTTGATGTTGCGCGCCGTCTCCGCCACCGAGTCACCGCCGAACTTCTCCATGACGGCTTCGGCGAGGACCAGTGCAACCATGGCCTCCGCCACGACGCCGGCGGCAGGGACTGCACAGACGTCGGAGCGCTGGTGGTGTGCCTTGGCCGGTTCACCGGTGCTGACGTCGATGGTCTTCAGGGCGCGCGGTACGGTGGCGATGGGCTTCATGGCTGCCCGGACCCGCAGGACATCACCGATGCTCATGCCGCCCTCAATGCCACCGGCACGGTTGCTGGCGCGAATGATGCGGCCGTCCGCGTCCCGGACGATTTCATCGTGCGCCGCGGATCCACGGCGGGCAGCGGTACGGAAGCCGTCGCCCACTTCCACGCCTTTGATGGCCTGGATGCCCATAAGGGCTGCGGCAAGCCGGGAGTCGAGCCGGCGGTCCCAGTGGACGTAGCTGCCCAGTCCGGGCGGCAGTCCGTAAGCGAGGACCTCCACCACGCCGCCCAGCGTTTCGCCCTCCTTATGCGCCGCATCGACCTCGGCGACCATGGCGTTTGATGTGTCGCGGTCAAAGCAACGCAGCGGGTCGGCGTCCAAGGCCAGGACATCCGAGGGGACGGGAAGCGGCCGGCCCTCGGGAACCGTGACGCTGGCAATGGACACTGTGTGGCTGACCAGTTCAATGCCGAGGTGCTTCAGGAGCTGCGCCGCAACGGTGCCCATGGCTACACGGGTGGCGGTTTCGCGGGCGCTGGCGCGCTCCAGGACTGGCCGGGCTTCGTCGAAGCCGTACTTCTGCATGCCGGTGAAATCCGCGTGCCCCGGGCGGGGCCGCGTCAACGGCGCGTTGCGGGCCTGGTCGGCCAGGGCTTCGGGTTCAACGGGGTCGGCAGACATGATCTGCTCCCACTTGGGCCACTCGGTGTTTCCCACCTGGATGGCAACCGGGCCGCCCTGGGTGATGCCGTGACGGACGCCGCCAAGGATGGTGACGACGTCCTGTTCGAACTTCATGCGTGCGCCGCGGCCATAGCCAAGCCGGCGGCGGGCGAGCGAGTCGGCAATGTGGCCGCTGGTGATTTCCACCCCGGCGGGGACGCCTTCAATAATTCCCATCAGAGCCGGGCCATGGGATTCACCGGCTGTCAACCAACGCAACATATCTTCCATCCTGCCACGGGGGGCGGTCACAAAGCCCGTCGGGGAAGGCCGACTGAGGCGCACATCACATCTATGACGGCTGCGTTGACGTCGCCGTCGCGGCGTGTAAAAAGCCGCACCTGCTCCACGGCCTGGTAGAGCAGCATCTCCAGTCCCGGGACCACGGTGCCGCCGCCGGCCTGCCAAACGGAGGCGGCGAGGCTGGGCCAGGGATCATACGCCACATCCAGCAGCACGCCGGGAGTTCGGGTTTTCAGGGCGGCGATTTCGGAGCCTAGACCATCCGCGGCCCGGGGCGGCAGAGTGGAGATGACGACGTCGGCCTCCGCCGCGGGGCGGGCAGCTTCAGTCAATGGACGGACGTCCAGATCCAGGCCCAGGCTGCCGGCAGCGGCGCGGACATCCCCGGCGCGGGAGGGGTCACGGACATAGACGTGCACGCGATCCGTGCCCAACTCCTTCAGCGCGGCCACAGCCGACGCCGCGGTGCCTCCCCCGCCCAGGATCACGGCGGACGGGGCCTGGCCGGCTCCCCCGTGCCGGAGCGCATTGACGATACCGGCCACGTCCGTGTTGTAACCGATAGTCCGGGCGGCGTCCCCCCCGTCCTCGAAGGACACGGTGTTCACCACCCCCAGCGTCCGGGCAATGCCGCGGACCTCGTCCAATTCTGGCAGGATGGCGGTTTTCAATGGCATGGTCACCGAGAGGCCACGCCACCCGGGCTGGTGCCGGACCTGCTGCATGAATCCGGGCAGCAGCTCCTCGGTGACGTCGATGGCGGTGTAGCTGATGTCCATCCCTAGCCGGGCGTAGGCTGCCCGGTGCAGTGCCGGCGACTTTGAGTGGCCGATGGGATGGCCCAGGACAGCAGCCCTCAGGCTCACGTGCAGCGTCCTTCATTCGCCCGGCACCAGTTGTTGTACTGCTCCACGTAGGCGTTGTGCTCAGCCAGCGTCTTGGCGAACTTGGTCTCCCCGGTGTCCAGGTTGATGGTGACCCAGTACAGGAAGTCGTTCTTGGTGGGCTTGGCGGCAGCGTCGATGGCCGTCCGGCCCGGGGAACCGATGGGGCCAGGCGGAAGGCCGGGGTTCGCGTACGTGTTGTACGGGTTCGACTTGTCCCGGCGCTGCTCTTCGGTGAAGTTGAAGCTGCGCGTCCCCAGCCCGTAGGTCACGGCGGAGTCCACCTGGAGGTAGCCGTTGGTCTGGTCGTTGGGCTTAAGGCGGTTGTAGATGGCGCCGGCAACGTTGCCGTAGTCCGCCTGGCCGCCTTCGGCCTGGACGATGCTGGCTACCGTGACGGCCTGGTACTGCTTGGCGGGGTCCGTGATTCCCTGCGCCACCAGTTCGTCCACCGTGGTGTCCACCAGCTTCTGCAGGATGTCCTTGGCCGAGGTACCCAGCGGGAAGCGGTACTCTCCCGGCGCCAGGTATCCCTCGAGGTTCTTGGCGGCGGGGGGCAGGCCGAACTGGGCCGGTTTGTCGCTGAAGGACTGCAGGTCCTGGATGGAAATGCCGGATCCTTCGGAGATGGCCTGAAGGGACTCGCCGATCCGCAGTCCGGCGCTTAGCGCAAAGTAGATGACCTTCTCCGACCCTTCGCCCAGGAGGACGCTGACGGCGTCGGAGTTCTTCATCTCCCGCTTAAACGTGTAGTCGCCCGGAGAGAGGGTTCCGCCCGAGGCGTTGAACGCCTGCAGGAAGGTGTCTGCGTTGGCGATGACCTGTTCGTTTTCGAGGGTGGCAGCGACTGAGCGGCTGCCTTCACCGTTGGCGACGGTCACCTGGACCTCTCCCGTGCCGGGGCCGGGAAAATCGCTGGGCCGGGAGTCGCCAAGGAGCGGTTTGAGGAACTGCGCTCCCACTGCGACCGCGGTGATAAACACGGCCAGCGTGAGGAACAGTGCAAGAATCCGACGGCGGCGCCGAACCTTCTTTGAGGGCCGCGGCGGTGCGGCAACCGCGGCCGGAAGCAGACCGTGGTGGAGATCGTCGTCGTGATGCTGATCTTCGTGGAGCTCCGGGTGGTGAAAGTCCTCCCTGAGGAGAACCGCGTCCTGGTGCAGCCCATCATCGTAGCCGTGACCGTGGCCCGGCTCTTCCGCGTAGTGCTGACCCGCGTAGTGGGGTTCGTCCACGAGTGGCGCGTCAGGCTGCTGTTCTGCACCGTGATGCGCTTCAATCCGGAGGTCCTGGCGCACGTTGATTCCAGGCGGTGTCACCGGAGCGGGCGGCACCGTGGCAGCGGCAGGCTCCTGCGCGGCGGGCGGTTCCACAGGGGCCGGCGGCACGGCCGGCTCTTCCTGCGGCAGGGCCACCGGTGGCTGGACCGGCTGGGGCGGGATGTCATGGCCCGTCTCATAGGCCTGCTCCGGAACGGCCCCGTGCTTGCCGGTCTCAAGGCTCTTTTCCCGGGCGCGCAGTTCCTTCCGGGTCAGCGGACGCCCGGATCCTCCGGCCCGCGAGCCGGAGGCGTCGTCGATGTTGGCAGGGCTCACTGTTGCCTTCCATTATCTGAAGATCGGGCCGTATCCACCGGCAGGTCCCGGGCGGGCTGGTCCAGTCCGCCGGATGCCGGCTCGATGGCAGGGGCCGGCGCGTCCACTCGTGAACCGACGTCCGCTCCCCTGGCTTTTTGCATGTCGATCGCGTGCTGGAGGATACCTGCCGCCGCGACCTGGTCAATTACTTTACGGTGGTCCCTGCTGCTCATGCCAGCCTGATGCAGGTTGCGGTGGGCTGTAACGCTGCTGAGCCGCTCGTCCACCAGGTTCACAGGCACCTCGAGGCCACGCGCGGACAGCTCGGCAGCCAGGAGCCCGGCGTAGTCCGTGGCCATCTGCGCCGACGCCCGCTCCTCGCCCTTGAGCGTCCGGGGCAGCCCGACAAAGACCTGCACTGCGCCGAGGTCCGCGGCGAGGTCCGCGATGATGCGCACGTCCGAGTTCTTCTTGGCGTTGCGGTCCAGGGTCTTGTAGGGCGTGGCCAGGATCGAGTCACGGTCGCAGAGCGCCACGCCGACCCGGACAGTGCCTACGTCCACCCCCAGTTTCACGCCCTGGGGGTATCCGCCGGCCGGTTCAGGATGGGTCATGATGAGGTTTAGCGGGCCGAGATGGCGTCGACAATGGCGGTGAGGGCAGCGGGAACCTTCGTCGCGTCGGTTCCGCCGCCCTGGGCCACGTCGTCCTTGCCGCCGCCACCGCCGCCGAGAACACCGGCGGCCAGGCGTACCAGCGCACCCGCCTTGACACCGAATTCGCGGGCAGCCTCATTGGTGGCCACCAGGACCATGGGACGGCCGTTCGCCACACCCGCTACCGCCACCGTTGCCGCGGCGGAACCGAGCCGGTTGCGCAGGTCCAGGGCGAGCCCGCGAAGATCATCCGCACCGCTGACGGTCCCGGCGTCGTGCGCAATCACGCTGACGCCGGCGGCGTCCCTGGCGCTGCCCACCAGCTGCGCTGCCGAAGCGGCCAGCTGTTCCTTGCGCAGCCGGTCCAGTTCCTTTTCCGTGGCCTTCAACTTGGACAAGGTGGTGGCGATGCGGTCGGCCAGCTGGCCGGAGGGAACCTTCAGCATCTCCGTCAGTTCCGTCACCAGGGCACGCTCGGCAGCAAGGTGGCGGAAGGCATCCATGCCCACGAAGGCCTCGACGCGGCGGTTTCCAGAACCCACCGACTGTTCGCCGAGCAGCGAGAGGCTGCCGATAAGGGACGTGTTGGCCACGTGCGTACCGCCGCAGAGCTCGCGGGACCAAGCGCCGTCGATTTCCACGACGCGGACCTCGCTGCCGTAGTTCTCGCCGAACAGCGCCATGGCGCCCAGTGCCTTCGCCTCGGCCAGGCCCATGACCTTGGTTTCCACCCGGAAGTTGTTGCGAATGGCGAGGTTGGAGACTTCCTCGATTTCGGACCGGGTGGCCGTGCTCAGGCCTTCGCCCCAGGCAAAGTCGAAGCGCAGGTAGCCGGCCTTGTTGAAGGAGCCGCGCTGGGTGGCTTCCGGCCCCAGGATCTGGTGCAGTGCAGCGTGGACAATGTGGGTGCCGGTGTGCGCCTGCTCTGCGGCATGGCGCCGTTCGCGGTCGACGGCGGCACGCACCAGGGCGTCGGACGCAATTTCGCCCTCGCGGACAATGGCCTTGTGGACGCTCAGGCCCTTCAGCGGACGCTGGACGTCCAGGACCTCGACGACGAAGCCGTCGCCCGTGATCAGGCCGGTGTCCGCTGCCTGCCCGCCGGCCTCGGCGTAGAACGGCGTCTCGGAGAGCACCAGTTCGATTTCGTCGCCCGTGGACGCCTGCTGTACCGGAAGTCCGTTGGTGAGGATCCCGCGGACCCGGGATTCGCCGTCGAGCTCTGTGTAGCCGGTGAAGATAGTTTCGCCCTGGGCGAGGATCTCCTGGAAGGCGCTGAGGTCGGCGTGGCCGCCCTTTTTGCCCTTGGCGTCGGCCTGGGCGCGCTGCCGCTGTTCCTGCATGAGGCTCCGGAACGCCGCCTCGTCCACTTTCAGGCCCGCTTCCTCTGCCATTTCGAGGGTGAGGTCGATCGGGAAACCGTAGGTGTCGTGCAGCGTGAACGCGTCCGAGCCGGACAACGGGCGGTTGGCCGCCTTGGACTCGCGGACCGCGTCTTCAAGCCGTGCAGTGCCGGAGGCGATGGTGCGCAGGAACGCCTTTTCTTCGGCGTAGGCGATCCGGCTGATGCGGTCGAAATCGGTTTCCACCACGGGGTAGACACCCTTCATGGCGTCCCGCGAGGCCGGCAGCAGCTCCGGCAGGCAGGCCTGCTCGACGCCCAGAAGGCGCATGGAGCGAACGGCGCGGCGGATCAGGCGGCGCAGCACGTAGCCGCGGCCCTCGTTGGAGGGGGTGACACCGTCGGAGATGAGCATCAGCGCGGAGCGGATGTGGTCGGCCACGACGCGCATCCGGACATCATCCGTGTGGTGCGGGTCGTCATCGGACTCTGCGGACGTGTATTCCTTGCCGGAGAGCTCGGCTGCCTTGTCGATGACAGGACGCACCTGGTCGGTCTCGTACATGTTCTCGACGCCCTGGAGGATCATGGCGAGGCGTTCCATGCCCAGGCCGGTGTCGATGTTGCGCTTGGGCAGCTCCCCCAGCACATCGAAGTCTTCCTTGGAGCGGACGTTGTCGATCTGGTACTGCATGAACACGAGGTTCCAGATCTCGATATAGCGGGTCTCGTCGGCGAGGGGGCCGCCTTCAACGCCGTAGGCCGGGCCGCGGTCGTAGTAGATCTCCGAGCACGGGCCCGCCGGGCCGGGCTGGCCGGTGTGCCAATAGTTGTCCGACTTGCCCATCCGCTGGATGCGTTCTGCCGGGACGCCGGTGTTCTTCAGCCACAGTTCGGCAGCCTCGTCGTCCTCCTGGTACACGGTGACCCAGAGGCGTTCCGGCGCGAGGCCGTAGCCGCCGTCGTCAACGCTCTTGGTGAGCAGTTCCCAGGCGAACCTGATGGCGTCTTCCTTGAAGTAGTCGCCGAAGGAGAAGTTGCCGCACATCTGGAAGAAGGTGCCGTGGCGGGCCGTCTTGCCCACTTCTTCGATATCGCCGGTGCGGATGCACTTCTGGACGCTGGTGGCGCGCGAGTAGGGGGCTTCCTCACGGGCAGTGAGGTACGGGATGAACGGCACCATGCCGGCCACCGTGAACAGCAGCGAGGGGTCGCTGGATACCAGCGACGCGGACGGAACCGCCGTGTGGCCCTTGCTGACAAAAAAGTCCACCCAGCGCTTCGTAATCTCCTGCGACTTCATGTGCTGTCTTCTTACCCTTCTTGGTCCGCGCACCTGCACGGATTGATCGTTCATTGGCAGGCCCAAGGATGGTCCTGCCGGTTTGCTTCCGGCCTGCCGGGGGTGGCGGCCAGGGCGGTCAGCGGCGGGCCGCGTCCGCTGGCTCGACGCCCAGGGCCGAGCGGAGGTCGGACTCCCGCTCATGCATGCCGGCCCGCACCGCATCGGCGAAGTCGTAAATGCCGTCCGCAAGCCGGCCCACGGCCCGGTTCAGGCCTTCCGGTCCAAGATTGGACTGGGCTTCGGTCACTTTCTTGAAGGCGATGACTCCGATAGCCACGCCAATTCCCATCCAGACAAGTCTTTTCATGGTCTGTCTCTTCCGTGGTTCAGCGGCTGCGGCGGCCGGTAGCGGGCTTCTTACGGTTGGCCAGCGCGGTCCGGACGCCGTAGCTGAAGGCCGCGACCTTGATCAGCGGCGATCCCATGGTGGCGGCAACCAGTGAAGAAAGTGCAGACAGGTTCGCCGAGGCGTCAGAGACGTTGGATGAGATCCCGTCCACCTTCTTGAGCTGCTGGTTGGTGGTGGAGACGGTGGCCGTCACCTCATCCATGAGTGGAGTGGCCCCGTCACTGAGCGACCGGATGGCGGTGCGCACCTCGTCGAACACCCTGCCCAGTTTCATGATGGGCACTGCCAGCAGCAGCACCAGGAGCGCAAACACCCCGGCAGCGATCAGGCCGGCAATATCGCCACCAGACATATACGTTCATCTCCTCGAAATCCTGTGGATCGGCATCACCGCGGCGCGCCCCGAAAAGGGCTTCGCCGCAGATGTCCCCCAAGTACCTTACATACAAAGAAGCCCGCGGCGCTTGCCACGGGCTTCTTTGGATACGCTGCTGGGATTTAGCGTGCGTAGAATTCGACGACGAGCTGCTCTTCGCAGGTCACGGGAACCTCGGAGCGCTTGGGGCGGCGGACCAGGCGGGCCTGCAGTGCCTCCAGCTTGACGTCCAGGTAGGCCGGAACGGCGGGCAGCACGTCGCGGTGGGCGCCGGCTGCTGCAACCTGGAGCGGAACCATGGTCTCGCTGCGGCTGTGGACGTGGACCAGCTGGCCCTCGCCGACGCGGAACGACGGGCGGTCGACGCGGACGCCGTCAACCATGATGTGGCGGTGCACAACAAGCTGGCGGGCCTGGGCGATGGTGCGGGCGAAGCCGGCACGCAGGACCAGGGCGTCAAGACGCATTTCGAGCAGTTCGATGAGGTTCTCACCGGTCAGGCCCTTGGTGCGGCGGGCTTCTTCGAAGGCACGGGTCATCTGTGCTTCGCGGATGCCGTACTGGGCGCGCAGACGCTGCTTTTCGCGCAGACGTACGGCGTAGTCGGAGTCCTGCTTCTTGCGGGCGCGGCCGTGCTCACCGGGGCCGTACGGGCGGCGCTCCATGTACTTGGCGGCCTTGGGGGTCAGAGCAATGCCGAGGGACCGCGAGAGGCGGGCCTGACGGCGAGCACGAGTGTTGTTAGCCACTTGTGTCCTTCCAATATCTGCGGTGTGTCAGTGTTACTGGCCTCCACGATGGAGAGCATCGGCCAACCGCTGCCTTTTGCTACTGGGCGCAGGGCATAACCTACTTGAAGAAATTCAAGGGGATTGTGCGTCCGTGCCTTGCCAGACAAACATCTATCCTACCACGGCGCCTATGTGCCGCGGATAATCTTCCGCAGCCGCTCCAGCCGTACCGCGATGTCCCGTTCGGCGCCGTTGGCCGTGGGCTGGTAGTAGTCCTTGCCCACCAGGTCGTCCGGCGGGTACTGCTGGGTGGCCACGCCGTGCGGGGCGTCATGGGCATACTTGTAGCCGAGCCCGTGCCCCAGCTGCTTGGACCCCGGATAGTGCGAGTCGCGCAGGTGGGCGGGAATACCATTGCCCAGCCCGGCGCGGACATCCGCAATGGCCTTGTTGATCCCGAGATATGCGGCGTTGGACTTGGGGGCGGTGGCCAGGTGGACCACAGCCTCGGCCAGGATGATCCGGCCCTCCGGCATGCCGATCAGCTGCACTGCCTGGGCTGCGGCCACCGCGGTCTGCAGGGCGGTGGGGTCCGCCATGCCGATGTCCTCCGCCGCAGAAATCACGATCCGCCGTGCCACGAAGCGGGGGTCCTCCCCCGCCTCCAGCATGCGGGCCAGGTAGTGCAGTGCCGCGTCCACGTCCGAGCCGCGGATGGACTTGATGAACGCGCTGGCCACGTCGTAGTGCTGGTCCCCGGCGCGGTCGTAACGAACGGCGGCGACGTCCAGGGCACGTTCGGTGTGCTTAAGTTCGACGTTCACGGGAGCGCCATCGCCGACGGCGGCGTCATCGGCGTCGCCAAACGCGACGCCGGCAGCGGCCTCCAGGGCGGTCAGCGCGCGCCGGGCGTCACCGCCGGAGAGCCGGACCAGGTGTGCCAGGGCTTCGCCGGAGAGCTCGACCTTGCCGTCCAGGCCACGCGGATCCTGGACAGCACGGAGCAGGAGTCCTTCGATGTCGGCATCAGTGAGCGGCTTGAGCGTCAGCAGCAGGGACCGGGAGAGCAGCGGGGACACCACCGAGAAGGAGGGGTTTTCCGTGGTTGCGGCCACCAGCACCACCCAGCGGTTCTCAACGCCGGGCAGCAGGGCGTCCTGCTGCGCCTTGTTGAAGCGGTGGATCTCGTCCAGGAACAGGACGGTGGTGGTCTTGTAAAGGTCCCGGGCCGTGAGGGCATCGTCCATGACGCGCCGGACGTCCTTCACGCCGGCGGTAATGGCGGACAGCTCCACGAACTTGCGGCCCGGGCCCCTGGCGATCACGTGGGCCAGGGTGGTCTTGCCCGTCCCGGGCGGTCCCCACAGGATCAGTGAGGCCGGCCCGGCTGGCCCCGCGGCCTCCGCGCCTGCCGCCAGCTGGCGGAGCGGCGAGCCGTGGCCCAGCAGGTGCTGCTGGCCCACCACCTCGTCGAGGTTGCGCGGCCGCATGCGGACTGCGAGGGGGCTGCGCGGAGCAGTACCGCTGCCTGCGCCGGGTTTGGCGCCACCGTCCGGCCCGTCGTCGTCGCCAGCATCCTGCCCGAAGAGATCATCCACATAGATAGGCTACTTGCAGTCAATCATTCGGCCCGCGCCGACAGCCCTCCCCCGCGGGATGGCAGTTCACAGCAATGTTGTGAAGTAACACTGCCGCGAAGTGCCATCCCGCGGAGGGGACGTACAGAAGAGGAGGCCGACATGTCCGCAGCCCGGGGCGCGCGCCCGCCGTCCGTGCGCACTACGTTCGTGCCCGGCGCCCGGCTGCCGGGCTGGGCGGCGCGCTTTGGCAGCGCCCATGGCGGCTGGTCTGTCAGCGATGACGACGACGGCGTGCGGCTTCTGGCGGCCGACGGCACCGCGGCGCTGCTCCAGCCGCCATGGCCAGTGGACGGCCGGCCGGGGCGCGGAGCGGACGTCCTGGAGCGGCTGGCCTCGCTGGCTTCCCAGCCGCGCCAGGTTGGGCTGCTGCTGGTGCGGCGGGGAGGCTACGGCATAGGAGTAACCTCCGAGGGCAGGCTACTGGCCAGCAAGGCGGGAACCCGGTACGTTCAGGGACGCACGTCCGCGGGCGGCCAGTCCCAGCAGCGCTTTGCCCGCCGCCGCGGAAATCAGGCTGATGCGCTGGTGGATGCCGTTGCCGCCCAGGCAGCAGCGCTGTTCGGCTCCGCCCCGCCGTTCGAGTACCTTGCGCCCGGCGGCGACCGGACGCTCGCGGAGCAGGTCCTGGCGCACCCGGCCCTGCGGGACTACTCGGGTGCGCCCAGGCTGGCCTGGCTGGACGTACCCGAGCCGCGTGCCGCCGTCGTCCTTAAGGCTGCCGGCGACGCCTGCTCCGTGCGGGTCCAGGTGACCGACGGGCCCGGCGGGGACTGACTCAGCCCGTAATTGCGCCTATTAGTTCAGGGTCCAGGACCGCTTGGACAGGCCGTACCAGAACCCGTCGATGGCGGTCTTCGCCTCGATATTCCCGGAGCCGTACGCCGCACCGAGGGCGACGTAAAGCGGAGCCCAGTGCTCGCTGCGCGGGTGCGCCTCGCGGGCGGCAGGCGCCTTCTTCATGAAGTCCAGGATGGCGTCAACATCGCCGCGGGTCATGGCCTCCTCCGCCCAGTGGTCGAATTCGCTGGAGGCCGACGGCGGCGCGACGTCAGGTCCGCCGGCCGGGTTGAACCAGCGCAGGTTGTGCGTAGTGAAGCCGGAACCGACAATCAGCGTTCCGCGCTCGCGCAACGGGGCCAGGGAGGTACCCAGCGCAAAGAGGCCCTGCGGATCCAGCGTAGGCATGGACATCTGCACCACGGGAACGTCCGCGTCAGGGTACATCTCCTTCAGGGGAACGTACGCGCCATGGTCCAGGCCGCGGCTCTCGTCGCGGTCCACGTGGTATCCGCGGCCGGCCACCAGCCGCTCCACCTCGGCGCCGAGCTCCGGCGCCTGCGGGGCGTTGTACTGCACCTGGTAGTACTTCGGCGCGAACCCGCCAAAGTCATAGACCAGGCCGGGACTACGGGTGGTGGCACTGAGCGAAACGGGGGCGTTTTCCCAGTGCGCCGACACCATCAGGATGTCCTTGGGCTTCCCAAACGTCCCTGACCAGTCCGCCAGCTGGCGGGTCCAGGTGGCGTCATCCGCAAGGGGCGGGGCGCCGTGGCTGAGGAAGAGTACCGGGGGAAGGCCAAGTGTTTGCGTCATGCAAACAAGGATATCCAAGTTTACTTGAAGCTTCAAGCGTGGGGTTTAAAAGACCTCCCCGCCGCCGAACCATGCCGGCAGCGGGGAGCTTTTCGAAGGTCTACGGGCCTTACTTGCCTTCGGTCTTCTTTTCCTCGGGCCTGGCCTGGGGCTTGAAGTCCACACCCGCTTCCTTGCGCTGCTGCGCGGTGATGGGAGCCGGAGCCTGGGTCAGCGGATCGTAGCCATTGCCGGTCTTGGGGAAAGCAATGACGTCGCGGATTGACTCGACGCCGGCCAGCAGGGCAACGACGCGGTCCCAGCCGAAAGCGATGCCACCGTGCGGCGGCGCACCGAACTTAAAGCCTTCCAGCAGGAACCCGAACTTGGTCTGGGCGTCCGCACGGTCCAGGCCCATGAGTTCGAACACACGCTCCTGGACGTCGCGCTGGTGGATACGGATGGAACCGCCGCCGATTTCGTTGCCGTTGCAGACGATGTCGTACGCGTAGGACAGCGCAGACTCCGGGTCCTTGTCGAAGGTGTCCAGGAACTCGGGCTTGGGTGAGGTGAACGCGTGGTGCACGGCGGTCCACTTGCCGGCGCCGACGGCAACGTCACCGGAGGCAACGGCCGCGGCGGCAGGCTCGAACATCGGCGCGTCCACCACCCAGCAGAAGGCCCAGTCGTCCGGGTTGATCAGGCCGGTACGGTGGCCGATCTCCACGCGGGCTGCACCCAGCAGGGCGCGGGACGGGGTCTTCTCGCCGGCAGCGAAGAAGATGCAGTCGCCCGGCTTGGCGCCGACGGCCTCGGCCAAGCCGGCACGTTCGGCGTCCGTAAGGTTCTTGGCCACGGGACCGGCCAGCTCGCCGTCCTCCTTGTAGAGGACATAGGCGAGGCCCTTGGCGCCGCGCTGCTTGGCCCATTCCTGCCATGCATCGAGTGCGCGGCGCGCCTGTGAAGCGCCGCCCGGCATCACCACGGCACCGACATAAGGGGCCTTGAACACGCCGAAGTTGGTGTCTTTGAAGAACTCCGTGAGCTCGGTGAGCTCCTGGCCGAAGCGCAGGTCCGGCTTGTCGGAGCCATAGCGCGCCATGGCGTCCGCATAGGTGATCCGCTGGATGGGCGTGGGAATCTCCACATCGATCAGCTTCCAGAGCGCTTTGACCAGGTTCTCGCCCAGGCTGATGATGTCGTCCTGGTCCACGAAACTCGCCTCGATGTCCAGCTGGGTGAACTCGGGCTGGCGGTCCGCGCGGAAGTCCTCGTCACGGTAGCAGCGGGCTATCTGGTAATACTTCTCAAAGCCGCCAACCTGCAGGAGCTGCTTGAAAAGCTGCGGAGACTGCGGCAGGGCGTACCAGGAACCCGGCGCCAGGCGTGCCGGAACCACAAAGTCACGGGCACCTTCCGGCGTCGAACGCGTCAGCGTGGGCGTTTCGATCTCCACGAAGCCGTCCTGGTGCAGCAGTTCGCGGGCCACCCGGTTCGCCTCGGAGCGCAGGCGGAGGTTGCGTGCCGGGCCCGGACGGCGGAGGTCCAGGTAACGGTGCTTGAGGCGCGCTTCCTCCCCCACCTCCACGTGCTCGTCGATCTGGAACGGCAGCGCTTCCGAGGTGTTCAGGACGGTGACGTCCTCGGCGATGACTTCGATGTCGCCGGTGGCGAGTGCGGGGTTCTCATTGCCGGCGGGCCGCTTGGAGACGGTGCCGGTGACCTGCAGGACGTACTCGTTGCGCAGGCCGTGGAAGACCTCTTCCTCGCGGACCACCACCTGGGCCACGCCGGACGCGTCACGGAGATCAACAAATGCCACGCCACCGTGATCGCGGCGTCGGCCAACCCAGCCGGCCAGGGTTACGGTTTGTCCAATGTTCTCGGAACGAAGGGATCCGAGGTCATGTGTGCGCAGCACAGCACGCCTTTCTAGAGACGACAGCAGGAAATCAGTGGAAATTAAATAGGATCGTCCAGGAACGATCCCGTCTGAGTTTACCCGCTTGAAAGGCACGGTCCCCGCATGGGCGCACATCCGCAGCTGCAGCGGAGGCTCGGCACTGCCGACGCCACGATCATCGGCCTGGGCTCCATGCTGGGCGCGGGCGTGTTCGTGGTCTTCGGCCCCGCAGCGGCATTGGCCGGCACCATGCTGGCCGTTTCCGTGCTCCTGGCAGGGGCCGTGGCCTACTGCAACGCCGTGGCGTCCGCGGCATTGGCTGCGCGATACCCCACCAGCGGAGGAACATACGTTTACGGCCGGGAGCGGCTGGGGCCGTGGCCCGGCTTCATTGCCGGCTGGGGCTTCGTCACCGGGAAGACGGCGTCCTGCGCCGCCATGGCGCTGACGTTCGGCAACTATGTGGCGCCCGGGTACGCCGTGCCCGTGGCCATCGCTGCCGTCGTTGCGCTTACCGGGGTCAACCTGTTGGGCATCACCCGCACCGCGCTGCTGACCCGCATCCTGCTCGCCGTGGTGCTGGCCACCCTCGCCTTCGTAGCCGCTGCCGCCGTCATCGGTCCGCACCCCTCCGGCGGAGCGGAGGTAATGCAGGGATCGTACGACGGCGGCGCGGCGGCACCCGGGGGTATCCTCACCGCGGCGGGCCTGATGTTCTTCGCTTTCGCCGGTTATGCGCGGATCGCCACGCTGGGTGAGGAGGTCAAGGACCCGGCACGTTCCATCCCACGGGCCATCCTGGCCGCGCTGACCGCGGCTTTCGCCATCTACCTGGGGCTGGCACTGCTCTTGCAGAACCACCTCCGCGACGGCCTGCTGGCGGCGTCCCGGACCCCGCTGCTGGATGCAGTGCTGAACTCACACCTTGCCGCCGGCGCTGCCGTGGTCCAGGCCGGAGCCGCAGCAGCCTGCCTGGGCGCCCTCCTGGCCCTGATCACCGGCGTCGGGCGCACCACTCTGGCCATGGCCCGGGAACGCGACCTCCCCTCGCCGCTCGCCAGGGTGGGGACACGCCACCGGGTGCCTTTCGCCGCGGAACTTGCCGTGGCCGCCGTCGTCATCCTGCTGCTGGTCAGCGTGGATGTCATGACCGTGGTGGGCTTCTCCAGCTTCGGCGTTCTGGTCTACTATGCGGTCGCCAACGCCGCCGCGTTCACACTCCATCCGCACCCCGGCTTCGCGCCCAAGTGGCTGAACGCTGCCGGGTTCCTGGGCTGCCTGCTGCTGGCTTTTACGCTGCCGCCGGCGTCCGTGGCAACCATGGCCGCGGTTCTTGCCGGCGGCGTGGCCGGCCGCTGGCTGGTGCTGCGCTTTCGGCGCTAGTTTCAGAACACCGCTGCGGTGACGGTGGTGGCAACCTGCACGGCGAGGTCTTCAGACGGCGGCATCCAGGTCTCGGGGGCTGCGGCCACCTGCTCGCCGGTGCGGATGTCCTTGACCTGGTGCGTGCCGTCGTCGTCCGTGAACCAGACGAAGGGGATGCCGCGGCGGTCCGCGAACTTGATCTGCTTGCCGAACTTCTCCGCCTTCGCCGCCACCTCGGTGGGAATGCCGCGGCTGCGCAGCAGCGCCGCGACGTCCTGGGCGGCGTCCCAGCTGTCATCATGCGTCAGCGCCACCAGCACTGCTGTGGGCACCGACCGCGATGCCTTCGCGAGTTCCTGGCTGAGGATCCTCGAGACCAGTCGGGTGACGCCGATGGACAGGCCCACCCCCGGGAACTTGCGGTTTCCTTTCGACGCGAGGGCATCGTAGCGGCCGCCGGAGCAGATCGAGCCCAGTTGCTCGTGACCCACCAGGACGGTTTCCACCACGGTGCCCGTGTAGTAGTCCAGGCCGCGGGCGATGCTGAGGTCGGCCAGGACTTTGCCCGGCGCGCGCTGCACGGCGGCGGTGATGACCTGTTCGAGCTCGGACAGGCCTTCCTCCAGGAGCTCATTGGTGACGCCCAGGGCGCGCACCTGCGCCACGAAGGACGTGTCTTCGGTACGGATACCAGCCAACTGCAGGGCCTTCTCCGCCTGCTCCATGGTGGCTCCCAGCTCTTCCCGCAGCAGCTCGGCAACCTTGGCCGGCCCCACCTTTTCCAGCTTGTCGATGCTCCGCAGCACCCCTGCCGTATCCGTCAGCCCGATACCGCGGTAGAAGCCCTCGGCCAGCTTGCGGTTGTTGATCCGCAGGCGGAAGTCGGGAATGGGCAGCGCGCTGAGGGCCTCTGCGATGACCAGTGCGATCTCGACGTCGTAACGGAAGGGAAGGTCGCCGTCGCCCACTACATCGATGTCCGCCTGCGTGAATTCCCGGGCCCGTCCCTCCTGGGGGCGCTCACCGCGCCACACCTTCTGGATCTGGTAGCGCCGGAACGGGAACGCGAGGTAGCCGGCGTTCTCCACGACGTAGCGGGCAAAAGGCACCGTGAGGTCGAAGTGCAGGGCCAGGGCATGCGGGTCCGCCTTGCCCCCTTTAACGGGGTTGTCGCTCTCATCCTCCTGCAGGCGGCTGAGGCCGTACACCTCTTTGTCAATCTCGCCCTTGCGCAGGAGCTGCCCGACGGTTTCCACCGCGCGCGTCTCGATTGAACTGAAGCCGTGCAGTTCGAATACCCGGCGCAGCGTGTCCAGGACGTGCAGCTCCACCAGCCGCTCCTCGGGAAGCCACTCAGGGAATCCGGACAGGGAGGCGCTGCGTGCCATGGAGTTCTCCTCTTGGTGAAGGCTGCCGGGACACTGCCGGCCTCCGAAAACGGTCCGCGGCGGAGCTGTCCAGCCAGTCATGCATAAACTATGTGCGGCAGTCAGTTTATGCGCCTTCAGCCGGCATCTCTAATACGGCAGGCATGTGCGCTGGCTGGACAGGGAACTGCGGGCGGCCGGAACGGCGGGCGCGCAGCACTACTACGAGGAGGACCCTTGGCGGCCAGTTCACGCAGCGCGCGCGAGACAAAACGGCGCATCCAGCAGATGGAAGCCAAGCGTGAGCTGCGGAGGGACCAGGAAAAGCGGCGCAAACGCGACAATGTCATCGCCGCCGGCGCCGGCACGGCGGCCGTCGTGCTCGCCGTCGTCCTCCAGCTCACGGCCTTCGCCGGTAACCCCTCGGAGGAAGAATTCGCCGCCGCGCAGGCCGACCTTGCCGGGCCGTCTGCCTCCGCCGATCCCTCTGTCCAGGCCACGAACGCTGCCAACATCCCCGCCGCCGACACGGCTGCCGGCAAGACCTTCACCGGCGAGCTCGTCCTTAACGGAACTGCGCTCGGCGTTGAACTGGACGGCACCAAGGCGCCGCAGGCCGCTGCCGTCTTCAAGTCCCTCAGCGATGAAGGGTTCTATTCCGGCAAAACCTGCCACCGGTTGACCACCGGCGAGTCGTTTGCGCTACTTCAGTGCGGGTCGTCCGACGGCACCGGTGAAGGCGATGCCGGCTACAGATGGGGTCCCCTGGAAAACACGCCGGAGGACAATGCCTACCCGGCAGGCACCATCGCCGTGGCACGCAGCGGAAACAACACGTACGGCAATGGCACCCAGTTCTTTATCGTTTACAAAGACACGGTCATTCCTGCAGACAGTGCAGGCGGCTACACCGTGGTGGGCAGGGTGACCTCCGGGCTGGATACGGTCGCCAATATTGCGGCCGCTGGAATCACGCCGGGCGGCAGTGCAACAGACGGCGCACCTGTGGAACCAGTCACGATAGACTCGTTTTCTCTGAAGTAGGAAGCCTGGCCGAGCGGCTACGGTGCAGTACGTGAGTATTTCCCTCCAAGCGAAAGACTTTTAGCGGTGACAGACAGTCAGAAATCCGACGAAACAGCAACAGACGCGTCCGAAGGGGCGGCGGCCCCTGCGGCTCCAGCACCCGCTCCGTCCCCGGTGCCCCGGCCCGCAGCGCCCTCACCCAAGGCTTTCGCCTCCCGGCCCAAGCCCGCTGCCGCAGCTCCTGCCGCCGCCCCGGTCCAGGCGCCTCCGGCCACTTCGCCGGAAGAGGCCGCCAAGTGGGGCCGCGTTGAAGGCGACGGGCACGTCTTCCTGACCATCGACGGCGGCGAGCATCCCGTGGGCCAGTACCCCGGCGTGAGTGATGAGGAAGCTCTGGCCTACTTCGCACGGAAGTATGACGACGTCGTCGCGCAGATCGTGCTGCTGGAACAGCGCGTTGGCTCCAAGGCCCCCAGCACCGACATGCAGAAGACCGTTAGCCACCTGCGTGAACAGCTCGCAGAGCGGAACATGGTGGGTGACCTCCGCGCGGCAGAAGCGCGCCTGGACAAGCTCGAAGGCCAGATCACTGAGCTGGAGCAAGCTGAAAAGGCCGAGCATGACGCCGTCCGCGCGTCGGAGCTGGCTGCCCGCGAGGCGATCGTGGCCGAGGCCGAGCAGATCTCCGGCCAGGACCCGGCCCAGACGCAGTGGAAGACCTCGAGCGCCCGAATGAACGAGCTGTTCGAGAACTGGAAGGCCGCCCAGAAGAGCGGCGTCCGTCTGGGCCGCAGCAACGAAGATGCGCTGTGGAAGAGGTTCCGCGCCGCCCGCACCGTGTTCGACCGGCACCGCCGGGCCTACTTCTCCCAGCTGGACAGCAACAACTCCGCTGCCAAGGCCGCCAAGGAGAAGCTGATCGCCGAAGCCGAGGCACTGTCCTCATCTACGGACTGGGGCTTTGCCGCCGGCGAGTACCGCCGGCTCATGGACCAGTGGAAGGCCTCGCCGCGTGCCAGCCGCAAGGATGATGACGCCTTGTGGGCACGGTTCCGAGCCGCGCAGGATGTGTTCTTCACCTCGCGCCAGGCCGCCAACGACGAAATCGACCAGGAATACGCCGCGAACCTCACCGTGAAGGAAGCGCTGCTGGCCGAGGCCAACGCCATCCTCCCGGTCAAGGACCTGGCCGCTGCCAAGAAGGCACTGCAGTCCGTGCGGGACCGCTGGGAAGAAGCCGGCAAGGTACCCCGGGCGGACATGGGCCGGATCGAAGCCGGGCTGCGGAAGGTGGAGGACGCCGTCAAGCAGGCCGAGGACGAGCAGTGGCAGCGTTCCAACCCTGAACGCAAGGCACGCACCAACAGCGCCCTGTCCCAGCTCGAATCAGCCATCGCAGGACTCCAGGAGGATTTGGTGGCTGCGGAGAAGACCGGGGATCAGCGGAAGATCGCCGCTGCCCGCGAGGCGCTCGAAGCCCGCCAGGCCTGGCTCGACCAGATTCAGCGCTCGGCCAGCGAACTGGCCTGACGTCCTTTCCTCCCTGGTGCGGGAGGACCTCCGGCAGGCCCGGTTCCGGTTATCCACATAACCGGAACCGGGCCTGACGCTGTTGAAGCTTCCGCGGCAGGATGGGGGGATGGCACACCGTCCGCTCCCTCCATCTGCAGGAGCCCGCACGGAAACGCTTCCGGCCGCCGAGCCGCCGGTACAGCGCTTTCCGGAATTGTACGCTCCCGGAATGCCCTTCAGCCCGCCGGAGCTCCAGTCCCTGGCAGCGGACGGCGTGCTCACCCGGCTGCACCAGAACGGCTTCACCCTGCCTGACGCCAGGCACTCGGCCCAGCTCCGGGCCCGGGCTGCGGCGGGCTCCGTCCCGCCGCAGGTGCGCCAGCGGGTGGTTGCGGGGCGGATGACGGCGGCCTGGATCTACGGCTGCGCCGCGGAACCGGACAGGCTGGCGCTGCTGGTGGACGCCAAGCGCCGCGTCTCCGGCCTGCGCAACACCCGCGGCTGCACGCTGCACGAGGTCAGGCTGGGACCGATGGACGTGGTTAGCCTGGGCGGGCTTATGGTCTCAAGTCCCCTGCGGACCGCCCTGGACATCGCCCTCCACGTGGAAGCCAGGCTGGCGCTTCCCGCCTTGGCAAGTCTCCTGGCCCGGCCGCAGCAGGACGTCCGGCTTCGGCTGCTGGTGCTGGCCATCGAGGCAACCCCGCGGGTACCCCACAAACTCGCCGCCCTGGACAAGCTCGCCCGGTTAGCTCCTCCGCTTGTTACCAGTGGTGCGGTAGACGTCGAAGACACCGTCGATCCGGCGCACGGCGCTCAGGACGTGGCTGAGGTACTTGGGGTCGCCCATCTCGAAGGCAAACTTTGAGATGGCCACGCGGTCCGTCGAGGTGTGGACGCTGGCGGCCAGGATGTTCACATGGTTCTCGGAGAGGACCCTGGTGACGTCTGACAGGAGGGACTTGCGGTCCAGCGCTTCGACCTGGATCTCCACCAGGAACACGCTGGACTGCGTGGGTGCCCAGTCCACGTCCACGATGCGGTCCGGCTGGTCCTTGAGGTCCGAGATGTTGGTGCAGTCGGTGCGGTGCACCGACACGCCGGAGCCCCTGGTCACGAAGCCCAGGATCGGATCCGGCGGAACCGGGGTGCAGCACCGCGCCAGCTTGACCCAGACATCGCCCACGCCGCGAACCACCACGCCGGAGTCGGAGAACTTGGCCTTGCTGACATGGGTGGGAACACTGACTTCGGTAATGTCGTCGTCGGGGCTTTCGTTGCCGCCCAGGCTTTCGACGAGCTTCTCCATGACGGACTGTGCCGAGGTATGCCCGTCACCGACGCCGGCGTAGAGCCCGGAGATGTCGACGTACTTGAACTCTTCGGCCACCGCGGCCAGGGCCTCGTGGGTCATCAGGCGCTGCAGCGGCAGGTTCTGCTTCCGCATGGCCCGGGTCAGGAGTTCCTTGCCGCGGTCGATCGCTTCCTCGCGGCGTTCCTTGCTGAACCACTGGCGGATCTTGTTCCGTGCACGTGCGCTCTTGACGAAGTGCTGCCAGTCCTGGCTGGGGCCTGCGCCCTCGGCCTTCGAGGTGAAGATTTCCACCCAGTCGCCGTGGTTGAGCTCGCTGTTCAGCGGGACCAGTTTCCCGTTGACCCGCGCACCGATGGTGCGGTGGCCCACTTCCGTATGCACTGCGTAGGCGAAATCCACGGGGGTGGAACCGGCCGGGAGGGCCATGACCTCACCCTTGGGAGTGAACACGAAGACTTCGCGGGCGTTGATCTCGAAGCGCAGCGAGTCCAGGAACTCACCTGGGTCGGAGGTCTCCTGCTGCCAGTCCACGAGGGAGCGCAGCCAGCCCATGTCGCCGTCGCGGGGACTTCCGGGGCCGACCGCTGTGCGATTGGGCTGGTCCTTGTACTTCCAGTGGGCGGCCACACCGTACTCTGCGCGGCGGTGCATCTCATGCGTACGAATCTGGATCTCCACCGGCTTGCCGCCCGGTCCGATCACTGTGGTGTGCAGTGACTGGTACATGTTGAACTTCGGCATCGCGATGTAATCCTTGAACCTGCCGGGCAGCGGGTTCCAGCGCGAATGCATGGTTCCAAGCGCCGCGTAGCAGTCACGGACTGAGTCCACCAACACCCTCACGCCCATGAGGTCGTTGATGTCGTCGAAATCCTTGTCCCGCACCACCATCTTTTGGTAGATGGAGTAGTAGTGCTTGGGCCGGCCGGTGATGGTTGCCTTGATCCGGGCAGCGCGCAGGTCTTCAGCGATCTGGTCGCGAATGACGCCGAGGCTCTTTTCCCGTTCCGGAGTGCGGTCCCCCACCATCCGGACGATCTCCTCGTACACCTTGGGGTAGAGCGCAGCGAAGGAAAGATCCTCCAGCTCCCACTTGATGGTGTTCATGCCGAGCCGGTGGGCCAGCGGCGCAAAGATTTCGAGAGTCTCCCGAGCCTTCCGGGCCGAGGACTCAGCGGAGACGAAGCGCCACGTGCGGGCATTGTGCAGCCTGTCCGCGAGTTTGATCATCAGGACCCGGATGTCCTTGGCCATGGCCACGACCATTTTGCGTACGGTTTCGGACTGCGCGGCTTCGCCGAAGCTGACTTTGTCCAGCTTGGTGACGCCGTCCACCAGCATGGCAACCTCTGGTCCGAAATCCCGTTTGAGGTCAGCGAGCGTATAGGACGTATCCTCCACCGTGTCGTGCAGGAGTGCGGCTGCCAGAGTGGTTCCGGAGAGCCCCAGTTCGGCCAGGATGGTGGCGACCGCCACCGGGTGCGTGATGTAGGGGTCGCCGCTCTTGCGCTTTTGCCCGCGGTGGCTGCGTTCCGCGACATCGAAGGCACGCTGGATGAGGTCGAAATCCTCTTTGGGATTGTTGGCCCGGACGGTCCGGAGCAGCGGCTCCAGGATCGGCGAGTACGTGGCGGTGCTGCGTCCGGTGAGCCGCGCAAGGCGTGACCGGGTCCGCTCCCGGCGGCCCGGGAAAGTGGGCCGCTGCCCGGAGTTGTCCACCGGCACGAACGGTCCGGGACGCGCAGGCCCGGCCGCACCGGTCTGCGGACCGGCAGGACCCTGGCCGCCCTGGGCCGTTGGCGCCGACGACGAACGTTCTTCCAATGAAGTACCCCTCACCACGTTTAATTACTTCAGTCTATTCCTCACGGCGGAGACATCCGTAACCGGCCGTTAAACGCCGCACGGCCCGGGCGGCGTCAGTGAAACACCGGCCCGGGCCGTGCGCAAGGGTCAGGTCCCTGCAGGCTCCGCGGCAGCGGAACGGTCCGCCGAGCCGGCGCGGCGCTGGGCCACCCGCTTGGCCTGCCTGACCAGGTTTGGTTCGCGTTCGCGCAGCCAGGCGTACATCGGAGCGGCCACGAAGATCGTCGCCGCAGTGCCGATGAGGATGCCCACGAACAGTGCCAGCGACAGATCCCGCAGCGTACCGGCCCCGAGGAGGCCGGCCCCGATGAACAGGATGGCGCCGACCGGCAGGATTGCCACCATCATGGTGTTGATGGAGCGCACCAGGGTCTGGTTCACGGCCAGGTTGACCTCCTCGCCGAAGGTCCTCCGCGTGGAAGTGTCGATTTCTGCGGTATTTTCGCGAATCTTGTCGAAGACCACCACAGTGTCGTACAGCGAGTAGCTGAGCACGGTCAGGAAGCCGATGATGGCCGAGGGCGTCACTTCGAAGTCGCTGAGCGCATACACCCCTGCGGTGATAAACATGGTCACGGCCATGCCGGCGATCGCCGATAGGGACATCTTCCAGGTCCGGAAGTACAGCGCCATGAGCACTGCTGCCAAAATCACGAAGATGACCAGGCCGATCAGGGCCTGCTTCGTGACATCCGCGCCCCAGGTGGGGCCCACGAACGTTGATGTTACCTCGTTATCGGTCACGCCGTAGGCGGTGGTGAGGCCTTCCTTGATGCGGAGGGTCTCGTCGTCGGTCAGCTTGTCCGTCTGGATCCGCATGGTGGTGCCGGCCACGTTGGCCACGCGCGGGACACTGCCGGGAACTACGTCCGTGACCGCCTTTTCACCCACCGCGGCATCCTTGGTCTGGACGTTTGAGACGGTGAACTCGGAGCCGCCCCGGAACTCGATCCCGAGGTTGAACCCGCCCTTGGCGACCGGGATGATGATGGACAAGGCGACCGCCACGGCCGCGATGAGGAACCAGATTTTCTTGCTGTCAACGAAGTTGTAGGAGCGCTTACCGGTGTAAAGCTCGTTGCCGAAGGTGGCGAAACTGGGCATTATTTGGTCTCCTTCGCGGCGGACTTCGCAGAGCCTGCGAGCTGCTCCTGCTTTTCCGCCATGCGGCGCTCGGCGATGGTCATCCGGCGCTCCGCTTCAGCCGCGGCGCCGGTGTTCTTGGCGCGGGCGACCACGGGCCGGGACTCCGGCGTGCGCAGGCGGCCGGCGCCCCGGTACAGCGGGACGGCGCCAAGCCGCTCCGGGTCGAGTCCGGACAGCTTGTGGCCCTCACCGAAGAACCTGGTGCGGGCCAGGAGCTGCAGGGTCGGGTGGGTAAACATGAACACGACAATCAGGTCGGCAATCGCCGTCAGGCCGAGGGTGAAGGCGAAGCCACGGACGTTGCCCACCGCGACGAAGTAGAGCACCAGTGCGGCAAGAAGGTTGACTGCCTTGGAGGCGAGGACAGTCCGCTTGGCGCGCTTCCAGCCGTTTTCGACGGCGGAGACCAGGCCACGCCCGTCGCGCAGCTCATCGCGGATGCGTTCGAAGTACACGATGAACGAGTCGGCCGTCTGGCCGATGGCCACGATGATGCCCGCCACGCCGGCGAGGGACAGTCGGTAGTTCTCCGTCCAGCCCAGGATGGCGATGGCCAGGTAGGTCAGGACACCGGCGACGGCCAGCGAGGCGATGGTCACGAAGCCCAGGGCCCGGTACTGGAACAGGGAGTACACCACCACCAGCAGCAGGCCGATAAGGCCGGCAAGGAGACCCATGCGGAGCTGCTCCCCGCCAAGGGTTGCGGAGATCTGCTGCTCGCTCTGGATCTCGAAGCTGATGGGCAGCGCGCCGAAGCGGAGCTGGTCGGAGAGCGCCTTGGCAGTCTGCTCGGTGAAACCGCCGGTGATCTGCGGACGGCCGTCCGTAATTACGGCCAGCGCCCGGGGTGCGGAGATGACCTGGTCGTCCAGGACAATGGCGAACTGCGCCTTCGGGTCGGTGCCGGACTCGCCGCCGGCTGCCACGTAGAACTGGTTCAGGCGTTCGGTGACGGCCTTGAACTTTTCGGTGCCCTCGCCGTCGAACTGGATGTTGACGGCCCACTGGTTGGTGACGGCGCCCTGGGCGCCGGCCTGCAGCTGGAAAGAGGAGCTGACGATGTTGCTGCCCTTGACCTCCACCGGGCCGAGGATGTACTTGATCGCCGGCGTGGTCTCCGTGGCCGGTTCACACGTTACCAGGGGCTTGGCGGGGTCGGACCGCTCCGCCTTTTCGGCTTCCGGGCTGTTGCAGTCGAGCGCCTCGAACTGCTGGTAGACCTCGGCGGTGATCCAGTTGGTGTCGCTGCTGTTCGCCGGCTCAGCCGTGGGCTTGGGAAGCTGGTCCGCGGGTGTCCGGGACTCTTCGGGCACGGCGGCGCCGTCCCCGTTGAGGAGCACAGGCCGGAAGTTCATGTCCGCGGAGGCCTGGATCAGTTCACGGGTCTCCGATGAGGGCGTGCCCGGCAGGCTGACCACGACGTTCCGGCCGGACTGCGTGCTGATTTCAGCTTCGGCCACGCCGGAGCCGTCCACACGCTGGCGGATAATCGCAACGGCCTGGTTCAGCTGTTCCTCGTTGATGTCAGAACCGCCCTCGACCCGGGGCGCCAGGATCATCTGGGTTCCGCCTTCCAGGTCAAGGGCCAGCTTGGGCGCCCAGCTGGCCTGCCCGGACATTGTGCCGCCGGCCAGGACAGCGGTCAGCGCGGCGATGATGACGCCGAGCCACACCAGGACCCGAAGTCCTGGTTTCTTAGGGCCAGTTCGTGCCATTGTCGATCTTTCTCTCATTCACGGAAGAACCGCCGGTGCCTGCCGGGGTGTGCACCGGCGGCGAACCGCAGCGGCAGAGGTGGTGCCGGGCGGTGGACTAGTTGTCCTTCTTGCCCTCGTCGTTCAGGCGCTTGAGGGTTTCCTCCGGAGTCTCCACGGCTGAAGGGTTCAGCGGGGCCGCCGTCGTGCGGGACTCTGTCTCCGTAAGGGAGGACGCGTCGTTGGGGACGGGGGTCACGGACGACTCAGCACCCACGGTGGGCTCAGCGGCGGCAACGGGCTCTGCGGCGGTGGTCGGTTCCACGATCTTGGTGACAGCCTGGCGGTGCACGGTGGCGAGGTTACCGGGAGACAGCTCGAGGGTCACTTTGTTCTCTGCATCATCGATGGCCACGATGTGCCCGAACAGCCCGAAGCTGGTCATGACCTCAACGCCGGGCCCGAACTTCGACTGGAGTTCCGCCTGCTGCTGCTGCGCCTTCTTGTTGCGGCGGAACATCATAAAAATGAAGACGCCGAGCATGACGAACAGGAGAATTGACATTGGGTCCAAGGGAAAATCCATTCTTTTACTAGCCTGATGATGACTCCGGCGCGGCCCGCAGGTGGCGGCGGCAGCCGGATGAGACCCGAAACGTGCCGAGCGTCATACCAGTCTAAAGGGAAAGCTGGAGGTAAGCCCTATTGGCCCTCCGTGGCCCAGTCCTCCGCCGCGGCGTCGCTCCCGTTCGGTTCGAAAAGTTCCAGCTGCTCCTGGCCGAAGCGTCCCGGCGGGACAGCGTAGCCCAGGTGGGTCCAGGCAGCGGCCATGGCGATCCTGCCCCGCGGCGTCCGGCCCAGCAGTCCTTCGCGGACCAGGAACGGTTCGGCCACCGTTTCCACGGTTTCGGTTTCTTCGCCGACGGCGATGGCCAGGGTGGACAGGCCCACCGGGCCGCCCCCGAACTTGGTGATCAGGGCATCGAGGACCGCGCGGTCCAGGCGGTCCAGGCCCTTCTTGTCCACCTCGTACATATCCAGCGCGGCAGACGCAGAGCGGGCATCGATCTGTTCAACGCCGTGGACCAGGGCCCAGTCCCGCACGCGGCGCAGGAGGCGGTTGGCGATACGGGGCGTACCCCGGGACCGGCCGGCGATCTCGCTGAAGCCGGCGGAGTTGACCTTCAGGTCGAGCAGTCCCGCGGAGCGGCGAAGCACGAGTTCCAGCTCCGGCACCGAATAGAACTCCAGGTGGCCGGTGAACCCGAACCTGTCGCGCAGCGGACCCGGCAGCAGGCCGGCGCGGGTGGTGGCGCCGACCAGGGTGAACGGAGGCAGCTCGAGGGGAATGGCTGTGGCGCCGGCGCCCTTGCCCACCACGATGTCCACCCGGAAGTCCTCCATGGCCATGTAGAGCATTTCCTCGGCGGGCCGGGACATCCGGTGGACTTCGTCGAGGAACAGCACCTCCCCCTCGGACAGGGAGGAGAGAATGGCGGCCAGGTCGCCGGCGTGCTGGATGGCCGGGCCGCTGCTGATGCGCAGGGGTGCATTCATTTCGGCGGCGACAATCATCGCCAGGGTGGTCTTGCCGAGGCCGGGCGGGCCGGAGAACAGCACATGGTCTGCGCTGCGTCCGCGCATCCGGGAGGCCTGCAGCACCAGCGACAGCTGTTTGCGCACGCGGTGCTGGCCCACAAAATCGTCCAGGTTCTTGGGCCGGAGAGCGGCCTCGATCGCCCGCTCTTCCGGCTCCTCCCCGGCAGCCACCAGGGACGGTTCAGCCACGGCTGCCTACGCGGTTGCCGGCACGCGCCCCGTCCTGGCCGAGCCACCGGAGGGTGGTGCGCAGGATTTCGGGGACGTTGCCGCGGAACGAAACCTCCGGTTCTTCGGCCAGCGCCTTGTCGATGCTGCCCGACGCGTCCTTCTCGGACCAGCCCAGGCTGGTCATGGCGGCAACCACCTGGGGTTTCCAGGATGCTTCGGCGGCCGTCGGAGCGGCAGCTGTCCCGGCCGTGCCGTGCGGCACCAGCTTTCCAGCCAGTTCAAGGACGATACGTCCGGCCACCTTGGGCCCAATTCCCGGGACCTTGGTGAATGTCTTGCTGTCGCCGCTGTGTGCGGCCACCCGGATGGCCTCGGGCTCGTGGACGGCGAGGACTGCCAGGGCCAGGCGCGGCCCAACCCCGCTCACACTGAGCAGAACGTCGAAAACTTCCCGTTCGTCGTCGGACGCAAAACCGAAAAGGGTGAGCGAATCCTCCCGCACGATCAGGGAAGTGAACAGCTGGCCTTCCTCGCCGACGCGCAGCCCGCTGAGGGTCTGCGGCGTGGCGTTGACGCTCATCCCTGCGCCGTTGAGGTCGATGACGGCCGTGGACAGGCCCACGTGCGCCACTGTTCCGCGGAGGAAACTGATCAAGGCCTGGCTCCTGGTGTGCGGCCGGCTCCCTGACGGAGGACCGGCTATCCGAACATATCTACGAATACCCTAGCAAGGCAGCCGGAGATTCAGCGTGCGCGGCGCGCCTTGGCCTCGGCATCGGCCCACGCACGCTGCGCCGGGGTCAGGGACGAACTCCCGGGGCCGGTGGTGGCCACGGCGGCACCGCTGCCCGCGCGCCAGGCGTGGGTGATGGCCAAGGCGAGGGCGTCGGCGGCGTCGGCAGGTCGGGGTGGGGCGTCCAGCCGGAGGATCTTGGTGACGAGCTTGGTCACCGCTTCCTTGTTCGAGGACCCGCTGCCGGTGACAGCGGCCTTGACTTCCGACGGCGTGTGCAGCGCCACGGGGATGCCGCGGCGCGCGGCTGCGGCAATGACCACGCCGGACGCCTGCGCCACCCCCATCACCGTGCTGACGTTGAGCTGGGAGAAAACACGTTCGACGGCGAGGACCTGGGGTTCGTAGCGGTCCAGCCATTCGTCGATGGCAGCGTCGATGACCAGCAGCCGCTGATCCAGCGTTTCGTCCGGCGCGGTGCCGACGACGCCGACGGCCACCATGGTGGCGCGCCGGTTCCGTTCCACGTCCACGACGCCAATGCCGCAGCGGGTCAGGCCCGGGTCAACGCCCAGGACGCGGAGCGTCACGGGCGTTCCGTCACTCGGATTCCAGGGCGGCCTGGACTTCGTCGCTGAGGTCGGCGTTGCTGTACACGTTCTGGACGTCGTCGAGGTCTTCCAGTGCGTCCGCGAGCTTAAGGAACTTCCGCGCGCCGTCCACATCCAGTTCCACCTGCATGGAGGGAACGAATTCCACTTCATCGGTGTCGTATTCGATGCCGGCTTCCTTGAGTGCCTCGCGGATGGCGGGGAGGTCGCCGGGCTCCGAGTGGATCTCGAAGGTCTCGCCGTTATCCTTGACTTCTTCAGCCCCGGCATCCAGCACGGCCATCAGGACGTCATCCTCGGTCAGGCCGTTCTTGGGCAGGTTGACGACGCCCTTGCGGGTGAAGAGGTAGCTGACGGATCCGGGGTCGGCGATAGTGCCGCCGTTGCGGGAAATCGCCAGGCGGACCTCGGAGGCGGCCCGGTTCTTGTTGTCGGTGAGGCACTCGATCAGGAGCGCTGAACCCTGCGGGCCGCGTGCTTCATACATGATCTCGGTGTAGTCCACCACTTCGCCGGTAAGGCCGGCGCCGCGCTTGATGGCACGGTCGATGTTGTCGTTGGGGACCGAGGTTTTCTTGGCCTTGGTGACGGCCAGCTCCAGGCCGGGGTTGCCTGCAAGGTCCGGACCGCCCATGCGCGCGGCGACTTCGATGTTCTTGATCAGCTTGGCGAACGACTTTGCGCGGCGGCTGTCAATGATCGCCTTTTTGTGCTTGGTCGTTGCCCATTTGGAGTGGCCTGACATGCTTTACGCTTCTCCTCTGATCATGCGGATAAAAAGTTCGTGGATGCGTTTTTCGCCGGTCACTTCCGGATGGAAGGAGGTGGCCAGCAGCTGGCCCGAACGCACTGCCACAATTCTAGCCGTCCCGGGCAGCGGAGCCGCGTGGGAGGCGTGTTCCGGGTCGGCAGGCTCCACCTGGGCCAGCACCTCGACGTCCTGCCCGACACGCTCCACCCAGGGCCCGCGGATGAAGACGGCATGCACGGGCGCCACTTCGTCGGCGGTCGCGCTGAACTCCAGGCCCTTGAAGTCCAGGTCCGTTTCGAAGGACTCCCGCTGCCGGCCGAAGGCGTTCCGGCGCACCGTGATGTCAAGGCCGCCAAAGGTCTGCTGCGGCGCACCGGAGAGGTCGGTGGCTGGGTCGGCAATGTCCGACGCCAGCAGGATCATCCCGGCGCAGGAGCCGTAGACCGGCAGGCCGCCGGCAATGCGCTCGCGCAGCGGAGCGGCCAGCTCAAATGCGCGGGCGAGCTTGTCGATGGCGGTGGATTCCCCGCCGGGAATGATCAGGCCGTCCAGGCCGTCCAGCTCCTGGGGCCGGCGCACGGCCACGGCCTCGGCACCGCTGTCAGCAGCGGCGCGGAGGTGCTCGCGGAAATCGCCCTGGAGCGCCAGGACGCCAATCCGCAGCCCGGATCCAGGGCGTGCGGGAGCAGCGGAAAGGGAAGTTGTCATCCATCCAGCATACGGGCCGGGGCGGTTTCTCCGGCCCTTGGGCCTCAGGGCAGGGCCGGATGCATGCCCCTGCTGGGATATATTCGAACCATGTTCTACTTCAGTGTTCCGCTCGGCAAGCTGGTCCGCCGGTTGTCCCGGCTTCGGGGCGGCGGTTCCGCCCTGCCCGGCCTGGTGGTCGAGAAAATCGACCCCGGTTTCATGCGGCGGACGCTGGCTAACCTTCCCCACGGGGTGGCTGTGGTCAGCGGCACCAACGGCAAGACCACCACCACCAAGATGGTGGTGGAACTGCTCGAAAGCCAGGGGCTGAAGGTGTTCACCAACCGCACCGGCAGCAATTTCACCCGCGGCGTGGCGGCCGCCCTGCTTGGCGAGGTGGACTGGCGCGGCCGGCTGGATGCGGACATCGCTGTCCTTGAGCTGGACGAGGCCCATGCCGTGCACTTCGTCAACAGCGTCCCGCCGCGGTACTGCCTGCTGCTGAACGTCCTGCGTGACCAGCTTGACCGCTTCGGCGAAATCGACAAGACGGCACAGCTGCTCCAGCACATCGCGGCCAAGACCACCGGCACCGTGGTTCTGAACCGCGAAGACCCGCGCGTGGCCCGGATCGCGGACACCCTCACCGGCCAGGACGTCAGGTACTTCGGGCTCGACGACTCGCTGCTCGGGACCTTTCCCAACGACGACGACATGCGCGCAGCTCCCGGCAGCCCCGCCCCGGCGGGCCTGCCGGAAAAGCCGGCGGCCGACGTCGTACTCCGCTCTGTGGGCGCGGACAGCGCCAGTTTTGAGTACGACGGCGAAACGGTCACTACCGGGATGAAGCTCCGCGGCGTCTACAACATTTTTAATGCAGCAGCCGCGCTGACCCTGGCGCGCAGCATCTGCGGCAGCGGCGCCGCAGCCGCCGACAACGACGCGCTGCTGGCCGCGCTCTCCAACGTGGCGCCGGCATTCGGACGGGGCGAGAGCCTGACCGTGGACGGCCAGCCGCTGGACCTGGTGCTGGTGAAGAACCCGAGCGGCTTCCGGCTGGGACTGAAGTCCTTCCCGGCCTCGGGCTACGCCACCATGGTGGCCATCAATGACAACTACGCCGACGGCCGCGACATGTCCTGGCTGTGGGACGTCGAGTTCGAGTCCCTCCGGGACGGCGGCGTCGACCAACTGACCGGTTCACGTGCCTACGACATGGCGCTTCGCCTGCAGTACGACGAAGTGCCGGTGGGTTCCGTGGAGCCGGAGATCGCCCCTGCCCTCGCGGCGTTCATCAGGGAAGCTCAAGGCAAGCCCAAGCGGATTTTCTGCACCTATACGGCCATGCTGGCCATCCGGCGCGAGCTGTCCAAAATCACCACCGTGGAGGTTGTCTCGTGAACCCGGCAGAAGCAACAACGCCCGCCCGGGCCAGCAAAGGGACAATCCGTGTGGTGCAGCTGTACCCGCGGGACATGAACATCTACGGCGACTGGGGCAACGCCCTGGTTCTCCAGCGGCGCATCGCCTGGCACGGCTATACCCCGGAACTCCTTGAGTACAACGTGGGCGACGACTGGCCCGAGGACGCCGACATCCTGGTGGGCGGTGGCGGACAGGACAGCGGCCAGCTGATCATTCAGGACGACCTGCAGACCCGCGCACCGCTCCTCAAGGCCCTGGCTGAGGAAGGCATGCCCATGCTGGTGATCTGCGGCCTCTACCAGCTCTTCGGCCGCTTCTTCAAAACCCACACAGGCACGGAGATTCCCGGCATCGGAATCCTTGACGTGGAAACGCGCGGCACGGACGAACGCCTGATCGGCAACGTCAAAGTGGCCACGCCTGAATTCGGCGAAGTACTCGGCTACGAGAATCACAGCGGCCAGACCACCCTCGGTCCGGGCGTGCGTCCGCTGGGCACGGTTGCCAAGGGGACGGGTAACAACAGCAGTGACGGCCACGAAGGTGCCCGCTACCGGAACGTCGTGGCCAGCTACCTGCATGGGTCGCTGCTGCCGAAAAACCCCGCGATCGCCGACTTCCTGATCCGCACAGCGGCCGAGAGGAAGTTCGGCACGTTCGCGCCCGGGGAGCCGGACGACCACTTTGCCGAGCTGGCCCGGCAGCACGCGGCGCGCCGGCCCCGGTAGCCAGACCGGGCACCACGGGTTCACTGCCAGGTCATGGCTCTTTTGTGATGAGCAGTTCGTGGCCACCTGCGGCCGAGGCGCCCAGGGAATCGACGACCCGCAAAGTTCGCGCCCTGCTGGCGGCGTCGGCGTCCGGTCCGGCGCAGGATCCCTGCGGCGTGTCCGCTGCCAGGGAGCACCATCGGTAGGGATCCCGGATGATGACGGAGGGCACCCAGGCAAGGTCCGTGGCGGACCACTTGCCGGAAGCGTCCTGGCCGAACTGAACGCGCACCAGGAGGCCCTCATTGTTGACCACCTACCACGGTGAGAGCTCGGTAACGCCGTTGCCCAGTCCATAGACGATCCAAGTGCCCTTATAGCGCTCGATGGGGAGCACCGAGTGCGTGTGGTGCCCGTAGACGAAGTTGAACTGACCGCTGTCCACGAGGGCGCGCGCAACTTCCTGCTGCTGGGTGTTGGGTTCGCTGGCATATTCATCTCCGGCGTGGATCGCCGCCAGCACGATGTCCGCCCCGAGAGCCCGGGCCTTCTCTGCTTTGTCAATCATCCTCGGCGCGTCAAGCATGTCCACCTGCCAGGAATAGTCCGGAAGCAGTCCGTTAAGGCCGTAGGTGGCTTGGATTAACGCGACCTTCGCGGCCGCGGTCTGCATGACCAGCACCCCTTGGGCCTCCGCTTCAGTCCGATACGAACCCGTGTGCTTCAGGCCTGCAGCATCCAACTGATCCAGGGTGCGCACAAGTCCATCCGTGCCGCGATCAATGGTGTGGTTGCTGCCCGTCGTGCAGGCATCGTAGCCCACTGCCTTGGATGCTGTGATGATCTGCGGCGGCACGTTGAAGGAAGGATACGCCGAGAAAGGCCCCTCCGGGCCCGCCACTGGGGTTTCCTGGTGACAGATGGCCAGGTCGCTGTTGCGGATGTACCTGCGCTGCCCTTCCAGGAGGGGAACGAAATCCAGTCCTGGCCTGCCCGAAGCCGCCGCGTCCTGTTGCGCCTGCTGCCATAGCTGGGCATGCACGAGCATGTCGCCGGTGACCAGCACGGAAATACACCGGAGCACCGGGCAGGCCGGACCTTTACCGGGCGTCGGGACCGGCGTGGGGGTCGAGGGGGAGGTAGGGGCGGGGCTTCCGTCCCGGCTGCTTCCGGGGCCGGTTGCCGCAGACGGCGGCGGGAACCCCTCCTGTTCAGCGACCAGGCCACATCCCCCGAGCACTCCCGTCACGGACAGCGCAATAGTCAGTGCCATGGCGGAGGCGGCGCCTCGAAAACGAACCCGTCCCCTGCCGGTTATGGTCGCCACAGGACCATTCTAGGGACCGGGCCATGGCGTGGCTCAAGTTGTGAAGCTGGCCGTTGTGAAAGGTTTGCCTCATGACAAACCCCCTTCTGGCGCCAAGCCCGCTGCCGTACGGACTTCCGCCGTTCGCCGCGATCGCCCCCGCCCATTTCGAGGAGGCCATCGAGGCCGGCCTCGGTGAGCATCTGGCGGAGATCCGGGCAATTACGGACAACCCTGCTGCCCCCACGTTCCAGAACACTGCCGTGGAGATGGAGCGTGCCGGCCGGCTCCTTAGCCGGGCATCGGCGTCGTTCTTCACGCTGGTCTCCGCCGACGCGTCGGAGGAGATCCAGGCCCTCGAGACGAAGCTGGCTCCGCGGTTCTCCGCGCACCAGGACGAAATCTTCCTGAACCGGGGCCTGTACGAGCGTTTCGCGGCCCTCGACACCAGGGGGTGCGATGCAGAAGATGCCCGTCTGGTCGAGGAGTACCTCAAGGAGTTCCGCCAGTCCGGCATCCAATTGGACGCTGCCGGCCAGGAACGCCTGCGCGCCATCAACTCCGAACTTGCGCGGCTGGGCACGGATTTTGGCCAGCGGGTGAAGGAGGGGATGAAGTCGGCGGCCTTGCTCATCGAAGACCGGACGGAGCTGGCGGGGCTGGCCGGGGACGAGGTGGCCGCGACTGCCGAAGCCGCGCGCGCCGCGGGGCACGACGGCAAATTCCTGCTCACGCTTATCCTGCCGGGGAACCAACCAGCCCTCGCCGCATTGGAAAACCGGGACGTCCGCCGCCGGCTATTCGAGGCGTCGGTGGGGCGCGGCTCTGGCAGGGACTCCCTGGACGTCACCGGGCTTGCCCGGACCATGGCAGGCCTGCGCGCGGAAAAGGCGGCTCTTCTGGGGTTCGCCAACTACGCCGAGCTGGTGGTGGACCTGCAGACGGCGCCCTCCTTCGAAGCTGTGCAGGCCATGCTGAACCGGCTCGCACCCGCAGCCGTGCGGAACGCGGACGCCGAAGCCCGCGCCCTGGCAGAAACGGCCGGCCACCCGCTGGAGCCCTGGGATTGGGCCTACTACTCCGCAAAGGTCCGCCGGGAACGATACCAGGTGGACGAGCAGGCCCTCCGCCCGTACTTCGAGCTGGAACGGGTCCTGACGGACGGCATCTTCTTCGCGGCCACGTCCCTGTACGGCATCACGTTCCATGAGCGCAATGACCTTGCCGGCTACCACCCGGATGTCCGCGTCTGGGAGGTGCGCAACGCGGACGGCAGCGGTCTTGGCCTGTTCCTGGGTGATTACTATCAGCGCGAGTCCAAGCGCGGCGGCGCCTGGATGAACAACCTCGTGGACCAGTCGGCGCTCCTGACCGCCCGGCCGGTGGTGATCAACACCCTGAACATTTCCAAGCCGCCTGCAGGCGAACCCACGCTGCTGACGCTCGACGAGCTACGGACCGTTTTCCATGAGTTCGGCCATGCTCTGCACGGACTGTTCTCCGACGTCACGTATCCGAACTTCTCCGGCACCAACGTTCCGCGGGACTTCGTGGAGTACCCGTCCCAGGTCAACGAAATGTGGATCATGTGGCCTGAGGTCCTCGCCAATTACGCCCGGCACTATGAAACCGGCGAGCCGCTTTCCAAGGACATCGTGGACCGGCTGGAAGGCTCCCGGCTCTGGGGCGAAGGGTTTGCCACCACCGAGTACTTGGGCGCCGCCCTGCTTGACCTGGCCTGGCATACCCTGGAGCCCGGCGACATCCCCGACGACGCCCTGGAGTTTGAGGTCAGGGCCCTTGCCGCCGCGGGAATCGCCCACCCGCTGGTTCCTCCGCGCTACCGGACGGGGTATTTCCAGCACATTTTCGCGGGCGCCGGCTACGCGGCAGGATATTACTCGTACATCTGGAGCGAAGTTCTGGACGCTGAGACGGTGGACTGGTTCACCGAACAGGGTGGCCTGACCCGCGCGAACGGGGAACGTTTCCGGACGGAGCTGCTCTCCCGGGGCAACAACCGCGACCCGCTTGAGTCATTCCGGATCCTGCGCGGGCGCGAGGCGGCACTGGAGCCCCTCCTGAAGCGCCGCGGCCTGGAGTAGGTGCCCCCACCCAACTGACTGAGTACAACTAAACGACGGCGGGTGCGCGCCTTCGAAAAGGTACGCACCCGCCGTCGTGGCTTGCCGGGTTGTGGCGGCTTACCAGCCGCGCTCGGCGAGGCGGTGGGGCTGCGGGATCTCGTCAACGTTGATGCCCACCATGGCTTCGCCCAGGCCGCGTGAGGCCTTGGCGATGACATCAGGGTCGTCGTAGAAGGTGGTGGCCTTGACGACGGCGGCCGCCCGCTGGGCCGGGTTGCCGGACTTGAAGATGCCGGAGCCGACGAACACGCCGTCAGCGCCGAGCTGCATCATCATGGCGGCGTCCGCCGGGGTGGCGATCCCGCCTGCGGTGAAGAGCACCACGGGCAGCTTGCCTGCTGCGGCGACTTCCTTGACCAGTTCGTACGGAGCCTGGAGTTCCTTGGCCGCAACATAGAGTTCGTCCTCGGGCAGTGCGGAGAGCTTGGCGATCTCGGCACGGATCTGGCGCATGTGGCCCGTTGCATTGGAGACGTCGCCGGTGCCGGCCTCGCCCTTGGAACGGATCATTGCCGCGCCCTCGTTGATGCGGCGCAGCGCCTCACCGAGGTTGGTGGCACCACACACGAAGGGAACCTTGAAGTTCCACTTGTCGATGTGGTTGATGTAGTCGGCCGGGGTGAGGACCTCGGACTCGTCGATGTAGTCGACGCCGAGGGACTGCAGGACCTGGGCCTCAACGAAGTGGCCGATGCGGGCCTTGGCCATGACCGGGATGGACACGGCATCGATGATCTGGTCGATCATGTCCGGGTCCGACATGCGGGACACGCCGCCCTGGGCACGGATATCAGCCGGAACGCGTTCCAGCGCCATCACGGCCACGGCACCGGCGTCTTCGGCGATGCGGGCCTGTTCGACGTTGACGACGTCCATGATGACGCCGCCCTTGAGCATCTCGGCCATGCCCCGCTTGACGCGGTTGCTGCCCGTGACGCTGTTCGCGGACGAACCGGCTTCGCTGCTTACATCAGGTGTAGACACAAAAACCCCTATGGGTAGATAGATGACCTTCGCCCGGCATGCAGGCGGCATTGAACTGCCGGCCTTAACACACACGGATTGCCGGGTCCAGTGACCGGGCAGTCCTAATACTAGTCCCACCGCAGGCCGGCGGCTTAATCAGGGTTAATCCGCCGGAGCTGCCTCGGCCAGTGCCTGCCGGCGGACGGAAACGATGCGCTGCACCACCGTGACAAAACTGGCAGCGGCAAGCAGCACCAACGTGCCCAGCAGCACCACCGGAGGCAGGCCCAGCCCCGTGAAACCGGTGACCACCAGGACTGAAACCAGCCGTTCGGCGCGCTCGGCCACCCCGACGTTCGCGGTGAAGCCCAGGGATTCGGCCTTGGCCCGGGCGTAGGAGACCACCATGCCCAGGACCAGGCAGATAGTGGCTGCCATGGCAATGGGGACGCTGGCCCCGCCGGTAAAGAACCAGATGGCGAGCCCGGCAAAAAGGGCGCCGTCGGCGATCCGGTCCAGGGTTGAGTCCAGGAAGTTGCCCCACCGGCTCTTCACGTTCTGCATCCGGGCCATGATGCCGTCCAGGACGTCAGAGAATATGAAGGCCGTGATGAACAGGGTGCCCCACCACAGTTGGCCTAACGGGTAGAAGACCAGCGCGCCCACCACCACGCCGGCGGTTCCGACGATGGTTACCGCATCCGGCGAAACGCCGATCCGCAGCAGCCAGCGGGCCAGCGGTGTGAAGAGCGCGGTGAAGAATCCCCTGGCGTGTTTGTTAAGCATCCGTCTCCCCGGGCCAGGCCTCGGCAACTTGCCTGCGGACCTCGTCGAGGGTCTGGGTGATGGCCTTGGTCTGGGCGATGATCGGGAAGAAGTTGCCGTCTCCGCCCCACCGGGGAACGATGTGCTGGTGCAGGTGCGCCGCGATGCCGGCTCCGCCCACGACGCCCTGGTTCATCCCCAGGTTGAAACCGCCCGGATTGGACACCTTCCGCAGCACGCGCATGGCGGTCTGGGTGAGCTCCGCGAACTCTGCGGTCTCCTCCACCGTGAGGTCCGTATAGTCCGGGACGTGCCGGTACGGACACACCAGGAGGTGGCCCGGGTTGTACGGGAACAGATTCAGCACCACGTAGCAGGTCTTGCCGCGGTAAACGATCAGCGCTTCCTCGTCCGTGCGGGCGGGACCCACGCAGAAGGGACAGTCATCCTGGTTCTTAAACTGGTGCTGGCCGCCCTTGATGTAGGCCATCCGGTGCGGGGTCCACAAGCGCTGGAAGGCGTCCGGGACACCAGCGAGGTCGAAATCGTCCGTCACGCCAGAATCCTCCGGATAGCCGGCGCCTGTGTTCTCCTCCACGGTGTGTTCCGTTCCGCTAGCTGGTCCGGTTGCGGACGGCTTCGGTGATCCGCTTCACTGCCTCGGTCACGGGCACGCCGTTATCCTGGCTTCCGTCACGGAAGCGGAACGAGACGGCGCCTGCTTCGGCGTCGTCGCCGCCAGCGATCAGGACAAACGGGATCTTGTCCTTGCTGGCGGTGCGGATCTTCTTTGGGAAGCGGTCAGACGAGGTATCCACCTCGGCGCGGATGCCCGCAGCCTTGAGCTGGTCGACGACGTCGAACATGTACTCGTTGAAGGCCTCCGCCACCGGGATGCCCACCACCTGGACAGGAGCCAGCCAGGCGGGGAACGCGCCGGCGTAGTGCTCGGTGAGCACGCCCATGAAGCGCTCGATGGAACCAAAGAGGGCGCGGTGGATCATGACCGGGCGCTGACGGGTTCCGTCGGCGGCCTGGAATTCCAGCTCGAAGCGCTCTGGCAGGTTGAAGTCCAGCTGGATGGTGGACATCTGCCAGGTACGGCCCAGCGCATCTTTTGCCTGCACGGAAATCTTGGGACCGTAGAAGGCAGCCCCGCCCGGGTCCGGAACCAGTTCCAGTCCGGACTCCTGCGCCACCTCGGCGAGGGTCCGGGTGGCTTCTTCCCAGGTGGCGTCGTCGCCAACGTACTTTTCCGGGTCCTTGGTGGACAGTTCCAGGTAGAAGTCGTTCAGCCCGTAGTCCTTGAGCAGACCCAGGACGAAGTTCAGGGTCTTGGTGAGCTCGTCCTTCATCTGTTCACGGGTGCAGTAGATGTGGGCGTCGTCCTGTGTCATACCGCGCACGCGCGTCAGGCCGTGCACCACGCCGGACTTTTCGTACCGGTACACGGAACCGAATTCGAACAGCCGCAGCGGCAGTTCCCGGTAGGACCGCCCGCGGGAGCGGAATACCAGGTTGTGCATGGGGCAGTTCATCGGCTTCAGGTAGTAGTCCTGACCCGGCTTGCGCACGGTGCCGTCCTCGTTGAGTTCGGCGTCCACGTGCATCGCCGGGAACATGCCTTCCTTGTACCAGTCGAGGTGGCCAGAGACCTCGTACAGGTGGCCCTTCGTGATGTGCGGCGTGTAGACGAACTCGTAGCCGGCCTCGACGTGGCGCTGGCGGGAGTAGTCTTCCATCTCCTTGCGGATGATGCCGCCCTTGGGGTGGAACACCGGCAGGCCGGAACCCAATTCGTCCGGGAAGGAGAACAGGTCCAGTTCGGAGCCCAGCTTGCGGTGGTCGCGGCGTTCGGCCTCGGCGATCCGCTCCTGGTAGGCCTTGAGGGCTTCCTTGGTGGGCCAGGCGGTGCCGTAGATGCGCTGCAGCTGCTGGTTCTTCTGGTTGCCCAGCCAGTAGGCGGAGGACGAGCGGGTCAGCGCGAAGGCATTGGAGATCAGTTTGGTGTTGGGCAGGTGCGGGCCACGGCACAGGTCACACCAGACGGTGGTGCCTTCCTTGCGCTCCACGTTGTCGTAGATGGTGATGTCGCCGGCGCCCACCTCGACGTTGACGCCTTCCCCGGCTTCGGCGGCCTCGTTCTTCTTGCCCAGGAGCTCGAGCTTGTAGGGCTCGTTCTTCATGGCCTCGCGGGCTTCGTCCTCGTTGACCACGCGGCGGACGAACTTCTGGTTCTGGTTGATGATCTTCTGCATCATCTTTTCGAGGGTCTTGAGGTCCTCGGGGGTGAACGGTTCGGCGACGTCGAAGTCGAAGTAGAACCCGTCCGTGATGTAGGGGCCGATGCCCAGCTTGGCGTCGGGACGAAGCTGCTGGACGGCCTGGGCCATGACATGTGCGGTGGAGTGGCGCAGCACGTTGAGCCCGTCAGGGGAATCGATGGTGACACCCTCGACGTCGGCGCCTTCCGGCAGCTCCTGGTCCAGGTCCTTCAGGTCGCCGTTGACGCGGGCAACGACGACGTCGCGGCGCTCGAAGAAGAGTTCCGCACCGGTTGTCCCGGTAGCCACCTTGGTCTCTTCGCCATCGACGATGAGGGTGATCTGCTGGGCATCTGACACGGGTGTCTCCTATTCAAAGTTTAGGCTTCATAGCTTGTGGCGTACGGGGACCACAGCCAGCCACCGTCAATGCTATAGGTTCGGCAGAGGGCCGACCAACGCGGCCGCGGGGACGGGCAGCGTCTCCGGGCGGGCAAGGTCCCAGGCCATGCTGGCGCTGAGGCTGATTCCCCGCGGCCCCGTCCGGCGGGTGGTCCCCCGGATCAGCAGCAGCCGGGTGCCGAACAGGAGCGGGCCGGCGCTTTCCTGGGCCTCGTGGAAGAAGACCGAGTCGATGCATCCGGTGCCGTCGTCGATGCTGATGAACACCACCCTCCTGCCTCCGCGCATGGGAGGCGTCTGGGTGGCCACGCGCACCCCCGCCACCAGTACTTCGGTGCCGTTGCGCAGGCCCAGCAGTTTGTCCGCCGTTGTCACCCCCAGGCCGTCCAGCAGCGGCCGGTGGCTGTCCATTAGGTGGCTGCTGACATCCACGGCCAGCAGGTCCAGTTCCGCGCGGACATTGTCCGCCAGGGTGGGCGCGGGAAGGCCTGGCCGGACGTTGCGCAGTTCGATATCGCCCAAGGGCAGGGCCAACTGGCCCTCGAGGACTTCCCTGCCTTTCCGCGCGCTGCCCGGGGCGGACAGCTCCTGCAGGTGGTGTACCAGGTCGGCCCGATTTGCCGTGCCGCCGGCTTCCCGGTGCAGGGAGTCAAAAGCGCCCAACTGGGCCAGCCGTTTGATGTTCGGCTTGCTGACCCTGGCCCGGGCACGGAGATCGGCCAGGCAATCGTAGGGCTGGCCCGCAACAATCCGCTTAAGTTCGGTAGCGGACAGGCCGTAGATTCCATTCAGGCTGAGCCGGATGCCCAGTTTTCCGCTATCAGGACCGGACAGGATCCGTTCCACCCGGTACTCGGCGTGGCTGCGGTTGATGTCCAGGGGAAGGATGGGGATGCCCATCCGCCGCGCTTCAGCCACGAGCAGCCGCTTGGGGTACATTCCCGGATCGTGCTCCCACAGCCCGGCCAGGAAGGCCTCCGGATGATGCGCCTTGAGCCAGGCCGACTGGTAGGTGGGCACGGCAAAGGCGGCACCGTGTGCTTTGCAGAACCCGAAGCTGCCAAAGGATTTGAGGGTCCCCCAGACCTTGTCCACCACTTCCGGGGCGTAGCCGTTTTTCCGTGCTTCCCTGCGGAAGAATTCCTCCACCCCCAGCTCGAGGGCTTCCTTGCCCAGGGCCCGGCGGAATTCGTCTGCCCGCGCCAGGCCGCAGCCGGTCATGACATCGAAGGTCTTCAGGATCTGTTCGTGGAAAACGGTGACCCCGTGCGTTTCCGCCAGCACGGGCTTCAGGTCCGGGTGCGGGTAGACCTCGGGGGCGAACCCGTGCCGGTGTTCCAGGAAAGGCCGCACCATGTCCGATTTCATGGGCCCCGGCCGGAACAGTGAAATGTCGATGATGAGATCGTTGAACTCGCGCGGCGCCATTTTGCCGATCAGCTCCCGCTGCCCCGGGGACTCGATCTGGAAACAGCCCAGGGTGTGGGTACTTCGGATGAGTTCGAACGTGGCTTCGTCATCCAGGGGCACGGCGTTGAGGTCGATGTGGCCGTTGTCCGCAATGTAATCGGGCCCGGAGCCGTCAGGTCCGGGCCCATGGCGGCCCGCGGACACCACGTCCGCCTTGCCGGAATGGACGCGGATGACCTCCCGGACGGCAAAGGCCATGGCACTTTGCATCCGGACGCCCAGCACGTCTAGCTTGAGCATTCCCATGGGATCCATGTCGTGCTTGTCGAACTGGCTCATGGGCAGCCCGAGGCCGCTGGGCTGCACGGGGGTGCGGTCCAGCAAGGTGGCGTCCCCCAGGATCACCCCGCACGGGTGCATGGAGATGTGGCGGGGCAGCCGGTCCAGACGTTCGGTGAGGTCCACCAGCATGTCCAGCTGCTGGTTCCCGTCCGCGTCCCGCTGCTCCAGGCGGCCGGCGAACCCGCGCAGCTCCGGCTTCTCCTGGAGCGCCTCACGGAACTTTCCGGCCGAAAACCGCCACAGCTGCTTGGCGATCTCCCCCACTTCACCGTCATCCATTCCCAGGGCAAGCCCCGCGTCCCGGACCGCGCCGCGGGCACGGTAGCCGTTCTGCATGCTCATCAGCGTGACCCGCTCCGCGCCGAAGCGTTCGAAGATGCGGTGGTAGACGTTGTGGCGTTCGGCGCTTTCGACGTCGATATCAATATCCGGCAGGGTGGCCCGGTCCCGCGACAGGAACCGCTCGAAAATCAGGTCGTGCTGCAGGGGGTTCACGTGGCTGACCTCGATGAGGTAGTTGACCAGGCTGGACGCACCTGACCCACGTGCAGCGGCGCGGACCCCCATGTCCTGGATCATCCTGGACACTTCTGCCACGGTCAGGAAGTAGGCGGAAAAACCCAGGTTCCGGATGATGCCCAATTCATGTTCCAGACGGGCCAGCATGTCCCGTTCGGCTGACTCGGCGATACCGGGGAATCTCCTGCCGATTCCGGCGTGGCAGCGCTGGATCAGCTCCGCATGCGGGTCCTGGCTGATGCCAAGGACGGATGCCTCGGGAACCACCGGCTGTTTCCAGCCCATGTCCGATACCGGATCGATCCGGCAAAGGTCAGCGAGCGCCTCGGTCTGCGCCATGAGCTGTCTAAGGTCCGCGGCGCCGTAGCCGGCGGCGGAGATGATTTCCTTGCCCAGTTGGAGCATCTGGGCGGATGTTTTCAGCCAGCCCCGGCCGGTGGGCTGCAGCAGCGGTTCGCCGGCGAGCTCCGGGAGGGATTTCAGGGTGCGGGCCGAGTCCAGGACGTCCGCGGTGGGCGCCCCGTCGGCGGCGCAGTACCTGACGGAGTTGGTGAGAATGGCAGGGATGCGGTGCTCTTCTGCGAGCTTGAGCATGCGGACGGCGTGGGCCGTGCTGAGCGGCGTCCCGGGGGGGCTGAGCTGGGAGACGATTTCGGTTACCACGGTCCCGGCGGGCATGGCATCCAGCCATTGTTTGAAGAGGGTGCGGGGGCGCAGGTACCGCCGTCCGCCCATGGCACGGCCCACATCCGAGTCAGGACCGATCAGCACGGTGAGGACGGGTTTAAGGGTGTTTGGATCCAGGGTGCGCGAGGCGAGTTCCGCGCGGGTGACGGCGGCCGGGACCGCTCCCCCGGATTTGCCCGAGGTGCGGGCGTGGGCGTCCGACACCAGGCGGCACAGTGCGCGGTAGCCTGCACCATTGTTGTTTCCGCGCGCCAGTACCACCACCCTGCCGGAAACCTGGGTGCGGTGGTCCCCGTCATCGTCGAAAACTGCGAGGTCCACCCCGACGATGGGGTCGATGCCTGCGGCCATGCAGGCTTTGAGGTGCTTGACGGTTCCGTAGAGTCCGTCCCGGTCCGTGCAGGCGAGCGCAGTTGCCCCGTCTGCCGCGGCGGCCTGGGCGAGTTCGTCGGGCCAGGAGACCCCGTAGTGGGCGCTGAAGGCGGTGGAGACGTGGAGGTGGGTAAAGCTCATGCTGTCCGGGGCCGCCGCAGTGCGTCGTGGATGCGCAGGAGCCGCCAGCGGCCGCTGCCGGTGTGGCGGGAGAGGTCCAGGGTGAGCGGCTCCCCCGCGGTGCCCGGACCGGAGACTTCCGTATCGGCGGCGGGAAGGACCTGGACCCGCCAGATTTCATGGTCCACCAGGCCAGGGCCGCCGCCCAGGGGTGCGCGCCGTTCCTCCGCCCACCATTGGCGGCGCTCGTACCAGCGGACCGGTTCTGCGCAGATTGTGTATGACCGCCCGTCCCACCGGAGTTCCCGGGGCTCGCCGTCCGGAGAGCACGCCACATCCACGGATTCACTGAACAGACCCATGGCTGCCTCCCGGACGAACGGATTATTCGAACACATATTCGAATACTCCCAGTCTACGACGGGGGCAGGACAAAACCTAGACGGGGGTGGACTGACGGTGCGGCAGGGAGCAGGATGGAGCCATGAGCACCGATGACGCACTCCTCAAGCAGGCCAGCCTCACAACGCAGGACTCCACAGCCATCGCCACTTTTGACATAGACGGCAGCATCCCCGGTTCCGGCGCTTACGTAGTCGGCCTGATGGGGGCCACTCCGGACTACTCCGCACAGCGGCGGCTGTGTATCGAATTCATGAACGGGGAGGCTATCGCCTTCTACTCCTTCAACCGCGACCAGGGCATCGAAGAGGATTATGACCTTTCCGGCGTGACCCATTCCGCCAACAGCATTACCGGCCAGTTCCCGCTCGCTGCCATCAATGGGCTGGGCGAGGGCCATGTCATGACCGCCTTCAGCGAAGCGGACGGAAGGGACTTTCAGTCCGGCGTGCCGGTCTCCGAGTCCCTTTAGGGAGGAGCACCTGCTCCCTCTGGAGATTCCCGGTCTCTGGAGATTCCCGGTTCCTCTGAAAACAGGGGCTCTAGCCGTTGCCCTTGTGCACGCGCATTTCGAGTTCGATGAACCCGGAGATCATGGCCCGGTAGGTGGATTCGACGATGTCCGGGTCGATATCCTTCTTCTCCGCGGCTGAGCGGACGTGCTCGATGATCCGTTCCACGCGTCCGGGTGCGCGCACTTCGGCGTCGTCGCCCTTAAGCGTTCCGGCGATGCGGATGAGCCGTTCGCGGCGGGCGATGAGGGTGACGATCTGGTCATCCACCTCATCGACGGCGATCCGCACGGCAGCAAGCTGCTCCTTGTCCGCCGCGGCGTCCCTATCATTTCCTTGAATTGTCGCCATCGTCTGACAGTATCGAAGCATGCAACCCCGAGTCGACTTCATCTCGCTAGGTGTCCGCAATGTTGCCGCGTCCCGCGCGTTCTACGTGGAAGGGCTGGGCTGGCCCGTCCACCGTGAGCTGGACGGCGATGTGGTATTCATCCAGGTCAACCACGGGCTGGTCCTGTCCCTGTGGGACGCCGTGCAGATGCAGGCGGAGGCCGGCGTCAACGCTCCTGGACCGGTTCCCTGCATTACGCTCAGCCACAACCTGCCCGGCACCGACGAGGTGGACAGGGTCATGGCCGAGGCGGCCGCTGCCGGCGCAACCATCATTGCCGAGCCGGTCACCCAGCCCTGGGGCGGGTACAGCGGCTACTTCGCGGACCCGGACGGCTTCCGCTGGGAAGTTGCCTACAACCCTTCCTGGTCAGTGGACGACGACGGTTCGGTCACCGTCTGAGCGCCGCCCGCCGCGGGAAGAGGCTGCTTGAGCGGGAGCCGGAATGGGCAGCTAGAACAGCGCCTCCACCGGCCTGATGAGCTCAGGCCCGTTATTGCGCACGTTGCCCACGTCCCGGCCAACCGTTTCCACTTTCCAGTCCGCGACCACGTCCCGCACCCGCGCCCGGACGAGGTCCACCAGTTCCGCGGCGTCGTCGGCAGCCGGATCGAGCCAGGCATGCATGGTGTCTTTGTCCATGGGCAGCGGCACCCGGTCATGCAGCTCCGTCAGCCTGCCGAAAACGGTCGATTCCGTACCCGGTGGTGGGGTGTCCGCCGTCAGGATGGACGTGGAGAGCAGCCAGCGTGCCGGCTCCCCGTCCGGCGTGGAGGGGTCCTTCCACCATTCGTAGAGGCCGGCGAAGGCCAACCCGTGGTCCATTCCGGGGTGTACGTAGTAGGGCTGCTTCGTCTTGCCCGGCCCCTGCTTCCATTCGTAATAGCCGTCCGCCGGGACGGCGCAGCGCCGGGACCGGATGGCCTTACGGAAGGCGGGCTTCTCCAGCACCGATTCGCTCCGGGCATTGATCATCCGCGACCCGATCGACGGGTCCTTCGCCCAGGAGGGCACCAGCCCCCAGCGAGCCACGTGCAGCTGGCGCACCTGCCGTGGCGCTGCTCCGCCGTCCTCCACCAGCCTCTCCAGGACGATGGGGACATCGTCGGTCGGCGCCACGTTCCACGACGGCGGGATGTGCACCTCGTCCTCCAGGGTGGCGTCGAATTCGGCCAGCAGGTCACCCACGGCACGTGCCATCACGTAGCGTCCACACATGGTTCCAGCATGCCACCGGCCACCGGACGGAGGAAACAGCGGCCGGGAATAGCGCCGGGCACGATACCGTTGACGCCGACGGACCCCATTACCAACAGCAAGGAGAGCCCCGTGGATTTCACTCCCGAATCCGGCACCATCACCATGTTTTCCACCACCTGGTGCGGCTACTGCAACCGACTGAAGAAACAGCTGGACGCGCACGGCATCGGGTACACCGAGATCAATATCGAGGAAGTGGACGGCACCGCCGAGCTCGTGGAGCAGCTTAACGGGGGCAACCGCACGGTTCCCACGGTCCTTTTCCCGGACGGCTCCGCCGCCACCAACCCCTCTGCCGCCGAGGTCAAGACCCGCCTGGCGGCGTAGCGGAAGGCGCCCGAAACGGGGCGTGTGATAGACAGAACGGGACCGGCGGTGCGCTGCCGGTCCCGTTCTGTCTATCTGCATGAGGGAGCTTCCGTGGTCCATAAAGTCAAAGGTGTCATCGCCCGCTCCAAGGGTGCGCCCGTCACTCTGGAAACCGTCCTGGTTCCCGAACCCGGGCCGGGCGAGGCGCTCGTCGACATCCTCACCAGCGGCGTCTGCCACACCGACCTGCACTACAAGCAGGGCGGCATCAGCGACGACTTCCCGTTCCTGCTGGGCCACGAAGCCACCGGCGTGGTCAGCGCAGTCGGACCCGATGTCACCAATGTGGTCCCCGGTGACCGGGTGGTCCTGAACTGGCGTGCCGTCTGCGGCACGTGCCGCGCCTGCAGCCGCGGCGAGGCGCAGTACTGCTTCAACACCCACAACGCCACCCAGAAGATGACCCTCGAGGACGGCACGGAACTGTCCCCGGCCCTGGGCATCGGCGCGTTCATCGAAAAGACCCTCGTTGCCGCAGGCCAGTGCACCAAGGTGGACCCGGAAGCGGATGCCGCTGCCGTCGGCCTGCTGGGTTGCGGCGTCATGGCCGGCATCGGCGCCGCGATCAACACCGGCGGCGTCAAGCGCGGCGACTCCGTGGCCGTGATCGGCTGCGGCGGAGTCGGCACCGCCGCCATCGCCGGCGCGGCGCTCGCCGGCGCCACCACGGTCATCGCCGTCGACATCGACGCCCGGAAGCTGGAACGCGCCAAGGAACTGGGCGCCACCCACGCCGTGGACTCGTCCGCCACCGACCCCGTGGAAAAAATCCGCGAGCTCACCGGCGGGTTCGGCGCCGACGTGGTGATTGACGCCGTCGGACGCCCTGAAACCTACAAGCAGGCGTTCTACGCCCGCGACCTTGCCGGCACCGTGGTCCTGGTGGGCGTGCCCACCCCGGAGATGACCCTTGAGTTGCCGCTCCTGGACGTCTTTGGCCGCGGCGGATCCCTTAAGTCTTCCTGGTACGGAGACTGCCTGCCCTCCCGGGACTTCCCCATGCTGGTGAGCCTCTACCAGCAGGGCAAGCTGGACCTGGATGCGTTCGTCACGGAGCGGATCAGCATCGAACAGGTAGAAGAAGCGTTCGACAAGATGCACGCAGGCACCGTCCTCCGTTCGGTGGTGGAACTGTGAACGCCCGGATCGACCGCCTGGTCACCTCCGGCACGTTTTCGCTCGACGGCGGCACCTGGGACGTGGACAACAACGTCTGGATCGTGGGCGATGACAGCGAATGCGTGGTGATCGATCCCGCGCACGACGCCGACGCCGTGGCCGCCGCAGTGGGGGCCCGCCGCCTCAAGGCCATCCTGCTGACCCACGGCCACGACGACCACATCAGCTCCGTCGCACAGCTGCGTGACCTCGTCCCGGCGCCGGTGCACCTCCACCCGGCCGACCTGATGCTGTGGCAGAGCGTCTACCCGGACACGGAACCCGACCGCACCATCAGCGACGGTGAGGTGTTCGAGGTGGCCGGGCTCGCGCTCAAAGCCCTGCACACCCCTGGCCATTCCCCCGGCTCGGTGTCCTTCCACGTGGTGGAGGGGCCCGGCGGCGAAAGCACCGTGTTCACCGGGGACACGCTGTTCCAGGGCGGACCGGGAGCCACCGGCCGGTCCTACAGCGACTTCCCCACCATCATCGAGTCCATCCGCAGCCGGCTGTTGCCGCTGCCGGCGGACACGGTGGTCCGGACCGGCCACGGCGACAGCACCACCATCGGCGCCGAAGCGCCGCACCTGGACGAATGGATCGCCCGCGGACACTGAGCCGGATCCCGCCCGCGGGAGCTGAGCCCCGGACCCGCGCGGGTCACGCCTCCAGACTGCTGAAGGGAGCAGACACCAGGGTGGCGTGGCCCGCGTACGTTTCCAGCAGGGCCCTTTCCACGGCGTCCACGTCGAGGCCGGGCACCAGGTCGTCCGCTGCCCCGGCCGTGGACGGTTCCCACTCCAGGCCGAGCGCAGCATAGGTGTCCGTCAGGACCTTCCGGATGGGAGCGGAATCCTGCACCACGACCACTGAGCTGAACAGCCACCCGCCGGCCACCACGCGCTGCGCGGTGCCCACGAGTTTGATCTGCGTGCCGTCTGTGGGGTCGGTGCCATGCACGCTGAATTCGCCAGGGCAGTACTCGCCGGGAATCTCGCCTACGGCTGCCTGCACCCCAACGCGGCCCAGGGCGTCGGCGAACAGTTCGCCGAAGTAGCCAAACCGGGTCTTCGATCCGGCGATGGCGTCCGGGTCCGGTTCAATGTGGTCCACCACCAGGGTGCCACGGTGGTAGGCCGCTGCCCGCCCGCCGGCCCGGCGGACCAGGGGTTCGAATCCGTCCTCGCGGCAGGCCTGTTCAGCCGCCCTGAAGCCGGGCAACCGGGTGTCACGCTGGCCGAACGCCACCGTGGGTTCCGGCCGGTACAGGCGCAGCGTGGGTCCCAACCCGCCGGCCTTGGCCCGGGCCAGCAGCTCGAGGCCGAACTCCAGGTCCCGGCCGGCGCCCAGCGTCGTTTCCTGCCGCACCACCGTCAGCGTGCGTCCTTCCGGCCCGGCGTGCTGCATGTTGCTAAGCTCCCTTATGGTCATCTTGCAATTCCTCGTTGTTGCCGCCGCCTTCGCCGTAATTGACGCCGTCTGGCTCAAGCTCATGAACCCGTTCTACCGCAGCCACATCGGGGAGCTGCTGGCGGACAAGCCACACCTAGGTTACGCGGTGGCGTTCTACGTCCTTTACATCGCGGGCATCGTCTTCTTTGCGCTTCGTCCAGCGCTCGACGGCGGCACCTGGCTGACAGCGCTGGGCTACGGTGCCGCATTGGGCGCCTTCGCCTACGCCACCTATGACCTGACCAACGCCGCCACCCTCAAGGTGTGGCCGCTGCAGCTGGTGCTGGTGGATATTGCCTGGGGTGCGGCGCTGACCGGCCTGTCCACCGTGGCCGGCTGGCTGGTCTTCCACAACAGGGCCTAAGGGGCGGCGCCCGCCGCGGAGGTTAGGGGTGCAGGGGTTCAGGTGCGGCGCAGCGTCAGGATCTGCTCGGCCCGGCCAAACGGCCCCTGCAGGTCGTGCAGCACCGTGGATGTCAGTCCGATCCCGTCCCGGCCAAAGGACACAGCGTTGTCCAGTCCCAGCCATTCGCCTTCCGGACGGCGGTACATATGGATCTGCAGGTCCAGGTTAGGAAAGGCGTAGCTGTCCTTGCCCGGGGGGACGCGGGCCGCAATGCCGTTGGCCGTATCCACCATGCCCATCAGCCGCGCCAGGTCGCCGCTGTCCGACCGGTCCGTCAGAGGGTGTTCGGTGCGGAGCCAGACCTTGCCCGCGCCGGCGCGGTGACCTTCAGCCACGCGCATCTCAAGCGAGCGGATATAACCGCCTGGCCAGACGGCGGACCCGTCGTAGGGCTTGCATTCATCCGGCCCGGGAATCGCGGCGTCCTCCACGGCGGCAACGGCGGAGGTGTCCGAGGTGGCCATGCGCCAGGCCGTGGCACGGATGGCAGTGCGGCCGTTGGCCACCAGTTCAGCCTGGACCAGTTCGATGGTCCGGCCGGGCCGGAGCGTGGTCGTTTCAATATGGAAATCCCCGCCAGGGATCAGGCCCAGTATTTCGTAGCTGATCCGGGCCATCCGCATGTCTTCGCGCGGTTCGTGCCGTTCCAGCCGGTCGGCCAGCAGGCCGGACGCCGGCGCCATGTGCTGCTCGTGCACGTTCCACGCGCCCTGGGCGTGGATTGTGGAACGGAACCGGCCGCCGTCGAGCTCCTGGTAGTAGAAATGTCCCTCAGCCAGTTCAGGCAGGTCTGTGGTCACCCTTGGCCCCTTCTGCATACTTAAGTGAATCGGCACTAACTCTAACGGCTTGCCGAAAACATCCCTCCGCCGGGACTCGCCGAAATGTTGGAGTCCGGCGGGGCCTCTCTGGGTAGACTCAGGATCTGGGTCCTGTCAGCAACCCTCGGAAGAGGTGTTTCATGCGCGTTATCAGCTACAACCTCCGCAAACACAAGGCCAGCGGGGAGCTCCTGGCGTTGGCCCGGAACCATGACATCGATGCGATGTGCCTCCAGGAGGTGGATTCCAGCGACCTGCCGGAGACGCTGGGACCGCTGCATCTGGCGGATGCCACCAAGGGAAACCGGCTGGGGCTGGCCATCTATTACCGCACCAGCCGCTTCACCGCGATCAATACGCAGTCCTTTGCGCTGAAGAAGTCGATGCATGACCGGGTGCTGGCGCCGGCACATGAGCGGCTGATCGGCACGCGGGTCATGGACAACGAGACCCAGCACGAGCTGGTGATCGGTTCGTTCCACGCGGCCCCGCTGACAGCGTCCAACTCGCTGCGCCGCAAGCAGATCCATGCTGCCCACGCGGAACTCCTGAGCATGGGCAAGGGCCTGATGACGCTGATGGTGGGCGATTTCAACTACCCGTTCTTCACCAAGAACCTGGACATGCATATGAAGAACTCGGGCTACGCCCTGTCGCTGAGCAACCGCCGGACGTACACGCGGTACAAGGTGTTCAAGGGCCACTTCGACTTCGCCACGTCGCTGGGACTGGACATCCAGAGCGTGGAGACCCTGCCGCGCGGCAATTCAGACCACCTGCCCATCCTGGTGACGGCAGAGTACGGCCCGGACTTCTAGTCCGGGCCTCCTAGGCCTCCAGGCGTTTGCGCAGCTCCGGCCAGGCGGCAGCGAAACCGGGGTGCAGTTCCTTCCGCTCGACGCCGGCCAGCGGCACCCAGAGCAGTTCGATGCTTTCGGGGTCGCTGATCACGGGTTCGAACGGCTCGCGCGCCAGCACCACCACGGTGGTGTAGGACCAGTAGCCCAGGTCCAGCACGGAGGTGAAGAGGACGTCAACGTTCGACGCCGGCACGGCGGCTTCCTCCCAGGCCTCACGGAGGGCGCCTGCGACAGCCTCTTCCCCCTCGTGCAGCGCGCCTCCGGGCAGGCCCCAGGTGCCGCCGTTGTGGCTCCAGACGGCCCGGTGCTGCAGCAGGACGCCTTTCGCAGGGTCGTAGGCGAGCACGCCCGCGGCTCCGAACCGGCCCCAGAACCGCCCCCGGTCGCCTTCCACCCAGGCGTCGCCGGGGTTGCGCGGGCCGGTGCGGACGGGCGGCGTGGAAGCCAGTGAGTGATCCATGCGCACCAGTCTGACAGGCGCACCCTGCGCGGCGCACCCGTTCGTAACACTGCGGGACTAGTTGCCGTGCCCGCGGTCGACGGCGAAATCGCCGCCGGGATACATGACAGTTTCGTGGCCGTCGTCGAAACGGACCAGGTATGGCGGAGTTCCGCCCGGCCCGCGGACTTCCACGATGACGCCGTGCCGGTCGGAGGACCCGACGTTCCGTCCGTGCACGATGATGCGGTCTCCCTGCGCTGCCTCCATCGCAATCACCTCCAGTCCCAGATTACGACTGGGAGCAGGCGCGCGACAGGGTCACCCCGCCGGTTCCCCCGCCGGCCGGATTGCGGGGTTGGCAGCCAGCGCCTCAGTGCCTAGGGTAGAACCGTAAGCCTACTTACTTTCGGTGCGAAGCATCCCAGTCGTCAGGAGGAACACCCATGACCGACCAATACACCTTCCGCAATCCGGTCACCGCGTACGAGGAAATCTCCCCTCCGAAGCAGCACCAGCCGGAGCCGGGCCTGGATGCGGCCCTGGTTCCCAAGGCCGACTTGGGCGAAGACACGTACCGGGGAACCGGCCGACTGGAGGGCCGCAAGGCCATCGTGACCGGCGCCGACTCCGGCATCGGCGCGGCAACGGCGATCGCGTTCGCCCGGGAAGGGGCCGACGTCGTCCTTTCCTACCTGCCCGAGGAAGAGGAGGACGCCGAGCGCATCGCCGGACTCATCGAGGCGAGCGGCCGTAAGGCCATCAAGGTACCCGGCGACCTCAAGGATCCGGCCATGTGCCGGGAGGTGGTGGACACGGCTGTGTCCGTCCTGGGCAGCATCGACATCCTCGTTAACAACGCCGGCAAGCAGGTGGCCCAGGAGGAACTGGCGGGCATCACGGATGAGCAGTTCGACCACACACTCAAGACCAACGTGTATGCCATGTTCTGGCTGACCAAGGCTGCCCTGCCGCACATGCCGGCCGGGTCAACGATCATCAACACCACCTCCATCCAGGCCTACAACCCTTCTCCGACACTGATCGATTACGCCACCACGAAGGCGAGCATCAACAACTTCACCAAGGGCCTGGCCCAGCAGCTCGCGCCACAGGGTATCCGGGTCAATGCGGTGGCGCCGGGTCCCATTTGGACGCCGCTGCAGGTGAGCAGCGGCCAGCCGAAGGAGAAGCTGCCGGATTTCGGGCAGTCCACTCCCCTGGGCCGCGCCGGCCAGCCCGCCGAACTGGCACCCGCCTATGTCTTCCTGGCCTCACCGGAGTCCAGCTACGTGGTGGGCGAAACGCTCAATGTTAACGGCGGCAACCCCACCCCGTAGGACATACCCCGCCCGGGACCGCTATTTTCCACCGGTCCCGGGCGGTGCTGCGAGCAGCTCATCCGTCGCTGCGTCCGGCTCGCCGTCGAAAAATGTGGACAGGATAGTCTTGAAGACGGTCTCCCCGGGCGCTGCGCGAAGGAACAGCGTCATCGATGAGTGCAGCTTGCGCGCGTCGATCCCGCCCAGGATGTCCTCGGCGGAACGTCCACCATGGTCGCTGAGCTCCTGGGCGCAGTCCAGCAGCCGGGGCCCCAGTACCGGATGCGCCAGGTAGGCCCTCGCTTCGTCCAGCGACCCTATCGCGTACCGCTGCGACGTCGCGCTGTGGCCGAGCCCCGCAATCTGCGGAAACACGAACCACATCCAGTGGCTGCGTTTTTGGCCCACCTGCAGTTCGGCCAGTGCCTGCTGGAAAGTCCCGCCGCTGTCCTGGGCCGCCACGAAGCGGTCAAGGTTGTACGGGTCAGTCATGGTTCCCTCCGATCCGGGCCGCGGCCCGCAGCTGATGATCCGGGTCCGCCTGCCAGCGCGCCAGCACCGCGGCGGCCCGCTTCCGGTCCTGGCCCTCGAGTGCACCGAGTAAGGGATCCAGGACGTCGGTGATGAGCGGCTGCGCCAGCTCCGCAGTCATCGCGGACCTGAGGAACCCCTCGATGCGCGTCAGGTCCGTGTGCCGCAGCATCGAGATCCTGGCCTGGAGCAGCACCACCGCGGCGAGCCTCCGCTCAAAGACGGGCCTGCTCCCGGGCTTCGGAACGCCCCAGAGCGCGGAAGCCAGGAACACGACCCCATGATGGTCCAGATCCGGGAACTTCCGCAGCGCATCCCTGACGGTTCCCCGCACTGCACCCACAGACGCCCCGTACGAGGCGAGGCTGCCACCCAGCCGCCCTTCGACCTCGTCCGCCCGGTACCAGGCGCCCTCGTTCTGCAGCGTCCGGTCGATAAACGCGGCCGCCTCCCGGACCGCCGTCACCTGCGCCCCGCCGCTGCATGCCGGATGCAGTAGGGCGTCCAGGGCCGCGCCTCAAGGCGGCCCTCCGCAATGGCCTCGCCGCACACGGCACAGACGCCGTAGGTGCCGTCCTCGATGCGGGCCAGCGCAGCCTCCACCTGGTCCAGGCCCGCGCTGCTTTGCCTAAGGAGCGCCGAAGCCTGGGACAGTTCAAAGGCGATGGTGGCGCCCTCGGGATCGTGTTCGTCATCCACGTTCGCGTTCTGTCGTGCCGAGTTCGCCGAGGCGATGTCCGCACGCAGGGCGGGCAGGAGCGCCACCTTGCGGGCGCGTTCTTCCTCCAGCATCAGCCTGAACCGCTCAAAACCGGGCATGCCCACAGCCTAGCCGCGGCCGCTGTACACGTCAGTACCAGCCCACCGCCACCGAATGGCTCCATGCCCTGCAGGGCGATCCGTACCTGTCCCGGATGTAGCCCAGTCCCCATTCGATCTGGGTGCGGTAGTTGGTGAGCCAGTCGCTGCCCGCGCTTGAATACTTCCCGGGCGGGAGCGCCTGGGGAATCCCGTAAGCGCCGGAATACGGGTTGGTAGCCGTGGTCATCCAGTTCGATTCCTTCGTCCACAGCTGCGCCAGACAGAAGAACTGATCCTGCCCCCATCCAAACGACCCGAGCCTCCCGGACGCGTAGCTTTTCGCGGCGACCGGATCGTTCACGGCGCCGCCGGGAAGGGAGGGTACGACGACGGGCGGTGGCGGCGGAGCAACAGCCGGCGGCGGTGCGGGGGCAGGGGCGGCCGGGGCCGGGTCGGCGGCTGGCGGCGCCGGCTCCTCCGTCTCCGGTTCAGGCTGCATAGCGGACGCCGGTGGGCGGGGTGCCGGCCGGGCGGGGTCAGCCTTAGCGGCGTCCTCCGCAGCACGGCGGGCCTCTTCTTCGGCGGCGGCGCGCCTGGCAGCCTGGGCGGCCGCGTACGCGGCGAGTGCCGCCTGGCCCTGCCGGTAATCCTGCTCAACGGCCGCCGTCGTGCCTTTCAAGGAAGCGAGCTGGGCGGTCAGGGTAATGCTCCGCTTCTGTTCGGCGGCCACCTGCTCTTCCATGGCATCCCGGGCAGACCGTGCTTCCGCAAGCCGGGACTCCGCCTCGGCGGCGAGGCGGTCATGCTCGGTGCGGGCCCCTTTCTGCTGTCCTGCCAGGGCGGCCAGAACCTTTTCGGCGGCGCCGGCCCGGGAAACGAGGGCGGCGCTCCGGTCCCCCACGACCGAGACGACGTTGAGTCCGTGCAAACTGTCGGTTTCCAGCGCATCAAGGGCAAGGAAGAATTCCATGGTGGTGCCGCCGGTCTTGTACGACTGGACCGCGAGGGCGCCCAGTTCGTTCCTGCGTGCGGAAAGCTCGCCGGCCGCCCTGTCCACCTGCCTGTTCAGCGCGTCGAGCCTGGCCGCGGCGGCCGTGGCTGCCGCGTCCGCTGCAGCGAATTCCGCTGCCGCAGTTACGGCCGCGGCGCCGAGTTCTTCCGAGCGTGCCTGCAGGCCACCCAGGAGTCCGTGGATCCTGTCGACCTCCGCCGCCTTTGCGGACTCCGATTTCCGTGCGTGCTCAATGTCGCTCCACGATGGAAATCCGCCCGGCGGGTCCGTCGTTTCCGCCTCCGCGGGCAGCGCCGCGGCACCGCTGGCCACTGCAAGTGCCAGTAGCGCACCGCCGGCACGGGAGCGAACCGCAATAGTCAACCGGGACATAGTCCGGAATCCTACATCCTTCAAGAAGTGGTTGAGGGTTAAGGGCAGGCAAACGGAGGGTATCCGCGCGGCATTGTTACTTTGTGACGCGATTCACTATGCGGCGCGGGGTGTCGGGTGTCATGCGAGGTCAACGCGCATTAACCGACCAATCAAGACGATGGCGTAATCCGAGAGGAGGGCCTCGGATGTTATCCAAATGTGACATTGAGGTGGACGTCGGGTTACGGTCGAATGGTGTCCCTCCCCGATGGGACATTCCCACCAGCCTGCCGAGCCCTGCCGCTGGACCGGGATACCACCGTTTCCAACTGGCAGGGACGGGGGAACCAAGTTTCCACGGCCTCACCGAGGCCTAGGGGTTAAGTCGAAAGCCATTCCGCTGGCGCGGATGCTTCCGGCCGGGCATCTCCAGCCCGAACCCGACAGCTCACCCCGCAGGCATGGGAGAGGCGATTCACTGTGTCAAAAATTTCCACCACCGCCCGTCACCGTGCAACTCCGGCCGGCTCCATCACTGTCCAGGGCCTGGCCCGGACGTTCGGTCGTCCCGCACTGGCAGTAGCCGCGGCATCCGGCATTGCGCTCAGCGTCGGCGCTCCGGCCCATGCCGGCGTGAGCGGCCCGGATGCCACTGAAGCAGCGACGGTCCAGACATCCGCCGCACCCGCGGCCACCACCACGGCAGCTGCCGCCACCGTCCACACGGTGGTCGCCGGCGACACCCTGGGCGCGATCTCCACCGCGTACGGCGTCACCCTGGCCGACGTCCTCGCGGTCAACGGGCTCTCCATCGACACGATCATCTACCCGGGCGACCAGATCGAGATCCCCGGCGCCGGAACCGCTGCAGCCGCGCCGGCTCCAGCCCCCGCCCCGGCGCCGGTCGAAACCACGGCGACTGCCCCCGCGAACACCGGAATGAACCTGTCCTACGCCTCCACCGCCCCGGCCGAAACCACCGGCACGGGCACCGGCGCAGCCATCCTGGCCTCCGCCTACAGCCAGATCGGCATCAGCCAGGACTGCACCGCCATGGTGGAGACCGCCCTGCGGTCGGTCGGCAAGAGCGTCGGCGACCTGGCACCCACCCAGTTCTTCCAGTATGGCACCGTGGTCTCCACCCCGGCTCCCGGCGACCTGGTCATCACCTCCGGCCACGTTGGCGTCTACGCCGGTGACGGCCAGGTTGTGAGTGGCGGCATCGACGGTTACAAGACCGACGTGCACTCCCTCAGCTGGCTCGGCGGCGCCTCCTTCGTCCGCGTGGCCTAAGCAGCACCATCCGTCCCAGGACGAAAAAGGGCGGTTTTCGGGAATCTTCCCGAAAACCGCCCTTGTCCTGTTTAAGCCTGCCGATCAGGTGCCGCAGAACGTCAGGTAATCGCCAAAACTTTCCGGAGCGCCTTCCTCGTACCGCTCCAGCCCCGGCCTCCCCTTGTAAGGCTCCGAAAGGACGGCGACAAGGCGCCGGAAGGGGGCAAGGTCACCTGCAGTGGCCGCAGCAAGGGCTTCCTCGACCAGGTGGTTGCGTGGGATGTAGACGGGATTGACGCCATCCATCAGGGCGGCGTCCGGCCCCATGGCCCGCCAACGTTCCGCCCAGGCATCGAAAGCCGCAAGGTCGAGGACCATCCCGCGTGCCGCACGCGTATTCCCGCGGGCCGCCTCGCCAAGGCTGCGGAAGAACCGGGTGTAGTCCACCGGGCCGTCCTTGAGCAGGGCGATGACGCCGTCCACCAGGCGGGACACCTCTTCCGCCTCCGGGCTTCCCTCCGGATGTCCGCGCAGACCGAGCTTTGCTGACATTCCGGCCGTCCAGGCATCGCTGTAGCGGCGGCGGAACTCCCCCAGCGCTGCCACGGCCGGTTCCACGGCCCTTTCCTGGTCCTCATCGATCAGGGGAAGCAGCGATTCGGCCAACCTGGCCAGGTTCCACTCCGCCACCACGGGCTGGTTGGCGTAGGCGTACCTTCCGCCGGTGTCGATCGAGCTGTAGACGGCGGCCGGATTGAACGTATCCATAAAAGCGCAGGGACCGTAGTCGATGGTCTCTCCGGAGATGGTCATGTTGTCCGTGTTCATGACGCCATGGACAAATCCCACCAGCATCCATTGCGCCACCAGCGACGCCTGGGCTTCGACCACCGACCTGAACAGGGCCAGGTAGGGATTGCCTGCCTTCCCGGCCGCCGGGTAGTGGCGCGCGATGGCGTGGTCGGCGAGCCTGCGGAGCAGATCGATGTTATCGGTAGCCCGCGCGTACTGGAACGTGCCGACGCGCAGGTGGCTGGCGGCGACCCGCACCAGTACCGCCCCCGGCAGCATGGTCTCGCGGCGCACGGGACGGCCGGTAGCCACCACGGCAAGGGACCGGGTGGTCGGGATCCCGAGCGCGTGCATCGCCTCACTGACCAGATACTCGCGGAGCATAGGCCCGACGACGGCGCGGCCGTCCCCGGCGCGGGCGAAGGGCGTGCGGCCCGAACCTTTGAGGTGCACATCGCGCAGCCCACCGGGCGTCCGGCCGTGCAGGGACAGCTCGCCCAGGAGCAGGGCCCGGCCATCCCCGAGCAGAGGCGAATAGCCGCCGAACTGATGGCCGGCGTAGGCCATGGCTACCGGGGCAGCGTCCTGCGGGACCTCGTTGCCGACCAGGAACTTAGTGCCGCCCGGGCTGCGCAGGAAGGCCGGCTCAAGTCCCAGCTCCCCTGCGAGCGCCTCGTTCAGGACAAGCAGCCGGGGCTCGGGGGCCTCCTCCGCCTGCCACGGAACTGATAGCTCAGGCAGCTCTTGGGCGAAAAGGGAGTGAAAGCTGACGGTCGATTCCGCTACACCGGTCATGGGTTAACCCTAGCCCCGTCACATCCGGTGCGTGCCGTTGCTTTGCGGTCGCTCATGTGCGGGCCTCATGTGAGGGCGTGCCCGCCCGGAAACTCGCCGTGTTCGCCGGCTTTGGCTTCCTCCTGCAGGAGCGGGTCTTCCTGCCAGGCGTCCGGGTTTTCCTCCGCCGCCCCGGGATAGCTGTCCGGTTCGCTGTGGACAGGATCAAGTTCCAGGGAGGACGCGGCGCCGGGAGCCTCGTCCAGGATGACGTCCTGCTCCGGGACAACTTCCAGCTCGTCGTCCGGGAGGTTTTGCTCAGTCATGATGATGCCTTTCGTTAAGGACCAGCCAACAAAGTAAGCATACTGACGACTGCCTGGCTGTGTGAATTGCTGCCCGGAAGAAACGGGTGACTTTGGGCCCTACCCGCCAGTGGCGCTTCAGGGGCACGCTGGAGGGACACAGGCCCCAAAGGAGCAGCACATGGCAATCCGCAAACCCATTGCCGTAGGTACCAACGACACACCCCAGAGCCGGGCAGCAGTGTCTTGGGCTGCGCGGAGGGCGCACCGGGACGGGCTCCCGCTGGTGATCCTGCACGTCGTCGACGAGCGCTGGCTCTCAGAGCCTTATCCCTGGCGCGGCGTGCTCCAGGAGACGGGCGAACGGATCCTGGAGGCGGCGGCAGCCGGTGCCCGCGAATTCCCATCGCTTGAGGTCAGCACCCTGGTACTCACCGGTGGAGTAGGACGGTCTCTGGCCGTATTCTCGGACCGGGCGTCCATGCTGGTGGTAGGCTCCGGCAGCGGGCACCTCGGCGGCGTGTTGGCCGACCGGGCGCTGCAGGTGGCGTCGGCGGCGGAAGTCCCTGTCGCCGTCGTAGGAACCCTGGACACGGAAGACAGACACGGCGTGGTGGTCGGCGTCGACGGATCCGAAGAAGCTGTGCAGGCAGTGGCCCTCGCCGCGGCTGAGGCGGACCGCGAGGGCGACGAACTGACCGTGGTCTATGCCTACAGCCCGCCCGACCGGCTCCCGGACGCAGGTTTCACCCCGGAGCTCGTTGCGGACCTGATGGAAAAGGAGGAACGGATTGTCCTCTCCGAAACCGTTGCCGGGCTGATGGCCGACTATCCGGACCTGGTGGTTCACCAACGGCTCGAGTCCGGCCGTGACCCGGCGCAGAGTCTGGTCCAAGCAGCAGAGGGTGCACGGCTGCTGGTGGTAGGCGACCGGGGCCGCGGCGGAATCAGCCGGCTTGTCCTGGGCTCCACGGCGCACGGCGTCCTCAAGCGGCTGCCCTGCCCCACGATCATCACGCGAATTCGGCCAGTTAACCAGAAATGAGGACAGGATCCATGACATCCACCCAGCCCATCGCCGTCGGCATCAGCGACACCGAAGCCTCCAACGCGGCCCTGCTCTGGGCCGCGGCCCGCGCCAACCGCCGGAAGGTGCCGCTTGCCGTGCTCCACGTCATCGATGACCGCTGGATGGCCGGCGAGGCACTCCCCTACGTAGACGTCCTCCGCCAGTCCGGGCTGGACCTGCTGGAAAGCGCAGGCCAGCGGCTGCGCACGGCCGAACCCGGCCTGGACTTCACGCTTGACCTTCTCGAGGGAGGCATCGGGGCATCGCTGGGCGACTACGCGAAAAAGGCATCGATGCTGGTGGTGGGTTCCAGCAGCCATGCGCGCGGTGCCCTCACCGACCGCGCACTCCAGGTAGCGGCAACAGCGGAGTCGCCGGTCGCCGTCGTGGGTGTCCACGCCGGCGAGGGTACGGGCGTTGTGGTGGGCGTCGACGGGTCCCGCGAGTCCACCCAGGCCGTAGCTTTCGCCGCCGCGGAAGCGGACCAGCTGGGTGAGGAACTCACCGTGGTATACGCCTTCACCGGCCCGAACCGCTGGATCAAGGCTGGGCTGCCCTCCAGCAGCTTCGCCGAGCTGGTGGTCGAGGAAGAACAGATCGTCCTTTCCGAAGAGGTGGCCGGTGTCCGGCAGGACTACCCGGGCTTGGTGATCAAAGAAGTCCTGGAAACGGTCATGGAACCCGCGGACGCTCTGATCAATGCTGCATCGGGGGCCCGGCTCCTGGTGCTGGGGAGCCGTGGCCGCGGCAGCTTCGGCCGGCTCCTGCTCGGGTCCACGGCCCACGGCGTCCTGACGAGTCCACCCTGCCCCACCGTCATCACGCGGCTGAAGAAGTCCGCCCACAAGGACTGAACGGGCGCGCGGCCGAACGCTCAGCCGAACAGGACCGCGGCCTCCTGGTACCTTACCTCCGGGACGGTCTTGAGCAGGCCGAGCGCCTCCTCAAGCCCGACGGTAACGATGTCCGTCCCCCGGAGGGACACCATGGTTCCCCATGAGCCGGCGGCGGCGGCCGCCACTGCGGCCATGCCCAGGCGGGTGGCAAGTACACGGTCGTAGGCTGTGGGTTCGCCGCCACGCTGGATGTGTCCCAGCACGGTGGACCGCGTCTCCAGGCCCGTGAGTTCCTGGAGCTGTTCTTCCAGGAGCTTCCCGATCCCGCCGAGCCGTGGCCGGCCGAATGTGTCCAGCCCGCGGGGCGCGTAGGGCGCTGCTTCCCCCAACGGGGCAAAGGCCTCGGCCGCCACCACCAGGGGTGCCCTGCCCCTGGCGTGGGCCGACACGACCCATTCCGCCACCTGCTCCAGGGACACGGGGTGCTCAGGGATCAGGATCGCGTGGGCGCCGGCGGCCATCCCGGCATGGAGGGCGATCCAGCCGGCATTGCGGCCCATGACCTCGGCGACCATGCACCGGTGGTGTGACTCGCCGGTGGTCCGCAGCCGGTCCATCGCCTCCGTGGCCGTCTGCACGGCCGAATCAAAGCCGAAGGTGTAGTCCGTTGCGCCGAGATCGTTGTCGATCGTCTTGGGTACCCCAACGACCTTGACTCCCTGATCGGACAATTCCTTGGCTGCGGCCAGCGTCCCCTCCCCGCCCACGGCGACCAGGCCCTCAAGCCCGTTCCGTGCCAGGCTTTCCCGCACCGCGTCCGGGCTGCCGTCGCGGAGCGGGTTGGTGCGGGAGGTACCCAGGAACGTGCCGCCTCGCCGCGACATGCCGCGGACGCTGAGCCGCGGCAGCGGAACAACATCCTGTTCCAGGACGCCGCGCCAACCGTCCCGAAACCCGAGCAATTCGTAGCCGTGGACCACTTCGCCCGCCAGCACGGCACCACGGATGACGGCGTTCAGACCCGGGCAGTCGCCGCCGCTGGTGAGGATGCCCAGCTTCTTCAGTGAGCCCTGGTTGTTCATTGGTTCTCCTCACCGCCGGTGGGGCGGCGTTGTCCGGGGATACGGAAGGTCAGGTCCTCGCCGGGCGCCAACAGCCAGTCAGTCCCGTTGACGCGCACCGCCACGGGTCCGGCGTCGCCCGCTGCCGATGCAAGGCGCATCCCGTCACCTTGGAGCCGAACGACCAGGACGTGGTTCCGGTACCGGAAGCCGAAGGCAACGGCCCCGATTCCGGCCGGCATGCTGGGTTCAAAGACCAGCGTGTCCCCGTCAAGGCGCAGCCCGGCAAAGCTGCGCTGGATGACGTCGATTGTGCCGGCCATGGCGCCCAGGTGGATGCCCGCACGGGTGGTTCCGTGCTGCGTATCGTCGAGATCGGCGTCGAGCGCTTCCCGAAAGCTCTCCCAGGCGCGCTCAGGATCCACGCCGGCCAGGACAGACGCGTGCGCCACCCTGCTGAGCGTCGATCCGTGGGCGGTCCGCGCCAGGTAATACTCGATGGTTCGGTGGAGCTGCTCCATCGTCAGGGTATAACCCAACCCCTGCAGCACCTGGATCAGGCCCTCGTGGCCCAGCAGATAGGGCAGCATCAGGACATCGGCCTGCTTGGCGAGCTTGTACCCGTTTGTTGCGTCGCCTTCGGCCTCCAGGATCAGGTCGAGCCGCTCGATGCTTTCGTACCGTGCACGGTAAACGTCCCAGTCAAGCTCGGTGAGGTCCGCGTACCCGGCGAACTGGCTGATGACGCCGTCCCCGTGGAACGGCACATAGAGTGTCGCTGCCATTTCCCGCCAGCGGGCCACCTCGCCGCGGCCGATCCCCAGCCTGCTGCGAAGCTCGCCCGCGACGTGCTCCGGGAAGGCGGATACCGTCTCGACTGCCCGGCCGCAGACCCACGCCGCCATGACATTGGTGTAGGCGTTGTCATCCAGTCCGGGTTCGTTCCGGCCCGGATAGCCTGTGTGGTACTCGTCCGGACCCACGACGCCGTTGAGGTGGTATCGGCCGGATGCCGCTGAGAATACCGCCCAGGATGTGAAGAACCTGGCCACTTCCACTATCAGGTCTGCGCCCTTGCGGAGGAGCCAGTCCAGGTCCCGCGTGACCTGGAAATACTGCCACGCGTTGAAGGCTACCGCCAGGCCCACGTGCAACTGCATATGCGAATGGTCCCGCATCCACCGGCCGGAAGACCCGTTGTAAAGCCATTTGGGCGTTGTCTCCGTGCCGTCGCTGCCGCTTTGCCAGGGGAACATGGCACCGGCATGGCCCCGCAAGGCCGCCGCGTGGCGGGCTGCCGGCAGCCTGCGCCACCGGTACTCGATCAGGGCGCGGGCAACGTCAGGGGTACGCGAGGCCAGGAGCGGCAGGACGAACAGTTCATCCCAGAACACGTGGCCGCGGTAGCCCTCCCCATGCAGGCCCCGGGCAGTCACGCCGGCATCCAGTTCAGCGGTGTGCCGGGTCAGGGTCTGCAGGACGTGAAAGATGTGCAGGTTCAGCACCAACTGCACCTGGGCAGGCGCGTCCAGCTCCACCAGGAACGGTTTTAGGGTCAGCGTCCAGGCCCGGAGGTGGCCGGCCAGGAGGCCGCCGAAATCCATGCCGGCACGGTCCAGCACCGCCAGGGCGCCGGACGCGGGCGATGAGACAGCATGGTCCCGCGAGGTCACCACCGCCACCACCTTGGTGATGCGGACGGTGGTGGCCTCGGTGACGGCGAACGCGCATGTCAGGTAATGGAAGGACCCGTCCCGGCCCGGCGCCCAGTTGCCGTGCGGCGCGGACACGCTGGTTGCAGTGGCGACGGCGATGCGCACCCGGCTCTGTGTTGTCTCAACCTCGACGACGGCGACACCCCCACCGGCCGGGGCGTGACCGCCGTCGAACGTGCCGCCGTCGGTTGTGGCACCGGCGTGGGCCCCGCCCGATGCGGCACCCGGCGTCACGTCAACGAGATGGATGCCGCTGCCGCCTGCCGGATCGGGAAGGTTCGCGTTCCGGACGCCTGCGTTGACGCCGCTGCGCACCTCCACCGTGCCGCTCCAGCCGACGGCCGTCACCGCCGTCTCCAGTGCGAGCAGATGCGGTTCGGCCATGGAGACGAAGCGGCGCTGCACCACCTCCAGTTGCCTGTCGTCCCCGGCGTCCAGGAGCAGGCGGCGCACCAGCACGGCGCGGCGCAGGTCGAGGGTGCGGCGCTCGCGGAGCACGGTCATGCCGCCCTCGGACCACCAGCGGCCGCCGCCCGCCCGGAGGTCCAGGGGAAGGCAGTCCGGCGCGTTGACCATGTGTTCCTCGAGCAGCACTTCACCGGCCACATTCGTGGGGACACGGTTGAAGACCCCGGCGAGGTACATGCCCGGATAGCTGGCCCCGCCAGAGCCTTCGGGTGCCGCGCCCCGGACGGCCAGGTACCCGTTTCCAAGCGTCGTCAGCGCTTCGCGGTGCCCCTCGTGTGCTGCATCGAAGCCTTCGTAGGCGAGCTGCCAGGGATCGCCGGCCACCCTGCCAAGGTCCAGCTCGCCGAGGTGATTAAGTACGACGCCGGCGCCGGCCGCCTCTAGTGCCGGGCGTCCGCCGCCGCGGTCAATCGCCACCACCAGGCCGAACCCCGCTTCGTGGGCCGCCAGGATGTCCTCCACGGAATCCCCGATAACGACTGCGTTCGGCGGGGCGACACCCAGCCTGCCGGCAGCCGCCAGGAACTGCTCCCTGGCAGACTGTCGGGCCGGAGCGCCGGGCGCGAACGCCGTTGCTGTACCCGCGCCGCGAAGCCGTTCCAGCAGCTCAGTCTCGGCCCCGGTTCCGGTCTTCGTGGCGAAAATGACCGCGTCGAAGGGCGCCTTGGCGGCGGCGGCGGTGGGCGACCTGCTCATAGGTCAGTGGTATCAGTGGCGACGGCCGGATTCCAGTGCCGTTGGGACCTGCGGCGGAAGGCCTTATGGATCCAATCGGCCAGCAGGACCGCCGGAACGGCTCCCGCGGCGACGAGCATTCCGGCCAGCGGGGGCGGCGCCTGGCCGAGGAGCCCCGCGACCTGCGGGACGTAGAGGCATACTGCCAGCACCACCAGTTCCGCGCCGACCGCCCAGACCAGGAGCGGGTTGGTCCGCCACCCCTGCCGCCATGGCGGTACGGTAGCGCTGCGGCAGGCAAAGGCGTTCGCGAGCTGGCCCAGGACCACGGCAGTGAAGGCGGCGCCGGAGGCTGCGAGGAGAAGGCCGGGGTCGGGAGACGTGCCGCGCTGCCATCCACCGCCGAAGAGTACCGCGGAGAACGCGCCCATTTCCACGGCTGCCTCCACTGGGCCCAGGACACAGAAGACCCGGACCATCAAGCGACGGTCCATGAGGTGCCGCCTCTCCGGCGGCCGGGCCAGCACCCTCCGGCTGGGCGGCTCGGCGCCGAGGGCGAGCGCCGGGAACAGGTCAGTGCCGATGTCCAGCGCCAGGATCTGCAGGACGCCGAGGGCCAGTGGGAACTGGCCGCCGGAAAGGGCCCAGACCACGAAGGGAGTCAGCTCGGCCACGTTGTCCGTGAGGTGGTAGGTCAGGAACCGGTGGATATTGGAATAGGTGGCCCGGCCATGTTCGATGGCCGCCACGATGGTGCCGAAATGGTCGTCCAGCAACACCAGGTCCGCAGCCTCCCGTGCGACGTCCGTCCCGCCGAGGCCCATGGCAACTCCGATGTCGGCCTCGCGCAGGGCGGGGCCGTCGTTGACGCCGTCCCCAGTCATCGCCACCACGTGACCGCGGGACTGCAACGCCTTGGCCACCCGAAGCTTCTGCTCCGGCGAGACGCGGCTGACCACCACCCCGTCACGGTCGATCAAGGCACCCAACAGCTGTTCGTCGTCGGGAAGGTCAGTTCCCTCCACGACGCATTCCGGTGTCCCCATCAGGCCGATCTCGCGGGCAATGGCTGCTGCCGTGGTGGGGTGGTCGCCCGTGATCATTGCCAGTTTGAGGCCGGCACCCCGCGCCCGTGCGATCACCTCCGCCACGTCCGGGCGAGGCGGGTCGTGCAGGCCGATCAGACCCAACAGCTCCAGATCGCGTTCCAGCTCGAAGACCGGCAGGGAGGCCAGACTTTCGGCCGGGAGGTCCAGCCGCCGCCGGGCGACGGCTATGACACGCAGGCCGCGTGATGCCATCCCGTGGACCTGGGCAGCTGCCTCCCCGGTAGCCGGACCGCAGAGTGGAAGAACTGTCTCAGGGGCGCCCTTGCAAAACAGTTCCCCGCCCACGATGGCGGATTCCCGCCGTCGCACCGGGTCGAAGGCAAGCCGTCGGATGGGGGCCGCCTCCGGCGGACTGCCGCCGATAAGCCGGCGCGCCAGCGCATCGATGGCCGCTTCCATCGGGTCACCGCTGGCTTCCCAGTGTCCCTCCCGCAGGACGGTGCGGCCCTGGGAGGCGGCTCGCGCAGCTGTGGCTGCCGCGACGGCCATCTCGGTGCCCGGCCCGTCCACCTGGGCCGCCGGCCCGTAGCCTTCACCCGAGATTCGGGTCCTGCCGGCGGTTGTGAAAACTTCGACGGCGTTCATCCGGTTCTGCGTGAGCGTGCCTGTCTTGTCGGTGCAGATGAACGTGGTGGAACCCAGGGTTTCCACGGCCTCAAGGTTGCGGACCAGCGCCTTGCGCGATGCCATGCGCTGGGCACCCATGGCCAGGGACAGCGTAACCGTGGGCAGCAGTCCTTCGGGCACCAGGGCCACTGCGACGCCAATGGCGAAGAGGAAGGAGTCCCGCCAGGGGAAGCCCGCCAGGAGCGATACCAGGAAAAACAGGGCAGCGATGCCCAACGCAACGAACGCGAGCAGCCGGACAATCCTGCGCAGTTCCTTCGCAAGCGGCGTGGGAGGAGGTGCCGCCCCGCCGGTCAGGGCAGCAATGCCTGCCAGCCGGGTCCGTGCGCCCGTTGCGGTGACACGTGCCTCGGCATCGCCGTTGACCAGGAATGTGCCGCCCCAGGCTTGGTCCCCTGCGGTTTTGGGGATGAGCTCGCTCTCGCCCGTCAACATTGATTCGTCCACGGAACAAGAGGATGCGGTAACGAAGACCGCGTCCGCTGGGATGCGGTCGCCGGCGGCGAAGACCACCCGGTCGCCGGGCACCAACTCGGCGGCGTGGACGCGGCGCAGGCTGCCATCGCGGCGGACCATGACGTCTGCCGGCAGCAGGCCCCGCAGCTTGGCGGCAGCGTGTTGCGCGCGTTCCTGCTGGATGTGGGCGAAGACCCCGTTGACAAGCACGACGACGATGATCGCCACGGCGAGTTCCGGCATGTTCCCGATGAACGCCAGGCCGGCCGCACACCACAGCATGAGCGCAAAGAAGTGGGTCATCTCGCCCCACAGCTTCCGCCACTGCGGGACGGTTTTTTCCGCGGGCAGGACGTTGGGGCCCGCTTCCGCAAGGAGTCGGGCTGCCTGGCTCGCGGTCAGCCCGTCGGCCACCTTCATCCGCGTCCCTCCGCACCGTGGCCGCCGCGGCACAGCCTGGTTTCGCCACCCATGCTGGAGAAGCTACTCCCAGGCAGGGGACGTTGGTAGAGCACTTGGACCCGGGACGGGACCTATGACCCTGCCCCGGCTGAAGCGACGGGCCGATACTGGGAACAAGCGGCCCCACTCCGAGGGGCCGACCGTCCGCAGCGGGACCCAACACGCGAAGGACCTGGACCTTGGAGGCCGCTGTGCTTTCTGAATTTGAGAAACGGGAACTCGACCGGATCGGCGCGGAGCTGGAGCACGACGACCCGCGGCTCTTCTCCCTCCTGGAGGGTGATTCCCTGCGGGGCGGCCAGGGCAGGATCCACCGCGGCCTTTCCATGCTCATAGTGGGGCTGAGCCTCATGCTGGCCGGCCAGGCCATGCAGACCTCGATCCTCGGCGTGTCGGGATTCGCATTGCTCTGCGTCGGGTCGTACTGGACGGTCCGGGATCTTGGGAAGCTGCTGGGCGGTTCCGACTAGCCACCGGTTTGTCGGCGCCTGGTTGCCATGAGCCCCCTACCAAACACCGGACAACGGCGGGCACCCGCTATCGCGCTGGCAGCCGTCCTGGGGACCGTCGCCGTCGTACTGGCTGTTCTGCTGTCCAACTCCACCGGGAGTCCCCCGCCCTCAGGACCCGCCTCCGGCCCCACTCACGCGATCAGCAGTCCCGCTGGACCCGCCCCGTCCAAGTCCTCGGCCCCGCCCCTGCCGCCGCGTGCGACAGACACCGCACCGCCGGCGCCAACGCCCCCTGAAGAGGGCCAGGTACCGGTGCAACCTCCGGCCACTGTGCCTCCCCCGCCTGTTACCACCCCGCCCGACGGGGGCCCTCTTCCCGTGCCGGCCCCGTTCCCGGCCGAGTTGCGGAACCAGGATCTGACTGAAATTCCGGGCGCGGGGCGCACCATTGCTCTGACTTTTGACGCAGGGGCCAACGCGGCGGGCCTGCCCAAGATCCTTTCTGCGCTGTCAGCCAAGGGGGTGGCCGCGACGTTCTTCCTGACCGGAAACTGGGCGGCGAACAACCCGGACGGAGTCCGGCAAATTGTCTCCGCCGGCCATCGTGTGGGGAACCACTCCATGACCCATCCTGGTTTCACCGGCCTCAGCGATGCGGAGATCGTCGCGCAGGTGCGGCGGGCGGAAGAGGCGATCCTGGCCGCAGGCGCAGACCCGCGTCCCCTGTTCCGCTTTCCTTTCGGCGAACGGGATGCGCGGACAATCAGTGCAGTCAATGACCTGGGCTATGCCGCAGTCCGATGGTCCGTGGACACGCTGGGCTGGAAAGGCACCAGCGGCGGAGTCACCGCGGGGATAGTCTCCGACCGGATCATGGCTGCCCTGCAGCCGGGTGGCATTGTCCTCATGCATATCGGGTCCAATCCGGACGACGGCACGACCCTTGACGCCGATGCCCTGCCGCAAGTGATCGACGGGGTCAGGGCGGCCGGTTACGGCTTTGCGACGCTCGACGCGTTGCTGGGGCGGTAAGCCGGCAGCATGGAACAACCCGGCGGATCGGAAACCAGAGGACTTACCGGCGGCGAGGTCCTGGAGCGAACGAGCACCGGCCGCGTCAACAGGGTGCCTTTCGCAGTCAGCCGGACAATCTGGCAAATTGTCCGGGCCAACGTCCTGACACTCTTCAACGGCATAGTGGCAGGGAGTTTTCTCCTGCTGTTCCTGTTGGACCAGTGGCGTGACGCGTTGTTCGGCCTGTCAGCGGTAGGCAATTCCGTTATCGGCATCGTGCAGGAGTACCGCGCGAAGCGCTCCTTGGATCAACTGGCGATTCTGCATGCCGCAAAGACCAATGTTCTGCGGGACGGGTCCAAGCAGAAAATCCCGGCAGAGTGCCTGGTCCCGGACGACCTCGTGGTGCTTAGCGCCGGGGACCAGGTGACAGCGGACCTGGAGCTTACTGACGGCAGTTACCTGGAGGTAGACGAGTCCTTCCTGACTGGCGAATCTCAACCGGTGGAAAAGGGTCCCGGCGGTCAGCTCCTTTCCGGGACCCTGATACTGGGAGGCAGCGGCCTGGCGCGCGTCGTGAAAGTGGGCCGGGACACCTTTGCCTACCGGCTCGCTTCCGAAGCCAGGCGCTTCTCGCTGGTCACGTCGGAAATCAGGAAGGGACTGGAGCGGGTCTTCACCGTTGTGACGTGGCTGCTGCTGCCCACCGCGCTGCTCCTCATCAACGCGCAGGTGCATCATCAGGGCGGTTGGGCCGAAACGCAGGAAACGGGCCAATGGACCGTCGCCACTGTTGCGGCGGTCGCCGGCGTCCTCGCCATGATCCCCCTCGGCCTGCTTCTGCTCACAAGCGTGGCATTTGCCGTGGGCGGGCTGCGGCTGGCACGGCGAAAGGTGCTGGTGCAGGAGCTCGCTGCTGTTGAAGTCCTGGCACGGGTGGATGTCCTATGCCTTGATAAGACCGGGACGCTGTCCTCCGGCTCCATTGCCTTCGATGCCCTCCATGATGCAGGCGCCGAACCGGCCGAGGGATGGAAGGCGGCACTTGAATGGTTCGGTGCCAACGCCGGAAGCAGCAGCACAGCCGCTTCCATTGGGGCAGCATTTCCCGTTGAAGATCCACTGCCGGAGGTATCCTGCATTCCTTTCGCAGCCGCGCAAAAGTGGAGTTCCGTCACCTTCGGACACCTATCCGGTGCAGCCGGAACCTGGATCCTGGGAGCACCCAATGCATTATTGGACGGTGCCTCGCATGCCGACGGCGAAGCCCACCGCCGGGCCGCAGCATTAGCCTCCACGGGCCTGCGGACTTTGGTACTTGCCCATGCGCCGGGCGCCCCTGCATCCACCGCCCCCGGGGAGGCCAAACTACCCGGACAAATGAAACCGGCCCTGCTGCTCACATTTCATGAAAAACTCCGGAAGGAGGCGCCGGACACCGTGGACTACTTCCGCCGGCAGGGAGTTACCGTGAAGATAATTTCCGGTGATGATCCCCGAACTGTAGCCGTCCTGGCCGGCAAAGTCCGGGTGGGCGCGGGCAGTGCATACGATGCCCGGGACCTTCCGGCAGACCCGGTCCTGCTTGAGGAGGCGATGCAGCACCATGATGTCTTCGGGAGCGTCACACCGTCCCAAAAGCAGTACATGATCCAGGCGATGAAGCGGTGCGGGCATACCGTCGCCATGATAGGGGACGGTGTGAACGACATTCTGGCGCTGAAGGAGGCCGACCTGGGCATCGCCATGGATTCCGCCTCTCCAGCGACCAAAGCGGTGGCCAGGCTGGTGCTCTTGGACGGCCGCTTCGACAGATTGCCCGCCATTGTGGCCGAAGGCCGGCGGGCCATCGGCAACGTTGAGCGGGTCTCGATGGTATTCCTCAGCAAGACCATGTATGCGACGCTTATCGCGCTCGCAACAGCAGTCATGCTGTTGCCGTTTCCGTTTCTCCCGCGCCAACTGTCCGTCATCGATGGCCTCACGATTGGCCTCCCTGCATTCTTCCTGGCCCTGCAGCCGTCGGGCCGGCGCTATGAGTCGGGCTTCCTAAGGCGTTCCCTGTCCTTTGCGGTCCCTTCGGGACTCTGCGTGGCCACCAGCGTTGTGGCGGTCAATGTCTACGCATATTCAGGAGGACACAACACGGCGGCCGTCCAAACCGCTTCGAGCTTCACGCTCTCTCTCCTGGCCGCCTGGATCCTGGTCACAGCGTCCCGTCCGCTCAACGTGCCCAAAACTGCCATTCTGGCCGGCATGTACGGTGGCCTTGCCCTGTTGTTCACGGTGTCACCCGCGACGGAGTTCTTCCGGCTTAGCCCCCCTCCGCCAAGCCTGCTGGCCGCAGCCGTCTTGGCCGCCATCACAGGAAGCCTTGCAATCGAACTCGTCAGATACTGCCAGCGAGGCACGGGCCGCCCCGGGCGATGATGTTGCCCGCCGGGCGCTTGCGGGTCAATGCCACCGTCAGGGTACGTTTGCCGCTTGTGACTTTTGGCCCTGCCGCCGTATGCCAGCTCTTCTATACCATTCTGACTTGCAACACCGGCTTTTCTCCACCACTGCAAAAGGAACGGCATGAAGGCTGTCATCGTCTATGACTCCGTCTATGGAAACACCAAAGCGATTGCCGAGGCCGTTGCTGCCGGACTCGGTGCAGGGGCCAGGGCTGTTCCCGTGGCCGGGTTCGTACCCGGCAGCCTCCAGGCCGGCGACCTGCTCGTCGTCGGGAGCCCTATCAATGGCTGGCGCCCCACTCCTGCAATCGCTTCGGCCCTCGGAGACTTGGCCGGCGGCGGACTTACCGGAGTGAAGGCGGCCGCGTTCGATACCCGGCTCAAACTGTTCATCCATGGCGACGCGGGGAAGAAGATCAGCCGCGCCCTGCAGGAGGCCGGTGCCAGCATCATCGGCGGACCAATGGCGTTCTACGTCAAGGGCACAGAGGGGCCCCTGCTCGCCGGCGAGGCGGGCCGCGCGGCAGCATGGGCCGATGAACTGGCCGCCGCCATGAAATAGGTCCCGGTTTGGTGCAATGGAGCCAGCCAACAACTTCTGGACCGTTGCCCGGTTCTTTGAAGGGTCACCCGCAGCCCGGGCAATCTACGATGCGGCGGAACGCATGGCCTCGGGCTTGGGGCCGATGGATGTCCGCGTCAGCAGGAGCCAAATCGCATTCCGCCGGCGCCGCGGCTTCGCTTATCTGTGGCGCCCGGGTACGTACGTCACGTCCGACATCCCATTGGTCCTTACTTTGGCCCTCCGACGGCATGAAGCATCGCCCCGTTTCAAGGAGGTGGCCCATCCTTCCCCCGGAGTCTGGATGCACCACCTGGAGCTCCCAGACAGCAGTGCCCTCGACGGCCAAGTGCAGGAGTGGCTGCGGGAAGCCTACGTGGCAGCCGCGTAGGGCGGAGGGAGTTTAGGGGCTTTATGCCCTGTCCCGTTGGCAGCCGGAAGGGGACGCTGGTGCCATGAGCGAAACAGGTTCTGAGCCCAGGAGAATCCAGACTACGGAGCAGCTTGTCGCTGTGATCCGAGAACGGGTCCCCATGACCTCGCTGACAGAATTCTTCGGCCGCGCCTTCGGTGCCGTTATGGCTGCAATGCAGGAACAGGGCGCTTTCGCCGCAGGTCCTCCTTTTGCGAGGTACCACGGCATGCCGGGCGACAGCGTCGACGTCGAAGCGGGCTTCCCCTTCGGCGGCCATTTCAATGGGGCCGATGCTGTGCAAACGGGGACGCTGCCCGGCGGCGATGCCTACGAAGCCATCCACACGGGACCCTACGAGACCCTTGGCGAAACCTACGGTGCCATCCAGCAACGGATGCAGGCGGAAGGCCTCACGCCGGCGGACACCATGTGGGAGTACTACCTTAGTGGTCCGGAGCAGGAACCGGATCCCGCCAAATGGCAGACGAAGGTGGTCTGGCCGGCAGCGTAACCAAGGCCGGTCCCCGGCCAGCATGGACAGAAACAGGTTCAGGAGTATGTAGGGATAAGGGTCCCACGCGTCCCGGACGAGGGCGAAGGAGTTGACCAGGCCCACGCCGCCATGAAGGCGATGAAGAAGCCTACGAACGCCCAGCTGCCCATGCCGTTGCGAAGGAACGTCCGCGGCGCGCTCGCCGCGGCTCAGGCTTTCCTTGTGGCGCAACATCCCACGTACTTCTTCGCTCGCTCATGTGCCCGCCGTACGCAGCCAGGACTCACTGCATACCCCGGGGGGTGTTTTGACTACCCTGGGGGGTATCTGCAATACTTTTTGAGGTATCCCCCGAACCCTCCCGAGAGGCTCCCTTATGACTTCCCCTTCCACAGCAGCAGTGACCGCCCTCGCTCCTGAGACCCTGCAGTCCTGGATCACCGAGCACCAGGACCTCGTCTTGATCGACGTGCGTTCTGCCGCCGAGTTCGAGTCCATGCACATCCGCGGCTCGTACAACGTGCCGTTGCAGCTGCTGTCCGAACACACCGACGAGCTCGCCGCACGGCTCGGGTCCCGGGTGGTCCTGGTCTGCCAGTCCGGCGTCCGCGCAGAACAGGCCCGCCAGCGCCTCGCAAAGGCCGGGATCGAGGCCGCCTACGTCCTGACGGGCGGAGCCCCCGGCTACGCCGCCGCCGGCGGGGACGTAGTCAAAGGCAAGAACCGCTGGGACCTCGAACGCCAGGTGCGCCTGGCGGCCGGTTCCCTGGTGATGCTGGGCCTCACAGGCGGCAAGTTCGTCTCCCCGAAGATCCGTACGCTTGCCGGCATCATCGGGACCGGCCTGACATTCTCTGCGGCCACCAACACCTGCGCCATGGGCAAGGTCATCTCAGCAATGCCGTGGAACAAGACGGTCAAGGAACCCACCCGCGAAAGCGCCATCCTTGCCCTGCCCGTCAACACCGGCCTGTCCGCGAAGGACGCCCAGGCATCATGAGCATGACATTGCTCGTTGTACTGGCCCTCTCGGTCGTCATCGGACTCTCCTTGGGGGTCCTTGGCGGCGGCGGGTCCATACTGACCGTCCCGATCCTGGTCTACGTGGCCGGATTTGAGGCCAAGGAAGCAATTGCGGCTTCGCTCTTCGTCGTCGGCGTGACGTCGGCGGTCAGCGTGATCAGCCACGCCCGAGGAGGCCGGGTGATGTGGCGGACCGGCCTGATATTCGGAGCCGCAGGCATGGCCGGCGCCTTCGTTGGCGGCCTCCTCGGCGGCCACATCCCCGGCCAGATCCTGCTCATCGCCTTCGCCATCATGATGGTGGCCACCTCAGTGGCCATGCTCCGCGGGCGGACAAAGAAGAACGACGGCGGTGCGGCGCCGGTCAAGCGCGAGCTGCCCCTTGGGCGGGTGCTGCTGGACGGCGCCATCGTCGGACTCGTCACCGGACTCGTCGGCGCGGGCGGTGGCTTCCTCGTGGTGCCGGCCCTGGCACTCCTGGGCGGACTTCCCATGTCCGTCGCCGTCGGGACGTCCCTGGTTGTCATCGCCATGAAATCCTTCGCCGGGCTCGCCGGCTACCTCACCACCGTGCAGCTTGACTGGGGCATCACGCTCGGGGTGACCGCCGCGGCCATCGTCGGCTCACTGATTGGTGCGAAACTCGCCGGTCGCATTCCGGAGACTGCCCTGCGCAAGGCATTCGGCTGGTTCGTCCTGGCCATGGGCACCTTCGTCCTGATCCAGCAGGCCCCCGCCGGGTTGCAATGGCCTATCGCCGCAGGGATCGCAGCACTTACCGCGGCAAGCGCCGGCATCTGCTGGTTCTTCGTCAATTCCTGTCCGCTCAGGAACCGCGGACGCCACAGCACCGATGTCCCCTCACCCGTTTGAACCGACCACTCCCAGTTAGGAATATCCCATGGCTGAAATCACCGTTACCGAAACCGACCAGCGCCGCTCCACCGCGCGCATCCTCGATGTCCGCGAGGACTTTGAAGTTGCCGAGGGCATGATCCCCGGCGCCCTGCACATCCCCATGGGACAGCTGCAGGCCCGCCTCGGTGAGCTCGATCCGGCCGTTCCCGTGATCGCCGTCTGCCGCAGCGGGAACCGCAGCGCCGCCGTCGCCGAAGCCCTCAACGGCGTTGGCTACAAGGCAGACACCATGGCCGGCGGCATGGTCGCCTGGACCCGCGCGGGACTACCCACTACCTAATACTTGCCCGCCGGCACAGTACAACCCCACCCGACTTCCCCGAAAGGACACGACAGACCATGGCCACCATCGACATCACCGAACAGAGCTTTGCCCAGACCCTGGAGAGCAGCGATATCGTCTTCGTCGACTTCTGGGCAGCCTGGTGCGGCCCCTGCCGCATGTTCGCACCCACCTACGGCGCCGCCGCTGAGCGGCACCCGGACGTCACCTTCGCCAAGGTGGACACCGAGGCTGAACAGGCCCTCGCCGCCGCAGCGCACATCACGTCCATCCCCACGCTGATGGCATTCAAGGACAAAACCCTTGTCTTTTCCCAGCCCGGAGCCCTCAACGCCACCGGCCTGGAGGAAGTGATTCAAGCCGTAAAGAACCTCGACATGGACAAGCTCCGCGCCGGAGCCGGGCATCAAAACCCCTAACGAACGCCCGGTTTGCCCGGGCATATTCCTCGTTGCAATATACCCCCTGGGGTATTACACTTGAAGCAGGAAGTCCCTCAATACCAACTCCACAGAAGGAGCGAAGCACATGCTTATCGAACGCATCTATGACGAAGACCTCGCGCAGGCCAGCTATTTCATCGGCTGCCAGTCCAAGGGCGAGGCGATCGTGGTGGACGGCCGCCGCGATATCGCCGTGTACCAGGACCTCGCCGCGAAGAACGGCATGAAGATCGTGGCAGTCACCGAAACCCACATCCACGCCGACTACCTCTCCGGCACCCGCGAACTGGCAGCCGCTACCGGCGCCACGATGTACGTTTCCGGTGAGGGCGGGCCGGACTGGCAGTACGGGTTCGACGCCGAGCGCCTCTATGACGGGGACGCCATCACCCTGGGCAACATCAGTGTCAAGGCCCTGCACACCCCCGGGCACACCCCGGAGCACCTGTCCTTCCTGGTGACCGACGGCGCGTTCAGCGACCAGCCCGGCTACCTGCTCTCAGGTGACTTCGTGTTCTCCGGAGACCTGGGCCGCCCGGACCTGCTCGATGAGGCAGCAGGCGGCATCGACACCCGGTTCGAAGGCGCCAAGCAGCTCTTCGCCAGCCTGCGGGATAAGTTCCTCACCCTGCCCGACTACGTCCAGGTCCACCCCGCCCACGGCGCCGGCAGTGCCTGCGGCAAGGCCCTCGGAGCTATCCCCTCCTCCACCGTGGGCTATGAGCGCCTCTACGCCTGGTGGGGCCCGTACCTGGCCGCCAACGACGAGCAGGGCTTCATCAACGAACTCCTCGACGGCCAGCCCGACGCACACGCCTACTTCGCCCGCATGAAACACGAAAACCGTGAGGGCCCGGCCGTCATGGGCGAACGCACCCCCCTGCCCGAACTCTCCACCGACACCGTCGCCGCAGGACTGGCCGCGGACACGCTGACCTTCATCGACACCCGCGGAAACCGGGAAGTCCACGAAGGCACCGTGGCCCGGTCCCTGAACGTCCCGGCCGGGAAGTCCGTAGCCAGCTACGGCGCCTGGGTGGTCAACCCCGAAACCGACAAGAACCCCCTGGTCCTTCTCGCACCGGACCAGGACGCCGCCCAGGAGATGTGGGACCATCTGGTCCGCGTCGGCATCGACAACGTCGCCGGCTACGTCACCGGCATCGAAGGCCTGCCCCTGACCACCCCGAAACTGGTCCAGCCCGAGGACCTCGACGGCTTCGACGCAGCCATGGTCCTGGACGTCCGCAACAAAACCGAACACAAGGACGGCCACATCCCCGGCTCGGTCCAGCTCAGCGGCGGCCGCGTCATGTGGCACCTGGACGAGCTCCCGGACAACGGCCCAATCGTGACCTACTGCCAGTCCGGCGTCCGCAACTCCGTCGCCGCCAGCGCCCTCCGCCGCGCCGGGTACGACGTCGTCGAACTCGACGGCAGCTACGCCGCCTGGAATGTGTTCAAGGCGTCCACAGCGGCAGCAACCAGCAACTGATCTGCGGTCCTCAGGGGCGGCGGTACCAGGGACACCCCGGTACCGCCGCCTTCTTTGTTGGAAGGCGGCCGTCCGCATTCCACAATCCGGGACTTTGGTCCCTAATGCGTCGCCGCACCCTCTGAGAATGTAAAGGGAAGCCCAAGGATGCGCCATGGCTGGAGTGCTGTGTCCAGGCTGCTGCACCGGGATACCGGTAGCCACCTGCTCCAGAGCGGCTGGAGCACGGGACTTTTGAGGGAGCAAAACCCATGGCGGGAATGTTCGAGCTGTTTACCGACGAGGATTCGCGGGTCAGGTTCAGGCTGGTGGCGCCCGACGGCTGTGTTTTGGCCGTGTCCGGACAATACCCGGACAAGCACCAGGCGGCCACCGCCATCAAGGATGTACGTGAGTGCGCCGGCACCGGGCTGATCGACGATCTCACGCCTCGTTAGCACCTCCGATGCCTTTGGCCGGCCAGGAAGTGAGGACTGATGCAGCAGAACGGAGCCATAGTCGCCGGCTATGACGGGTCAGCCGAGGCTCTTGCGGCTGTCCGTTGGGCAGCGCACCATGCGAACCTCCGTGATTGTGCTCTGCACGTGGTTCATTGTTCTCTCTGGCCCCTGCTGACCAGGAAGCTGGGTCCCGTGCCCGGCATCGCGGACAGCGGACTTGAGCGCTCGGCCCAGGCGATCCTTGCGGAGGGAGTTGCCGCCGCCAAAGCGGCCATGCCCGGACTGGAAGTGGAAGGCACTCTTTTGCATGGGCTGCCCGCGTCCTATCTCGCCCGTATTTCTGACGGGCAGGCCATGGTTGCGGTGGGAAGCCGCGGCTTGGGCGGATTCCTTGGCCTGCTCGTGGGTTCGGTAAGCCTTGAACTGGCCGCCACCGCCACCTGTCCGGTTGCGGTTATTCGGCCTGACATGAACCCCGCGGGCCCAGTAATCGTGGCAGTGGACGGCTCGGGGTCACCCACGGCACTGGAAGATGCCTGCGTGATGGCATCGGTATCGCAGGCAGCGCTTTCCGTCATACATGTCCAACACACGCCTGCCGGATACCTGCAGAAGGATCCCACCGGCGCCCCGACCGCCCAATCCGGGGCGGAGGAAGTCCTTGCTGCAGCGGTTATCCGCGCCCGGGCACTGGCGCCCGGCATTCCGGTTGACGGCGCCGTCCTCGTTGGCAGATCGATCCCCCATGCCATCCTGACGGCCTCAATGCATGCGCGGATCCTCGTTGTGGGCACCAAGGGGCATGGTTTCCTCCGGGAAACGATAGGTTCAACAGCCCACGCGGTCCTCCACCATGCACGGGGGCCGGTTCTCATTTCGCGGCGAGGAACAGAGCAGTGATTGGAACTGCCTGTGCCCGGTAACACTCCTCCGCCACACGGACTCCAGGGCCGCCCGAGCCGCCAGGACTTATGGGACAACGGCTCCGCTGCCCGTAAGATGGGAGGATGACCGCGGTGGCCGGCCATTCCGGCAACCCATTCCGACTCGCCCGCAGCCTGCGGGGAGTGCTGCGCCGCGTGCCGGTGTGGACATGGCGGCTTCTGATGGTGGCTGTAGGTCCGCACGAGCGGGCAAGGTTCAACACAGACCCCATTAGCAATGTGGCGTACACGCACGACATTGACTATGCGGGTGACGGCGTCCCCGGCCACCGACTCGACGTACTGGCGCCCAGTGAGCCGGCGGACGTGAACTCACGCGAGCAGGCCGGCGCGGACCTGCCGGTGTACGTCTATTTCCACGGCGGCGGATGGACCTCCGGGGACAAGGCAGCTGTGACCAAGTACTGTGCCAGCCAGGTTTTGGGCGGAATGGTGGTCGTCAACGTGAATTACCGCCAGGCGCCCCGGTTCCGTATGGACCACGTATTGGAGGACGCTAATGCGGCTCTGGCATGGGTGGCCGGAAATATCCGGGCATTCGGAGGAGACCCGGAGCGCCTCATCCTGGGCGGTGATTCGGCCGGCGGACACATTGCGTCTTTACTCACGGCCGTAAGCTTGCGGCCCGAGCTGGCCACCCACTACTCCTTGCAGCCAGCCGTTTCCGGCGGCCACATCAGAGGCCTGGTCCAGCACTGCAGCGTCGTCGATTTCTCCGTCTTCTTCGAGAAGAGCTTCGTCCTCAGCCTGAACTTCGTCCGAATGCTGCTGCCGGCCGCGGTTCCGCCTTCCGGCGGGTTCCGGCGGTGGCCGCAGACCCGCCGGAAGATCGGCCGCCTCAAGGAGGCAGCTGCATTTGTGTCACCTATCGAGTGGCTGCACGCGGGGCATCCGCCCGTTTTCGTCACCACGTCGGAACGCGACTTCTTTTACCAGGCAAACCTCAATTTCATTGAACGGCTTCGGCAGTTTTCCGTTCCGGTGGAGACCCTGATTTATTCCTGGTCCAACACAAACACCGAGCACACATGGCAGCAGGATTACCGCTACCCGGAGTCCCAGGAGGTGTACCGGCGCCTCCACGACTTCGTCAGTCGCGTTGCCCGGCTGCCGCACCCTGCCCGCTGACCAAACAGTGCCGCCGGCGCTATCTTTGGAGCATGGCCGATACAGACACGGAACAGTCGGGGGTTCACCCTGAGGAGTTCGGCTCTGCCCAGGTGGATGCTGCAGCTCTCCGGGACGCAGAGCTGGGCGATATCGATTGGTCCATACCCCCCGAGGGCTCAGTGCGCAGCAGCATCCAAGTTCCCAGCGGCAGCCTGGCGGCTCTGGCCCTGGGGAATCCCGACAATCCCGCCATTGTGATGGTTCCCGGCGCCACGGGTTCCAAAGAGGATTTTGTGCTGATGATGCCCGATCTCGCCGCTGCCGGCTACTTCGTGCTGAGTTACGACTTGGCCGGGCAGTACGAGTCCGCGTCCGCGGGGCCGGAAAATCTGGTTCCGCCGAGAAAACACTATGACTATCAGCTCTTCGTCGATGATTTCCTGGCCGTCCTGGAATCCACGGCAGCTCCCGTTCACGTCGTGGCGTATTCGTTCGCGGCCATCGTTGCCCAGCTTGCCTACGTGCAGCGCCCGGAACTGTTTCGGTCCCTCACGCTGCAGAGCTGCCCGCCCCAGCCTGGCCCCAGCTTCAGGGGTGTAAGCCGCATCGGCCGTTTCAGCACCTGGGTGAATGGCAGGATCGGCGGTGCCCTCCTGATCTGGGGCATCCGCAGCGGAAGATTCGTACATGTCCCGCCCGGGCGGCGAAAGTTCGTCAACGACCGCTTCCGCTTCACGCGCCGGCGATCCGTCGGGGACATCTACACCCTCATGCAAGAGGCGCCGGACCTGCGCGGCATCCTGGCCGAGGCATCCATTCCCAAGTTTGTTGCGGTCGGCGAGCACGATCTGTGGCCGCTCCGGCTGCACAGGCTCTTTGCCCAAGCCATCCAGGCACGGATAGGCGTCTACCGGGGAGGCCACAGCCCTTGCGAAACTTCACCCCACCAGTTCAGCCGGGACCTGATCGACCTTTATGCCAAAGCAAACCAGCTGTCTCAACAGGACGAGTGACGCCCCCGCCGCCACAGAAGACGGTCCCTCCGGCGGCGCAGGGGCGGCTCATGCCCGGCCGCAGGCCGGTAGGAAATGTCCGGATCGTCGTGAACCAGGGCATTGTCCCGGATGGCGGAGGTATGGAGAGCGGCCCAGAGCTCGCGGCTCAGGGCAAAGTTGCAGCTGTATACGGCGATGATGTCCACCCTGTCAGGCGTGCCCTTCACTTCGGGCCCACGGGCGATATCCTGACCGAATGCTGATCGATATCACCGCCCCGGACGGCCCGGCCGAAGCAATACTCGCGCGGCCATCGACGGGCGAAGGGCCGTTTCCCGGTGTCCTCTTCTACATGGACGCCTTCGGGCTGCGCGCCCGGATCGAGGACATGGCGCAACGGATCGCGGACTGGGGATACATCGTACTGGCTCCCAATGTCTTCTATCGGGAGGGAACTGTCGCCCAACTCAACTCCGGCATCGACATGACCACCCCGGCCGGACGCAAGGCCGCCGGGGAACTCGCCTTCCCGCGGATAGGACGGCTCACCACCCAGCGGGCACTTCCGGATATCGATGCGTGGCTTGCCGCCCTTAACAGGATTGACGGAGTGTCCCCGGGACCCATGGGTACGACGGGCTATTGCATGGGTGCCCGCCTGGCCGTCCGCACTGCTGCAGCCCATCCGGAAAGGATCGCCGCCTGCGGGGGATTCCACGGGGGCGGACTGGCGACGGACGCCCCGGACAGCCCGCACCTCGGCCTCGCGCGCGCCAGTGCGCGCTTCGTGTTCGGTCACGCGGACAACGACCGGAGCATGGACCGGGATGCTGTTGCGCGGCTGGGCGAGGCGTTGGCGGCAGCCGGCCTGCCGGCGTCGAACGAAGTCTATTCCGGCGCGGCCCACGGCTACACCATGGCCGATTCGGCGGCTTATAACGAAGCCGCCACCGAGCGTCACTTCCGAGAGCTGCGCGAACTATTTGATGGTGAGCTGAAGGGCTGAGCTGACTCAAGAGCTGAGCTGGGCGCGGGATTTCGCCCGGGCGCCAGCGGAACGCCGCAGTCCTGTCCCGGAATCTGGCTTCCGACCGCTTACTTGGTCCGCGGATCCGTCGCAGAAGCAAATTGCCGTTTCAGACTGGCCGTAACCGTGGATTCAGAAACTTTCCTTGAAAAGTTTCCGAGCGCTCCCCCATCGCCTCAAAATGTCAGACCCCCCTTTGATAATTAGTTCATGGCAAGCGAAGCGGCAGCAGGGGCATTCGAGGCGATCGACGCCGCCCTTGCCGTTCTCCGCGCCGAGGTAGCCAACGCCGGGGCAGCCCGTACCGTTCGCGGACAGGCAACCAACGATCCCCTCGCCGCCATCGCCGACGACTGCCTGGACATTCTGGCGGGCGCAGCCCGGACCGAGGCGCGCCTCGCAGCACTGAAAGCCGAAGCGGCGGCCACCTACGCGGATTCAGCGCGGTCCATCGCGCCGCCGGACATGCCGGTCCAGGCGCAGGAAATGTCTATCGCCGCGGAAATCGGCTGCGTTCTGGCCATCGGAGACCAGGCCGCGGACGCGTTGTTGGCGCAGTCCTACGCACTGGCAACTTCCCTGCCACTGACCTTGGAAGCACTCAAAGCGGGCACAATATCCTGGCAGCACGCACGGGTGATGGTGGACGAAGCCTCCACGCTGGCCCCTGACGCCGCGGCCGCATTGGAAGCGCACTTTCTTGACCCGGAGACACCGCAGCCCGCCCGCGGTTGCCCCGCCGGCGAAATGCCCGCCTACCGTTTCCGGCGGAAGGCGCGGGGCTGGCGCGAACGGAACCACCCGGACAGCATCGAACAACGCCACGCCAGGGGTGCTGCTGACAGGTGTCTCGAGTTCGCCCCGGAGCAGGACGGCATGGCCCGCCTCTCCGCCTACCTCCCGGCAGACAAGGCCTCGGCCATCTGGAACCGCTTCACCGCCATCGCCCGAGGCCTTCAGGGGCCCAACGAGGAGCGCACACTCACCCAACTTCGGGCTGACCTTTTCGCCGCCACGGCCCTCCGCGGGGGCAGCGGCTGCACTGGCTGCACCGGCGGATCCCCTGAAACGCACGACGCCGGGTCCCCACCGCAGGGTCTCGCGGACAGTCCCGCTCCCCGAGCCCAAGTCCTGGTGACAGTTCCGGTGTTCTCGCTCCTGGGCGCCACGGACGAGCCCGCCATGCTGGACGGCTACGGCCCCATTCCGGCATCTTTGGCACGGGATCTTGTAGCCAACGGCGCAGATTCCTTCTACCGGGTCCTCGTGGATCCCCGGGACGGAGCGCCGCTGGAAATCGGCCGCACCAGTTATCGGCTCACCAAGGCCATGCGAAGATGGCTCCGGTTGCGGGACGGAAAGTGTCCATTCCCCGGCTGCAGCAATCATTCTCTGGACAACGAGGCAGACCACCTGCTCGCCTGGCATCACGGCGGGACCACCGGAATCAGCAACCTGGGTCAGCCATGCCCGAAGCACCACCGGCTCCGGCATACCAGCCGTTGGCGGCCAACGCCTGCGACGAAGAATGAACCGCCCGGCTGGATTTCCCCGGCAGGGCGAAAATACAAAAGTGAGCACCAGGACTGGGAGCCGCCAGCGCTGCCCCACCCACTGAAAGCGCGCGCCGGCACCCTGCACGGTTCAAGCCCCTTCGCCGCCATGCCCGTAAGCAGCGGAACAGTGGATTACTTCCGTCTGCCGCCGTCCATCGGCGAGAGCAGCCTGGCGGAGTATCTCGCCGCGCGGTGAGTCAACATGATCGGTCTCGAAAGCGCGCGGCACGAGCGCTCCTATCCGCCTGCCCAAGAGCCGAAGTTGCCGCCTCCCCTATTGCGTTCATCGTCATCTTTGCCGCACCGCCGACAGCGTTTATAGACGACCCCGTCTTCGGCATGTTCGAGATGCCACTCGTGCCTTATGTTGAGCTTGCACAGGAGAGCTTGAATCATGGCGCCTCCATTCACTCTGCAGCGCTCCGATATCACGATCATGCTCTTCGTCGGCTTCCATGGCAACGCGCAGTTATCTCTTCGGCGGGACTTTCACCTGCGTAACCCGGTCCCGGACCGTCCATACGAGTGGCTGGTGGCGCACAGTCGCATGGGGACAGTGCCAGTTGCTGCAGTGCGCGGGAATGGACAGATATTGCGGATCCGGGCTTCCCGGCCAGGTGACGTCCACCTTCTGGTACACCACCGAACTGGCGCAGAGCGCACAGACTTCACTCATTGAATTCGTTCCCCTGCAGGTCCCCGCTCTACATGACGCACCATTGGACTCCCTTGAGGTGAATCGTTGGTCCCCGTCCGGCATAGACGTTGCATCGCGGAGGTAAACAACAGGTGACGCCGCACCTCGCAGATCAGCCGGATGGCAATGGCAGGCAGGCCTCGGGCACGTTTACCGCCAATTCATCTTGGTGCCGGACGATGTAGCACGCTGCGGCACGTACCCGGTCAGCGACGGCCAGCCGGCCAACCCTCATAAAGGCAAACCTCGCATAAGAAAGGGGTTCCGGAGTGCTGCGCTTTCCCGAGATCCTCCCTGCCCTGAAAACCAGCACGGGCCGCTTCACGCTCACGCCATTCAGCACACTTGATGTCGAGCCCCTCGCGCGCATCCTGGGCAACGATGACATCTGGGCACAGGGTTTCGGCGACGGGGAAAGCCGGCCCGCAAACCCTGCCGAACTCAACTCATATATCCATCGCCGCTTCGCAGGACTGCCGATCTTCGCGATCTACTACACGGGCTTGCCCGGGGGCCCGCTGTTCGCCGGCACCACGGGCGTGACAGAAGTCACCGAGCAGTATGACCGGGTGAAAGTCGGCCGCACCGTCATCAACCCTGCGTTCTGGGGCACAGGTGCAAACCATGAGGTGAAAACCGCTGTCTTCGACTGGCTGTTCGCCATGGGCGCGGGCCGCCTGGAATGCGATGTCGACCCGAGAAACGAGCGTTCCATTCGTTCCCTCATCCGTTTTGGATTTACCGTGGAGGGCACCCGCCGGCGCTCCTCGCCGCGGGCCAACGGGACGTGGCGTGACATCGTGGTCCTGTCCCTCCTCGTGGAGGAATGGCCGGAAACCAGGCAACGGGCGGTTCACGCCCTGGACGGGAGAACCGGCTGGCAGGTCCCCGTGTGAGATTCCGATCTAACTGGACCATTCGGCGAAAGTTGATCCAACTGTTCCGGGAACTTTTGGATCAACGCGTTGGGCCTCTGTTCCAACCTAGTTGGCCCTTTTCTCAGAGCCGAATGGCGCCAGCGGCTGGTCGCTAGTCCTGAGGCCGGGAGCGCAAGTAACGAGGCACCCACGAGACCGATCGCGCATCGGGCCGCGATATGTCGCAACAGAGACGTCGATTTGCGCCCCTGCTGCGTTTATCGGACGCCTTTCGTCCCGTAGTTTCCGGACGTGTGGGCGGCGGAACCGTTAATCGCCTTGCTTCCCGATCGGCGTACCGCGTTGGTGGGCGGCGGGCCCATCCGGAGCCTTCCCGAGTGCTGGCCGGTCCGTCGGACCGTCTGGATGCCCAGTGAAAAGACACCCCTGCGCGGTGATCATTTGAAGCATGCGACCCGGGATCAGAACCAGTGCGTGAAGCAGCACTTGCCGAGGCGACTGACTCTGGCGTGGCCCTTTTCACTATGGATGCCGGCGGTCCACTATCGCCAACGGGAGGAACTGCTCGGCTCGTCGAACGAGAAGCAAGCGGTCGACAGGAGGGGCCAGAGGACGCAGTTGCTGCCTATGTGGACGAAGTGAAATCTCGCGTAAGTACGGCTCTTAGAAACTATGGATCCGAAGATTCAGCCAGAAGGGCCCTTAAGAAGGAGCCCCGAGAGGGATCCGCGATCCGAGCGCTCCACTACCTCTATTGCGCTCAGGTTCGGTTGGGCTCCGGACCGGAAGTGGTCGACGGACCTCTCAAGTCGATCATCAATTACCACCATCACACTGAACTCCTAGCTGCCGTGTTTTGTCGGGAATGGGACTACGAGTACCCTTGGCACCGCAGTTCTGTGTTTGTGGAAGCCCACCACTTTTCATTGGATTATGGTCAGTGCTGCCTAACTGACTGCTAAGTTATGCAGATGAGTTCGCTTGTCCCGGTCGGCGGCCAGCAATGACTGGATCGCCAATGAAGCGCCGCTACCCTTCCCTTGCTCTATCAAAGCCGAGTGAGTCGATCTGGCGAGACTACGAATGCGTACACGGGCGGGAGGTCATCCTCGATGAGTTGGAAACAATTGCCACTGATGCCGAGGGGTGGACTGGACCCCTACCCCAAAAGGAAATAGAGGTTCGTCTGGGTGAACTTGACGCTGTCATAGAACGCGCACGGTTTGGTGAACTAGTCGAAGGCGAGGAGCTGAAACCAGTCAGCGCGGATCCTGAGCTGTGGGAAATAAGAGCCCGTATGAACGGCAAACAGGTTCGGATCTACCATGCGGAGCCGCAAATCTATGTGAACCTAATGGTTGGCCTGAGAGCTCACTTCAAGTGGGTGGATGGCACCCAGGGCGAGATCGACAAGGTGCAGAACACTGAGATTAGCCGTGCAACGAAAAGGTTCCATGACGGCCAAGAGAGGGAATGGCGGTGCGTCGACCCCGAAGCTGAGCCGTGTCCTCTCGATAGCCCCTGTTGACCCCCTTGGGGGTAGGAATATAGACTCGAATCTATGGGACAGCTAATCGAACGTTTAAAAAATCGTCTGGGGGTGGACTCGGACTCCAAGGAAATGCGACGGGCGAAGGTCCTAGCTTCCAACGATTTGGAGTTCCTTGCCAACCTGGTTGATCTCCGGCGTAGTCAAAATATCAGCCAGTCAGAGTTGGCTGAAAAGCTTGGCATATCTCAAGCTACGGTTGCCGCTTTTGAGCGATCGGATAATGACCCAAAGCTTTCGACCATTCGCCGTTACGCCCACGGCGTTGGTGCGCTTATCGTTCACAAGGTTGCCTTAGATGAAGGACAGTTGATGAGTGATTCGGTCACGGAATGGGACTCAGCTCGCGCCCGTCGGTCCGAGTTCACACGTGTCGGCTCCGCAGTGTGCACCTTAAGCGTCGACCATTCGATCCTGTTCAGCCCGCCTGCCATTCGTTTCGCTGCTGCTGAGTCCAAGAAGTCCGATTTCGCCCCAATGGCATGACAGCGCAAGCTGCGCCCCTGGTCATCACCTCCGCCGCTCACCTACTGGACTTCGTCGAGCTCACTAGGATCGTGACTTACGAGCTGCACGGAGTTAGGCGGGAAGGAAGCGAAGAGACGGACATCCAAATATCTGTAGAAGAACGGCACGACGAAACTTTTCTAGAACCACGCTTCCGGATGGTTGTAAGCGACGCGCATGCGACCTATATCGCCGATGTCTCGACACAGTATCAAATCTCTCAGGCTGTTGGACTTTCAAAGCCCGTCGTAAAAGAGTTTATAGAGAGGGTCGCAATCATGGCAGCTTTCCCATTCATAAGAGAATCTATCGCCACTACAGCGGCTCGGATGGAGCTTCCAGTCCCGGTTCTTGGACTGCTGCGCGCGGGCTCGTTCTCACTAGATGAAGGCGACACTTAAAGCCGCCGCGGTCAATCCTTGATAGGTCCGCCACCTTTTCCTTGACGGCTTCGGCATCGCCCAACGGTGCTTTCACCGCCAGTTGGTGCCCATAACCATCACAAAGCTAGTGCTTTCTGATGGAAGCTGCACTGCCGATCCCGGGCCGAGGTGGTGCCATAGATGGCTGCCCAGCCGTTGATGCCGCAGGTCTCGTACTCGCTGCCGGAATGCTTGATGGGCGTCGCAAACGTCCCTTCGGAGTTCGCTCCGTTTCCCGAGACTGCCCAATGTCGCCGTCATTGGCCGAGTGGGCGTACGAGCTGGCGTACTCCCTAAGCTTGGGCCAGGGACGCCGTCCTTTCTGACGATCGCTACGTGTTCCGGACCGGCTGCCAGCAGCGAAGTCATCGAAACAGCCAAGCGAGTAGTAGGCGAAGCGAGCTGGCCCGTCTATGAGCTGGTCGCCCGCGAGATGGCCCCCGATCCGTCGCTCTTGCGAGAGCGGTTCCCCTATTCTGCGGACGTACGTCAGCCGTTGTCCCCGGCCGTGCCAGTTCTCGTCGGCGCTCACCAATTGAACATCACCCGGAACCTCCCTGTCGGTCTGCTCATCGTAAGCTATCCCGCCGGGATCAAAGCCCTGCGCCGACACCCAGGTCTAGGCTTTCTAAGCCGCGGTGAGGGGGTAGTACAAGACTAAAATGAAGTAGCATCCTCCGTACCCGCCGCCGTCCTTAGAACAAGGGACCATCCGGCAACACATCCAGGCACATTACTCGCTATCCCCTGAGAGCTCTGGGAACGATGTCACACGCCGCAACTAGACTCGCCCTATGGTGCAGGAGCTACGTAATGACGATACGGGCCGCTACCTCGTGACCACTGCCACGGGCAGCCATTATTTGCTCGACATGACGACTAGAACCGTATCGCGGCAAATGGCCGCAACTGCGCCACTGGTCGACTATCTCGACGCGGGGTTTTCGGAGCTCCGTCGCGACGGGGAATCACTTCAACTGCTCCTCCTCGAGTCGTGCGCCGTCGGAACATCCGCCCGTTTCTGGATTCAGGTCCGCGACGACCATATCGTCACGCTCAGAACTACCTCACCCGTGGTGGGCATCGTTGCCCTGAAAACATTGGAAGCGTGACCTGTGGACTCCATGCTGATCCCTACGCTCCACCCCTCCACCGGAGCGGACCGTGATCAGGGGTACCCGCGAATCACAAACAGTTAATCAGGCAGTTTGTGCCGGCTGTGGCTTTTTCATGGTGAGGAGCTGTTCGTGTTCTACGGGTGTGCTGTAACCCAGGGCCGAGTGCAGACGGGCGCGGTTGTAGAATTGGAATGACAGGATGTAGCCGAGGGCAAGGGGAAGGTCCGCCATGTTGAGTGCCTGCCGGGGCAGGCGCCGAGAACTGTCCCGTGCTGACTATGAGGCGATCCCCGCATCAAGGCGGCCGGCATCAGTCGACCCCAAGGATCGGAAGGTTCAGATTGCTGCGGCCCGGGCCAGGGTCACCCTCGACAGATTGACTCGCGACGAGACACCTGAATGGATCATCGCCTTGTCCAAGGAAAGTCCGGAGTAAGATTTTGCAGTGGCCTCGTCTCCGGTGCGAGAAAGTGCCAAAAGCGATGCTTAGGGAATTCGAGGCTATGAGTTGAACTGCGTGCCGCCGAAGTTCTTAGGCCCAAACTCGTCATGGACTTTCTGCCATGCCCCGTCCAATGGTTCGTTCAGATCCGCTGGCATGGGCGTGCCTACGTCGGCAACGTAGACCTCGAGCAGGGTCGGCGCCCACTCGCTGGCCGAGACCGTCACAGGCGCTGTAAACAAATCTTCCGGAAGGTCCAGAACTCCTTCCACGACGAGGCGCTCCAGGAAGTGGAGTGTCTCCACCGCGGCCACCATCTCACTACACACAGTCTTTGTTGCGTTCAGCAACATCTCCTCAGCACTGATACCACTCGCGTAGGACCGGCGGACTTCATCTTCATGCAGTAGGTGTCCATACAGCCATGCACCAGCAACCTCCTTGTTCGACATGCTCGCCTCTGAGCGCGCCGCCTTGGGCCGGCCGTCAGGGTAGTCAGGGTCGGCAATCCTGAACTTGGCCCTGAGATCTTCGACCTCCTTCCGGTAAGCGGGCGACGCGGCCACCAACTCGGAAAGGCCGCTAAGGACCTTGTCATAATGCACTCCATCGTCTTTCAAAAAGAGCGGGCGAACCCGTGCCGCAGCAGACTCCACCTGCTCCGTCGGAAGCAACGGAGCAGGCTTCATCTCCACCGACCTCTCACCAGTCTTGGTGTTTACGATGAGGTTGAACGTCATGGTCCATGCGGCATATTTTTCGAGGGCCAGTTTGTCCTGGGCCAGGGAGTGCTCCTGGACCAGGCGTGCGCGCAGCACGAACCGCGAAATGATTCGAAGAGCCGCCGCTGACCTAGCCTCTCTTGACATGCCCTGTCCCCCTCTGCACTGAATCACGAATCCTTGAATACCGATGGGCGACAATCTTCCCGGTTGACTCCTGCTGCTTCGAGCTGGGGTAACGCATTAGCCTCCCAGCGCCCGAAGGTAGCGCCCTTCCAGGTAGTTCTCATGAGTGCGCCTGAATCTACCAGCGGTACCCTTGATGCTCCCGCCCCACATCAACGTTGCGAAGCCACCGATGCCTGCGAAGGCGAGGCAGAAAGGCATGGCAGGCTTTCCCCAGCCAGGCATGATGCCGTCGGGAAGGAAGGTAGCGAAGGCGGCGTAGAGGAGGACTACGCCGCAAAATCCTAGAACGACCCAGTATGTTACCGCCGCATGTCGTTTGGCCTTCGCGCTTGCTGCTTTGCGCAAAGTCTCAGCTTTGGACTCGAGGGCCACAACTCGAGCTTCCAGTGTTGTCGAGCGGTCCTCTGCCGCTAGCTTGGCCGCATGCTCGGATGCGAGGGACCATTCGCTCTCTCGAAGGGATTCTTCGACATTTTCCAGCGCCGCTTGTGTCTTGCTCGCCGCCTGGGAGGCGATGTCGCGCTCACGCTCGGTCGTAGCCAGGATGTTTGCCCTAACCTTGTCCAAGATCTCTGCCACGGTCGCAGCCGTCACCTGGTCGGCATCTCCCATTGTCCGGTCCATGAGACTACGCTGAGCTTCGGTCGAGTAGCGCAGCAGCATCAGGTCATTTTCGGATGCTTTCCCCCGTCGCCCCAGTCGGTCAATCTCTTCAAGGTAACGGTCCCAAATCCGGCCACCGGGTTCAAGGGCAGCGAAGCAGTCGGCAAGAATTTGGCGTCGAGGCAGTGTTGGTGCAGCTTGCGGCTTCTTGAGCCAAACGAGAGTAGCAAGGTGGTGATCTGTCAGCACGGGAGGCCAACCATGATCGCCTTCTTCTCTGGCGAAAAACAGGCGACCAACTCGCGCAAGGCCTCCGTTGGTGGTGACCAGTAGTGCGCGACATGTTTCCAAGCGAGAACTGCTTCGTCCGCCACGAAGGCGGTGAACAGCCGTGAGACTGTCCAGGTCATTCAAAAGTGTGTCCCGACTTGAATAAGTGATGCTTGCATCCATTACTTCTTCTAAGGCCAACTCATCCACTGTCAGCTCGGCAGTTGGTGAGGGACGTTCTCGGATCGTCAATCCTAGGGCAGCGACATCTTCCTCGAGACGCTGTGACAGCAGGAGAATGTCACTGCCACTGAACCCTTCGCTGGCAAAATATGCATCCGTCGCCCGGCGGTGGCTTCCATGAAATCCTCCCTGCAAGGCTTTCGCCGCAGACCGGTCCAAGATCCCCCTAACTTCGCTCACGCTATGTGTAAAGCACGCGAGCTCGGCTCCCGCAGCTCGCGATAGTGCGAGAAGGTCTTGGGCAGCTGCCTTTGCATCCTCTCCCTCGTAACCCAATGCCTTCAGAAGGACAGGAGCATCGAAATACAGTGTCGTCCTGTCGAACCTCTTGCCGAGTTCGCTGTTATTCGGGAGGTAAAGGGAAACTGCGAGCATGCTCCCTTTGACGACCGTTTCGAGGTGCTCGAAGGATGCCGGCATACTACTCACGACGTCACTTATGAATGAGTTGACGATGTATTCCGTGTCGGGGCTGGACCGAGGAGCGGGGCGCGAACCATACGGCGCGCCTTTCATTACGGAGCCCAGAATGGGAACCGAGTGTTCCTCGATGTAATTCAGCAGTGCATCTTCAGCGTCTTCCACACTAAAGATCCGCCTAAACCGGTTCGCCGCATATGTGACAAGTTCATTGACGAGAGCGGACTGCTTCCTCAGATAATCGGCTTTCTGCCGATTCAAGTCCCGGATGTCGTCAAACTTTGTTGGATCGGCGATGAAGCTGCCGTTTTCGCGTCGGCCATACTGCTTGTGGGCAGCCCTGCGGCTAAGGGTCGTGAGGACGCCCTCCGGTACGTCTATCCCAAATCGTTCCCTGATGTGCAGCTTGGCCTCAGCTGGCGTAATTGGCCCGCTTGCTCCCTTAGCTGCGTCCAAGAAAAACGGTAGGAAGTTGTCGACGTAGCTTTCTTGGGAGTAATCCCAGTTTGATTTGATGATAGCGAGGCTAGCCAGAAGCGAATTACTGGTTGTCATCATTGCCCTCACTTAGCGACCACATCCTCAGTCGCAAAAGTTCCCCAATAGGCGCACAAGTGTCCCTTAACCCTCTTTCGGCGGTCTAGATTGACCGCAACTCAGATCAGAATTAACTATTTGTCCCAATGAACAGTGCTGGAACGCCTGACAACCTCCACGCCCCGTCACGGCAGGGGCCTTCGTTAGGCGTGCTTCGCTGCGGGAAAGTTTGGGAATTGTCAGCAGCCAGGTCGGCGTTGACACCGGGTTGTTATTCCCGGCGCCAACAACGACACCAGTCACTTTCGAAGGACTTCCGAATTGCTCGGCTTCCGACCGCCAATCTGACAATTTTCTCCCGAAGTCGGAAGGACATCCCGGGAAGTGCTACCGCTAATACCGTGGCGGGCTCAGCTAGCTTGAAACATTGGGTCAACTACAATGAAACAGGCTCAAGTAGCTTGGAACCTCACACCCCGCCTAAAAACGTTCGCGTCGGGGGGACCCACAACCAGCCAGCTAGAAGTCCCAGTCCTCGTCTTCGGTGTTGACGGCCTTGCCGATCACGTAGGACGAACCTGACCCGGAGAAGAAGTCGTGGTTCTCGTCCGCGTTCGGGGACAGTGCCGAAAGGATCGCTGGGTTCACGTCCGTGACGGAGGCCGGGAACATCGCCTCGTAGCCCAGGTTCATCAGGGCCTTGTTGGCGTTGTAGTGCAGGAACTTCTTCACGTCCTCGGCCAGGCCCACGCCGTCGTAGAGATCGTGGGTGTACTGGACCTCGTTCTCGTACAGCTCGAAGAGCAGTTCGAACGTGTAGTCCTTGATCTCCTGCTTGCGCTCCTCCGACAGGCCTTCGAGGCCCTTCTGGAACTTGTAGCCAATGTAGTAGCCGTGGACGGCCTCGTCGCGGATGATCAGGCGGATCAGGTCAGCGGTGTTCGTCAGCTTGGCGCGCGAGGACCAGTACATCGGCAGGTAGAAGCCAGAGTAAAAGAGGAAGCTCTCCAGCAGCGTGGAGGCGACCTTGCGCTTCAGGGGATCGTCGCCCTGGTAGTAGTCCATGACGATCTGCGCCTTCTTCTGAAGGTTCGCGTTCTCGGTGGACCAGCGGAACGCCTCGTCGATCTCCTTGGTGGAAGCCAGCGTGGAGAAGATGGACGAGTAGCTCTTGGCGTGCACCGACTCCATGAAGGCGATGTTCGTGTACACGGCCTCCTCGTGCGGAGTCAGCGCGTCCGGGATCAGGGAGACGGCGCCGACGGTGCCCTGGATGGTGTCCAGCAGGGTCAGCCCGGTGAAGACGCGCATGGTGAGCTGCTGCTCGGCCGGCGTCAGCGTGTTCCACGACTGGACGTCGTTGGACAGGGGCACCTTCTCCGGCAGCCAGAAGTTGTTGACCAGGCGGTTCCAGACGTCAACGTCCTTCTCGTCCTGGATCCGGTTCCAGTTGATGGCCTCGACGTGGCTAAGCAGCTTGACCTTTTCGGTCATGTCATCCCCTAAGAAGTTGGGTGGGTTTCTCTAAGTTAAAGCGTACGACGGCGGGCGGGCACCCGCCGTCGTACTGGCACCTTTAGTTGAAGCTACAACATGCAGCTGACGCAGCCCTCAACCTCGGTCCCTTCCAGCGCGAGCTGGCGGAGACGGATGTAGTAGATCGTCTTGATGCCCTTCTTCCAGGCGTAGATCTGGGCCTTGTTGATGTCGCGCGTGGTGGCCGTGTCCTTGAAGAACAGTGTCAGGGACAGGCCCTGGTCCACGTGCTGGGTGGCGGCGGCGTAGGTGTCGATGACCTTCTCGTAGCCGATCTCGTACGCGTCCTGGTAGTACTCCAGGTTGTCGTTGGTGAGGTACGGCGCCGGGTAGTACACGCGGCCCAGCTTGCCTTCCTTGCGGATCTCGATCTTGGACGCCACCGGGTGAATCGAGGAGGTGGAGTTGTTGATGTAGGAGATCGAGCCCGTGGGCGGAACAGCCTGCAGGTTCTGGTTGTAGATGCCGTGCTCCATGACGGACGCCTTCAGTGCACGCCAGTCTTCCTGCGTGGGGATGTGGACATCCTTGAAGAGCTCGCGGACTTTCTCGGTCTGCGGCACCCACTCCTGCTCCGTGTACTTGTCGAAGAACTCGCCGGAGGCGTACTTGGACTTCTCGAAGCCGCCGAACGTCTGGCCGGTCTCGATGGACAGCAGGTTCGACGCGCGGATGGCGTGGTACACCACTGTGTAGAAGTAGATGTTGGTGAAGTCCAGGCCCTCTTCGGAACCGTAGTGGACCCGCTCGCGGGCCAGGTAGCCGTGCAGGTTCATCTGTCCCAGGCCAATGGCATGGCTCTGATCGTTGCCGCGGGCGATGGACGGCACCGAGGTGATGTTGGACATGTCGGACACGGCCGAGAGTGACCGGATGGCCGTCTCGATGGTCAAGCCGAAGTTGGGGCTGTCCATGGTCTTCGCAATGTTCAGCGAGCCCAGGTTGCAGGAGATATCCTTGCCCGTCTCGTCGTAGGACAGGTCATCGTGGTACGTGGTGGGCTGGGAAACCTGGAGGATCTCCGAGCACAGGTTGGACATGATGATCTTGCCGTCGATCGGGTTTTCCCGGTTCACGGTGTCCTCGAACATGATGTACGGGTAGCCGGACTCGAACTGGATCTCGGCGAGGGTCTGGAAGAACTCGCGGGCCTTGATCTTGGTCTTCTTGATCCGGGAATCGTCCACCATCTCGTAGTACTTCTCGGTGACCGAGACGTCGGAGAACGGCATGCCGTAGACGCGCTCGACGTCGTAGGGCGAGAAGAGGTACATGTCCTCGTCCTTCTTGGCCAGCTCGAACGTGATGTCCGGGATGACGACGCCCAGGGAGAGGGTCTTGATGCGGATCTTCTCGTCCGCATTCTCGCGCTTGGTGTCCAGGAAGCGGTAGATGTCCGGGTGGTGAGCATGCAGGTACACCGCACCGGCACCCTGGCGCGCACCGAGCTGGTTGGCGTAGGAGAAGCTGTCTTCGAGGAGCTTCATGACGGGGATGACGCCGGAGGACTGGTTCTCGATCTGCTTGATGGGAGCACCCACCTCACGGATGTTGGTCAGCGCGAATGCCACGCCGCCGCCGCGCTTGGACAGCTGCAGGGCGGAGTTGATGGAGCGGCCGATCGACTCCATGTTGTCCTCGATGCGGAGCAGGAAGCAGGAGACCAGCTCGCCCCGCTGCTTCTTGCCCGCGTTCAGGAACGTTGGCGTGGCCGGCTGGAAGCGGCCTTCGATGATCTCGTCCACCATCTGCAGGGCGAGCTGCTCGTTACCGCGGGCCAGGTGCAGTGCCACCATGCAGACGCGGTCCTCGTAGCGCTCCAGGAAGCGCTTTCCGTCGAACGTCTTCAGCGTGTATGAGGTGTAGAACTTGAACGCGCCCAGGAAGGTCTCAAAGCGGAACTTCTTCTTGTAGGCGCGGTTGAACAGCTCACGGATGAAGTTCATCGTGTACTGGTCCAGCGTCTCGCGCTCGTAGTACTGGTTCTTCACCAGGTAGTCGAGCTTCTCCTCCAGGTCATGGAAGAAGACGGTGTTGTTGTTAACGTGCTGCAGGAAGTACTGGTGCGCAGCTTCCCGGTCAGCTTCGAACTGGATTTCGCCGTTGGGACCGTACAGGTTCAGCATGGCGTTCAGCTCGTGGTAGCCCAGGCCCTTGTAGGCGGCGGGCATCTCGGGCTTCTGGGCCCTGGTTACTTCTGTTTCTGCGACAGTCGTGTCCAAAACGTGTCCAATCCTTGGTTGACCCGGGTGACGTCTTCCGGCGTTCCCATAAGTTCGAATCTGTAAAGGTGGGGTACCTGGCACTTGGCGGCAATGATGTCCGCCGCCAGGCAGTAGTTGTCCCCGAAGTTTGTGTTGCCGGCCCCGATGACACCCCGCAGCAGCTGCCTGTTCTTCGGGTTGTTCAGGAACCGGATGACCTGCTTGGGAACGGATCCTTCTCCTCCGGTGCCGCCGTACGTAGGCACCACCAGGACGTAGGGTCTGGTGGCCAGGAGTGGTGCATCCTTCGCATACAGCGGGATCCGGGCAACCTCACGGCCAAGCTTCGAAACGAAGCGGCTGGTGTTCTCGGATGTGGAGGAAAAGTAGATCAGCTGGCTGTCCGTGACAGCCGGCCGCGGAAGGTCTTCGGGGGAAGCCGGCGAAGCCACCGCTGCGCGCTGAGCCGCGTGCGGATGGCTGGTCCTGCGTGAATGCTGTGCTGTTGGTGCTGCCATGGGAGCCACCTCAGCTGGTTGGTACGTTGCCGGCAATAAGTGCTGGTCCTTAGGCCACCGAGGAAACGGAGGCCTGCGCCAGTTCTTCGATCTTGTCCGGACGGAAGCCTGACCAGTGGTCCTGGTCGGTGACAACAACGGGGGCCTGCATGTAGCCCAAATCCTTCAGGCGGGCCAGGGCCTCTGCGTCCTGAGAGATGTCAACGCTCTGGTACGTGATGCCCTTCTTATCGAGCGCCCGGTACGTCGCGTTGCACTGAACACAAGCAGGCTTGGTGTAAACCGTTACGGTCATTGTTCCCTGTCCCCTTAGTCGAAATCCTCGCTGGCCCGGTGTCCCGGCCCAAGCTGTATGTAGATACTACATGTAGTGCAGACGCCTCTTTGGAACCCCAAGATGATGTATTACAAGTATGTCATTTAATGCACTTTTAATCCACAGGCAGAGGCTCTAAAAATCTCCGGAATCCCGGGTTTTTTCGCGCCGCCATCCACATGCTGTGGACGACTTAGCCACAAATAACCATCCCGCGTGTCGCGAAAACTGCGGCGTGTCGCCCGCCGGGCGGCGGCAACGAAAAGGGTCCTTCATCACTACATGTAGTGATGAAGGACCCTTACCCAGCGGCCAGGATCCCGGGCCGGCAGCCCGCTGCCTGTTTGTGGGACCAGCTGCCTGTTTGTGGGACCAGCTGCCTGTTTGTGGGACCAGCTGCCTGTTTGTGGGACCAAGCTTCCTCCTGCGGAGCCCGAATGCCCCCTGCTATCTGGCTGAGGGGTTGAGCCTGGCGATCCCCGCGGACAGGATCGTGGCGAATCCGCACCATGCAGCGTAGGGCGCAAGCGAAACACCCGCAGCCCGGTTCAGCCGGTAGGTGCGCCGCACCAGATCCGCGCTGCTGGCTGTGAGCACCGCTGCCTCGGCGGCTCCCAGCCATGGCCGGCGGGAGCGCCAGAAGAACCAGCTCCACGAAGCGTTGAGGACCAGGTTCGCGGCGAGTGCCCTGCGGTAGGCCCGCAACTCCGTTCGCAGGTCTTGTCCGCCCGTACCAGCGCCACCTGTTCCAGCGCCACCTGCCCCAGCGCCACCTGTTCCAGCCCGGCCCTCCTCAGCGGCCCGGTCCAGGGCCGCGGCGGACGCCACAGCCAGGTCGGCGTACAAAACCGTCCACACGATCGGAAAGGCAAGGGCCGGCGGTTGCCAGTCCGGTTTTCGCAGCCCGATGTACCAGCTGCTCCGGGGGTCCGTAGCCGCGGCGCCGGCAGCGGCAGTGGCCACCGTTGCCGCCGTCGTCCATGCCAGTGTCGTGAGTTTCATGCCTGCCCACTTTCCTTCCCTGGAAACCAGGGTCCCTGCACCCAGGCCGAACCTACAGCTGCGCTTCCCTGCGGTCCAGCACGATCTGCTGCACATCCAGGTAGCCCGACTGGAAGCCGGCCCGCGAGTAGCAGAGGTAGAACAGCCACATCCGCTGGAACACGGCGTCGAACCCCAACTCGCCGACCTCGCGGGAGCGGGAAAGGAACCGTTCCTCCCACAGCCGCAGGGTAGCGGCGTAGTGGTCCCCCATACCCATCCGCTCCCGGACCCGCAGTGTGGTGTGCTGCTGGGTCACGGACTCGATGGCCCGAACGGAGGGCAGGAAGCCGCCGGGGAAGATGTACTTGTGCACCCATGTGTAGGCGTTACGGGTGGCCAGCATGCGCCCGTGCGGCATGGTGATGGCCTGGATGGCCACCTTCCCCCCGGGCGCAAGGACGCGGTCGATGGTTTGGAAGTAGATCGGCCAGTACTCATAGCCCACGGCTTCAATCATCTCCACGGATACCACGGCGTCGTACTCGCCCTCCACCGCACGATAGTCCTGCAGCGCCACGGTCACACGGTCGGCGTACCCGGCGGCGGCTATCCGTTCCTGCGCCAGCGCCTGCTGCTCGCTGGACAGCGTCACGCTGTATACCGTCGCCCCGCGTGCCGCCGCGCGCAGCGACAACTCGCCCCAGCCGGTTCCGATCTCCAGCACCCGGCTCCCGGAAGCCACACCCGCTTTGTCCAGCAGCCGGTCAATCTTGTCCTGCTGCGCCCCGGCAAGCGCATCCCAGCCCACGGATTCCAGCGGACCCGCCGACATCGGGAACAGCGCCGAGGAATAGCTCATCGTGTCGTCAAGGAAGTTCGCGAAGAGGTCGTTGGAAAGGTCGTAGTGGCGCGAGATGTTGCTGCGGGTGTTCTGCTCGGCGTTCCGTTCAGTCCGTGGCGTGCGCGGCAGGTACAGCGAGCGCAGCTTCTGCAGCGGCACCGGGATCAGGGTGTCCACGGCCGCGGCGAACACCTCCAGGACGCCCGCCAGGTCGCTCGCTTCCCAGTCTCCCGCCATGAAGGACTCCCCGAGCCCGATCAGCCCGTTGTCCCCGATCCGTGCCTCGAACGCCCCCGGCCGCCGCATGGTCATCACGGGGGCGTCCGGTCCGCCGGTTCCCAGGACAGTCCCGTCGGGGTATTCCACCCTCAGGGGCAGCCGCTTCACAGCGCCTTTGAAAAGCGCGCCGGCGGCCCTTCCTGCGATCAATGCCTTGGCGCCCGACGGCGGTGCGGCCACTCCCGGCCAAAGGTCAGGATCGATAGTGGCGGGCGACGCCGGCACCCGGGTAGCGCTCCCGGCCTTACGGGCAGGGGCGGTTCCGCTGTTGTCCGTCATTGTCATTGAACTGCCTCCTGTGATGGGTGGTGTGGCCTGGCAACGACGGGCAGGCGTCGTGCCCAGAGTTTAATGCCCTGCACCCGGATGAGTGCGGATACCAGCAGCGGCGCGGCCGGAACGGCCAGGGCCGCTGCGAGGATGTTGCGGACGGTGGCCGGCCGCCGCCTGCCGTCCATCGTGGCAATGAACGGCCGGTGCCCTTCGCGGTCCAGCACGATTGACACAGCCAGCCTTTCGTCCGGCGCCGGCAGTTTCATCCGGTACTGGCCGGACACATCGTTGAACGGAGAGACGTAGAAGGCCTTGGGCACTGCTGCGCGGCCGGACTGGTCGGTCCGCAGCAGGTAGCAGTGGCGTTCACCGTAGGTGTTGTGGACCTCCGCCACCACGCACTCCAGCCCGCCCCCGGCCCGATAGCACCAGAACAGCGTGAGCGGGTTGAAGACGTAACCAAAGACCCGGGCGCTGGCCAGCATGTGGATGGGGCCGCCGTCGGGCGTTATTGCCTGGCTGCGCAGGAAGCGCTCCACGTTGGCGCGGATCGTGGCGTCCGGGGCACCCAGGTGGTCCGCAGCATGGAAGCCGGCGAGCGGCCGCAGCAGCCATGGCAGCCGGGGCAGGTGGTCCACGTCCACGAACCAGCTGTAGCTGCGGTAGGTGAAGGCGTTCTTCAGCGGGCTGTGCCGCACGTGCGAGATGCAGGTGCGGTAGATCGCGGGTTTCATGCCGGCTCTCCGGCGGCCAACAGGTCCCGCTCGCCCGGCATGGGAATGTCCGCGGGCCCCGCAGGCACCGCCGACCACGTACGCCCCAGCTTCTCTGCGGCCCGGACGCCGGAGAGTGCGCCGTCCTCGTGGAATCCCCAGCCGAGGTAAGCGCCGGCGAAAGCGGTCCGCGGGTCTGCGAGCGCGGCGATGGCCTGCTGTGCCTTGAGGGATTCGGGCGTGTACTGGGGGTGTTCGTACACCATTCGTTCCAGGACGGTGCCCGGGTGGATCAGGTCCGATTCGCCCAGGCTGACCAAGTAGCGCCGGCCGTCCGCCGGTTCCAGCCGCTGGAGGCGGGTGAGGTCGTAGCTGACCAGGACCTTGTCAGGGCGGGCGTCGCAGGACGGCAGCCGGTAGTTCCAGGAGGCCTTGGCGTTGTCGGTGGCGGGCAGCACCGCCGTGTCCTGGTGGAAGACGGTGTGGTTCACCGAATACGGCATCCCGGCGAGCGCTTCCTGCTCAGCCGGGGTGGCGTCCGCCAGGAACCGGAGCGCCTGGCCGGGATGGGTAGCGATCACGACCGCCTCAAAGTCCTCGCTGATCCCGTTGGAGCTGATCTCCACCCTCAGGGCGTGCCTGCGGATGGCGGTGACGGGGGTGTTGATCCGGATGTCGGGCAGCGTGGCTGCGAGCTTCTCCACATACCGGGCGGATCCGCCGGTGACCGTGCGCCACTGCGGCGAGCCCTTGATGCCCAGCATCCCGTGGTGACCCAGGAAGGTGAACAGGTAGCGGGCCGGGTAGGCCAGTGCCGTGCCGGGATCGCAGGACCACACAGCGCTCACCACCGGGGTCATGAAGTGCGAGATGAAGTAGGGGCTGAACTTCTCCCGCGCCAGGAATTCGCCCAGCGTCAGTTCGGGCACCTCGACTTCGTCGCTGACGGCCGACGGCGGCGCCGTCCTGAGCAATTCCCTCGCCTTCCGGTAGAACCGGGTTACTTCGAGCAGCATGAGCAGGTAGCGTCCGCGCAGCAGGGTGGACGGCCGGGGAATGATGCCGCGGGCACCATCGCGGGCTCCCGCGTATTCGAGCCCGCAGCCGTCGCAGCGGATGGACATGCTCATCTCGGAGTCCTGGGTTTCCACGCCCAGCTCGGCAAACAGGCGCAACAGGGTGGGATAGGTCCGCTCGTTGTGGACGATGAACCCAGTGTCAACGCCCAGGGTACCGCCGCCCGGCTGCGGCATGTCGTGCGTGTGCGCGTGCCCGCCCAAGCGCGCGTCCGCTTCAAAAACTGTGACGTCATCATGCCGGTTGAGGACGTACGCCGCGGTCAGGCCGGCCACGCCGCTGCCGATGACCGCCACCCGGCGGCGGCCGATACTTCCTGCTGGGATTGCTGACAAGGGATGCTCCTCTGCTGAACATTGCCTCTGGGACGGGTATACAGAGGGCAATTCGGCGCAGCCGCCTGCCCGGATGGGCGGGATGGAAAGGTTCTTTGCCGCGGGTCCGCGGAGTAGGGTGGGCAGGTGGTAAATCCGGTACACCTCAAGACCCTCCTGGAGGTCACGCGGCAGGGCTCCTTCGCGGCCGCCGCGGCGACGCTCGGCTACACGGCGTCCGCCGTCTCGCAGCAGATGTCCGCGCTGGAACGGGACACCGGCGTGACCCTGTTCCAGCGGTCGGCGCGCAGCGTGGTTCCTACGGATGCCGCCGTCGTCATGACCCGGCACGCCGCCAAGGTGCTCACCGACATAGAGGCGCTGATGGCAGCCGCCTCCAAGACCCAGGACACTGCCAGCCAGGAACTACGGCTGGGTATCTTTCCCAGCCTGGCCACGTATGTCCTCCCCCGCATCCTGAAGAATCCGGCCTGGAAGGACCTGGGCATCGACCTGAAGGTGTCCGTCGCCGAGCCCGGCCAGACCATCCAGGGCCTGCGGACCGGCGGTGACCTGGACGTGGCCGTGGTGTTCCAGGTCGGCCAGACCGGATTCGCCTGGCCCAACACCATCAACCGGCAGTGGATCGGCGACGACGATTTCCGGGTGGTGCTCCCGGCCGGCTGGGGCTTCCGCAGCGATGCGAAGGTCGCAGCGGACCATCTGTCGGAGATGCCCTGGATCATGCACCACCCCGGGACCAGCGACGCCATGGTGATCGAGCGGCTGTTCGCCGGCTGCAACCTGCACCCGCGGGTGGTCGCGCACAGCGACGATTTCCACGCCAGCCTGGAAATGGCGGCAGCGGGCCTGGGCGCCGCCCTTGTTCCTGAGCTTGCGCTGCGGAACAAGCCCTCCGGCGTCGTGGTCCTGGACGTTCCGGAAATCCGGCTGGCGCGCAACGTCTTCGCCCTGCTGATCAACGACCGGAAGACCGCCCGCGTGCAGTTGTTCGTGGACCTCCTCGCCGAAACGCTGGCCGGCATGCGCACCGCCGTGAATTAGCCGCCAACGCTGGAATGCACCGGGCTTCGGGTCTATGTTGAGACTATGAACAAGGTAGCGAGCCAGCATTTTGGGGAGATCGAGCTCAACCACGGCCGGGAGCACTCCGTTGCCGCCAAGCACGAACTGCGCGGCCACCCGCTGGAACTCGACCTGAACATCGCCGCCCACGACCACTTCGACGAAGCCGCCCTCCGCAAGGTCGAATACCGCCTCCGCTTCCTGCCCGAGCTGGTGGACGAGGTCCGCGAGATGATTGCGGAGGAACTGGACCAGGAAGGCACCAGCCCCCAGGAATACCTGCACTTCCACTGCAACGCCCTCAAAGATGAGCACCTGCACAAGGTCTTCGGCGTCGAGGACCGCAGCCAGCTCACCAAGGACGTCTTCCTCAAGGCGCTCAAGCTGGGCCACGTGGGTATCTACCCCGGCCAGCCGGAACGCTACTTCGTCATGGACTTCACCCTCGGCGAGCACTTCACCGATGAGGTCCTGGTGGCCTCGGCCGACGAGGACGGCGTGGTGGACGACGAGATCCTCTGGGAATCCTGAGGAGTACCTAATGCACGACGGCGCCCCTCACCTTAGCGGTGGGGGCGCCGCTCACTGCGCTGCTACTCGGCGGCCTCCAGCAGTTCCGCGCGGACTGCCTGTGTGGCCTTGACCAGGTTGCGCAGCGACTCCTCGGTCTCGGCGTAGCCGCGGGTCTTCAGGCCACAGTCCGGGTTGACCCAGAGCTGTCGCGTCGGGACGTGCTTGACGGCGGTGCTGAGCAGTTCGGTGACTTCCTGCTCGCCGGGAACGCGCGGCGAGTGGATGTCGTACACGCCCGGGCCGACACCGCGGCCGAAGCCGTGGGACTCGAGGTCGTGCACAACCTCCATGCGGGAGCGCGCCGCCTCGATCGACGTCACGTCCGCGTCGAGCCCGTCGATCGCGTCGATGATCACGCCGAACTCCGAGTAGCAGAGGTGGGTGTGGATCTGGGTGGAGTCGGCTGCTCCGGCGGTGGCCAGGCGGAACGAGTCCACGGACCACTTCAGGTAATCGGCGTGGTCGGCCTTCCGCAGCGGGAGGAGTTCACGCAGCGCGGGCTCGTCCACCTGGATCACCTTGATGCCGGCGGCTTCGAGGTCCGCAATCTCGTCACGCAGTGCCAGGCCCACCTGGTTGGCGGTTTCGCGCAGCGGCTGGTCGTCGCGGACGAAGGACCAGGCCAGGATGGTGACGGGACCGGTGAGCATGCCCTTCATCGGCTTGCTGGTCAGGGACTGCGCGTATTCGGCCCATTTGACCGTGATGGGTGCGCTGCGGGTGACGTCGCCCCACAGGATGGACGGTCGGGTGCAGCGGGAACCGTAGGACTGGACCCAGCCGTGGACCGTCACGTCGAAGCCCTCGAGGTTCTCGGCGAAGTACTGGACCATGTCGTTGCGCTCGGGCTCTCCGTGCACCAGGACGTCGTAGCCCAACTCCTCCTGCAGGTCCACGACGCGCTTGATCTCGTCCTTCATGAGCTGCTCGTACTGCGCGTCATTCAGCTCGCCTTTGGTGTTCCGGGCGCGGGCGGAGCGGATCTCCGCCGTCTGCGGGAAGGACCCGATGGTGGTGGTGGGCAGCGGCGGCAGGTGCAATGCTTCCTGCTGCGCGGCTTCGCGGACCGCGTAGGCTGAGCGGCTGAAGTCGGCGGCGGTAAGGGTTTCCGTGCGGGCCCGGACGTCGGCGCGGCGGACGCCTTCGGCTGAGGCGCGGGAGGCAATGACGGATGTGGCTTCATCGATGGCGGCCTGCGCGGATGCAGGATCGGCCAGGTATGCGGCAAGGGTCCTGACCTCAGCGGCTTTCTGGTCGGAGAACGCCAGCCAGTTGCGGAGCTGGTCGGACAGCTCAGTCTCCTCTGCGACGTCATGCGGCACGTGCTGGGTGGAGGTGGAGGTGCTGACCGCCAGCTTGCCTGCCGCAGCCTTCAACGCGTCCAGTTTGGCAGCTGAAGCGGCGAGGTCGTTGCGCCAGATGTTGTGGCCGTCAACGACACCCGCAACCAAAGTCTTGCTGCCCAGTCCGGCGAGTGCCGCGGCGGAAGGGACGGCACCCTTGAAGACGTCAATGTGGAGGGCCTCGATGTTGGTGGCTGCGAGGGTGCCGAGCTGGCCGTCAAGCGAACCGTACGGGGTCGAAACGAGGATCTGCGGGCGGTTGGCTGCAGCGGTGAGGACCTCGTAGGCGCGGGCCACGGCTGCTTCGATCTCCGCGGCCGGGGTGTCCTGGTCAACTACGAGTGCGGGTTCGTCCACCTGGACCCAGCTGGCGCCGGCGGCGGCGAGTTTCTCGAGCAGCTGGACGTAGACAGGCAGGATGTCCTCGAGGCGGGACAGCGGGGCGAAGCCCGCCGGTGCCTCGTCGGTAGCCTTGGACAGCAGCAGGTAGGTGACCGGGCCCACGATGTACGGGCGGGTTTCGATGCCGTTCTCCAGGGCGAAGGTAAACTCGTCAACCTTGGCGGTGGAAGCCAGGGTGAAGGCGGTTTCGGGGCCGATCTCCGGAACCAGGTAGTGGTAATTCGTGTCGAACCACTTGGTCATTTCCAGCGGCTGCTGCTCCTTGGTGCCGCGGGCGAGGGTGAAGTACCCGTCGATGTCCAGCTGTCCTGCTTCGTTGAGGAGCTGGCCGAAGCGGGCCGGAACTGCTCCGACGTGCGCTGTGGTGTCCAGGACCTGATCGTAGTAGGAGAAGGTGCCGGGGACAGCGGCGGCCTCGGTCAGGCCGAGCTCCTGGAGACGCCTGGCAGTGGTGAGCTGTATGTCCTTGGCGGCGGCGTGCAGGGCAGCGGAGTCGATCCTGCCGGCCCAGTAGGCTTCAACGGCCTTCTTGAGTTCGCGGCGGCGGCCGATCCGGGGGTAGCCCAGGAGCGAAGCTGACGGGAACGGAGTGTTTTTGGGCGTGCTGAAGTCAGTCATGGTGATTCCTCGAATTCTTGGTGGTCTGCAGGCCTGGCAGGCTGGGCTCAGGCCTCGGGGCAGGTTCTCAGGGTGCGGGCCCCGGTGTCAGCTGGCGAGCCGGCGGCCCGCGGTGCGCGCGGCCGGGCGGCTGGGCCTGGGAAGGGCCAGCTTGTCCAGCACCTGGAGTGCACTCTGGTGTTCGTTGAAGGTGTACAGGTGGATGCCGGGTGCTCCCGCATCCAGTGCGGCATTGGCCAGGTCCACGGTGGCATTGACGCCGATGCGGAGCCTGTCCGCATCGGTGTCCGCCGCAGCCAGCCGCTCGGTGAGCTCTGCTGCCGGCTCCACCCCGGTCAGCTCGCCCAGCCGCTTCAGCCGGCGCAGGCTGGTCAACGGCATGACACCTGGAATGATCGGAATGGTGACCCCGGCACGGCGCGCCCGGGTCAGCAAGTCGGCGTACTGACCGGCATGGAAGAACACCTGCGTGATGGCAAAATCGGCGCCGGAACGCTGCTTCGCCAGCAACACCTCGACGTCGTGCGCTTCACTGGGCGACTCGGGATGGCGTGCGGGGTACGCCGCAACGCCCACCGCGATCTTGCCGGCGCAGAGGAGGGCCGAACGGCGCTGCTCGACACGGCGGATCAGGTCGATCAGGTCCTGGGCGTAGCGCAGGGAACCATCCCCCGGCGCGACGCCGTCCTTGGGCAGGTCGCCGCGCAGGGCCAGGATGCCCCGCACGCCGGTGTCCAGCAGCTGGCCAATGATCCCCGCGAGTTCCTGCGGCGTGTTCCCCACGCAGGTCAGGTGGGCGAGCGGCCGCAGGGTGGTCTCCAGCAGGAGCCGGTTGATCAGGTCAACGGCCGTGTCCCGGTTGGAGCCGCTGGCACCGTACGTCACGGAGACATAGTCCGGGCTGGTGGTTTCCAGTTCCCGGATGGTGGTCCACAGGGTCTCGGCCGCAGCGGGCGAACGGGGCGGAAAGAGCTCGTAGGACAGCGCAACGGGAGCGGCCGTCTCGGAGAGGGATGGATGTGTGTCAATAAGGCTTGGTGGCGACATTTGCGTCCTTGGCTTTGGGTCACTGGGGCCAGCTGCCCGAAGGCGGTGCCGGCCCGGCAATGAATTTGAGTTTGGGAACACGGAAAAGGAACTTCAACAGGGACGCAGCCGCGACTGTTACGCCTGGATTGAAGCTTTCCGTGAGCAAATGTCAGGCCCACATGGGGGCACCCACACCCTCCTGACCGGAGGATCGCTGACACGTTACCGCGGTAACTTGCCTACGACTCTATGGGCCAGGGGGGAAGCATTCAAGTCGGCGTCCGAATTAAGACGCAGTTTTACAGCCGCGGGCGGTGGCCGGCAGAATATTATTCGACGTCGGGCCGGGCCGTTTCCCCCTCCCCATCAGGCGCCCGCAGGTCTATCCTTTTGCCATGATCGTGCTTCCAGCCAGCTACCAGGAGTTCCTCGCAGGCAAGAGCGAGATGTTTATCAGCACCGTGCGGCCCGTCCTCATGCAGTCCGCTGCGGACAAGCTGCACGGAGTCCGGGTCACCTACAACCCCGGATCCACCGGCCACCAGGCACACCTCGACGAGACGCTCCCCTACGGAGTGGTCCTCGAGGACATCGACTGACTCTCGCCTATACGCCTCGTGCGGTCTCACGCCTTGGATCCGGTACCCGCGCACTCACAGCGCAGCTCTCCCCGCCAGGGCCGAGGTGCCCGGCAGTGTTCCGGAACAGGAGCCCACCATGCATGATCGGCGCGTGACCGCAACCGCACTTGCCCTGGGGGCTTTGCTCCTGGCGATTCTTCCCGGCCCGCCCCCGCAGTCCGGCGGGCAGCCGCAAGCGGGGATGTCCGCCGTCGTGGACCGGCAGGTGGCGGCACCCGCCGCCCTGATCCCGGCCACTCCTGGTGAGCTGCACGTCACGGCAGCCGGCGACTACTCCGCAAGTGCAGCAGCCGCGGGCGTCCTGGCGGGCATTGGCGCGGTGAAACCTGATCTCAACCTTGCCTTGGGCGACCTGTCCTACGGGACCACGGGAGCAGAACAGAGCTGGTGTGACCTGGTGACAGCAAACACCGGCGCGGGCTTTCCCTTCGAGCTCGTCTCCGGAAACCACGAGAGCAACGGCCAGAACGGCAATATAAATGATTTTGGGGCCTGCCTGCCGAACCAGCTGCCCGGTCTGGTCGGAACCTACGGGCGCCAGTACTACGTTGACGTTCCGCAGCAGGACCCGATGGCCAGGTTCATCATGATATCGCCGGGCATACCCTTTCCCGAGGGCACTTGGGACTACTCAGCGGGTAGCGTCCGCTACAACTGGACGGCAGCAGCCATCGACGGTGCCCGGTCCGCCTCCATTCCGTGGGTAGTCGTCGGGATGCACACCCCCTGCCTCTCCATAGGCCAGTACGGATGCGTGGCCGGGTCCGCGGTCACCAACCTGGTCCTCAACAAGAAAGTCGACCTGGTACTGAACGGCCATGAACACCTCTACCAGCGAAGCAAGCAGCTTGGTACCGGCGGGGGCTGCACCGCAGTTGTTCCGGGCACCTACCAGGCGGGCTGCGTTCGTGACGCCGACAATGCGCTGTCGAAGGGTGCCGGTACTGTCTTCGCCACCGTGGGAACCGGTGGAGTTGCCCTGCGGGACGTCAACACAGCCGACCCGGAGGCACCCTACTTCGCCAGCTATTCTGCGCTCAATGCCAGTCCCAGCCACGGGTTTCTGCAGCTGCAGTTCACGGAAACCTCTCTCAATGCGCGGTTTGTGGCCACAAACGGCAGTTTCGCGGATGCTTTCGGCATAACAACGGGCGCAGGGAATGCCCTGCCGACGGCCTCGTTCACTGAAAGCTGCGATGGCCTATCGTGCTCGTTTGATGGCTCAGCATCCACAGACCCGGACGGCAGCATAGCGTCGTACGCCTGGAATTTCGGCGACGGGACGACGGGAAGCACAACGACGGCGTCGCACACCTATGCCTCTGCAGGCACCTACGCAGTCACACTGACGGTAACGGATAACGACGGTGCCACTGATTCAACCACCCGGCAGCTCTCGCTGGCCACCACTGCGGTCCTGGCTGCCGACGCCTTCGACCGCACGGTCTCCAACGGGCTGGGCAGCGCAGACGTGGGCGGTCCGTGGACAACCACCGGCAATTCCTCCGCGTATTCCGTCTCCGCAGGCGAGGGGCGGATCCGAATCTCCGCCCCCGCAGTCGGCAACAGCGCCTATCTTGGTTCTGTTTCTTCGTCCGCGACTGACGTGTACCTGGTGCTGGCCACGGATAAGCCCGCGACCGGCAGCGGAATCTACACTTCGGTAATCGGCCGGAGAGTTCCTGGAAGCGGCGAATACCGTGCCAAACTGCAGCTGACATCCACGGGTAGCGTGAATCTTTCGCTGGTGCGGGCGACGTCCAGCGGCGCCGAAACCACATTGATCGGCGGCACGGTTGCGGGGCTGAACTATGCAGTTGGCGACCGGCTCGGCATCCGGCTGCAGGTTACGGGCACGAGCCCCACCACCGTCCGGGCACGCGTCTGGGAATTGGGTACCGCTGAGCCCGCCATGTGGCAGCGCACCGTGACGGACTCGACCGCCGTGCTGCAGGTGCCTGGCAGCGTGGGCATCATGACGTACCTCTCAGGCAGCGCCACCAATGCACCGCTGACTGTCCTGATAGATGACCTCCGCGCGGCTGCCCCGTAGCCGGACGGGAGCTGAGCCAGGCGGGGCCGGCCCTACCCGCGCACAGCACCGGACAAGGCAAAGGTGCCGCCCGAGCCCTTGGCCACGATGGCATACAGGGCCAGCACAGGTGACGAGTACAGGATCGAGAAGGCGGCCAGTTGTCCGTAGGCCACCGCTCCGTGCTGGCCGAAGAAGCTGTAGATCGAGACGGCCGCCGGTTGTGTCGCCGTGGACAGGAGCAGCACGAAGGGCACGAAGAAGTTGCCCCAGGCCTGGATGAACACGAAGATGAACACCACGCCCAGCCCGGACCGCATCAGCGGAAGGACAATGGCCCACAACGCCGCCATCCGTGACGCACCGTCCATCCAGGCTGCTTCCTCCAGGGAGACCGGCACGGAATCCATGAAGTTCCGGGTCATCCAGATGGCCATCGGCAGCGAGGTGGCCGCCATGAACAGGATGGTGGCGGGCATGGAGTCCAGCAGTTCCAGCTGCACGAACAACCCGTAAACCGGAACCATGATCGCGGTGATGGGCAGGCAGGTGCCAAACAGGACACCGTACATGAACGGGCCGTTGAAGCGGGACCGGTAGCGGGACAGCGGATAGGCCGCCAGCACGGCTGCTGCCAGGGTCACCGCACCGGTACCGGCTGAAAGCACCAGGCTGTTCCACAGCGGCCCCAGCAGCAGCTCCGGAGTCATGACAGCGGTGAAGTTGGCCAGCCCCGGCTGCTCCGGCAGGCGCGTTTCGTGGCCGGCCCCGGTGTCGAGGGAGGCCAGCACCAGCCACAGGAGCGGCAGCAGGAAGCAGGCGCCCAACACCAGGAGTGCGGCATCGGCCGGCGCACTGCCCATCAGCTTTTTGCCGACGGCCTGCCGCTTTCTGCCGGCGTCCTTCCGCTTCATGCCCGGGCTCCGCGCAGCAGCCGGATGTAGACAGCCCCGAATCCGGCTCCGATCAGCAGCAGGACCACCGCCACTGCCGTCCCATAGCCGATGTCCCCGAAGCGGAACGCTTCAACGTACGCCAGCAGCGGCAATGTGGCGCTGGCATTCGCTGGGCCCCCGGCCGTCATCACCCAAATGAGCGTGAACACCGCAAGCGTCTGCAGCGTGACCAGCATCAGGTTCGTGGCGATGCTGCCGCGGATGATGGGCAGGGTGATGAAGGCCAGCCGCTGCCACCCCGTGGCCCCGTCCACCTGCGCCGCCTCAACCACTTCGACTGGAACGTCGTTCAGCGCCGCGCGGTAGACCAGCATGGAGAACGCCGTTCCCCGCCACACATTGGCCAGCATCACCGCCGCCAGGGGAAAGGAATAAAGCCAGTCCGCGCCCTGCAAACCGAGCCCCCCGAGGAGCTGGTTGAGCGTGCCGTCGCGGCTGAAATACGCATAGGCGGCAAAGGCGGCAACGATCTCAGGCAGCACCCACGCCGCCACCACCGCCGTGCCCACCGCCGCGGAAATGGCGGGACGTGCCCGGCGCATCAGGACAGCCAAGGCCAGCCCCAGCAGGTTCTGGCCCAGGACCGCCGAGCCCACCACGAACACGAGCGTTACCAGCAGGGACAGGGGGAAGGCGTCATCTCCCAGCAGCCTCGCGTAGTTCTCCAGTCCGATCCACTGCGGGTTGCGGGCGGTGCGGCCTGTCAGTCCGGCATTGGTCAAGGAGGCGTGGAAGGCCCAGGCGACGGGACCGGCAAGGAAAACCAGCAGGAGCAGGACGGCGGGCAGGACCGGAAGATACCGGAGGCCCTGCCGCGGGCCGGCGGAGGCGGACACAAGCTACTTCCGGACGATGTTTTCGACGCCGACGATCTGCTCCACCGCAGCGTCATAGCCGGCCGCAGCCTCTGCCGGTGTCCGGGCACCGGTGATCACGGCTTCAGTGGCTTCCTGCACCGCAGCGGAGATCCGGGGATAGTCCGAGGTGGCAGGACGGTAGCGGGTTACCGGCACGACGGCGGATACGTCCCCCACGAAGGGATTGGCGGCCTGGTAATCGGGATGCGCAGCGACGTCCTTGCGGACCGCAATCTGCGAGCTGGCAAGGGTGAAGGCCAGCGAATTCTCCATGTTCAGGGCCGTGGCGAGGAATTCGAAAGCGAGGTCCGGGTCCTTGGTGCCCGCGCCCACCGCCAGCGTCCACCCTCCGGACATGCTCACCGCACCCGGGGCTGCGCCGTCACGCGTGGGGAAAGGAGCGACGCCCATGTCCTGCGCATAGCCGGGCCATTCGTAGCTGCCGCCTTCCTGCCAGAACGACGGCGCGTAGGAACCTTCCACGGTCCCGCCCAGGCGGCCCTTCGGGAACCACTCGCCAAAGACCTTCTTCCACACGTTGCCGTCCAGCGCCTCCGCGGGACTGACCGCAAGGTCCTCGTCGTAGAGGGTCTTCAGGAACGCCAGGGAATCCTGGAAGCCTGCCGAACCAACCACCCACTTACCGGTGTCGTCGTCGTAGAGCCCGGTTCCCGTGCCGTACAGAAGTTCGTAGAAGCCCTGCATGACAGTGCCTTCGCCGGTGCCCTTGCCCGCGTACATGTTGAAGGGAATGATGTCCGGGCCTTGGGCCTTGATGGTGCGCGCGGCCGTGAGGATGTCCTCCCAGCTCTTCGGCTGCCACGGGACACTGATCCCGGCGGCCGCGAAAACCTTCTTGTTGTACCAGATGACCCGGGTGTCGGTACCCAGCGGCACTGCGTACGTGCCGCCGTCGTCCGCCTTTCCGGCCGCCTTGGCCGCGTCCTCGAAGGCGTCCCAGCCCTCCCATTGATCCAGGTGGGAGTCGAGCTTAAGGAGGTAGCCGGCGTCGACGTCGGAGCGGACCTTGAAAGTGTCCTCGTAGAACACGTCCGGGGCCGTGGCCGGTGAGCGGAGGGCGAGTGCCAGTTTGGTTCCGTAGTCCTCGTCATTGCCCTGGATGGGCTGCAGGTCCACCGTGACACCCGGGTGGGCGGCCTCGAAGTCCGACTTGGCGGACTGGAACATGGTGTCCAGGGCGGTGAAGGAATCCGTCTTCTGGTAGGCGACCTTGAGGGTGGTTCCGGAATCGCTGTCGGATCCCGGCGAGCAGGCGGTGAGTCCCATCAGTGCTGCGGCCGCGGCCGCCCCTGCCTTCAGCGCCGTGCGGCGCGTGGTGCGGGCCATGGTTCAGGACTCCAGGAGGAGGCGCTGCGCCCGGGGGGCGAGCGCATCTTCCAGCACGAGGGACGCGGCGCCGATGGCGCCCACGTCCTCGCCCACTCCGGTGCCCACCACCTCGATGGGGTGGATGAGCCGCGCTGCGCTGTTGGTGTTCAGCATCTCCGGCACCAGCTCCAGGTAGCGGCGGGAGAGCCGGCTCCAGAACGGGCCGCCGAAGACGACCCGCTCCACGTCCAGGGCGTTGGCCACGACGGAGGCGGCCCGCGCCACCAGGACTGCGGACTTGTCGATGATGGCCAGAGCGCGTTTGTCGCCGGCGTCGGCGAGGTCGCACAGCTGCCCGAAGCTTTGCTGGATTTCGGCTCCGCTGTCGCCGGTGCGCGACCGGGCCAGGATGCCTGCCGCCTCCGCTTCTGCAACGAGGACCTGCGGAATCGCGGAGGATTTCACGCAGCCGTGCTGCCCGCAGTCGCATAGCGGACCGTCCGGATCCACCACGATATGTCCGATTTCACCGGCGTTGCCGGAGGTACCCCGGACCACTTCATCGTTCAGCACGATCCCGCAGCCGATGCCGGTGCCCATGTACATGAAAACGAAGCTCCCGGCGCCGCTGGGACCGCCGGCCCACGTCTCGGCCACGGCCGCACTGGTGACGTCCTTGTCCATGAGAACGGGGTAGCCGGTGGCTTCGGACAGCGCATTGCGCAGTTCCACCCGGTCCCAGCCCGACAGCAGCGGCGGGTCCACCACGGTCCCGTGTTCAGGATCGATGGGGCCGGGGGCCGCAATGCCGAGTCCGGCGATGCGTCCCCGGTCCACGCCGGAATCGTTGACCAGGTCAGTGATTCCGGCCGCGATGGTGGAGATCACCGCAGCCGGATCATTGCCGCCGGGAGTTTCCATCCGTACGTGCTGCACCACGGCGCCCACCAGGTCCAGGACCACCAGGGTAGTGACGGCGGGGTCCAGGTGCACGCCGAGCGCATACATCCCACCGGGGTTGAGCCGGAGGATCGTCCGCGGCTTGCCCGGGCCGCTGCCTTCCTTGCCTGCTTCGACGATGAGGTTCTGGTCCAGCAGCCTGCGGGAGATGTTTGAGATGGTCTGCGGTGAAAGGCCCACGATCTGGGCCAGCTCAACGCGGCTCAGGCCACCGCCGGCACGCCGGATGGCGTCCAGGATCACCGTGAGGTTGAAGTCGCCCATCCGGGGCAGGTTGGTTCCTCGCCTTGGCGCGGATTGGCGGGTCTCAGTCACGGCGTCCCCTAAACGTCTTCGGCCACCCGGTATGGTGCTGCTTGAAATCGTACGGTACACGCCCGGGCTGGCACATGCGCCGCGGCGATGTGGCGGAGGCGGGAGGCGCCGGGCCGCGGTCAATGTACGCGCCGGCAACTGCCCGTCAGGCCCGGCGCCGGCTGAGGGTGATTGTGAACTTTGGGTTCTGGCCCTTTATCACCGTTGGCCCCACTTCGCGTTCCAGTGCCGGCAGGTATGGCAGATGGCGGTTGAACACCGTCCATAGCTCGCCTCCCGGTTCCAGCACGCGGCCCGCGGCGGCAATGAGCTTCAGCCCTGCGCCTGCGTGCACCCCCGCGCCTACGTGGAATGGCGGATTCAGGAGGACCAGATCCGCGGCACCGTCCGGAAGCGTGCTGAGGGCGTCGTCCTGCAGGACGCTGATGCGCTCCCCCAGTCCGTTCGCTTCCGCGGTGGCGCGCGCGGAAGCCACTGCGGCAGCGGACTGGTCCGATGCCGTCACGGCGGCCCCAGGAAACCGGCGGGCATACATCGCGGCCAGGATACCGGTGCCGCATCCCAGGTCCACGGCATGGCGGGCGGACTTCATCTCCGGCAGGAGCGTGAGCAGGAACCGGGTTCCGATGTCCAGCTTTGCCCCGGCAAAGACCGCCCCATGCGCGGCGACTTCCAGGTCCAGTTCCGCGAGGTGTTCGACGGCGGGAAAGCGGCTGCCTTCCCCGTCCCGCCGGGGGCCGGTGGCCAGCAGCACCCGGGACTTCTGCCGGGCGTGCTGGGGCTGGACGACCTCGAAGTGTTTGGCCAGGACCGCGTTCATGCCCAGGGACATGTGCTTGATCCGGCCGCCGGCCAGCAGCACTGCCTCCGGGGCGGCGTAACGGGCGACGGCGGCAGCGGCCTCGTCCAGCTCCGCGAGGGTTTTGGGCAGCTGCATCAGGACCGTTTCCGCTCCGGCCAGCAGGGCAGGGCCAAGCGGCAACTGCCGGAAGCCGGGCGCGGAAGGTGCGCCGCCGTCGTCGCGCGCTCTGTCATGATGCGCTGAGTCAGGGTTGGCCGAATCAGAGTTCGCTGAGTCGGGGTTCGCCGGGTCGGGGTTCGCCGGGTCAGGGTTCGCTGGGTCGCGCGGCGCTTCAGGGTAGTGCGAGGCGAGGGCGGCCGCGTTAAGCTGCAACGCGCGCTCCCCCGTGATCAGGTCCTGGTGCACCCGCAACGCGCCCGGCTGGAGGACAGCGCGGGCGCCCAGGGTCAGGGCACCGTATCGGTCACCGATGACCGCCACAGTACTGCCGGGCCGGACAAAGGACGAGGCTGTCTCCAGCAGGAGCCGGTCCGTGGCGTCCCAGGCCTGGAGGTTTGGCGCTTCCACATCCGGCCGGCGGCGCAGTATCCGGAAAACATCCTCAAGGGTGGGTCCTGTCACGGGGCTGGTGCCGCCTTCCGGGGTGGGGTGGTCTTCTTGGTTGCCGCCGCGCGGCGCGGTACCCGTCAGCCCCATGCCTGCGCAGCCTGGCTGGGTTCGATGCCGGGGAGTTTGAGGATGGCGGTCACGGCTGCGCGTCCTGCCCGGTTTGCGCCGATAGTGGACGACGACGGGCCGTAACCCACCAGGTGGACGCGCGGCTCCGCTGCCACCCGGGTACCGTCCATAACGATACCGCCGCCGGGACCACGGAGCCCCAGCGGTGCCAGGTGCTCAAGTTCGGCCCGGAAGCCGGTGGCCCAGAGGATGACGTCGGCCGCCAGGAAGCTTCCATCCGCCAGGCGGACACCGTCCGCTTCGATGGCCGTAAACATCGGGCGCCGGTCCAGCGCCCCGCGTGCTGCCGCGGCGCGCAGCGCCGGCGTCCAGACGAGCCCTGTCACCGAGACCACGCTTTGCGGCGGCAGGCCCTGGCGGACGCGCTCTTCCACGAGCGCGACGGCGTCGTGGCCCGCCTGGGAGTCGAACCCTGCGTCCCGCCATTCCGGCTCGCGGCGGGTGAACCAGCTTGTGGTGGTCACCTGGGAGATTTCATCCAGGAGGCCCACCGCGGAGATGCCGCCGCCCACCACAATGACATGCAGCCCCGCGAATTCATCTGCGGCGACGTAGTCGGCCACATGCAACTGCCGGCCCCGAAAGGTTTCCCGGCCGGGATAAATGGGCCAGAAGGGCCGGGTCCAGGTGCCGGTGGCGTTAATGATGGCCCGCGCGCTCCAGTCGTCTTTGTCTGTCCTGACGAGGAGCCGCCCGGCTGGCTCCTCGTCTTCCCGGTGCACGGACCGGACCTTGACCGGCCGATGCACGTCGAGGCCGAGTTCCTCCTCGTAGCCGCTGAAGTACCGGGTGAGGAATTCGGAGCTGGGTTCCCGCGGGTCCGGTGAGGGTTTAGCGATGCCGGGGAGGTCGCTGATGCCGTTCACGGTTGCCATTCGCAGGCTCCTCCACCGGTGCCGCCAGGCGCCGCCCGGGCCTTGCTCGGCATCCAGCACCACGTAGTCCAGGCCGCGGCGCTTGAGGTGGTATGCGGCGGAAAGTCCGGCCTGGCCCGCCCCGATGACTACGACGTCGGCGGGGGTGGGATTCACTCCCCCATGATACCGGGACGGAGGATCCGACAGATGATGGCCGGCGCGCCATAGCCCTGCGGGGCGCCGTGGCCATAGTCTGGGCACACACGGGGACGGGAGGACCATCATGACGCGAAGCAACGGCGCCGCCGGACAGCTCAGTAAAGCCCTTGGCATTGTCCTGGGGACGGAAACGATACCCCTGCGGCTGAGGGCGTGGGATGGTTCGGAAGCCGGCCCCGAGGGAGCGCCCATCATCGAATTCCGTTCGCGCCGTGCCCTGCGGCGCATGCTGTGGTCCCCCGGCCAGCTTGGCTTGAGCCGGGCCTATGTGGCGGGGGAAATCGATGCGCCCGGTGACATCTTCGCCGCCTTTACCGCCCTGAGCTCCGCGGGCAAGTTCGCCGAGCCGGGCCCGTTCCGCCCTCCCACGCCGCCTGAACTCTGGGCACTGTTGCGGACCGCCGTCCGGCTCGGGGCACTCGGTCCCAATCCGGTTCCGCCCCCGGAAGAAGCGAAAGTGGCGCGAAAGGGGCGCCTGCATTCGCGCAGCCGAGACTCTGCGGCGATCTCCCATCACTACGATGTGGGCAACAGGTTTTATTCCCTGGTGCTGGGCCCATCGATGGTCTACTCGTGCGCGGTCTGGCCGGACGACGGGCAGCCCGGCAGCCGGACGGACGGTTCCTCCGGAGGTCCCGGCGGGCTGGAGGCAGCGCAGGAATCCAAGCTGGACCTCGTCTGCCGCAAGCTGGACCTGGAGCCAGGGATGCGGGTTCTGGATGTGGGCTGCGGCTGGGGCAGTTTCGCCCTGCATGCCGCGGGGAAGTACGGGGCGTCGGTGGTGGGGGTGACGCTCTCGTCGGAACAGGCCGAACTGGCCCGGCAGCGGGTGGCTGATGCGGGACTTTCCGGCAAGGTGGAAATCCGGGTTCAGGACTACCGAGATGTCACGGACGGGCCATTCGATGCCATCAGTTCCATCGGGATGTCCGAGCACGTTGGCCGGGAACAGACCCCCCGCTATGCGGCTGCCCTGTATGCGCTGCTGAAACCGGGCGGCAGGCTGCTTAACCACGCCATCTCGTGGAATGCCGGCCCCACCAGCCCGGACCCGGATTCGTTTATTCCCCGCTACGTGTTTCCCGACGGCGAAATGATCAGCCTGGGCGAGATGGTGACGGCGCTGGAAGAGGCCCGCTTCGAAGTGCTGGACGTAGAGGCCCTCCGCAGGCACTATGCCCTGACCCTGCGGGCGTGGGTTCGGCGGCTGGAGGAGAACTGGGACGACGCCGTGCGGCTTGCCGGCAGCGGGCGGGCCAGGGTGTGGCGTCTGTATATGGCTTCCAGTGCCGTGGGCTTCGAGAACGGGCTGACAGGCGTCAACCAGGTGTTGGTCCAGCGCCCCGGCGGCAAGGAACCTCCCCTGCGCCGGACAGGCTGGCTGTGAAAGAGATCCGCGGCTCTGAGTCGGCGGCTCTGCAACTGACTCCGGGAGGGAAACCCAGGTAAAGAAAAACACCCCGGTCCGAAGACCGGGGTGTTTCTCATATCCGTGGAGCTGAGGGGACTCGAACCCCTGACCCCCTGCATGCCATGCAGGTGCGCTACCAGCTGCGCCACAGCCCCGGATTTGCTGTTCCGGTGGTTTCCCCCGGAGCAACCTGACCAGCTTAATGCACTTTCGCTGGTGACACCAATCGGGCCTCTGGACTGCCGGAAACCGCTCCGTCGGTCGGCCGCCTCTCCAGGTGTAATGGCCCGTGCGGCGCCAGGCAGGGCCCGGCAAGGCAACGAAAACAGCAAAAAACCGCCGGAACCACATGGTTCCGGCGGATTATTTGGTGGAGCTGAGGGGACTCGAACCCCTGACCCCCTGCATGCCATGCAGGTGCGCTACCAGCTGCGCCACAGCCCCGAACTATTGCCGCTCCGGGAGCGTTTTTCCGGGTCTCCCCGGAGCAACTCAAATATCTTAGAACAGCAATTCCGAAAATTCCAAATCGGGCATATTCGGCTTTTGGGGTGAACCTTACTCGCCCTCGGCGGCCGCGCCGGCCTTGGCGGAAGCGTCGTCTCCGAGCCCCAGATCCACCACGGGGCAGTCCTTCCAGAGCCGCTCCAGGGCGTAGAAGACGCGGTCCTCTTCGTGCTGCACGTGGATCACGATGTCTGAGTAGTCGAGCAGGACCCAGCGTCCGCCGGAGCGGCCTTCGCGGCGGACAGGACGGAGGTCCAGCTTGGCCAGTTCTTCCTCAATGCCGTCGACGATCGCGTTGACCTGGCGCTCGCTGGGTGCCGAGGCGATAAGGAAGACGTCAGCCAAGGCGAGACGCTCGCTGACGTCCAGGCCCACCACGTCCTGGGCGAGCTTGTCCGCAGCGGCCTTGGCGGCAGCGCGGGCTGTGATGATGGATGATTCTGATGCAGTCACGGGACTCCTTGTAGGGTTGAAAATGCTGTTGGCGCGGCCGGACTGCTAGCCGGAAAATCCGCTAATGATGAGGATGATCCCGGCGATAAGCGCCACGATGCCCAGCGCCAGGACGAAAATCTGCAGCATCCGGTTTCGGTTAGCCCGGGCGAGGCCTGCCGTGGCAGCGTCCAGCGGTTCCAGGCCATGGGCCGATGCCGCCGGAACACGGGGAAGGTCTTCGAAGAGGTCGTCCGCCAATGGTTCGGCGGGCGGCTGCGGTAGGGGCCGTTGTGGTGGCACACGCGTCTCCTGCGGCGCGGACTGCGGCGCTGTTGCCGGCCCTTCCTGTGCCGCCCGGCGTTGCGCCTGTCGGTGCTGGACAGGCTGGGCTTCCAGCACTCCCCCAGCTCCCCCGGCGGCCCGGGCCGCTGCCTCGGCCCGCGCAATCACGTGTGATCGCTTGGATCCGGAGCCCTCCGGAACCTGACCCGAAGGACCCTGTGAAGCGTTTGGTCCTTGGGTGCGGTCCGCGGTCGCCGCGGGGCCGCTCTCACGCGCCGGGATCTTGGTGCCCTGATGGGTTGTGACCGGCACGTAGGACGTGGCCGGAGCCTTCATCACGGGGCGGTCCACGCCGGGAACCTGGACGAACTCCAGCGGCGTGACCATGGCCAGGTTGGTGGCGGTGGAGGGTGCCTGACGTTCTTTCGCTGCACTGTCCCGGGCCGGCGGGGCGGACGCCTGCTCAGCCAGCTTCTGCCTTGCCATGGCCCGGCGGTTCAGCACGGCCGCACGCTCGGCCAGGGCGATCTGTTCGGCAAGGATCTCCGGGTCAACAGCTTCGGGATCCAGCGAAGCTATGTGCTCCATCTTGGCGATCTGGTTGCGCGCCTGCTCAGCGATGAGGGAACGCGCCGCGAGTGCCTGCTCCACGGTCATGGCCGGCAGTTCATGCCCGCCTGCAGGTCCCGGCTGCGGCCCGTCGCCGGCAGCCCTGGGATGCGCCGGATTGTTCGGCTGGGCAGGAACCTTCGGGTTCCCAGGGGCGCCGGGTCGTGTGGATCCATTGCCTTCCGCCGCCGGAGCGTCCGTCTGCGCCGGTGGGACGACCGGGTTCAGCCCGGTCAGGGCCTGTTCCTTAAGCTGCTGGAGCCGGAGCTGGCGCCGGGTCACCGGGCCACCGGCAGAAAGCTGGTTTTCCTTCTGCTCCATCTCCTTGATGGCACGGAGGGCAGCGCGGTCGCGGGCGCGGACCTGTGAGGACCGTTCCGTCGACGCCTGCCGGGGCGCAGCGGAAACTGCGGCTGCCGGAGCAGAAGGAGGCGCGCCGTCCGGACCGGAATGACCGGACGAAGCAGGCGCGGCCGCAAGGGCAGGCCCCGAAGCGGAAGGTTCACCGGACGCGGCAGTCGCCTGGCCGTCGTCGTGCGCGGTATTTCCGGCGGCGGCCGCCTGCTGTGCGTCGCGGGCCTTCCGGAGTTCCCTGCGGCTGCGGAAGGGGGGCTGTTCGTGACTCATTGAGGACTCATTCAGTACTTGCTGGTTCACGTGCACCGGCCGCGGCGTCCGTCCCGACAGGCGGGACGTCCGCGTAGAGGCCGTATTTGGCGATGTATTGCACCACGCCGTCCGGTACCAGGTACCAGACCGGGTTGTTCGCTGCCACCCGGCTGCGGCAATCCGTCGAGGAGATGGCCATGGCCGGCACTTCGAGCAGGCTGACGTCGTCCCGGCCCATGCCGTCCAGGACGTGCCCCGGCCGGGTGACACCAACAAAGTGCGCAAGCGACCAGAGCTCGTCAATATCCTTCCAGGACAGGATCTGGGCCAGGGCATCCGCGCCGGTGATAAAGAAGAGGTCCGCCTCGGGGCGCTGGGCGCGCAGGTCGCGGAGCGTATCGATGGTGTAGGTCGGGCCAGGCCGTTCCACGTCCACGCGGCTGACGGTGAACCGCGGGTTCGAGGCAGTGGCAATCACCGTCATGAGGTACCGGTGTTCCGCTTCGCTGACCTGTTTGTGGGACTTCTGCCACGGCTGACCTGTGGGGACAAAAATCACCTCGTCCAGTTCGAACTCGGCGGCAACTTCGCTGGCAGCCACGAGGTGGCCGTGATGGATGGGATCGAACGTCCCGCCCATCACGCCTACCCGCAGCCGGCCGTTGGCACCTTGACGGTGCAGAGCGCGCGAAATGTTAGTGGCCCTGCCCGTGATCGTGCTTGTTCGGGTGCTGGCGGTGCGGGTCGGCGTGCTCCTCGGTGACCTCGTGGCGGTTGCCCAGATTGGTGTAGGAGAGCGTGATGAACATCATCACCAGCAGGATGGCGAAAATGACCACACCGAAGACCCACGGCTCGGCCCAGAGCGGAGCAAGTTCGTGTTCTTCGGCCTCAGCGGCTGCGGTCATGGCGATCTGCTGGAACAGCATGTTCTCCCCTAGGGTTCAAGGATTGCGGCAGCGGAAGTGACCGCTGCGAATGGTTCTGGTCTATGTTACCGCGTTGCTACCCGCGGACCTGGCCCTCGCCTTGGACGATCCACTTGGTGGTGGTGAGCTCCGTCAGACCCATCGGACCGCGCGCGTGCAGCTTCTGCGTGGAGATGCCCACTTCGGCGCCCAGGCCCAGCTCGCCGCCGTCCGTGAAGCGGGTGGAGGCGTTGACAATCACCGCCGCCGAATCGATCTCGGCGATGAACCGCTCCGCGTTGGCCAGGTTGTTGGTGAGGATCGCCTCGGTGTGGCCGGTGGACCACGTTCGGATGTGCTTGACCGCTTGGTCAAGGCTGTCCACCATGGCCACGGCGAGATCCAGGTCCATGTACTCGGTCCCCCAGTCCTCGTCCGTCGCGGCCTCGGCCGCCACGCCCGCCGGCAACGCGGCGCGGATGCGTTCGTCCACGTGCAGCCTGACGCCGGCCTTCTGCAGCGCGGTGGCGACGGCGGGAAGCACTGTGGAGCCCGAGTGCACCAGGAGCGTCTCCACGGTGTTGCACACGCTGGGGCGCTGGGTCTTCGCGTTGAGCAGGATTTCTACGGCCATCTCTTCGCCGGCGGACTCATCAATGAAGATGTGCACATTGCCCTCGCCGGTCTCGATGACCGGCACGGCGGAGTTGGTGACGACCGACTGGATCAGTTCGCGGCCGCCGCGGGGAATCAGGACGTCAACGCGGCCGCGGGCGCGCATCAGGGCCGTCGCACCGGCGCGGCCGTACTGGTCCACCGTCTGGACGGCGTCCGCGGGCAGGCCAACGGATTCCAGCGCCTCACGCAGGATCCGCACCAGGACCTCGTTAGTGGATTCCGCGGCGCTTCCACCGCGGAGGATGACGGCGTTGCCGCTCTTGAGGGCGAGACCGGCGATGTCCACGGTGACGTTGGGGCGGGCCTCATAGATGGCTGCCACCACGCCCATGGGAACGTTGACCTGGCGCAGGCGCAGGCCGTTGGGCAGCGTCTGGCCGCGGACCACGTTGCCTACCGGGTCCGGCAGGTTCGCCAGGTTCTCCAAAGCATCGGCCAAACCCTGGATGCGGGCAGGCGTCAGCGTGAGCCGGTCCAGCATGGCCGCAGAGGTTCCGTTGGCCTTGCCCCGGGCTACATCTTCGGCGTTGGCTGCGAGGATGGCCTGCTGGTTCTCTTCAAGTGCGGCACAGACGGCGCGCAGCGCCCGGTCCTTCCAGGCCCGGTTGGCCATGGCCATCCGGCGGGCAGCATGGCGCGAACGGTCTGCAATGGCGTGGACGCCGGCCTCGACTTCTTCCTCGGACAAGGGAACAGCGCCCGACGACCCAGCAACTGAAGCCTCAGTGCCGGAAGTCACAGTGCCCGACGCCGGAGCCTCCGCGGATTCCAGCGGCTGCGCCTGGGCAGCCGCGTTGGTCTCTCCGGAATTTTCAGCAGCGTTATGGATCAGGGCCTCAGTCATAGTCCAAGTTTAGGCGAGCGGACGGCCCGGACCAGCACCAGGTCGTCAACATGAACAACTTCACGCTCGTAGCCGCTGCCCAGCTCCTCCCCCAACTCCATGGTGGTGCGCCCCAGCATGCGGGGAAGCTCCGCCGAGGAGTAGTTGACCAGTCCGCGCGCCACCACGGTGCCGTCGGCAGCCGCTATTTCGACGGCGTCGCCGGCTTCAAACTCTCCGTGCACCGCGGAAATCCCGGCAGGGAGCAGGGACGTCCGGTGGTGCCGCACTGCGCGGACCGCTCCTTCGTCCAGGACCAGGCGGCCCTGGACTGACGCGATGTGGGCCAGCCAGAGCAGCCGGACCGGTTTGCGGGCGCCGTTTACGGTGAACCAAGTGCCCACGTCCTCGCCGCGGAGTGCCGCCGCGGCGTTCGGCGTTGACGTAACCAGGGCGTGGATGCCCGAACCGGCGGCCATGGTGGCAGCCTCAACCTTGGTGAGCATCCCGCCGGTTCCCACACCGGCCTTGCCAGCCTTGCCGATGGAGACACCCTCCAGATCCTGCGGGCCTTCCACCAGCGGAATCCGCTTGGCCCCGTGGGCAGGCGGGCCGTCGTAGAGGGAGTCGACGTCGGAGAGCAGTACCAGCGCGTCGGCGCGGACCAGGTGGGCCACCAGTGCTGCAAGGCGGTCGTTGTCACCGAAGCGGATCTCGTGCGTGGCCACCGTGTCGTTTTCGTTGACCACCGGCACCACCCCGAGGTTAAGGAGGCGGTTGAGCGCCCGGAAGGCGTTGGCGTGCTGGCTGCGGCGCATCAGGTCCTCCGCCGTGAGGAGGACCTGGCTGACCGTGACGCCGTGGGCGCCGAATGCCTGCGTGTACCGGGCCATGAGCAGGCCCTGGCCCACGCTGGCAGCAGCCTGCTGGGTGGCAAGGTCCCGGGGGCGCTTGGCCAGTCCCAGCGGCGCGAGCCCGGCCGCAATGGCACCGGAGGACACCAGGATGATCTCCGCGCCCGTGTTCCGCTTCGCCGCGAGGGCGTCGGCGAGGTTGGTCAGGGACTCCTCGGAGATTCCGCCCTTGATGCTGGTCAGGGAGGACGAGCCGACCTTAACCACGATCCGGCGGGCGTTGGCCAACACGCTCCGGTCGGACGCCGGCTCAGTGCCTTCTGAGGGCGCTGCTGCGGCCATGGAAAAAGGCGCTGCTGCGGGCCTAGAACTCATCGCCTGCGTCCAGTCCACTCTCCTTGAGGGGCTTGGCCACGCGCCGGCTGCTCACGGACTCGGTCCAGATGCCCGCCTTGCGCTCGGCCTCGAGCTCGGCCCGGGCCGCAGCCTTGGCGTCCTTGCGCTCCTGCTGTTCTTCGCGCTTCTGGTTCCGGGTGGGGCGGTCGCCGATGTCCGCGAACCGGACGTCGGTGCCGCGCGGGGACGCCAGGAGCTCGGCGCCTGCCATCATGGTGGGCTCCCAGTCGAAGACCACGCCGTCGTCCTCACCGATGACCACGGTGTCGCCGGGCTTGGCGCCCTGCTTGAACAGCTCGGTTTCCACACCCAGCTTGGCCAGGCGGTCCGCCAGGTAGCCGATGGCCTCCTCGTTGGTGAAGTCCGTCTGCTTGACCCAGCGCACGGGCTTCTCGCCGAGGACGCGGAACAGCGGTTCCAAGCCCTTCTCCTCGCGGCGGATCCGGAAGCCGGTCTCGTTGACCGCACGGGGACGCAGAACGACAGGCTGTACCTTGGGCGGTGCTGCGGCCACGGCGTCCCGGGCGGCCTTGACGATTTCTGCCATCGCGAAGCCCAGCTGGCGCAGGCCCTCATGGCTGGTGGCGGAGACCTCGAAGACGCGGTAGCCGCGGGACTCCAGCTCGGGGCGGACGAAGTCGGCCATATCCTTGCCGTCCGGCAGGTCCACCTTGTTCAGGGCTACCAGGCGCGGGCGGTGGTTGAGGGGGATAACTTCGCCGTCCTGGCCCGCGTAGCTCATGTCCACGGCGTACTTTTCGAGTTCAGCCTCAATGATGGCAAGGTCAGAGAGCGGATCGCGGTCCGATTCAAGCGTGCCGCAGTCCAGAACGTGGACCAGCGCTGCGCAGCGTTCCACGTGGCGGAGGAAGTGGTGGCCAAGGCCCTTGCCCTCGCTGGCGCCTTCGATCAGGCCGGGCACGTCGGCGATGGTGAACCGGACATCGCCCGCCTGGACCACGCCGAGGTTGGGGATGAGGGTTGTGAAGGGGTAGTCCGCAATCTTCGGCCGCGCGGCGGACATGGCAGCGATGAGGCTGGACTTGCCCGCGGACGGGAAGCCGACCAACGCGATGTCGGCGATGGACTTCAGTTCCAGGACGATGTCGCGGGATTCGCCCTCGATGCCGAGCAGCGCGAACCCGGGAGCCCGGCGCTTCTGCGACGACAGCGCTGCGTTGCCCAGGCCGCCGATTCCGCCGGCGGCCGCCACGAATTCGGCGCCTTCACCCACGAGGTCCGCCAGGACGGTGCCGTCCTTGGACTTGACCACGGTGCCGTCCGGAACGGGCAGCACCAGGGTCTCGCCGTTCTTGCCGCCGCGCCAGTCGCCCATGCCGGGGCCGCCGTTGGTGGCATGCCGGTGCGGTGCGTGGTGGTAATCAAGGAGGGTGGTGGTCTGGTGATCCACGCGAAGGATGACGTCGCCGCCATTGCCGCCATTGCCGCCGTCGGGCCCGCCGAGCGGCTTGAACTTTTCGCGGTGGACGGAGACGCACCCATGGCCGCCGGTACCGCCGGATACGTGCAGTACTACCCGGTCTACAAAGCTGGCCACGTGGATCTCCTCAAATGCTGTTTCCCGGCGCCGCTGGACGCCAAGACGATTGTAATGCGGTTAAAAGAACAGTGGAGCGGACCGTATGGCCCGCTCCACCGCTTCAGAACTGTTTGTTACTCTGCAGCCGCAGCAGCAACGATGTTGACGACGCGACGACCGCGGCGGGTACCGAATTCAACGGCTCCCGGGGTCAGCGCGAACAGGGTGTCGTCGCCGCCACGTCCAACGCCGGCGCCCGGGTGGAAGTGGGTGCCGCGCTGGCGGACGATGATTTCGCCTGCGGAAACAACCTGGCCGCCGAAGCGCTTCACGCCGAGGTACTGAGCGTTGGAGTCACGACCGTTGCGAGTGGAGCTCGCGCCCTTTTTATGTGCCATCTGAAATGCCTGCCTCTAAATTCTGGGGAATCTGCTGAAAAACCTGAACAGTAACCAGTGGTTACTTGATGCCGGTGATCTTGACCTTGGTCAGTTCCTGGCGGTGACCCTGGCGCTTCTTGTAACCGGTCTTGTTCTTGAACTTCTGGATCACAATCTTAGGACCACGGAGGTCCTGGAGGATCTCAGCCGTAACAGTCACCTTGGCCAGGTCAGCAGCGGCGGAGGTGACCTTGTCACCGTCTACCAGGAGCAGTGCGGGCAGCTCAATGGTGCTGCCGGCTCCACCGGCGACGCGGTTCAGGGTAACGAAGTCTCCAACGGAAACCTTCTCTTGGCGGCCGCCTGCGCGGACAATCGCGTACACCACTTGGGAACTCACTTCTCTCGACGTTTATTACTAAATTTGCGTGCGGCACCCGGCGCTGAGTGGCTGGGTTTCCGCTGTGCCTCAACGCCGTGGATTTCCCGGGGGAACCCGTGAGCTATCCCGGAAGAAATTGCAGCATGTCCTGGACACGCGGCGACCCCCAGGGTCATAACCCAAGTGTTGGCGTAAGCACCGAAGATCTAGAATACGCTAGTTTTGGCTTCGGCCGCAAATGAGGCTGGTTCCGGCGGGTCGTCTGTGATAGTAGCCACAGGTTGCTCCGGCGCCGGGACCGTGCCCCACCATAGTAGCCGCAGACAAGCCCCGTTACGGTCAGGAATGCAGGCGCGGCGCGTCGAAGAATTCCACTTCCAGCCGGCACGAGTGCCGGAACGCTGTCACCATGGCGGTCCTCTCCGTTTCGGATGCGTTCCGCCCGGCCTCGTCCACGATGGCCACGGCCCGGCGCGTCGCCGCCGCGAAGGCTTCGTCCGCGTACGTGCGCAGCCAATCGGCGTAGGGGTGTCCGGCCGGCTCCCCCGCTGCCACGAATCCTGCGTGCAGCGTGCGCCCTACCTCCGCATATAGCCAAAAGCAGGGCAGCACCGCGGCGGTGAGCACCGCATAACTGCCCGACGCCGACGCTGCAGTCAGGTGATCCACGTACGTCTTGGTCACGGGGCCCAGTCCGCCCTGCGCCGGCCGGGTGCTGAGCCAGGAACGGTGCAGCTCCGACTCGACCTCCAGGCATTGCTGCGCAGAGCCTGCCCAGAACAACTGTTCGGCCTCCGTGGGCGCCAGCGCGCTGGTCCGGGCCAGCACCCGTGAGTAGCCGTTGAGGTAGATGGCGTCCTGGGCGAGGTAATACGCAAACTCACTTTCGGACAGGTTTCCCGCGGCCAGCGCCTGGATGAAGGGCAGGGCAAAAATGTCCTCGAGGTAGTCCTCGGCGTCCGCCCAGAGCTGCCGGCCGAAGGCACCTTCAGGGCGCGGGACGTCCTGGTGGTGGAAATGGTGCACGGGGCCGTTTCCCGTTCCCACCGACAGCTGGCCCGAAGCAGCCAGTGCGCCCGCCAGCCATGGCTTGACCTCCCGAAGCGATGCTTCCCAATGTCCGAGCCGGGCCTGGATTGTGGCCATCGCCGAGGACAGGGAGCAGCCCGTGCCGTGGCTGTTCCGCGTAGCGACCCGCTCGCCCGGCAGTTCCACCACTTCCGCGGACAGCCGGCCGGACGTGTCCACCAACGCATCCGGGCAGTCCCGGCCTGCGAGATGGCCCCCTTTGACCAGGACCGTCGCGCCGGTGGCACGGGCAAGCCGCCGGCCCTGGTCCAGGGCCCCAGCCCAGGTGGACTGCTGCTCTTCGCCAACGAGGATCGCCAGTTCGGCGAGGTTCGGGGTAATGAGGTCCGCCAGCGGCAACAAGGCGCGCAGGGCGGTCTCGGCGGACTCCTGCAGGAGCCGGTCGCCGCTGGTGGCAACCATCACCGGGTCGAGGACCACGACGGCGGGGCGCGCCTTCTCGAGCCAGGCCCGCACCACTTCAATGACCGCTGCCTCGCCGAGCATGCCGATCTTGACCGCGTCCACGGTGATGTCTTCGCTGATGGCATCCAGCTGCTGTGCCAGAAAGTCTGCGGGCGGAACGTGCACTGCCTGCACGCCACGGGTGTTTTGCGCGGTGAGCGCCGTAATGGCAGCCATGCCGTAGCCACCGTGGGCCGCGATGCTCTTCAGGTCCGCCTGGATGCCGGCGCCGCCGGAGGGATCGGAGCCGGCAATGGACAGGACGCGCGGGATGCGGGACAGTGCGGCGCCAGTTTCCCGCACTTGTGGCAGGACAGTGATCGATGACAAGAGACATCCCTTCGCCGGTGCTAACCGGACAGGTTCAACGGGTCTGGATCTCAGCCGCCCTCTGCGCGGCACCCCGTGTCGGTTTCCCAGCCTAGCCGTTTTGCCGTCCCGGACGCAGAAATCCCCGCCTTATGAACTTCTCCCCAGGGGTTTCCAGGGGGAAAAGTCCATGAGACGGGGACTTCCGGAGGGCGCTTGCCCGGGCTACAGCTCCGAGGCCGGCACCCCGACGCCGAGGATGATGGGCTCCTCCGCCTGCTTCGCGGCTGGCGGGGCTGTTTCCGGCGCGGGGCCCGCGGCAGGTTCCGGAGCCTTGGCCGCGTGGGAGTGCCCGGCGGCCGGGGCCGGCACGTTTTCGTGCTGCTCCACCGTGGTGGCGTTGGCTGCGCCTTGGGCACGGCTCGCGCTCCGGTTGCGGCGCGGCCTCCGCTGGCGGGACTGCTCCAGCGTGTGGTCGGAGTAGTCCTTCTCCGCGGATGCACCTGCGGGAGCCGCTGGAGCTGCAGAAACCGGTACGGCCAAAGCAGCGGGTGCTGCTGGCTCGGCGGCGGCAGCTGCCGGTGCAGCTTCCTCCTCGCTGACGGGTCCGCCCAGGTGTGCGAACGCCTCGGCCAGCCGGTCCAGGGAGAGCGAAGGCTGGGGCTGCTGCTCTTCCGTGTGCTCCACGAAGGGCAGCGCAACCTTCTCGCCGCCGAAGGTGAGCACTGCTGCGGGCCGGGCGGAAGCAACGGCGTCGCGCTTTTCCGCTTCTGCGCGTTCAGCGGGCACCGGCGCCGCGGGCGCGGCAGCTGATGCTGCCTGCTTGCTTGCTGCCACCTCGTCGTCGTGGAGGTGCGCCGCATGGGCCGCCGCCGCGATGTTGGCCAGGGCCAGGCGGGTGGCCTCTGCCTTGGCGTGGCGTTCGGCGTCGGACGGGTCCGGGTGGACCGTGTGGAGCTGGACGGCGGGTGCCGCCGCCGGCGTCACTTCTGCCTGCTGGCCGCCCCGGCCGCGCCGGCGCTTGCGCTCCCGTCCGCCCGGCTGGTTGCTGTCGCCGCGCTGGTTCTCGTTGCGCGCACCCTCGCCCCTGGATTCGCCGCGGTTGTCGGCACGGTGAACGTGGTGTTCAGCCGCCACAGTGTTGGCGCGGCGGTGCTCTACTGGGTCATCGTGCGTGATCATGCCACGGCCCGCGCAGGCCTCGCACTGCTCGCCGAAGACCTCCAGGAGGCCCGTACCCATGCGCTTGCGCGTCATCTGGACCAGGCCCAAGGACGTAACCTCGGCAACCTGGTGCTTGGTGCGGTCGCGGCCCAGGCACTCCACCAGGCGGCGCAGGACCAGGTCGCGGTTGGACTCGAGCACCATGTCGATGAAGTCGATGACGATGATGCCGCCGATGTCACGCAGGCGCAACTGGCGGACAACTTCCTCGGCAGCTTCGAGGTTGTTCTTGGTGACGGTTTCCTCGAGGTTGCCGCCGCTGCCGGTGAACTTGCCGGTGTTGACGTCCACCACGGTCATGGCTTCGGTCCGGTCGATCACCAGGGAGCCGCCCGAGGGCAGGAAGACCTTGCGCTCGAGGGCCTTGTGGATCTGCTCGTCGATACGCCAGGCGGAGAAGATGTCCTGGTCCTGGGTCCACTTTTCCAGCCGGCCTACCAGGTCCGGAGCCACGTAGGTCACATAGGCCTCGATGGTGTCCCAGGCTTCCTCGCCGGAAACGATCAGCTTGGAGAAATCCTCGTTGAAGACGTCACGGACCACTTTGATGGTCAGGTCCGGTTCACCGTAGAGCAGTTCCGGGGCAAGGATCTTGGTGGACTTCGACTGGTTTTCGATGCCTTCCCACTGCGCGCGGAGGCGGTTGATGTCGTGCGTCAGCTCTTCTTCGGAGGCACCCTCAGCGGCCGTGCGCACAATGACGCCGGCATGCTCCGGCAGGCGGTCTTTGAGGATTCGCTTGAGGCGGTTGCGCTCCACGTCCGGCAACTTCCGGGAGATTCCGGTCATTGACCCGCCCGGGACGTACACCAGGTAGCGGCCCGGCAGCGAAATCTGGCTGGTGAGGCGGGCGCCCTTGTGGCCCACAGGGTCCTTGGTGACCTGCACCAGGACGGTGTCGCCGGACTTCAGCGCGTTCTCGATTCGGCGCTGCTTGCCCTCCAGGTTCACAACGTCCCAGTTGACTTCACCGGCGTAAAGGACGGCGTTGCGGCCGCGGCCGATGTCTACGAACGCGGCCTCCATGGAGGGCAGCACGTTTTGGACCTTGCCCAGGTAGACGTTGCCGATCAGGGAGTCCTGCTGGGTCTTCGAGACGAAGTGCTCGGCCAGGACGCCGTCTTCCAGGACGCCGATCTGGATTCTGTCGTCGCGCTGCCGGACGATCATCTGCCGGTCCACGGATTCCCGGCGTGCCAGGAATTCCGCCTCGGTGATGACGGTGCGGCGGCGGCCGGTGTCGCGGGATTCGCGGCGGCGCTGCTTCTTGGCTTCCAGGCGGGTGGAACCCTTGACGCTGGTGACACGGTTGCTGACGGGAATGTCGCTCGCGGGGCGGGGTGCGCGGACGCGGGTAACCGTGTTGGGCGGGTCGTCGTCCTCGCCGCCGGTGAGCTCAAGGTCCTGGTCGCCGCGACGACGGCGGCGGCGCCGTCGCGACGTTACGCCTTCTTCGACCGGTCCGGCGGTGTCTTCATCGGCGGTGTCTTCGTCTTCCTGGCCGTCCGCGGCTTCGCCGTCACGGTCGGAGCGGCTGCGGCCACGGCGGCCACGGCTGCGGCGGCGGCGCCTGCTGCCAGGCTCCTCGGAATCGTCCTCGTCCACGTCGTCCTGGTCAGCTTCTACGGCTACGGGCGCGGGCCGGGCAACAGTGCTCAGATCCGGGGCCTGGAACAGGACCGAGGTCGCGGAACCGGGTTCCATGAACAGCGATCCGAACGGGGTGGCCGGTGCGTCTTCGGTCTGCGCGGTGTCTTTTTGGGCTGTGTCGTCCTGGGCGGGTCCTGCCACAGGGGTTCCTGCCTCCGCGGGCCCTGCGGCGGCTTCCGGTGCCGGAGTTTCAGCTGAGGGGGTTGCGGCTGCGGGCTCGACAGTTTCGGTTGCGTCGGCGGCCGGAGCTTCCTCCGCGGCAGCATCGGGAGCGGCTGCCTGCGCCTTGCGCGTTGACGTACGACGGCGGCGCACCGGTTTGGCGTCCGGCTCCCCTGAGGTTTCCTGACCGGCGTCTGCGGGGACGGCAGGGTCCCCGCTGCCGTCCCCCGCGACTTCGCTCTGTACAGAGTCGGCGGGCGGAACGTCACCCTTGACTACTGGGGTTGCATCAGCAGCAGACTGTGCGGCCTCCGGTTTCTTGCGGGCCCGGGTGCGGCGGGCAGGGGCAGCCTTCGCCGCAGCTGGTACTTCCCCGCCGGAATCTGCACCGCCGGCGGTTTCAGTCAGCGAAGTTTCGGTAATCCCAGTTTCGGTAAGCCCAGTTTCGGTGAGCGCCGGCTCGCCCAGGGACGGTTCAGCCAGCTGCGGCTCGCTCAGTTCCGGTTCAGCCAGTTCAGGGTCAACGTGTGCCGTGGCTTCTGCGGCGTCTTTCTTGGGCGCAGCCTTGCGCCGAGTCCTGGTGGCTTTCTTAGGGGCAACGGCGGCATCCGCCGCAACAGCTTCTTCGTTAACGGCCAAACCTTGTTCATTTTCCATACGTGGCAACACTCCTGCCCCTGACGTACCGCCACATCCGGCACCCATTGGGGCAAATATTGTCAAAACCCGCAGGCGTTGACAGAAGTCAAGTGGATACTCCCAGGTTCGCACCGGCGTGGGGGTGCGGCAGCCCGTGGGAGCCGGCAGGATGTCCTGAAACCCGTTGTTCTACGTGCTACAACCAGGTGCCGCCCAATGGAGTCGCGGGAGTCTGATCCGTATACAACCGGAGCCTGCCCTGCGCGTCATTGGCGGTCTTGCAAACAAGCCACCGGACCGGAGTCCGAATGTGGATCGGCTTCCAGCCACGCTTATTGTCTCACACCCCGGCAATTGCGGGGCGGAAGCGCGGCCCGGACCTGTGCGGCTGAAAGGCCCTCCCAGCGGGCGGCGTTACAATCGGGGCAACGAGCACCCTGATGAGAAGGACGCTATACCAATGCCCAGCATCTCCCCCGCCAACAGCTCACCCGCGCCGGCCCGGGGCGCTGAACCAGGCTCCGGCAGTGCCGCCCCCGTCCCTGCCGTGACCCGCACCCGGCCGTTCGGTTGGCTCCTGGTGATTACCGGCGTCGTCGGCTGGATCGCCTCCGGAGTCCTGGTGCTGGAGAAGCTCGAAGTCCTCAAGGACCCAAGCCACACGACGGTTTGCGACGTTAACCCGTGGATATCCTGCGGACAGGTCATGCAGACGTGGCAGAGCTCCGTGTTTGGCTTTCCCAACATGTTCATCGGGATCGTCGCGTTTGCGGTGGTTATCACGGTTGGCATGGCACTGCTGGCCGGCGCAACCTTCGCTCGGTGGTACTGGGTTGGCCTGCAGGTGGGCGTCACGCTGGGCTTCGCCTTCGTGGTGTGGCTCTGGTCCCAGGCGCTCTACGTCATCAACATCCTCTGCCCGTTCTGCATGGTGGTCTGGGCCGCCATGATTCCGCTGTTTGTGTGGGTGACCATCCGCAACATCACCGCCGGAGTTATTCCCCTTCCGGCCAAAGCAGCCAAAATCCTCGGCGATTCCGGCTGGGTCATCACTGCCCTGCTGTACGTTGCCGTGATTGCAACGATCTTCTTCGCATTTATCCAGGTGTTCGCCGGAACCTCCGGCTACTAGCTCCCACCAACTCCGCGAGATGACAGTTAAGGCCGATGTTCTTCGTGAACATCGGCCTTAACTGTCATCTCGCGTGGATCAGTTCTGGAACCAGATCTTGATCTCGCGCTCGGCGGACTCGGTGGAGTCGGAGCCGTGCACCAGGTTCTGCTGGACCTTCAGGCCCCAGTCGCGGCCGAAGTCGCCGCGGATGGTGCCAGGGGCCGCCGTCGTGGGATCCGTGGTGCCGGCCAGCGAACGGAAGCCCTCGATGACGCGGTGACCTTCGAAAATTGCTGCCACCACGGGACCGCTCAACATGAACTCGACGAGGGGCTCGTAGAACGGCTTGCCGACGTGCTCTTCGTAGTGCTGCTCCAGCAGCCCGCGGGTGGCGTCCACCTTCTTCAGTTCAGCCAGCGTGTAGCCCTTGGCTTCGATCCGGCCCAGGATGGCGCCGGTCAGGTTACGGGTGACGCCGTCGGGCTTAATCAGGACGAGGGTGCGCTCAGTGGTCACAACTGCTCCAATGCGTTTTGGCGGGATTTTGGACATTAGTCTACGGGTCCTGGTCCGGGTGGGCCGGGCCCGGGCCTGCCTGGTCCGGGTGGGCGGCTTCCCATTCGGCCTGTTCCCGCTCGCGCTGTGCACCCTCGTGGTCAAGCCGGATGCCGGTACGGATGCCATACCACCAGGCAAGTGCGAACATGGCGCCCACCAGGAACATGGCCGGTTCGATGAACCCGGCGAGGATCAGCACAGCCTGGAGTGTCCAGCCCAGGCCTATGCCCCAGGGCCGGCTGAGGAAAGCGCACGCGGCCACCATGACCAGGCTGAGGCCGATGCCCACGGACAGGATGAGCACGGGGGACATTTCGCCGCGCCGCAGGCCGAAGACCGCCAGCGTGGCAAAGAACATCACAAACGCCTCGAGCAGGAGCACGGTGGAAGCGAACATGACTTTGGTGGAGCGCCGCTTCTTCGGCATGCCGGGGCGCCATTCACGCTGGGCCTTGGTGAGTCTGGCCATCACTACGCCTCCGTCTTCCCGAGCAGGATGCGGGCCTCGGCCACCAGGGTGATCGAGCCGGTGACCAACACGGCCCCGGAGAGGTCGTCATTCGCTTCGGCACGCTCCACGGCCCACTCGAGGGCGTCGTCAAGCCTCTCGGCAATGTGCACGTTGTCCTCGCCGAAGCCCAGGTCCACTGCGAGTTCCGCCAGTTCGGCCGCGGGCACGGCGCGCGGGGAATTGGACTGCGTGAAACAGTATTCCTCCGCCACTCCGCCGAAGGATTCCTTCAGCTGGCGCAGGATTTCTTCAGCATCCTTTTCCCTCAGCACGCCCACTACCGGCACCAGCCGGGTGAAGGTGAATGCTTCCTGGAGTGCAGCCGCCGAGGCCTTGATGCCGTCCGGGTTATGCGCGGCGTCCACGATGATGGTCGGAGCCGTACGCACCACCTCGAGCCGGCCCGGCGACGTGACCTGCGCGAAGCCTTCCTGCAGCACCGTGAAGTCGAGTTCCTTCTCGCCGCCGAAAAATGCTTCCAGCGCGGCTACGGCCACGGCAGCGTTCTGGGCCTGGTGGGCACCGTGAAGGGGTACCAGCAGGTCCGGGTAACGGCCTGCGATGCCCTGGACCGTCACCATCTGGCCGCCCACCGCAACAGTCCGGGACTCGACGCCGAACTCCACGCCTTCAAAACGGAACGGGACCCCCACGTCCTTGGCCTTCTCCAGGAGCACCTGGGCCGCGTCCAGCGGCTGCGCGGCGCTGACGAGGTAGCCGCCGGGCTTGATGATGCCGGCCTTCTCGTGGGCGATGTCCTCGGTGGTGTCACCCAGGAGGTCCGTGTGGTCCAGGGAGATCGGAGTAACCACCGACACCTGGCCGTCACCGACGTTGGTGGCGTCGGTGATGCCGCCGAGCCCCACCTCGATGATGGCCACGTTCACCGGCTGGTCCGCGAATACGGCGAACGCCAGAATGGTCAGGCACTCGAAGTAGGTCAGCCGGGGCTGGCCATCGGCTTCCAACTCCGCATCAACGATCTGCAGGTAGGGGCGGATTTCGTCCCAGATCCGCACAAACGTCTCGTCCGGAACCGGGTGCCCGTCGATACTGATCCGCTCGGTCACCTTGGACAGGTGCGGGCTGGTGTAGCGTCCGGTACTCAGGCCGTGGGCGCGCAGCACCGACTCGATCATGCGGGACGTCGACGTCTTGCCGTTGGTCCCGGTGATGTGGATGATCGGGAACGCCTTGTTGGGCTCGCCCAGCACATCCATGGCCCGGAAGAGCGGTGCCAGCCGGGGCTCCATCTTGTTCTCCGGGGCGCGTCCCAGCAGTTCCGCGTAGACGCTTTCGACGGAAAATTCGTCGTGTGAATGTTCGGACATAGGATCAGGCCTCCACTTTCGACACCATGACGGCGGGCTCGTCAACGTCCGCCGGCTCGGCGGTGAGGTCCACACTCAGCGTCTCGCCCTTGACGAGCTCTGCGTTGGCCCGGAGGGCGTCCACCACGTTCTGCCGTGCGGCGACGGAGGTGCGGATCCGGTCGCTCACGTTCAGTCCGGCGTCCTTGCGGGCCTGCTGGATGGCGCGGACCAGGTCCCGGGCCAGGCCTTCGGCCTCCAGCTCCGGAGTGACCTCGGTGTTGAGGACCACGAAGCCGCCACCGGGGAGCACCGCCACGGATGCGGAACCGCCTTCGGACTCAGCAACCACGGTCTCCAGGGTGTACTCCTGCGGCTCAAGCTCCAGCCCGCCGGCAGTCACCACGCCGGACTCGGACACCGACCAGTCGCCCGACTTGGACCCCTTGATGGCAACCTGGACGTTCTTGCCCAGGCGCGGGCCGGCCGCGCGGGCATTGACCACGAGCTTCTGCTGGATGCCGAATTCCTCCGGCGCGGCCGTGGCGGCGTCCAGCAGGCGGACCGAGCGCAGGTTCAGTTCATCGGCAACGACGGCGGCGAACCCTTCCAGCGCATCCGCGCCGGGTGCCACCACAGTAAGTTCCTGCAGCGGCAGGCGGACGCGAAGGTTGGCGGCCTTGCGCAGCGACGAGCCCGTGGAGCAGATCTGCTGGACGCGTTCCATGGCTTCGACCAGCTCCGGGTTGGCCGGGAACAGGCCGGCATCCGGCCAGTCGGCCAGGTGCACCGAACGGCCGCCGGTGAGTCCGCGCCAGATCTCCTCGGTGACGAGTGGCAACAGGGACGCGGCCGTGCGGGTGACGGTCTCCAACGCCGTGAAGAGCGCGTCGAAGGCATCGTGGTCCTCGTCGAAGAACCGCTGCCGGCTGCGCCGGACGTACCAGTTGGTGAGCATGTCCAGGTAGCTGCGCAGGGCATCGCAGGCACCGGAGATGTCGTACTCGTCAAGCTTGGCGGTCATGCTGCGCACCAGCTCGCCGGTGTGGGCCAGCAGGTACTGGTCCAGGGTGTCCGCGTAGCCATCGTAGCGCAGCTTCGCGTCATAGCCGGCGCCGCCATTGGCGGCATTCGTGTAGAGGGTGAAGAAACTGTACACGTTCCACAGCGGCAGGATGACCTGGCGTACGCCGTCGCGGATGCCCTGTTCGGTGACGATCAGGTTTCCGCCGCGGAGGATGGGGCTGGACATCAGGAACCAGCGCATGGCGTCGGAGCCGTCGCGGTCCAGGACTTCGGAGACGTCCGGGTAGTTACGCAGGCTCTTGGACATCTTCTGCCCGTCGGAGCCCAGCACGATGCCGTGGCTGATGACGTTCCGGAAGGCGGGCCGGTCGAACAGCGCGGTGGAGAGGATGTGCAGCATGTAGAACCAGCCGCGGGTCTGGCCGATGTACTCCACGATGAAGTCGGCCGGGTTGTGGGTGTCGAACCACGCCTCGTTCTGGAACGGGTAGTGCACCTGGCCGTACGGCATGGAACCGGAGTCAAACCAGACGTCTAGGACGTCCTCGACGCGGCGCATCACGGACTGGCCCTCTTCGGGTGTGCGGGGATCGTCCGGGTTGGGCCGGGTCAGTTCGTCGATGAACGGGCGATGCAGGTCAATCTGGCCGTCCTTGTTCAATGGAAGGCGGCCGAAATCGGCTTCAATCTCGGCCAGCGAACCGTAGACGTCGGTGCGGGGGTATTCGGGATCGCTGGACTGCCACACCGGAATGGGGCTGCCCCAGTACCGGTTGCGGCTGATGGACCAGTCGCGGGCGTTTTCCAGCCACTTGCCGAACTGGCCGTCCTTGACGTTGCCGGGGATCCAGTTGATCTCCTGGTTCAGCTCGGACATGCGGTCCTTGAACTTGGTCACTTCCACGTACCAGGAGGACACCGCACGGTAGATCAGGGGGTTGCGGCAGCGCCAGCAGTGCGGGTAGCTGTGCTCGTAGCTGGCCTGCCTGACCAGCCGGCCCTGGGCACGAAGCACCTGCGTGATGGGCTTGTTCGCTTCGAAGACCTGCAGTCCCGCGATGTCGTGGAGGTCGCCGTGCTTGAAGAGCGGCAGGAATTTGGCGCCTTCGTCGACGGAAAGGATCACCGGGATACCGGCTTCTTCGCAGATTTTCTGGTCGTCTTCACCGTAGGCAGGAGCCTGGTGCACGATCCCCGTGCCATCGGTGGTGGTCACGTAGTCCGCGGCAAGGATCCGCCAGGCGTTCTCCATGCCGTACTTTTCGTTGTCGCTGAAGTCCAGCCACAGCGGCCGGTAGGCCAGACCGGCCAGCTCCGCGCCCGTGTGCGTGGAAGTGATGGCTGCGGCCGCGGCAGCGGCGTCCGGATAGCCCAGGTCCTTGGCGTACGCCGGCAGCAGGTCAACGGCCAGCAGGAAGCTTCCGGTGACCGGAGCTTCGCCGGCAGCCGCTTTGATCCCGCTGGGGCCGGCAGGCAGCACGGCATACGTGATGGAAGGGCCGACGGCGAGCGCAGCGTTGGTGGGCAGCGTCCAGGGCGTGGTGGTCCAGGCGAGCGCCTGCACTCCTGCGAGCTGCTTCGAGAGCTCCGACTCCCCCGGCAGGATCGGGAACGTCACGGTGACGGTCTGGTCCTGGCGGTTCTTGTAGACGTCGTCGTCCATGCGCAGTTCGTGGTTGGACAGCGGCGTCTCGTCCTTCCAGCAGTAGGGCAGGACGCGGTAGCCGTTGTACGTCAGGCCCTTGTCGTGCAGCTGCTTGAACGCCCACAGGACGGATTCCATGTATTCAACGTTGAGCGTCTTGTAGTCGTTATCGAAGTCGACCCAGCGGGCCTGGCGGGTCACGTAGTCGCGCCATTCGTCGGCGTACTTCATGACGGAGGCACGGCAGGCGTCGTTGAACTTGTCGATGCCCATGGCTTCAATCTGGGTCTTGTCCGTCATTCCCAGCTGCTTCATGGCTTCGAGCTCGGCGGGAAGGCCGTGGGTGTCCCAGCCAAACCGGCGTTCCACCCGCTTGCCGCGCTGGGTCTGGTAGCGGCCCACCAGGTCCTTGGCGTAGCCGGTGAGGAGGTGCCCGTAGTGGGGCAGGCCGTTGGCGAAGGGAGGCCCGTCGTAGAAGACGAATTCGTTGCTGCCGGGAGCACCGCCGGGGGCATCGGCACTGCGCTGGTCGATGCTCGCCTGGAACGTGCCGTCCTGGTCCCAGTACTTCAGGATGCGTTCTTCGACCTCCGGAAACTTCACGGAGGCGGAAACGCCTGCGCCGCTGGGGGAAGTGCTGCTGGAGGCTGAGGCCTTGGGATAATACGTCATTCTCGACATCCTGGGTTGGGCTTGGCGAACCTCCGGCTTCCGCCGGCAGTTCCGTTCAGGATGCGAGGACGGCTTCGGCACTGCCCTTCCGGACCATACGCCAACCGCGGTACCACCTCACTTACCGGCGCTGCCTGTTCCCCGGGGAACGGGCGGGCCGGCCGCTCATTACTGCTGTGACGGGCTTACCCGTCCGGTTCTACTGGCGTGGACCACCTGCCGTTTCGGCAGGCCGGTCCGCGTGTTCTTCCGGAAGCTCGCCGGTGATTGCCGGGTCGTAGCCACTCCTGAGTCTACTATCCCTGCGGCGCAGGTTTCCATTCAGCTCCGGGCCCCGGGTCAGCCTTTCCGGATGAGTTTGTGGTTGGCGGCCTGGGCAACGGGGCGGATCACGATCTGGTCCAGATTTACGTGGTGCGGAACAGTCACGGCGTAGCGGACGACGTCCGCCACGTCGTCGGCGGTGAGCGGTTTCTCGACGCCCTGGTAAACCTTTGCCGCCGCTTGCTGGTCGCCGAGCCGGTTCAGGGCGAACTCTTCGGTCTGCACCAGCCCGGGGGCGATCTCGATGACGCGGATGTTGTTCTCGGCCTCCTCGAGCCGGAGCGCGTTGGTCATGGCGTGCTGGGCGAACTTGGCGGCGTTGTAGCCCCCGCCTCCCTCGTACGCCACCAGGCCGGCAGTCGAAGTCAGGTTCAGCACTGTGCCTTCGCCGTTGGCGCGCAGCATCGGCAGAAAGGCGCGGGTGAGCTTCATGGTGCCCAGGACGTTGACCCGGTACATCCATTCCCAGTCGTCGGTGTCGGCCGATCCGACGGTGTCGGCGCCGCGGGCCCCGCCCGCGATGTTGACCAGCGTGCTGATGCCCCCGGCTTCGGTGACCTGCGCGAGGAGGCGCGCGACGTCGTCGTCCTCTGCGATGTCCCCGGGAAGCGCGACGGCGCCGGTTTCAGCCGCCAGCGCCGCGAGCCTTTCCGCGCGGCGGGCCACGGCGTAAACGGTCCATCCTTCAGCGCGCAGCGCGCGGACGGCCGCTTCGCCGATTCCGCTGCTCGCGCCGGTCACCAAAGCTGTCTTGTTCTGCGATTCGTCAGTCATGCCACCACCCTATGAAAGAATTGCCCAATGGCTGAAGACACGCAGGGCACAGACACGCCCACCACCGCCCCCATCAATGTTCCGGACAAGCCGGCCCTCGAAGGCCTGGAAGCCTCGCTGACTCAGCGCTGGCTGGCCGAAGGGACCTACAAGTTCAACCCCGACACCACGCGGGACCAGGTCTACTCCATCGACACTCCGCCGCCCACCGCCTCCGGGGCCCTGCATGTGGGGCACATGTTCTCCTTCACCCAGACGGACGTTCTGGCCCGCTACCAGCGCATGACCGGCAAGAACGTGTTCTACCCGATGGGCTGGGACGACAACGGGCTCCCCACCGAGCGCCGCGTCCAGAACTACTACGGCGTCCGCTGCGATCCGGCCATCCCTTACAACGCGGACTACCGCCCGCCCGCCCAGCCGGCCAAGAACCAGCGCGACTTCGACGTCGTCTCGCGCCGGAACTTCATCGAGCTCTGTGAAGAACTGGCTGTGGAGGATGAGAAGGTCTTCGAAAGCCTGTTCCAGCAGCTGGGCCTTTCCGTGGACTGGCAGCTGACCTACCGGACGATCGACGACGTCTCCCGCGAGGTGTCCCAGCGGGCGTTCCTGGCCAACCTGGCCGCCGGCGACGCCTACATGGCCGAGGCCCCCACGCTCTGGGACGTCACCTTCCGGACGGCCGTTGCGCAGGCTGAACTTGAAGACCGCGAGGTGGCCGGCGCCTACTACCGCTACCCCTTCTTCACCGAAGACGGCGAAAAGATCTACATCGAGACCACCCGCCCCGAACTCCTCGCCGCCTGCGCGGCGCTGGTGGCAAATCCCGACGACGAACGGTACCAGCCGCTGTTCGGCAAGACCGTGACGTCCCCGGTCTTCGGCGTCGAGGTGGAGGTCAAGGCCCACCCGCTTGCCAAGGCGGACAAGGGTTCCGGCATTGCCATGGTGTGCACCTTCGGCGACCTGACCGACGTGACCTGGTGGCGCGAACTCCAGCTGCCCACCCGCGCCATCGTGGGCCGCGATGGCCGCATTATTGGCGAGACACCTGACTGGATCACCACGGAGGCCGGCCGCGCCGCCTTCTCGTCCATTGCCGGGAAGACCGTGTTCAGCGCCAAGGAAGGCGTGGTGGAGCTGCTGGCCGCCGAGGGCCTCCTGGACGGCGAACCAAAGAAGATCATGCACCCGGTGAACTTCTTCGAGAAGGGCGACAAGCCCCTGGAAGTTGTCACCTCGCGCCAGTGGTATATCCGCAACGGCGGCCGGGATGAGGACCGCCGCGAACGGCTGATCAGCCGGGGCCGCGAGATCGACTTCCACCCGGCGTTCATGCGGTCCCGGTTCGAGAACTGGATTTCTGGCCTGAACGGCGACTGGCTGGTGTCCCGCCAACGCTTCTTTGGCGTGCCGATCCCCGTCTGGTACCCACTGGACGCAGACGGCAACCCGGACTACGACGCGCCCATTCTGCCCTCGGATGAACAGCTGCCCGTTGACCCGGCCGCCGACGCCGCCCCGGGCTACGACGAAGCCCAGCGCGATGTGCCCGGCGGCTTTACGGGCGACGCCGACGTCCTGGATACCTGGGCCACCTCGGCCCTGACCCCGCAGATCGTGGGCGGCTGGACCCGCAACGAGGAACTGTTTGCCAAGGTGTACCCGTTCGACCTGCGCCCGCAGGGACATGACATCATCCGCACCTGGCTGTTCTCCTCCGTAGTGCGCGCGGACGCCCTGCAGAAGAGCGCCCCGTGGAAGCACGCCGCGATCTCCGGCTGGATCCTGGACCCCGACCGGAAGAAGATGTCCAAGTCCAAGGGCAACGTGGTGGTCCCCACGGACGTACTGAACGAGTACGGTTCCGACGCGGTCCGGTACTGGGCCACATCCGCGAAGCTGGGGGCGGACACCGCCTACGAAATCGCCCAGATGAAGATCGGCCGCCGCCTGGCCATCAAGCTCCTGAACGCCTCCAAGTTCGTGCTGAACCTGGGCGCCACCGAGGATTCCGTGGTTGGCGATGACCTGTCCGTTCTTTCCAACGCGCTGGACCGGGCGCTGCTGGCGCAGCTGTCCGACGTGACGGCACAGGCCACCAAGGCGTTCGAGAACTATGACTACGCCCGCGCGCTGCAAATCACGGAATCGTTCTTCTGGCAGTTCACCGACGACTACGTCGAGCTGATTAAGGACCGCGCCTATGGTGCCGCCGGCGAGGCGGAACAGGCTTCCGTCCTGGCTGCGCTGGCTACAACGCTGGACACGCTGCTGCGCCTGTTCGCCCCGTTCCTGCCGTTCGCCACCGAAGAAGTGTGGAGCTGGTGGCGCCACGGTTCAGTGCACCGGGCAGCCTGGCCGGCGCCCGTAGCGGTGGACGGCGACACCACGATGCTGGCTACGGTGGGCACTGCCCTGAGCGGCGTCCGGAAGGCCAAGTCCGAGGCGAAGGTCAAGCAGCGCACCGAGGTGCTCACGGCCACCATCACCGCGTCCGAGTCCCTGACTGCACAGCTCAAGGCCGGACTCAACGACCTGAAGGCGGCATCCAACGCCCGGGAGCTCACCCTGGTGGCGGGCGACGGCGAACTGGCCGTCAGCGACGTGGTCCTTGCAGCACCTGACGGAGCAGCCGGGGAGTAGAAACCCGTTTTTGGGCCGGCCTGTTTTTGGGCAAAGGGGAAGCCCCATCAGCGTTTTGCCGTTGGTGGGGCTTCGACTTTTCGGCCATCCGGTGACGACTTCGATGGTCTGGCAGGATCCGCCGAGCTTCAGGTCTTCCTACCACGTCACTGGTAGCCTGCATCCGGCTTTGCCGATGGCTGCGCCGGTAATACATATCACTGAATCTTTGGTTCCTGCGTCCCGCTTCTTTCGAAGTGGGTAAGAACTATTGTGGTCCCGCCCCCGGCGGTGCGCAAGGGGCCCGGACTAACTACATGGCAGTAGTTTCCTAGTCGAACCGGGGGCTCTCGGTGCGGCTGCGCTTGAGCTCGAAGAACGACGGGAAGCCGGCCAGCGTGGTAGCGGCGTCCCACAGTTTTCCGGCTTCCTCGCCACGGGGAATACGGGTCAGCACCGGGCCGAAGAACGCGGTTCCGTTGAAGGCCACGATGGGCGTCCCCACATCCTGGCCCACCAGGGAGATTCCTTCGTCGTGGCTTGCCCGGAGTGGGACGTCGTAGGCGTCCGTGGTCGCCGCCTCGGCCAGGGACGCCGGGAGGCCGCACTCCGCCAGTGCCTTGCTGATGACCACGGAGCGGTCCGTTTCGCCGGCTTCGTGGATCATGCTGCCCATGGCGTCGTAAAGCGGCTTGACTGTTTCCTGGCCGTATTCCTGCTGGGCTGCGATGATGACCCGGACAGGTCCCCACGCGTTGTCCATGGCCTCGCGGTAGCCGGGGTCCAGGTCCCGGCCTTCATTCAGGACGGACAGGCTCATCACGTGCCATTCGGTCTGGATGTCCCGGACGGATTCCACCTCACCGATCCACCGCGACGTCACCCAAGCGAACGGGCAGGCGGGGTCGAACCAGAAATCGGCACGGTTCTTGGCAGATTCGGTCATGGAAGCTCCTTGGTGGGCACTGGGCTTAATAGGCACTGGGCTTGATAGGCACTGGGCTGATGGCACTGTGCGGACGGGAGGTCAGGCCGACTTCCGCCTCTTGGCCGCGTGGGGAACGATGGTGGGTTCAACGCCGTTGAGGACCACGTCGCGGGTAATGACCACGCTGGCCACGTCCTCGCGGCTGGGAAGGTCGAACATGACGGGCAGCAGCACTTCTTCCATAATGGCCCGGAGTCCGCGGGCCCCGGTGCCGCGCTCAAGGGCCTGCTCCGCGATGGCCTCCAGGGCGTTGTCGTCGAACACCAGCTCCACGCCGTCGATCTGGAACATCTTCTGGTACTGCTTGACCAGTGCGTTCTTGGGCGTGGACAGGATCTGGATCAGGGCGTCCCGGTCCAGGTTGGAAACCGTGGTGATGACAGGAAGCCGCCCGATGAACTCCGGGATGAGTCCGAACTTCAGGAGGTCCTCCGGCATGACTTCACCGTAGGAGTCCACCTTCTTGCTGGCCTCGTTCAGCGGGGCACCAAAGCCGATGCCCTTCCGGCCCGAGCGGGAGCCGATGATTTCCTCGAGGCCGGCAAAGGCTCCGGCGACGATGAACAGCACGTTGGTGGTGTCGATCTGGATGAATTCCTGGTGCGGGTGCTTCCTGCCGCCCTGCGGCGGAACCGATGCCACGGTCCCCTCGAGGATCTTCAGCAGCGCCTGCTGCACGCCTTCGCCGGAGACATCCCGGGTAATGGAGGGGTTTTCGCTCTTGCGCGAGATCTTGTCGATCTCGTCGATGTAGATGATGCCCTGTTCGGCCTTCTTGACGTCGTAGTCGGCGGCCTGGATGAGCTTGAGGAGGATGTTTTCGACGTCCTCGCCCACGTATCCGGCTTCGGTCAACGCGGTGGCGTCCGCGACGGCGAACGGGACGTTCAGGCGCCGGGCGAGGGTCTGGGCGAGGTAGGTTTTGCCGCAGCCGGTGGGACCGATGAGGAGGATGTTCGACTTGGCGATTTCGACGTCGTCATGGTGGCCGCCCTCCGCCAGCGTCCCCGCCTTGGGCGCGTGGCCGGCCTGGATACGCTTGTAGTGGTTGTACACCGCAACGGCGAGGGAGCGCTTTGCCGGCTCCTGGCCGATGACGTATTCCTGCAGGAAATCGAAGATTTCCCGTGGCTTGGGAAGTTCAAAGCTGCCAAGGTCCGCGACTTCGGCAAGTTCCTCTTCAATGATTTCGTTGCAAAGCTCAATGCACTCATCACAGATGTAGACACCGGGCCCGGCAATGAGCTTGCGCACCTGCTTCTGGCTCTTTCCGCAGAAAGAGCACTTCAGCAGATCCGTGCTCTCGCCAATCCGAGCCATATGTGAACCCCTTAGTATCGTGCTGCCGAACAGCCTTGCACCGTTGCTGGAAACTCCACCAGCCTGCATGGACCGGTTTGTGACGATATCCACTCTAGGTCACATCGGCGCCGAAGGGTGGAAGGAAAAGGCCGGTGCGGCCAAAAGAACGGGCCGCACCGGCGCTTGCTTGCTCCTAGCGGCTGATCGCCTGGGGCTTGATCTTGCGGGAATCGAGTACCTGGTCGATCAACCCGTATGCGTGGGCCTCTTCCGCGGTGAGGATCTTGTCGCGCTCGATGTCGTTGTTGACCTGCTCGGACGTGCGTCCGGAGTGGTGGGCCAGCGTGTCCTCGAGCCAGGAACGCATCCGCATGACCTCAGCGGCCTGGATTTCGAGGTCCGATGCCTGGCCGCCCTGTCCGCCGGAGAGGGCGGGCTGGTGGATGAGCACGCGGGCGTTCGGCAGGGCCAGGCGCTTGCCGGGGGTGCCGGCCGCGAGCAGGACGGCGGCCGCACTGGCGGCCTGGCCCAAACAAACAGTCTGGATCTCGGGGCGGATGTACTGCATGGTGTCGTAGATCGCCGTCATCGCCGTGAACGAACCGCCCGGCGAGTTGATGTAGAGCGTGATGTCGCGGTCCGGGTCCGTGGACTCGAGGACCAGCAACTGCGCCATGATGTCGTCCGCGGAGGCGTCATCCACCTGCACGCCGAGGAAGATGATGCGGTCCTCGAACAGCTTGGTGTATGGGTCCTGGCGCTTGAAGCCGTACGGGGTGCGCTCCTCGAACTGCGGCAGGACGTAGCGGCTGGACGGAAGATTACCGGCAGACCACCCGAAGTTGTAGTTCATGTTCTTTGCTCCTGATCTGAGTGTTCTTGGTGCCGGTTACTTCTGGGAATCCGCGTCGCCGGAACCGTTGGAGGTTCCGCCGCCGCCGGACACCGATCCGGCGTGTGCCGCGATCTTGTCGAAGAATCCGTATTCGAGCGCTTCGGTGGCCGTGAACCACTTGTCGCGGTCGTTGTCCTTGAGGATGGTCTCCACCGTCTGGCCGGTCTGCTCTGCGGTCAGTTCGGCCATGACCTTCTTCATGTGCAGGATAAGCTCCGCCTGGATCTTGATGTCCGAGGCCGTGCCGCCGATTCCGCCGGACGGCTGGTGCATGAGGACGCGGGCGTTGGGGGTGGCGTAGCGCTTGCCCTTCGTGCCTGAGGAGAGAAGGAACTGGCCCATGGAGGCGGCGAGGCCGGTAGCCACGGTCACGACGTCGTTCGGGATGAACTGCATGGTGTCGTAGATGGCCATGCCGGCCGTGACGGAACCGCCCGGGGAGTTGATGTACAGGTAGATGTCCTTTTCCGGGTTTTCCGCGGAGAGGAGGAGCAGCTGCGAGCAAATGGCGTTGGCGTTGTCGTCCCGCACTTCGGAGCCCAGCCAGATGATCCGTTCCTTGAGGAGACGGTTGTAGATGTAGTTGTCCTGGGCAGCAGGATCGACGGTCGCCATCCGGGGAGCCTCGTGGTGCTGTGACATGTGTACTTACCTCTCGCTGGTGACGGTGACATCACTGAAAATCTCTACTTGGACCCTAACCGGTTTCGCGGGTGTTTTGTTCGCGCACCATGGGCTGTTCGCTGACGGCGCACGATCGGCGGAACCGCGCGGCGGCGGCCTGTTCCGGAAATGCGGACGGCCTCCGGATCACGTGATCCGGAGGCCGTTCCGCTGCGCATGCAGCGGGCGTTCAGAAGCGGCTAGGCCTTGGCCTCTGCCTTCTCTTCTTCGGCGGGTGCTTCAGCAGCTTCGGCTTCAACAGCGTCAGCGGCAGGTGCCTCTTCACCGGCGGGGCGGACAAAGTCGCTCAGGTCCACGGAGTTTCCCGCGGTGTCGGTGACCTCAGCCTGGCCGAGGACGACGGCAAGCGCCTTCCGGCGGCGGACCTCGGAAACCATCATGGGAACCTGGCCGCTCTGGTCGATGATCTGGGCGAACTGGTTCGGGTCCATGCCGTACTGGCTGGCGGTGGTGACGATGTAGTCGATCAGCTCGCTCTGGCTGACGTTGACTTCTTCCTTCTCGGCGATGGCGTCGAGGATGATTTCGTTCTGGAAGGCGCGGGCCGTGTTGGCGCGGACTTCCTCGCGGTGCTCGTCGGTGTCGTGCTCGCCCTCACCGTGGCCGTTGCCCTCCTTGAAGTGGGCTTCCAGCTGCTCTTCGACGACGGAGTCCGGAACCGGAACCTCAACGAGCTCGACGAGCTTGTCCAGGACCTTGTCGCGGGCCTCGACGCCCTGCTCGACAACCTTGGAGTCGGCTGCCTGCTTGGCGAGGTCTGCGCGTAGTTCCTCGAGGGTGTCGAACTCGGATGCCAGCTGGGCGAAGTCGTCGTTGGCTTCGGGGAGCTCACGCTCCTTGACTGCCTTGACGACAACCTTCACCTGGGCCTCCTGGCCAGCGTGCTCGCCGCCTACCAGGGTGGTGTTGAAGATGGCGTCCTCGTCAGCGCTCAGGCCGGTAACGGCCTCGTCCAGGCCCTCGAGCATGGTGCCGGAGCCAACCTGGTAGGACAGGCCGGAGGCGGAGTCGACATCATTGCCGTCGATGGAGGCCGTGATGTCGATGGTCAGGAAGTCGCCGTCGGCAACCGGACGCTCAACGGACTTCAGCGTGCCGAAGCGGCCCCGCAGTTCGTCCAGCGCCTTGTCCACGTCTTCGTCGGAGGACTCTGCGGCAGCGACCTCAACCTTGATGCCGGCGTAGTCGGGCAGTTCGACCTCGGGGCGGACATCCACCTCGGCAGCGAACTTCAGGCCGCCGTCGGTAGCGGACGGGTCCGGAACCTCGGTGATTTCCACCTCGGGGCGGCTGAGGGGGCGGATGCCGGATTCCTGCACGGCAGCCTGGTACCAGCCGTTGAGGCCTTCGTTGATGGCCGTCTCCAGGACGTAGCCGCGGCCCACGCGCTGGTCGATGAGCTTGGCAGGGACCTTGCCCTTACGGAACCCAGGGACCTGGATCTGCGAGGCAACAGTCTTGTAGGCCGAGTCGATGCTGGGCTTCAGTTCCTCAAAGGGGACCTCAACATTGAGCTTGACCCGCGTGGGGGTGAGGTTCTCGACAGCGCTCTTCACGGTCTAAGTACTCCTGGGATTGTTGGATGGGGTTCTGCAAACGCAACGTTCTTGTCCGGCCGGGTGGTCCGGGCAGCAGAGTCGGGGTGACAGGATTTGAACCTGCGACTTCCTGCTCCCAAAGCAGGCGCTCTAGCCAAGCTGAGCTACACCCCGTTAATGCACAGGCAAGTCTACGGTCTCCGGCGCGGGGATTGCACATTTGACACGTGGGGCATGAATTAGGTTTAGTTATATCCGGCTTGGACAGCCACCCCGGAGTTACCGGCCCCGGGGACGTAGCTTAATGGTAAAGCCTCAGTCTTCCAAACTGATTACGCGGGTTCGATTCCCGTCGTCCCCTCCAAGGAAAACACCCCCAGTCGCCCGACGGGGGTGTTTTTGTGTTGACGTCCGGCAGTCCTTAATCCTGGCAGGAGGGGCACCAGTAGAGCTTGCGTCCGGCCAGGTCCGCCAGCAGCACCGTGGTCCGGCAAACCCGGCACGGCAGCCCTTCCCGCTTATAGACGTAGTGCGCGTCAGCGGCCTCGGGATACTCCGCAGACTTCAGCGCAATCCGCTGCTGCGGGTCCGCGCTGCCACCGTTCCAGTAGCGCGCCGGTGTGGTGATAATCCGCCCGTCCGCGACGCCGTCATTCATCAGGACCGCCAGTTCCCGCCACAGGCGCCGTGCCGCAGCATCCTCGACGGCGGACCCGGGCAACCAGGGGTCGAGCCGGCGGCGGAAGAGCACCTCTGCCCGGTAGACGTTGCCCACCCCGGCAATGACGGCCTGGTCCATCAGTAGTGCGGCCAAGGGCGTCCTGCGTCCGCGCAGCCGGGCCGCGAACCTGGCGGCGTCGCCGCGGACGTTCCGCAACGGGTCCGGGCCAAGGCGCGCCGACACCGCTGCAGCCTCGACAGCGGTGATGGCGGCGCAGGTGGTGGCGCCACGAAGGTCGGCCCAGCCGTGGGAACTGGCCAGGCGGACCCGGACGGCCCCCACCGGAGGAGGCGGGCCGGCGTAGGAGGCACCGCCGTCGTCCGCTGCCGCGGGAGTCTCCCGCTCCCCTACCCGGCGCGGCGCACCAATGCTGGACGCACCCGCGAACGTGCGGTCACCACCAAAGCTCCACGCACCGTAGAGCCCCAGGTGCACATGCAGCACCAGGCCGTGGTCGAAATGCAGAAACAGGTGCTTACCGTGGGCGTCGGCGGCGACAAGGGTGTACCCGTCAAGCAGCGCCGCGCCCGCGGCGAACCGGCCCTGCGGGCTCGACACCGCGAGCCGCCTGCCGCCGAAGGCGTCACCGAACTGCCGGGCCAGGCGGCGTACCGAATGCCCTTCGGGCACTACTCGATGACCTCGCCGGTGGCCTCATAGGCCGCGATCTTGCCGATGCGCCGGACGTGGCGTTCGTCATTGCTGAACGGTTCGGTCAGGAAGGCCTCGATCAGCTCCGTGGCCTCTTCAACCGTGTGCTGGCGTCCGCCGACGGCCACGACGTTGGCGTCGTTGTGCTCGCGCGCCAGTTTGGCCGTGGAGAGGTTCCAGGCCAGCGCAGCGCGGATTCCTTTGACCTTGTTCGCGGCGATCTGCTCGCCGTTGCCGGAGCCGCCCAGCACGATCCCGAGCGCGTGGACGCCGGCCTGCTGGTCTGCCACCACGGCGAGCGCCGCGTTGATGCAGAAGGACGGGTAGTCGTCCTGGGCGTCGTATTCCTTGGGTCCGTGGTCCACAACCTCGTAGCCCTTGGCGGTGAGGTGCGAAACCAGGTGGGCGCTGAGCTCCATCCCGGCGTGGTCGGTGGCGATGTGGACCCGCGGGAAGGCAGGGGCTGAAGTCACGAGCAGTATCCGTTCAGTGGTGGGCGCTGGACCGGACCGCTACGGGCCTGGCCGGGAGCAGGACAACAGGGATAAGGATACTAGGACCCGCCTCCAGCATCGGTGTCCGGGGTCCCGCCGCGACGGGCGCGCGCCGCAACCCGCGTGAGGACGTCCGCCAGGCGGGCGGCGGTGTCAGGGCTGCCGCCGCTGACCGCCACCTGCTGGCCGTCGTTTTTGCGGACGACGACGGCGGGGCCGCTGCTGACGAGCATGGCTGCGGTTCCGTCGTGGTGCCGGTAGCCCCACCCGCCATAGTCGGCGGCCTTAACTTCCGCGGCGCTGGCAGCGGAGATGGCACCGGCCGGAACGTCCATGACCGGGACCAGTCCGGCGAGCCGGACCTTCAGTCCCCGGCGGTCCGCGGTGACGCGGGCGAAGAGGAACGCGGCGCCCACCACGGCGAGGAGGACCAGCAGCAGGCCCAGCCAGGGCACGGCGATGGCGATCAGGGCGCCCGGAAACAGTGATGCCACGGCGATCATCACAAACACGGAGCTGCGCGCATGGACCCACAGCCGGATGTCATCCCGCACCAGGTCCGGATCCAGCTCACGGGCCACGGCGGCTTCCAGGGCCTGGTCATCTTCCGGCGACCACTGCCGGTCTGCCTTGTAGACGAAGGCCATCACCACGCCCAGGGACAACGCCGCCCCCGATCCCAGGGCGAGGACGGTCAGGTCAACCCTGGACTGGCGCGCGTCCGCGAGCCCGGCCTGGCCCACCAGGCCGGCGGCCAGGACACTGGTGATGAAGAGGGTAAGGAAGAGGCCGGTTCCCATCATGATGCGGCGCATCACCACCGGCCGGCTCAGCGGCACTGCCTGGACCAGCCCCAGCCAGCCGACCACGATGATCAGGGCTGCGCCGCCCCCCATGTAGGCACCAAACGGGGCGAATGATGCACCGCCGTCGTCCGTCCAGCGGATAGCCAACGGGTCCGGAAGGTCAGGGCGCAGCAGCGAGGCGCACACGACAAAGCCCGCGGCCAGGACCACAGGAAATCCCAGCGCGAAGCGCAGCGCCCTCGCGTCCACCGAATCCAGAAACTTTGCCATACCTCAACGCTACTCCCGCTGCACTGCGGCGGCCGGTCCGGAGAAGGACTCTCCGGACCGCCTAACTGTCGTCCGGGGATGCAAGAATGAACCGAACCGGCGATGGAGCCGCCAGCCGGTGAACGCTAATTCTCTGGAGGACCCTTGCCAGGCATAAACCTGACGCGCGACGAAGCCCGCGAACGAGCTCAGCTGATCACCGTGGATTCCTACGAGGTGGACCTGGACCTGACGCGCGGCAGCGAAGTCTTCGGCAGCACCACCACGGTGAAGTTCGGGGCGAAGCCCGGTTCCTCCACGTTCATCGACGCCATCACCGCGGCAGTCCACAGTGTCACCCTGAACGGGCGCACGCTGGATCCCGGAGCTGTGTCAGACGGGGTAAGAATCCAACTCCCCGGCCTTGCGGAGCAGAACGAACTGACCGTGGTTGCCGACGCGCCCTATATGAACACGGGCGAAGGACTGCACCGATTCGTGGACCCGGTGGACAACGAGGTCTACCTCTACACCCAGTTCGAGGTGCCGGACTCCCGCCGGATGTTCGCGGTGTTCGAGCAGCCCGACCTCAAAGCCACGTTCACTTTCACCGTCACGGCGCCATCGCACTGGGACGTCGTCTCCAACTCCCCCACCCCGGTGCCCGTGGAAACTTCACGGGACCCCGACGGCGGCGCCCGCTCGGTCTGGGCGTTTGCGCCCACCCCCCGCCTGTCCTCCTACGTCACGGCGCTGATCGCAGGGCCGTACCAGTCGGTGCGCAGCGAGGTCACCAGCTCCGACGGACGGGTTGTTCCGCTGGGGGTGTTCGCGCGTAAGTCCCTGATGCAGTACCTGGACGCGCAGAACATCTTCGAACTGACGCGGCAGGGCTTCGAGTTCTTCGAGGCGCAGTTCGGCTGCCCATATCCGTTCGAGAAGTACGACCAGCTGTTCGTGCCCGAGTTCAATGCCGGCGCCATGGAAAACGCCGGTGCCGTGACCATCCTGGAAGGCTACGTCTTCCGCAGCAAGGTGACGGACGCGCAGGTTGAACGCCGCGCCATCACGGTGCTGCACGAGCTCGCGCACATGTGGTTCGGGGACCTGGTGACCATGCGGTGGTGGAACGATCTGTGGCTGAACGAGTCCTTCGCCGAGTACATGTCGCATCTGGCGGCCGTGGAGAACACCTCGTTCACCGGGGCGTGGACCACGTTCGCGTCGGTGGAGAAGTCCTGGGCCTACAAACAGGACCAGCTGCCCACCACGCACCCAATCTTCGCGGAGATCAAGGACCTGCAGGACGTCGAGGTCAACTTTGACGGCATCACCTACGCCAAGGGCGCCTCGGTGCTGCGGCAGCTCGTGGCCTGGGTTGGTCCGGAGCAGTTCATGGCAGGTGTCCGCGAATACTTTGCCAAGCACTCCTGGCAGAACACCGAGCTGCAGGACCTGATGGTGGAGCTGGAGAAGGCCAGCGGCCGGGACCTGGACAGCTGGGGCCGGCAGTGGCTGGAAACCGCCGGGGTGAACACGCTGGCCCCCGAGCTGGACGTGGACGCCGACGGCACGATCCGCACGTTCAACATTGTGCAGACAGCGGTGCCGGAGTGGCCCACGCTCCGCCCGCACCGGCTGGCCGTGGGTTTCTACAACCTGGACGGCGCCGGCAAGCTGCAGCGGGTCCACCGGGAGGAACTGGACGTGGACGGGGAGCGCACGGAAGTGCCGGCCCTGGCCGGGCTGCAGCGACCGGACCTGGTCCTGGTCAATGATGACGACCTCGCGTACGCCAAGGTCCGGCTGGACCCGGCGTCGCTGGCCACCGCCACCGCGCACCTGAGGGATTTTGCCGGCAGCCTGCCGCGGACCCTGGTCTGGAACTCGGCCTGGGACGCCGCACGCGACGGCGAAGCCCCGGCCCGGGGCTACGTGGAGCTGGTGCTGGCCAACGTGGCGGCCGAAACCGACTCCTCCGTCATCCTGGTGCAGCTGCGGCAGCTGGCCACCACGCTGAACTTCTACGTGGCAGAGGAATACCGCGAGGCCACGGCGGTGGCCGCCGCGGACCGGCTGTGGGAGCTCGCGTCCGACGTTCCGGGCGGATCCGACGCCCAGCTGCAGTTCGTCAAGGCTTTCGCGCTGCACGCCCGGACGGACGCCGAGCTCTCCGCCGTGGCGGGGTTGCTCGACGGCACCGTGGAGCTGTCCGGGCTCACCGTGGACCAGGACCTGCGCTGGGAACTGGTCGCCTCACTGGTGGCCGGCGGCCGGATGGGCCAGGACGGGATCGACGCGGAGCTGGCGAAGGACAACACGGCCAGCGGCCAGAATGCGGCCGCGCTCGCCAAGGCGGCAATCCCCACACCGGAGGCGAAGGCTGCGGCATGGGATTCGATCGTGGTCAAGGGCGAGCTGTCCAACGCGCTGCAGGGCTCCGCGGTGGCCGGGTTCATGCGCGTCCTGGACCGGACACTGCTGGAACCGTACGCGGAGAAGTATTTCGAGGCGGTGCCGGGAATCGTCGAATCCCGGACGCACGCGCTCGCCCAGCAGATCGTCGTCGGGCTTTACCCGGCGCTGCTGACCACGCAGGAGACCGTGGACCGTACGGACGGCTTCATCGCCGCCTTGCCTCCGGCCAGCGCCGCACTGCGCCGCATGATGCTGGAAAACCGCGACGGCGTGGCGCGCGCCCTTCGTGCCAGGGACACAGACGCTGCTGCCGGCCCTGACGCTGCGGGGGCCCGCCGATGAACCTCACTGAGCATCACTACGAACTGGAAGTCCGATGGACGGGAAACCTCGGGGACGGCACGTCGTCCTACCGCGGCTATTCGCGGGATCACGATATCGCGATCCCCGGACTGCCCGTCCTCAAGGGTTCCGCTGACCCCACGTTTCACGGCGACCGGGAGCGGTACAACCCTGAACAACTGCTGCTGGCAGCCCTGGCGCAGTGCCACATGCTTTCTTACCTGCACGTGGCGGTCCGGCACGGCGTCGTGGTCACCGATTACCGCGACCCTGCCGCCGGCCTGCTGCGGCTCAACCGGGACGGCAGTGGACAGTTTGAGCGGGTCGTCCTGCGGCCGCACGTCACGGTGGCGGACGCCGGGCAGATAGGACTGGCGCAGCGGCTGCACCGCGAGGCCAACGCGGTCTGCTTCATTGCCCGCAGCGTCAACTTTCCGGTAGAGCACCAGCCCGTGACCTCGGCGGGTTGAACCGGACAGGCCGCCCGGCGCTAGGGTGGAAAATGAACGTAGCCCATCCCCAAGGAGCCCCCGCCGCACATGGTCAGCTTGTTGTCAGTCCTTCCCCCGGTTGCCGCCGACCCTGACGGGATCAGCATTCCCGGGGTGGCGATCAGCCTCGGCGTCGGTTTTGCCGTCTGGCTGCTTGCCACGTACGTCATCTCCCGCATCACCAAGCGGGTGGCCGCCGGCAGCAGCCTGTTCAAGCGGCCCACCTTCAAATGGGCTGCCCCGGCGCTCCGGGCGCTCGACCATGAGCGCAGGGTCCAGCGTGCGGAGACCATCGGTTCGCTGCTGAACAGCATCGTTGGTGTCCTGGTGGTGGTGATCACCGGCATGTACGTACTGCAGAACCTGGACATCAACATCGCTCCCCTGCTGACCAGCGTCGGCATCCTGGGTATCGCCATCGGTTTCGGCGCCCAGCAGCTGATCCGGGATTTCCTGGCCGGAATCTTCATCACCATCGAGGACCAGTTCGGCATCGGTGACGTCATCGAAACCAGCGAGGTAGTGGGCGTAGTGGAATCCATGGGCCTGCGCATCACCCGCGTCCGGTCCGACGACGGCGCCATCTGGTACCTGCGCAACGGCGAGATTCTGCGGGTGGGAAACCGTTCGCAGGGAAACTATGTGCCCCTGCATGAGGGCCCGGACGGAACCACGGACCAGGGCACCACGAAGCCTGACAACGACAAGACCGACCAGAAAGCCGGCGACTAGCCATGACCACCACGCCTGAACCGCGCCAGCCACGCCAGCTGATGCAAAACGACCCGTTCAGCCAGCCGGGCTACACGGACAACTTCTACGACGCCGTGGGCGGGCACGAAACGTTCGTGAAGTTGATCGACGTCTTTTACGACGGGGTGGCCACCGACCCGCTGCTGCGTCCCATGTATCCCGAAGAGGACCTGGGTCCGGCCAAGCGTCGGTTCCTGATGTTCCTTGAGCAGTATTGGGGCGGTCCTACAACCTACGGTGCGGAGCGCGGACATCCGCGGTTGCGCATGCGGCACATGCCGTTCAAGGTCACGCCGGAGGCAAAGGACAGGTGGCTTTTCCACATGCGGGCCGCCGTCGACGCGCTGGAACTGCCGCCCCTGTACGAGGGCACGCTGTGGGACTACATGGAGCGTGCGGCGCTGTCCATGGTCAACAGCCCGTCGGAGCCGTAGGCACGGTACGCCAGGAATAGGTCCGGGCAGGGCCGGACGGTTACGGCAGGCCGCTGCCGGTCCGGACGAGGACATGCCCACGGGGTCCGGTCAGGCGGAACCAGCGGCCGGAGCGGTAAAGCTCCTGCTCGCCGTCCCCGAGGAAGCCCAGGGCGAGGGCCGCGAACGCCGCCCCGGCCGGCAAGCCGGAGTCGTCCAGTTCCCTGCCCCACACTGCAGCCCTTGCATTGTTGACGATCAGCGTCCCGGGTTTGTCCGGCACGATTTCCGCGACCTCGGCCATGCCGGCCTCCGCGGCGCTGCGCAGGAAGGCATCGGCGACGGTTCCCGCGTGCTCCCAGCCGCCGCGGGGCGCACTCACGCCGGTCCAGGATTCAGTGACGATTGACGGCGGGACCGGCAGTTCGACGTCGTCCGCTCCCGCGCGGGCTATCCGGTCCAGGACGGCTGCAAGCGGCACCGTGACATCCGTGCCGGAGGGCTGCGCGAGCGCCATGGTGCGCAGCCCGAGGATAGTGGGAGTCGATTCGCCCAGCAGACGGGGCCGCAGGACGCAGACGTAAGCGGCAAGGACGGTGCCGGCCCCCTGGAGGCGGATGGCGCCGTCGTCAATGGCCTTGGCGCGGGTGGCGAAGGTTTTCAGGTCGGCCAGGTCCCGGGGGTCTGCGAAACGGAAAGAGCTGGTAAGAAGATCGGACACACTCAAACCCTACCGGCTAGCCTCCGGTTGAGCGGTCCTTGGGTGACGTCTAGAGTCAAGCCATGACTGAAGCCGAAACCGGACTGTTGGCCCCGCCCAACGGTGACCCCACCGCATCGCTGATCAAACTGCTGGACCTTGGCGAACTGGAAGGTGCCCGGACAGACGAGGACATCTTCCTGGGTCCATCGCAGCAGCAGCCACATCACAGGGTGTTCGGCGGGCAGGTCCTGGCGCAGTCGCTGGTGGCATCCATCCGCACCGTTGACCCTGACCGCTTTGTCCACTCCATGCACGGCTATTTCCTCCGTCCGGGCGATGCCAACAAGCCCATCACGTTCGGTGTGCAGCGGCTGCGTGACGGACGCTCCTTTTCCGCGCGGCGGGTCCACGCGTACCAGGACGGTGTCCCGATCCTCTCGATGATCGCTTCCTTCCAGGGGAACGACGAAGGCATTGAGCACGCGTCTACCATGCCGGCGGGAATCCCCGATCCCGAGTCGCTTCCAAGCACGGCGGACCTACTGGGCAAGTTCGACCATCCCGTGGCCCGGCACTGGGCTTTCGAGCGGCCGTTCGACATCCGGCACGTCGATCCCCCGCTGTACGTATCGGCAAAAGGTCCCAGGGAGCCGCGCAACGCGGTCTGGATGAAGACATTCGGGCCCATGCCGGACAACACCAACCTGCACCGTGCAGCGCTGGCGTACGCGAGCGACTACACGCTGCTGGAATCCATCCTGCGCCGGCACGGGCTGAGCTGGATCACGCCTGGCATGAACGTCGCGAGCCTGGATCATGCGATGTGGTGGCACCGGCCGGCCCGGGTGGACGAGTGGCTGCTGTACGTCCAGGAGTCGCCCAGTGCGCAAGGCGCCCGGGGGCTGGCAACGGGCAAGATCTTCAACCGGGAGGGCGAGCACGTGGCATCGGTGGCCCAGGAGGGGATGATCCGTGTGCCCACGGACTTCAAGAACAAGGTGGTGGGAGCCTTCCAGTCCAAGGTCGTGGAGCACCAAATCCGGAAGGCATCACGGGAGTAGCAGGGCGGCTGAGCGGGGCTGATTGGCAGGGGTTTAGCCGGCTGCGGGAAAGGCCGGCGTCCGCGTGTGGAGTACACGTGGTCGCCGGCCTTCCGTATGCCTGCCGTCTGCCGGCTACAGCCGCGACGGTGTCAGTCGCGGGTCAGGCGGCGGTGCGTGACCCGGTGGGGCTTGGCCGCGTCCGGGCCGAGGCGCTCGACCTTGTTCTCCTCGTAGGACTCGAAGTTACCCTCGAACCAGTACCACTTGGAGGGGTTTTCTTCGTCGCCCTCGTAAGCAAGGATGTGGGTGGCCACCCGGTCCAGGAACCACCGGTCGTGCGAGACCACCACGGCGCAGCCGGGGAATTCCAGCAGCGCGTTTTCCAGACTGCTGAGGGTCTCGACGTCGAGGTCGTTGGTGGGCTCGTCAAGGAGCAGGAGGTTTCCGCCCTGCTTGAGGGTCAGTGCCAGGTTCAGCCGGTTGCGCTCGCCTCCGGAGAGCACCCCTGCCTTCTTCTGCTGGTCCGGGCCCTTGAAGCCGAAGGCGGCCACGTAGGCGCGGGACGGCATTTCGACATTGCCCACCTGAATGAAATCCAGCCCGTCCGAGACGACTTCCCACAAGGTCTTGTTGGGGTCGATGCCGCCGCGGCTCTGGTCAGCGTAGGAGATCTTGACCGAGTCGCCGATCTTGAGTTCTCCGCCGTCCAGCGGCTCCAGGCCCACAATGGTCTTGAAAAGGGTGGACTTGCCGACGCCGTTGGGTCCGATCACGCCGACGATGCCGTTGCGTGGCAGGCTGAAGGACAGCCCGTCGATCAGCACGCGGTCGTCGAAGCCCTTCTGCAGGTCCTTGGCCTCCAGGACCAGGCCGCCCAAGCGGGGTCCTGGCGGGATCTGGATCTCTTCGAAATCGAGCTTGCGGGTGCGGTCTGCCTCGGCGGCCATTTCCTCGTAGCGGGCCAGACGGGCTTTGGACTTGGTCTGGCGGCCCTTGGCGTTGGAACGGACCCACTCGAGTTCCTCGGCAAGGCGCTTGGCCTGCTTGGCGTCCTTCTTGCCCTGGATTTCGAGACGCGCACGCTTCTTCTCCAGGTACGTGGAGTAGTTGCCCTCGTAGGGGTACAGGTGGCCGCGGTCCACTTCGGCGATCCATTCGGCCACGTGGTCCAGGAAGTACCGGTCGTGGGTGACCGCCAGGACGGCGCCTGCGTAAGTGGACAGGTGCTGTTCAAGCCACAGCACGCTTTCCGCGTCCAAGTGGTTGGTGGGCTCGTCAAGAAGCAGCAGGTCCGGCTTCTGCAGGAGCAGCTTGCACAGGGCCACGCGGCGCCGTTCACCACCGGAGAGGTTGGTCACGTCCGCGTCCGCCGGCGGGCAGCGGAGGGCGTCCATGGCCTGTTCCAGCTGGGAGTCGAGGTCCCAGGCATCGGCGGCATCGATGGCCTCCTGCAGCTGGCCCATCTCTTCCAGGAGTGCGTCGTAGTCAGCGTCCGGGCTGGCCATTTCTTCGGAGATCTCGTTGAAACGCTGGATCTTGCCGTAGATCTCGCCGACGCCTTCCTGGACGTTGCCCAGGACGGTCTTTTCCTCGTTCAGCGGGGGTTCCTGGAGCAGTATTCCCACGCTGTAGCCGGGGCTGAGCCGTGCCTCGCCGTTTGACGGGGTGTCCAGTCCGGCCATGATCTTCAGGATGGTGGACTTACCGGCACCGTTCGGGCCCACGACGCCTATCTTGGCGCCCGGGAAGAAGGACATGCTTACGTCATCAAGAATGAGTTTTTCGCCAACGGCTTTGCGGGCCTTGGTCATTGTGTAGATAAATTCCGCCATGGTTCCAAATCTAGTGGGTAGGCGGTCATATCTCACATTCCGAAGCTGCCGCTCAGGATCCGACGAAGCACTTGCCGCTGGCCAGGACAGGCATCACCGTTACCGTCACGGCGCCCTCACGAACCTGGCCGATTACGCAGTCCTTCCCTTGGAGCACAGCGGCCTCGATCGAGTCCGCCGCCAGGCCGGTGGGTGTAGTGCTCTCCGATACCTCAAGCGAGCGGGTATCAATGCCTGCTCCGGTCAGGGCATCACGGACCTGTGCCGTGGACGGTTTGGGCGCACCCGCGGCGAGCCTGCCCAGGACATCGGTCACTTTGGTGCGTAATCCTGAAACGGCAGCGGCCTGTCCAGTGGGGCCGGCCGTTGCAGTTCCTGTGGGTTCGGCGGTGGGAACCGTGATTCCAGCTCCCGGCGTACCGTCCTGGGCAGATCCCGAAGCCGCCGGCGAGCTGCCCGTGACGCGAGGATCCTGAGCGGCCCCGCTGCAGCCGGTGAGCACCAGGAGCGATGCCGTGAACGCTGACCCCGCCACCATTGCTGCCCTCCGGAGCCTTCCCCTCCTGCCGTGCAGCAGGTGAACGCCGGAAACGCCCGGCGCAGGGTGGGCCGCACCGGATGTCCGGCGGTCAGGCGTTGTGGGCATGCTGTCATTGTGCCACGATGCCGCGGCTGCTCCCGCGGGCACCGGGTCACGGCCGCGCCGGGTCATGATGCACCGGGCCCGCGGGCACCGTCTCATGGCAGCGCGGGTCAGGCCGGCGCCGCCGTGAGTTCACCCGTGTTCGTGTCCAGCGACGAGAGGGCTCCGTCGCGTTCCTCGACTGTCAGTGTCTCGACGCCAAAGTCACCTGGGTCTCCGCCGTTTTCTTCAGCCCCCTCAAAGGTTTGGTCAGAGACCGGGGCTGAACCGGCGTCGTCCGTTCCTTCCTGGTCCACGAGCGAAAGAACGGGCCTGGTGGCGTTGCGGATGTAGTTGGCGGAGCCCCACTGCAGATCGTGGCCCACCGCGTCCGCGTCGATCTCGGTGGAATGGTAGGTCCGGCCGTCCCGTTCCCAGCTGCGCAGCTTCAGTTTGCCAATCACAATGACGGGCTGGCCCTTGCGCACGCTGCAGGCAAGGTTCCCGGCAAGCTGGCGGTACCCCTGAACGTTGAACCAGTTCGTTTGCCCGTCTGCCCACGTGCCCGTCTCTTTGATGAAGCGGCGGGTAGTGGATGCCAACCGGAAAGAGGCCGTGGCCACTCCCCCGGTCGTGGTGGAAGTCTTGACGTCCGTGGCCACGAAGCCACGGACCGTAATGAAGTCGCTCATCTCTTCGTCCTGTCTCAGATGGTGATGCCCGTTAGCAGGCACCACCAGCATGTCTCCGGGCGGGCGCCCGAAGGAGGGGTGCGTTTGGCTATGTGCATAACCCGCAGGGTTCCGGCGGGTGTGGAGGACTGGTGGCCAAAGGTACAGCGGCTGATTCCAGCCGCACGCGGGGCAATGTAAACTTTTTGAGGCGCCCGGACTTAGGGTCCAGGGGTGGCCCGCCTCAGTAGCTCAGGGGATAGAGCAGCGGCCTTCTAATCCGCCGGTCGGGGGTTCGATTCCCTCCTGGGGCACCGTGTGATGAGTCGAGACATCCTTCACGGAGGAGTCGGGTCATCATTGACACCCCCGGTCTTCGGACCGGGGGTGTTGTGTTGTCCGGCCCCTCCCACAGTCCGTCCTGTTTTCGACGCGCATCTTCATGGGCGCTGCGCATGTCCCCTGACGCACCCCATATGTGGGCGTCGCCGGCGAGGATGCGCCTCGACCACAATTTTGCGCGTCGAAACCCGACGGCGCAGGGCGAGGATCCGGGCGGTCAAGGCTTCCGGCACACTACGTGGGCTTCTATTCGGGCGGCGGGACCTGGGTTCGACGGCATCCAGGCGGCCATCGCGGTGACGGCCGGAACGGCTGGTGCGGCTGGTCAGATCACCGGGCGTTCGACGACGGGTTCCCCGGTCTTGCGGAACAGGGTTCTGGTACGGGGGTCCCAGAAGATCAGGTACAGGCCGAAGAGCAGGCCCGTCAGTGCGGCGGCCACACGGGCGAGGGCCAGCGCGAAGCCAAGGTCCTCGGTTTGCAGGTACGGGAACACTTCCAGCTGGTCGGAAATGGCGTAGATCATGAAGAACGAGACCACGAAGTAGAGGGTCTTGACCTGCCAGTCGTTGCGGATCCCGGTGACCGCGAACAGCGGAATGAGCCACACCACGTACCAGGCCTGGATGATCGGAGCCAGCACTACCACCGCCGCCAGGGCCAGGGTCAGCCTGCGCATCAGGCGGTCGTGATCACCCCTGAAGATCTGCCAGGCAATGATGCCGAGGGCCAGGACTTTGCCCGCGGTGAACACCAGCCCGGAAAAGACGTCGTACCCCAGGCCAAACGCCCGCGCCAGGGACCCCACCACCATGCCGATGAGCCCCACGGGTGCGTACCAGATGGCCAGGCTGCCGGGGGCCGAGAGCCCATTGATCCAGCCAAAGCCGAAGCCGTTGACCAGTGCCATGAGCACCAGCATCCCCAGGCTCAGCGCGGCAGTCAGACCCCAGAACCAGAATTTCCGCAGCCAGCCGGCCTCCTTGCCGGCCCACATCAGCCCGATGAACGGCAGGAAGATGATCGTAATGGGCTTGACCGCAATGGACAGCGTGACCAGGACGATACCCACTACCACGCGCCGCGTGGCGCAGTAGTAGAGACCGGCGAGGGCCAGGCCAATCATGAGCGCGTCGTTGTGGACGCTTGCGATGAAATTGGTCAGGAAGAGTGGATTCGCAGCGGTCAGCCAGAGGGCGCGGTGCGGGTTCACGCCATGCAGCTCCGCAAGCCGCGGCACATAGACGATGCAGAGAACCACACCAACCAGGGCAACCAACCGGAACAGCATGACGCTGGCCTCCGGCTGCACGTTCGTTACCCACACCACGAACTGCTCGATCCACAGGAAGAGCTGGCCATACGGGACGGGCGCTTCGGTCCACATCTTGTCGGCGCCCAGCTGGAAGTAGTTCGACAGCGCGGAGATTCCGTTTTCGTACGGGTTGAAGCCTTCCAACATCAGGCGGCCCTGGCCGATGTAGGCGTAAACGTCCCGGCTGAACAGCGGGATGCTGAACATCATGGGCAGCCCCCAGGCAACAACCGCGGCCAGGGTCACCCTCCGTGCCGCGGGCCCCCAGACGCGCACTTTCTGCCCCAGGCGGAGCCAGGCCCGAACCAGCAGCATGCCGCCGACGGCGAGCAGGATGATGGACAACGCCACTCCCAGCGCCTCCGCGCGCATCCAGATGAACAGTGGCATCCGGCGCAGCTCGGAGACGGGGGCGAGCCAGCCCACCCCCAGGGATCCGACCAGCATGAACATGGAACCGGCGAAGCCCGCCAGCAGCGGAGAGCGGGGACTGTCCATCCCGGCGTCCTCCGCGGGAACGGCTGCGTCACCGGCCAGCTCTCCCGTCGCGGGCACAGGCGCCGTCATGTCAGGATCGTCCAATCTTCAGGCGCGAAGATGTGTGGTGTCTTGCGCGCAGCGGCCGGGCCCGGCGTCCCTCGCGGGCCGCCGCAGCAGGTGGAGCAAGCGGCGGAATCGTCCGCCGCGCGTCCCAGAATCCTAGCATCGGCGGTCCGCCGGGACGTGTAAAGGTAGGCTGGTCGGGTGCCTATTACTAACGAACGAATCGTCTGGATCGACTGCGAAATGACCGGCCTGGACATCAAGAATGACGCCCTGATCGAGGTGGCCGCCCTGGTCACCGACTCGGACCTGAACATCCTGGGTGACGGCGTGGACGTCGTCATCAAGCCGGATGATGCCGCCGTGGCACAGATGGGCGATTTCGTCAGGGACATGCACACCAAATCCGGCCTCCTGAAGGAACTGCCCAACGGCAAGACTATGGCGGAAGCGGAGGCCCTCGTCATGGAGTACATCGCGGAATGGGTGCCGGACCCCCGCAAGGCTCCGCTGGGTGGCAACTCGGTTGGAACGGACCGCGTATTCCTTGCCCGGGACATGCCCGCCGTGGTTGAGCACCTCCACTACCGGGTCATCGACGTGAGCACCATCAAGGAACTCTCACGCCGCTGGTTCGCGCGTGCCTACTTCCAGTCCCCCGCAAAGAAGGGCGGCCACCGCGCCCTGGGAGACATTAAGGATTCCATCGACGAGCTCCGGTACTACCGCGAGGCCGTCTTCGTTCCCGCCCCCGGTCCGGACAGCGCCACCGCCCAGCAGATCGCGCGCCGTATCACCACGGCCGAATCCCCGAAACAGCCGCAGGCGTAATCTGCGCCACGTTTCCATGAATTTTCCGGGAAATCGGCAAAAGTGGCCAAAACAGTGCTGAACAGCAGGTAAGCTATTTGAGTTGCCTTTCCAGAGGGCCGGGTAGCCGGTCGCTCCGCAGGGCACATGGTGGGCGTAGCTCAGTTGGCAGAGCGCCTGGTTGTGGTCCAGGAGGTCGCGGGTTCAACCCCCGTCGCTCACCCTCACGGGAGGCCGTACCGGATATCCGGTGCGGCCTCCTTTTTTTGCGTACCCCATGTATCAAATACCGGCCACAGCGCAAAGGACGGACGACATGACAGTTCTGCCAATCACCATCTGGGGAGAACCTGTTCTCCACCGCCGGGCCGCAGAGGTTGAGGTCTTCGACGACGCCCTCCGCACGCTCATCGAAAACATGTTCGAAACCAACGACGCCGCCAACGGCGTGGGGCTCGCTGCGCCCCAGATCGGCGTGGGCAAGCGCATCTTCGTGTACAAATACGCCAACGACGACGGCGCTCCCCCTACGGGCGTCGTGGTGAACCCCCAGCTGACGCTCTCCAAGATCTCCGGAGCGCTTCCCGACCCGGATGAGGAGGAAGAGGGCTGCCTCTCATTCCCCGGCGGGCACTACCCGCTAAAACGTGCCGAATGGGCACGGGTGGAGGGCTTCGATGGCTACGGCCAGCCGGTCCGGTTCGAAGCGACGGGCTGGTTCGCGCGGGTGATCCAGCACGAATACGACCACCTCGACGGCAAGCTCTACGTCAACCGGCTGATCGACCGCTACGCGCGCAAAGCCATGAAACAGGCGAAGAAGAGCGGCTGGGGTGTGCCGGGGCTGACCTGGATGCCCGGCGTGGACCCCGATCCCTTCGGCCACTAGGCTCCGTTATCGTGCCAGGACGGTTCGCTGGTCCGGGCAGGTGCCCAGGACCCGCTTCATGGCGTCCTTTTCGGCCTGGGTGACCCAGAGGCCATAGCCTGCTTTGACCGACACCTGGCGGGCCACATAGTGGCAGCGGAACGACTTGTTCTTTGGCAGCCAGGTGGCGGCGTCAGCGGCGCCCTTTTGCTGGTTGGCGGGCCCGTCCGCGGCCACGAGGTTCACGGGATCGTTGGCCAGGTGCTGGCGCTGCCGGGCTGTCAGTTGCTGGGCGCCCTTCTGCCACGCATCCGACAGCGCCACCACGTGGTCGATCTGCACTTCACGGCTGCTGTCTGCGCCGCGGCGGAAGTCGATGGTCTTCGACGTGTACGGATCCTGGAAGCGGCCCGACGCCACCCCGCACCGGGAACGTTCCGTGAACGCGACCTCCAAGAGATCGCGCCGCAGGATGTCGTTGCGGGTATCGCAGCCGTTCCGGTCGGCGTCCAACCAGGCCTGGCCGAACGCCTCCCGCTCGTAGTTGTTGGCCGGTGCCCGGCCTTTGACGGGCAGGCCCTCAAGGACCGACAGCGCCGTAGCATCCGGCACCTGACGTACGGCTACCACCGGCTTCATCCAGGCGGGGTCGTAGACGGGCGCTTCGACCGGGCCGGCGGCCGCGGGCTCCGCCAGTGCGAACTGCCCGTCGGTAAAGAACCACGCCACTGTCGCCAGCGCAGATACCGCGGCCAGTGCCAGCAACACCCATGCCTGGCGGGATCGGCGGCGGGCACGGCGGTAGGCGGTCCAGCTGGCGCTCATGGCGTCACCGCGCTGCGGTTTACATCCTGCACCCGAAGAGCCTAGGGCACCGGAACATCCCTTCCGCGGATTTCCACAGTGTGGAGGAAGAGTGACGCGTCACATGGGGCGGCGGGCGGCCTCTACTGCTCGCGCATCACGCGGCGGAGGTCCTCCTCGGCGACCGCCAACAGGCCTTCGAGCTGGCGGACCCGGTCCTCGCCGACGTCGCCCGTTGCCTGGGCGGCCCGCGCCCCTTCGAGGAGGCGCAAGGCTTCCTTGTGGTTGGCCTTGGCGACATCCAGGGCGTGTTCGAGGGTGGTTTCGTGCTGAACCGCGGGTTCCTTAGTCATGCCACCAGTGTGGTCCGGTTTCCCGGCTGATTCCAGAGGATCAGCCGGGAAACCGGGTGACCGTTATTAGACTGCGATGGTTGCCAGCGCGGCGGCCGACTCCTTGGCCGGGAATGAGGGCGGGTTGACCCCGGCCATTTCCTCCATGACCCGGACTACCTGGCAGCTGTAGCCGAACTCGTTGTCGTACCAGACGTAGAGGACAAGGTTCTTATCGTTGGAAATCGTGGCGAGCCCATCCACGATGCCCGCACGGCGGGAACCGACGAAGTCCGTGGAAACAACTTCCGGGGAGTCGATGTAGTCGATCTGCTTGCGCAGGTCCGAGTGCAGCGACATCTCGCGCAGGAAGTCGTTCACCTCATCCTTGGTGGTGCCGTTCTTCAGGCTCAGGTTAAGGATCGCCAGGGAGACGTCCGGCGTGGGGACGCGGATGGAGCTGCCGGTCAGCTTGCCCAGAAGCTCGGGCAGGGCCTTGGCAACAGCCTTCGCAGCGCCGGTCTCGGTAATGACCATGTTCAGCGCCGCTGAACGGCCACGGCGATCGCCCTTGTGGAAGTTGTCGATCAGGTTCTGGTCATTGGTGAACGAGTGCACCGTTTCCACGTGGCCGTGGACTACGCCGAACTTGTCGTTGATGGCCTTGAGCACCGGAGTGATGGCGTTCGTCGTGCAGGACGCTGCGGAGACAATCCGATCCGAATCCAGGATGTCCCCGTGGTTGATGCCATGGACGATGTTCTTCAGTTCGCCCTTGCCCGGCGCCGTGAGCAGGACGCGGGCAACGCCCTTGCTCTGCAGGTGCTGGGACAGGCCTTCCGTGTCGCGCCAGCGGCCGGTGTTGTCCACCACCAGGGCGTCCTTGATGCCGTAGGCGGTGTAGTCGATGGTGGCCGGATCGTTCGAGTAGATGACCTGGACCTGGACACCGTTGGCCGTAATGGTGTTGGCCTCCTCGTCAATCCGGATGGTTCCTTCGAACGAACCATGCACGGAATCGCGGCGCAGCAGGCTGGCGCGCTTGGAGAGGTCGTTGTCAGAACCGCGGCGCACCACGATGGCGCGCAGACGCAGCCCGTGGCCGCCTCCGGCCTTCTCAACGAGGAGGCGTGCCAGAAGTCGTCCGATACGGCCAAAGCCGTAGAGCACGACATCCGTGCTGGTGCGGTCGTCGCCGCCGCGCTTGCCCACGATCTCTGCGAGCTCGGCGCGGAGAAACTCCTCCAGGCTGGCGCCGTTACCTTCGTCCTTGAACTTCTGGTTCAGCCGGGCGATGTCGATGGCCGCTGCGCCGAGTTCCATACCGGCGAGCGCGTTCAGCAGCGGAGCGGTCTCCTCCAGGCGCAACTCGTCCTTGCTCATCCGACGGGCGAAGCGGTGCGCCTTGAGGATGTTCATGGTGGACTTGTTGATCAGGCTCCGGCCGTGGATGCTGGTCACCACGTTGTTCTCGCGGTAAAGCCGCCCGATCACCGGGATCATGGCTTCGGCAAGAGCCTCCCGGCCCATCCACGTATCAAGACAAGAATCTGACGTCTGGCTCACAGAAATACCTTCCTCGGTTCAGCCGCATACGTCTTCGTACGCGGATGTCGGCCACCGGATGATGTCCAGGGGCGCCGTGGCCTGCCGGGTTCGGCCCGCAGGCGCGTGGGTCGCTGCAAAGAAAAACCGCCGGCTGCGAACGCAGCCCCGGCGGGAGAACTTCTACGTCCGGAATCCATTCTAGGTTGGCCGCGGCGCGCCGGAAGGCTCCGGACGCGTGAAATCACTCACACGGGAACCCACAACTGATGCCCGTGCGTCCGCCGTCAGTTATGGATCGCCGAGTAGAGGTTCAGGCTGGCGGAGAACACCACCCAGGAGAAATATGGCAGCAGGAGCAAACCGGCGGTCCGGCTGACGGGCCCAAAGCGGAGGGTCAGGAACGCCAGGGAAGCTGCAAGTGCAGTGATGACGAGGAACGCAACCCACAGGGCGGGAGCGCCCAGGAACGGGTACAGTCCAAAAAATGCCAGCGGCCAGGCGGCATTGAGCCCCAGCTGGGCACAGTATCCGGCCAGGGTGCCGCCGCGCAGCGCACCGCGGCGCCATACCAGCCAGGCCGCGACAGCTACGCCGGCGTAGAGGAGCATCCACATGGACCGGAACATCCAGCCAGGCGGCATCCAGGGCGCCTGCGCCGAGGCAGCGAACCAGTCACCGGCGGACCTGATGGGAACAGCGGCGAGGAACCAGGTGGCGGCCGACAGCGCCAGGAACCCTGCGAGCGCGGGCAGGTCGCGGACCCGGCGGGGTGCGGGGGTTGTATCAGCAGGCACGGTTCAGTTCCCCAACAGCGTTTCAGGTCAGTCGACGGCGTTCCAGGTCAATCACGGCAGGTGGATGGGACAGCCGATACGCCGGGTTCTGTACTCCCCCGCTGTTGCCGGCGAAGGAGTGACGGCCATCCATCTAGGAGTACCGTTGCCGGCACCCTCCAGCGGCCTACCCGGACACTCGGGCGGGCAGCCCTCAAATGTGTCCTGTCTGGCCTTGCTCCGGGTGGGGTTTACCTAGCCTTCCCGGTCACCCGGGAAGCTGGTGGTCTCTTACACCACCGTTTCACCCTTACCTGCGCCTGCCATCCGGGGACGGCAAGGCTGGCGGTCTGTTTTCTGTGGCACTGGCCTGCGGGTTACCCCGAGTGGGCGTTACCCACCACCCTGCCCTGTGGAGCCCGGACGTTCCTCGAGCCACTTGCGTGACGCGCGGCCGCCTGGCTGTCCCATCCGCGTCCAGTCTACCGGCGCCGCAGCCTGCTTCAGCCGCCGGTAGGATCGGACGGTGCTGATTCTGCTTCCCCCCTCCGAAGGCAAGACCCCGGCCGCCCGGGGCCCGGCCCTCGACTGGGACTCCCTCGCCTTTCCGGCGCTGAACGCAAGAAGGGCCGAAATCCTTGAGTCGCTGGGCACCGTCAGTGCGCACGAGGATGCCCTCGCCCTCCTGGGGGTGGGCGCATCGCTGCGTGACGACGTCGTACGCAATACGCGGCTGCATGCCGAACCTGCGGCGCCGGCGCACCGGATCTATTCCGGCGTCCTGTACGACGCCCTGGGGTACGGAACCATGAGTGCGGCCCAGCGGCGCAAAGCGGACGACGCCGTGCTGGTCATTTCCGCGCTCTGGGGCGCCATCCGCTTCGGTGACAGCGTTCCGGCCTACCGGCTTTCGATGGGAACGGCACTGCCCGACGTCGGACGCCTCGCCCCGTTCTGGAAGCCCCACCTGGCCGCCGCCCTCGCCCCGGTGGCGGAGGGGCACCTGCTGGTGGATTGCCGCTCCAGCACCTACGCCGTGGCCTGGGCGCCGCCGCCGGAACAGACGGCCGCCGTCAACGTGTTTACCGAAACCGGCGGGGTCCGCAAGGTAGTGAGCCACTTTGCCAAGCACACCCGGGGCGAATTGGCGCGGCACCTGCTGACGCGGCGGGGCAAGACGCCCGCAACCCCGCAGGCCCTGCTGAAGGCTGCACAGGAGAAGTGGGCAGCTGAACTCGTTCCCGGCACGGCACGCAAGCCGCACGCGCTGAACATCATCCTGCCCGGCTGAGGACAGCCGGGCCGGTCAGGCCCATTCTTCGGAGCGGACCAGGATGGCTCCCGAGTCCGGACAGAACACGATGTCCTCCGGTGCTGCGGCCTTGATGTCGGCAAGGTCCCCGGGACTGAGCTTCATGCCGGATGCCTCCGACGTGCCATGGAACAGCCGGGCGGCCCCCACACCGCGCCGGGCGAGTGTTTTCTCGTAGACCGCCAGCAACGGTGCATCCAGGGCCTGGGCGAACGCATCGCGGCGGCCCTTGACCTCGGCCGTTTCCGCGGCTACGGCGGCGAGTTCCTGGTCGAGCTCACCGCGGATTGAACCGAAGGAGCCCTGGATGTCGTCAACGATCCTCTGTTGGGCAGCCTGCTTTTCGCGGAGGGTGTCCAGCCGTTCCAGGACCTCCAGCTCCACGTCCTCAAGGTCCGAGCGCCGCTTGTTGAGTGAGGCGATGTCCTTCTGGAGCGCCACGAGGTCCTTGGACAGTCCCGTCCCGCTGTTGAGCCGCGCTTCGTCCCGGCTGATCCGTACGGTGACCTGTTCGACGTCGGCCTCTGCGCGCTTGAGCTCGGCTTCAGCATCGTGGACGGCAACCTTGGCCGCGCCGAGTTCGCCGTTGGCCACGGCGAGCGCCGCTTCGAGGTCTTTGATCCGGGGGTCCGTCTCGAGGGCGCGCCGGCGGTTGGCCAGCGCGGTCAGCTTGGCGTCCAGTCCCTGCAGGTCGAGCAACTTCAACTGTTCTGCCGGTGCTGCCTTGGCCACTTCTACCTCCGCTTGATCCTTTCCGGCCGCGGCCGGGCACCGAACCGGCGCTTCCTAGACTCTAGCGCCTGGCCCGCTTCCATGCCCGGCTTAGCCTGGAGTCAGGATAAAGTCCCAGGGGTCGCTGTTAGTGGTGCTGACCCGGATTTCGACGTCGTGGCCCTGGTCGCTCAGCACGTTTCCGAGCGCCGATGCTGCCGCGGGGAGCCAGAGCCATTCGCTGGCAAAATGCGAGACATCGACCAGGTAGGGCCTGCCGTTGAGGGCTGCTTCCCGTGCCTCCGAGGCTGGATGGTGGCGCAGGTCGGCGGTGACGTATACGTCCGCGTTGCTGGCCCTGACCTCATTGAACAGCGAATCCCCGGCGCCGCCGCACACGGCGATCCGCCGCACCAGTCCGTCCTTGTCCCCGGACACGCGTACTCCCCCGGCCACCGAGGGCAGGATGCCGAACACGCGGGCGGCGAAGTCGCCAAGGCTCATGGCGTCGGGCAGTTCGCCCACGCGGCCGATGCCTTCCTCCGGCAGTCCGTTGGCCGACGTCGCCAGCGGAGCGACGTCCTGGAGCCCCAGCGCATCCGCCAGGACATCGGAGACGCCCCCGACGGCGGAATCGCCATTGGTGTGCACCGTCAGCAACGCCGTCCCCGATTCGATGAGGCGGTGCACCGCCCGGCCCTTGGGTGTGGTGGCGGCAACGGTCGTGACGCCCTTCAGCAGCAGCGGGTGATGCGTGATCAGGAGCTCGGCACCCCAGTCCACGGCTTCTTCAATGACTTCAAGCGTGGGGTCCACGGCGAACATGACCCGCGACACCGGTGCGGCCGGGTGCCCGGCCACCAGGCCCACCTCGTCCCAGTTCTCCGCCAGTGACTCGGGCCACAGCTCTTCCACCGCCAGAAGCAGCTCGGCCAGGGTTGGAACGGTTTCGGAAGGTGCCGCCGAACCTGGCCCGCCGGGCCCCGGGAAGGGGGCATCGCCGTCGTGGGTCCGGTCATTGTGGTCTTCGGGTCCGGTAACGTCGGTGTCCTCAGGTTCCATAGTCTTATTTCTACCCCATTGCCTGGTCAGACCGGCACGTGCGGACTGCGCCGGCCGGGGCAGGGAATCATCCGGGCCCGCCAACCATTGAAGAGGTCATGAAAACTTTTGTCCTGGGCGGAGGCTGCTTCTGGTGCCTCGACGCCGTCTACCAGAAGACCAAGGGAGTCACCTCAGTGGTCTCCGGCTACACCGGCGGCCATGACCCGGAGCCTGATTACTACTCGGTGTGCAGCGGAACGACGGGCCATGCCGAGGTGGTTGCGGTGACTTTCGATGAGGACGTCATTCCAGCGGATGTTGTCCTGGACATGTTTTTTGCCCTGCACGACCCCACCACGCTGAACCGCCAGGGATACGACGTGGGCACGCAGTACCGGTCGTCGATGTTCTATGAGACAACGGAAGAGAAAATCCTGTTCGAGGAAGCCATCGAACGCAACCAGGCGCTGTGGCACGCTCCGATCGTCACCGAAGTCAGCCGGCTGCCGCGCTTCCACGTCGCCGAGGAGTTTCACCAGGACTATTACGCCAAGCACCCCGAACAGGGCTACTGCCAGGTGATCATCAATCCCAAGCTCGCCAAGGCGCGGAAATATTACTCTGCATGGCTTAACGCTTAGCCAGCCTTGGGCGGCCTCGTTAGGCTGACCTCAGTATCCACCCCTCAAAGATAGGCGTATGTACATGGCACGGATCTATGACGATGTAACGCAGCTGGTCGGCGGAACCCCGCTGGTCAGGCTGAACCGGCTCAGCGAGGGACTGGACGCCACCGTCGCCGTCAAGCTCGAGTTCTACAACCCGGCCAACAGCGTCAAGGACCGCATCGGTGTGGCCATCATCGACGCTGCGGAAAAGTCCGGCGCGCTGAAGCCCGGCGGCACCATCGTCGAAGGAACCTCCGGCAACACCGGCATCGCCCTGGCCATGGTGGGCGCGGCCCGCGGCTACAAGGTCATCCTCACGATGCCGGAGACCATGTCCACTGAGCGCCGCGTCATGCTGCGCGCCTTCGGTGCCGAAATCGTCCTGACCCCCGGGTCCGAAGGCATGCGCGGCGCCGTGGAGAAGGCGCAGGAAATCGTGGCCAACACGGAGAACTCCATCTGGGCACAGCAGTTCGCCAACGAAGCCAACCCGCAGATCCACCGAAACACCACGGCCGAGGAAGTCTGGGCCGACACCGACGGTGGAGTGGATATCTTCGTCTCCGGCGTGGGCACCGGCGGAACCATCACCGGCGTCGGACAGGTCCTGAAGGAACGCAAGCCCGGCGTGCAGATCGTCGCCGTGGAGCCGAAGGACTCCCCCATCCTCAACGGCGGGGCCCCCGGACCGCACAAGATCCAGGGCCTCGGCGCGAACTTCATTCCAGAACTGCTGGACACCAACGTCTACGACGAGGTCCTGGACGCCAGCCTGGAAGACTCCGTGCGCGTTGCCCGCGAACTCGGCGTCAAGGAAGGCATCCTCGGCGGCATTTCCTCCGGTGCCATCGTCTGGGGCGCGCTGGAACTGGCCAAGCGCCCGGAAAACAAGGGAAAGCTGATCGTCGCCGTGGTCTGCGACTTTGGAGAGCGTTACATCTCCACGGTCCTCTATGACGACATCCGCGGCTGATCGGTCCGCAATCCGCCCGTTTCCTGTAGAAAGAACTTTGTGGGCTTTTTCGCAAGACTGAAGGAAGACCTCGACGCCGCCCGGTCACACGACCCGGCGGCGCGGGGTTCTTTCGAGAACTTTTTCGCCTATTCCGGCCTCCACGCCATTTGGATCCACCGGCTGACGCACCGGATGTGGCAGAACCCCGGCCTACGGTTTCCGGCCCGCCTGCTCTCCCAGCTGGGCCGGTTCCTGACCGGCATCGAAATCCACCCCGGCGCCACGATCGGCCGGAGGTTCTTCATCGACCACGGAATGGGCGTGGTCATCGGCGAAACCGCGGAAATCGGCGAAGACGTCATGATCTATCACGGTGTCACCCTGGGCGGGCGGTCCCTGGCACGGATCAAGCGACATCCCACCATCGGGGACCGCGTGACCATCGGCGCCGGCGCGAAGATCCTCGGCCCCATCACCATCGGCCGCGACAGCGCGGTGGGGGCCAACGCCGTGGTGGTCAAGGATGCACCGCCGGAGTCGATCGTCACCGGCGTGCCTGCCAAGTGGCGGCACCGGGACGCGCAGCGGGAAACCAAACCCGCGGTTGACCCGGCCGAATACGACATCGAATACCGGATCTGACACCCACCGCCAAAAGGCGGGCAGCTCCCCCGAATGTTCCGGGAGGCTGCCCGCCTTTCGCGTTTGCTGAACCTGGCGGGGGGCAGTACCTAGTGGGTGTCCACCGCTTCAACTTCGGACTTGTCCTCGCCCCACAGGGTGTGGAACGTACCCTCGGCATCCACGCGCCCGTACGTGTGCGCCCCGAACAGGTCGCGCTGGCCCTGGATCAGGGCTGCGGCGACGCGCTTGCGGCGCAGCCCGTCGTAGTAGGCCAGCGAGGAGGAGAACACGGGAACCGGGATGCCAAGCTGGACCGCGGTTGCCACAACCCGGCGCCAGGCCGGGAGGGCGTTGGCGATGGCCTCGGTGAAGGCCGGGGCAAACAGCAGGTTGGCGGGCTTTTCCTCGGCCGCGTAGGCCTTGGTGATGTCCTTGAGGAGCTCGGCGCGGATGATGCAGCCGGCACGCCAGAGGCTGGCGATCTCGTCCAGCTTGAGGTCCCAGTTGTATTCCTTGGCAGCTGAGGTCAGCATGTCCAGGCCCTGGGCGTAGGAGACCAGCTTGGAGGCGTAGAGCGCCTGGCGGACGTCTTCGACGAACGTTTCCGGGATCTCCACCTCTGCCTCACGGCCCGCCAGCAGTTCCTGGCCGAGCTTGCGCTGGCCTGCCTGCGAGGACAGTGCGCGGGCGAAGACGGATTCGGCGATGCCGGATACCGGCGAGCCCAGTTCCAGGGCGGAGATAACGGTCCAGCGGCCGGTTCCCTTCTGGCCGGCGGCGTCAACCACGACGTCGACGAACGGCTTTCCGGTCTTGGCGTCCACGTGGCCCAGAACCTCGGCAGAGATTTCGATCAGGAAGGAGGACAGCTCGCCCTGGTTCCATTCGGTGAAGATCTTGGCCTGCTCTGCGGGCTCGATGCCTGCACCGGAGCGCAGCAGGTCGAAGGCTTCGCCGATGACCTGCATGTCCGCGTACTCGATGCCGTTGTGGACCATCTTCACGAAGTGTCCGGCGCCGTCGGTTCCAACCCAGGCACAGCAGGGCTCGCCGTCCACCTTGGCCGAAATTTTCTCCAGCAGCGGGCCGAGGGCCTTGTAGGACTCCCTCGAGCCGCCGGGCATGATGGACGGGCCGTTGAGGGCACCTTCCTCACCACCGGAGACACCGACGCCCACGAAGTGGAGGTCCTTCTTGGCCAGCGCTGCCTCGCGGCGGCGGGTGTCCTCGTAGTGGGAGTTGCCGGCGTCGATGATGATGTCGCCCGGTTCCAGGAGGGGTTCCAGCTGCTCGATGACGGAGTCGACCGGCTTGCCGGCCTTGACCATGATCAGGACGCGGCGGGGCTTCTCCAGCGAATCCACCAGCTCCTGCAGGCTCTCGGTCCGAACGAAGTCACCTTCAGAGCCGTAACGTTCCAGCAGGGCGTCCGTCTTTTCCACGGAGCGGTTGTGGAGGGCGACCGTGAAACCGTTCCGGGCAAGATTGCGCGCCAGGTTAGCGCCCATCACGGCGAGGCCGGTGACACCGATGTGTGCAGACATCAAATACTCCAATTCATCTTCGTGCGACGGACGGCGGCTCCGCCTTGCGGAAGCGCCGTTGTAGCGAGGGGTCGGAATAAAGCATATATATTCCCCGGCGCACGGAAAAGCGGTGACCGCACTGTGGGACCTTTTGTGTCGGGGCGGGTTGGTGCGGCAGTGGGCGGCGATATCGTTCCCACTAGGCTTGTCAGCATGACCAGCAGCCTGCACCACCGTGCCATCGAGAACCTCGGCACCCGCATCATCTCAGGTGAGCTGGCCGCCGGCCACGTCATGCTCGCCGAGCAGCTGGAAGAAGAACTTCAGGTTTCCCGGTCGGTTATCCGCGAGGCGGTCCGCGTTCTCCAGTCCCTGGGCCTGGTGGAGACGACAAAACGCGTGGGAATCCGGGTGCTGCCCTCGCACCGCTGGAATCCTTTCGACGCGCAGGTCATCAGGTGGCGGCTTGCCAGTGAGGCGCGCGGCGCCCAGCTGCGTTCCCTCGCAGAGCTGCGCGCCGCCGTCGAACCCGCTGCAGCAGAGCTGGCCGCACACAACGCGCCCGCCCAGCTCAGGCTGGAGCTGATGGACGCCGCCTACGCCATGCGCGAGGCCGGCCACAGCGGCGACGTTACCCGTTTCCTGGAGCTGGACATCCGGTTCCACTCGCTGCTGCTCTCCGGCTCAGGCAATGAAATGTTCGCCAACCTCATGGGGCAGGTGGCCGAGACGCTGACTGGGCGCACAGTTCACGGCCTCATGCCGGACCATCCGCACGAGGGCGCGCTGCAGTGGCACGTCGACGTGGCCGAAGCCATCAGCCGGGGGGACGCCGCGGCGGCCAGGGACGCATCCGACCGCATCCTCCGCCGCACCATGTCCCGGATGGCGGATACCTGGACAGGCCAGCCCAGGGTCTTTGTTCCGGTGGCGGACTGACACCGCCGGCAACCTGCCACCAGGTTCATCCTGGGACCCGGCGCAACATTTTTTTGTTTCCGGAAGTTCACGGTATATTCGTTTTCAGGCCCTCCCCCGCGGCATCCCCCAATAGTCGCGGTGGAGGGCTTTCCAATGCCCCGGGACGTACCGGACGGGTCACGCCGCGTCCGCTATCTCTCCGCGCAGCCTCCAGCCGCCGCCAAGGCCGTCCCGTTCCAGGACCATGGTAGTCAGGGCGGAATTGCGGTTCCGGCCCAGCCTGACCTGCAGTTGGAGGACCTCCACGTCCACGCCCGCTGCACCGCGCGGCATCCGGCGATGGACCTCCCACCAATTGATGCGCTCATACCATCTGACCGGCTGGGCAGCCACGTCCCATTGCCGCCCGTTCCGGAGCACCGCCGTCGGATGGCCATCCCGGCCGGTGCGCACTATTACCTGTTCCATGTGCGCAACCTACGGCAGGGGTCTGACAATGCCGCCGGCGCAGCCGGGAATGCGGAAAACCCCGCCTTCGCGGCTGTTCAGGCCTGCAATGACGGGGTTTCCAATGGTGGGTCCTACCGGGATCGAACCGATGACATCCACGGTGTAAACGTGGCGCTCTACCAGCTGAGCTAAAGACCCGGACCGCTGATTTCCGGCACTTCGCACCGCAACCAACGAACATAGACTGTACCTGAACAGTGCCGGTAAAGGCGAATCGGTGGTGGCCCGGCCTACAGCGGCGGAAGTTCCGCCGCCAGCCAAGCCAGCGCTTCGCTCACACCGGCGTCGAGTTTGATGAGGGCGCGGTCATCGCCGCGCGTAGGGCCGCGGTTGATGATGATGACCGGTTTGCCGACCTTTGCGGCATGCCGCACGAACCGCAGGCCGCTCATCACCGTCAGGGAGGACCCGGCCACCACCAGCGCGGGCGAATCATCCACCACTGCGTAGGACTGTTCCACCCGGTCCTTGGGCACGCTTTCACCGAAGTATACGAAGTCCGGCTTGAGCGTCCCGCCGCAGGCCGGACACACGGCAACGACGAAACTGCCGATCAGCTCCCGGTCCTCCACCGTGGCGTCCGCATCCGGAGCCATCTCCACGAGCCCACTCCGGTCAGCCCGCTCCAGGAAGTCCGGGTTCAGTTCCGCCAGGACCGCCGCCAGGAACTGCCGCGGGTAGGTCCTGGCGCAGTCAAGGCAGACCACTTGGTCGTAGCGCCCATGCAGGTCGATGACATTGACGCTGCCTGCCCCCTGGTGCAACCGGTCCACGTTTTGGGTGATCAGTCCCGACAGATAACCGCGGCGCTCCAGGGCGGCAGCCGCGTAGTGGCCGGCATTGGGGTCGGCATGGCGAAGGTGGGACCAGCCGATGTGGTTCCGGGCCCAGTAGCGCTGACGGTTCGCGGTGCTGCGGACGAACTCCTGGTAGGTCATCGGCGACCGCGGCGGCGACCCGGGGCTGCGGTAATCCGGGATCCCCGAATCCGTGCTCAGCCCCGCACCAGTCAATAACGCAAAGGGACTGCCTGCCAGGACAGCGGCTATGCGTTCGAGGACGCGGACGTCCTCATCAGAAGGATGGGAGGGGCCCGACGGCGGCATGCTGGCAAAGCCGGTCAGGCCCACCCCGTGCCGTCCGCCGGCCATGCAGCATCAGTCCTGCGCCAGGGTGGCCAGAGCCGCCTTGTATTCCGCCAGGTCCCTTGCCTGCCCGCGCGGGTTCACCACGCTGTAGCGGACGATGCCCTCGCCGTCGATGATGAATGTGCCGCGCAGGGCCATCCCGGTTTCGGCGTCGAACACCCCGTATTCCGATGCAACGGCGCCGTGGGGCCAGAAATCCGCCAACAGATCGAAGCTGTAGCCCTCCTGGGCCGCGTAGGCCCGAAGGCTGAATTTGCTGTCCACAGAGACAGCCAGAACCGTCGCGTTGGCGTCCTCGAACGCGGCGATATTGTCGCGGATCTCGCAAAGTTCACCGGTACAGATGCCGGAGAACGCAAAGGGGTAGAACACCACCACGACGTTCTGGCCGGCGAATGAGGAGAGGCGGACCGGCTCCCCGTATTGGTTGACCAGTTCGAAGTCAGGCGCCGGCTGGCCGACCGCGGGAATGGTTCCGGCGGTCGCCGCAACTGCGGTCGTCACTTGTTCTTCCGGCTGACCAGGCGGGATGCGCTCCAGTCCTTGGAAACGCCGGCGGAGGTGGTCACGTGCAGCCCGGCGGTGGGCGCGGCCTCCTGGATGTCTGCCGGGGAAACGTAGCCGTCGCGGCCGGACTTCGGGGTCAGGACCCAGACCACCCCGTTTTCGCTCAGGGTGGTGAGTGAGTCCATCAGGCTGTCGACGAGGTCGCCGTCGCCGTCGCGCCACCAGAGGATGACGGCGTCAGCCACCTCGTGGTCGTCCTCATCCAGCAGCTCGGCGCCGGTGAAGTCCTCGATATCGTCACGCAAGTCGAAGTCGACGTCGTCGTCGTAACCGAACTCCTGAATCAGATCCCCGTTCTTGAAACCCAATTTTTCCGCCACATTTACCGAAGTGGCGGCGTCGGCCTCGCTCACGTGTTCCTCCAATGCCTCATATATGCAGTGTGCATGGTGATTTCCATTACTCCCAAGCCAACACCCTTTGGGCCCGCGCTTCAAGCTGCCGCCCCCGCCGGACGCCATATTCTGCGTCACACCGCGGCCGGAAACCTGCCCCGCGGCGGCTTCTGTCACACAACCAGTATGACGGCGAAATACAAAGGCGGCGCCCGGCCTGCAGCTACGCATCGGCTTCCACTGCGGGCTAGAGTGGCTGATGACAACTGTGCCCGCCGGACGACAACCATGTGAATCCGTGCAGGCATGGGAGCGCTAGGACCCTGCCCGGCACACATGACCGGGCTGTTGTAACCGATACGTCGCATCACGGCGTACGTACGCCGGGCAGTCACCCTGCCTGGCCTGAGTGCGCCGATTCACGCGCGCAAAGAGAGGTTGGACGTGGCTGCAGGAGAAGATACCTCCCATATCCTCAGCGGGTTGACTAACCAGCTGCCTGATCGTGATCCGGAAGAGACTGCCGAATGGGTTGAGTCCCTGGATTCCCTGATCAGGGAACAGGGCACCGAACGTGCCCAATACATCATGCGGAGCCTGCTGCAGCGCGCCGGTGCGCAGAGCGTCGGGGTGCCGATGGTTACCACCACGGACTACGTGAACACCATCCCGGTGGACCAGGAAGCCGAATTCCCGGGCAACGAGGAATACGAGCGCCGCTACCGTGCCTACATGCGCTGGAACGCAGCCGTGATGGTGCACCGCTCCCAGCGCCCGAACATCGGGGTGGGCGGACACATCTCCACCTACGCCGGCGCGGCCACCCTCTACGAAGTGGGCTTCAACCACTTCTTCCGCGGCAAGGACCACCCCGGCGGCGGCGACCAGGTCTTCTTCCAGGGCCACGCCTCCCCCGGCATGTACGCCCGCGCCTTCATGGAAGGCCGGCTCTCCGAAGAGGACCTGGACGGCTTCCGCCAGGAGAAGTCCCGCGAGGGGCACGCGCTGTCCTCCTACCCGCACCCCCGCCTGATGCCCACCTTCTGGGAGTTCCCCACGGTTTCCATGGGCATCGGCCCCATGAACGCCATCTACCAGGCGCAGTCCAACCGCTACCTGCACAACCGCGGCCTCAAGGACACCTCCGACCAGCAGGTCTGGGCCTTCCTGGGCGACGGCGAAATGGACGAGCCCGAGTCCCGCGGTTTGCTCCAGCTCGCTGCCAACGAGAACCTGGACAACCTGAACTTCGTGATCAACTGCAACCTGCAGCGCCTGGACGGGCCGGTCCGTGGCAACGGCAAGATCATGCAGGAACTCGAGGCCTTCTTCCGCGGTGCCGGCTGGAACGTCATCAAGGTCGTCTGGGGCCGCGAGTGGGATGAACTGCTCACCAAGGACACCGACGGTTCACTCGTGAAGATCATGAACGAGACCCCGGACGGCGACTACCAGACCTACAAGGCAGAATCCGGCGGGTTCGTGCGCGAGCACTTCTTCGGCAAGACCCCGCAGACCAAGGAGATGGTCGCGGACCTCACCGACGACCAGATCTGGAACCTCAAGCGCGGCGGCCACGACTACCGCAAGGTCTACGCAGCCTACAAGGCAGCCACGGAGTTCAAGGGCAAGCCCACCGTCATCCTGGCCAAGACCGTCAAGGGCTACGGCCTCGGTCCGCACTTCGAGGGCCGCAACGCGACCCACCAGATGAAAAAACTCACCCTCGATGACTTGAAGAAGTTCCGCGACCACCTGCGGATCCCGGTCACCGACGAGCAGCTGGAGAAGGACCCCTACCAGCCGCCGTACTTCCACCCGGGCACGGACGCTCCGGAAATCCAGTACATGCTCGAACGCCGCGCCGCCCTGGGTGGATCGGTTCCGGAACGCCGCTCCAAGCACGCCGCCGTCACCCTGCCGGACGCGAAGTCCTACGAGGTGGCCAAGCGGGGCTCCGGCAAGCAGCAGGCCGCCACCACCATGGCGTTCGTCCGCCTGCTCAAGGACCTGATGCGGGACAAGGAGTTCGGCAAGCACATCGCCCCGATCATTCCCGATGAGGCGCGCACGTTCGGCATGGACGCGTTTTTCCCCACCGCGAAGATCTACAACCCCAAGGGCCAGAACTACCTGTCCGTGGACCGCGACCTCGTCCTGGCCTACAAGGAATCCCCTGCGGGCCAGCTCATCCACCCCGGCATCAACGAAGCCGGCGCCGTGGCAGCATTCACCGCCGCCGGCACGGCCTACGCCACCCATGGCGTGCCGCTGGTACCGGTCTACGTGTTCTACTCCATGTTCGGCTTCCAGCGCACCGGTGACGCCTTCTGGGCGGCCGCGGACCAGATGACCCGCGGCTTCATCATCGGCGCTACCGCCGGCCGGACCACCCTGACCGGCGAGGGCCTGCAGCACGCCGACGGCCACTCCCCGCTGCTGGCATCCACCAACCCGGCCGTGGTCACCTACGACCCCGCCTACGGCTACGAGATGGGCCACATCATCCGCGACGGCCTCGAACGCATGTACGGGCCCGAGAGCACCGACCGGAACCTCATGTACTACCTCACCGTGTACAACGAGCCGATCACCCAGCCCGCCGAACCCGAAGAACTCGACGTCGAGGGTGTCATCAAGGGCATCTACCTGCTCGCACCGGCCAAGATCGACGGTCCCCGCACCCAGCTGCTGGCCTCCGGTGTGTCCGTCCCCTGGGCCATCGAAGCCCAGCGGATCCTCGCCGAGGACTGGGGCGTCTCCGCGGATGTCTGGTCCGTCACGTCCTGGAACGAACTGCGCCGCGACGGCCTCGCCGCCGAGGAAGAAGCCTTCCTCAACCCGGGCCAGCCCGCCCGTGTGCCGTTCGTGACGCAGCAGCTGGCCGGTGCGACCGGACCGGTCGTGGCCGTGAGCGATTACATGAAGGCCGTTCCGGACCAGATCCGCCAGTTCGTCCCGAACGAATTCGCCACCCTCGGTGCTGACGGCTTCGGTTTCTCCGACACCCGCGCAGCAGCCCGCCGCTTCTTCAAGAACGACACCCACTCCATCGTGGTCCGTTCGCTGGAGATGCTTGCCCGCCGCGGCGAGGTCGATGCCGAGGCTCCGGCCAAGGCCATCGAGAAGTACAAGCTGCACAATGTCAACGCGGGAACCACGGGCAATGCCGGAGGCGAAGCCTGACCCTGGCGCCCTGAACGGGACATACGACGGCGGCCCCCACCTTCCGAGGTGGGGGCCGCCGTCGTCTCTGCGCCGGCAAGTCAGGCGGCACCATGCTGTGGCGCAGGACATGGCGGATTGTAGCCTTCGCACAAATGGAGCTTCCGCGGCGCGGCCCGTATGCTCAGATCATGCCAGCTCGAGCCACCCCGTCCGCCAAGCGCAAGCCCGCCGCCTCCAAGGCCTCTCCGGAGAAGACGGAAACGCTCAAAAAGCTCCGCGCCAACGTTGGGCAGCTGTCCACCACCACCATGCGGGAGCTGGAAAAATCCCTTCCCTGGTACAGCCGGCTCAGCGCGGACGAACGTTCCGCACTGGGCATGGTGGCGCAGAACGGCATCGCCGCCTTCGTGACCTGGTATGAGCGGCCCAGCTCCCCGTCGTGGATCCTGACCGATGTCTTCGGGACCGCCCCCACCGAGCTGACCCGCTCAATCAGCCTTCAAAAGGCGCTGCAGCTGATCCGCATCGTGGTGGAAGTAGTGGAGGACCAGGTTCCGGTGATTGCGCCGGAAGCGGACCAACCGTCCCTGCGCGAAGCGGTGCTGCGGTACTCGCGCGAGGTGGCCTTTGCCGCCGCGGATGTCTATGCCCGCGCTGCGGAATCACGCGGTTCCTGGGACACCCGGCTGGAAGCACTGATCGTGGATGCCATCCTTCGCGGTGAGAACACGGATGCGCTGCGTTCCCGCATCGCAGCGCTCGGCTGGAAAGCCCAAGAACGTTTTACCGTCATGGTGGGCAACTCCCCCTCGGAGCCCAGCGCCAGCTACGTCAGCGAACTGCGCCGCATGGCCGGGCGCTACGCCGAAGACGCCCTCGTAGGCATCCAGGGCGACCGGCTCATCCTCATCCTCGGCGGGGTACAGGACCGTGAAACAGCCTACGTAAAGCTGAGCGAAATGTTCGCTCCGGGACCTGTGGTCTACGGCCCCGAGGCGGGCTCGCTCCTGGAGGCCAGCAGTTCCGCGCAGTCCGCGTTCGCGGGCCTGACCGCAGCCCGCGCCTGGCCCGCCGCGCCACGACCGGTGGCGGCCGACGACCTCCTCCCCGAACGGGTCATCTCCGGAGACGACGCCGCCCGCCGTTCCCTGGTGAAGAACATCTACCGCCCACTGCTCGCGGCATCCAACGGCCTGGTGGAGACCTTGGGCACCTACCTCGAGCTGGGCCATTCACTCGAGGCGACAGCCCGCGAACTGTTCGTCCACGCCAACACCGTGCGCTACCGCCTCAAGCGCGTCTGCGACGTCACCGGCTGGGATCCGCTGCTCCCCCGGGAGGCATTCGTACTCCAGGCAGCCCTCGTGGTGGGCCGTCTTTCCACTCCGCCCAAGGCTGCCGCGGAGCGTCATCCTTCGCGAAATCAGCCGTGACCCGTTGTAGACTTCCTACAACCTGACCACGTGAGCTTGGTGCGGACAAACACCGCTGGATCACACCGCAATTTGGAAAGCTGGATACGTGCTTGCAATAGTCTGCCCTGGACAGGGCTCCCAGACCCCGGGCTTCCTTGCCCCCTGGCTCGAGCTGCCCGCCGTGGCGGACCAGCTGGCGTCCCTGAGCGACATCGCAGGCATCGACCTGATCGCCCACGGCACCACCTCGGACGAGGAAACCATCAAGGACACTGCCGTGGCGCAGCCCCTGATCGTCGCTGCCGGCCTGGTCACAGCCTCTGCCCTCTTCGATGTTGAGCTCAGCAGCCTCCCGGTCATCCTGGCAGGCCACTCCGTCGGTGAAATCACGGCATCCGCGTTGGCCGGTGTGCTCACCGAGAAGGAAGCGATGACCTTCGTCCGCGAACGCGCCAACAGCATGGCAGCCGCAGCCGCGGTAACTCCGACCGGCATGAGCGCGGTCGTGGGCGGCGACCCTGCCGAGGTGCTGGCCGCCATCGGGGCAGCCGGCGCCACGCCTGCCAACGTCAATGGCGCCGGACAGACCGTGGCCGCGGGCACGTTCGACCAGCTTAAGGCGCTGGCCGAAAACCCGCCCGCCAAGGCCCGCGTCATCCCGCTGAAGGTGGCCGGCGCATTCCACACCAGCCACATGTCGCCCGCCGTCAGCGCCCTGGAGGCGCTGGAGCCGCAGCTGGCTCCACAAGCGCCGCGCGTCCCCCTCCTCTCGAATTACGACGGCGGCGAAGTCACCGATGGCGGCGCCGCCGTCGGCAGCCTCATTGCGCAGGTTTCCCGCCCCGTCCGCTGGGACCTCTGTATGGAAACGCTTGTCCGGCGCGGAGTTACCGGCCTGGTCGAGCTGGCACCGGCCGGCACGCTTGCCGGCCTCGCCAAGCGCGGTATGCCCGGCGTAAAGACCGTTGCCGTCAAGACCCCCGATGACCTGTCCGCCGCACTGGCGCTGTTCGCAGAACTGGAGGGCAACGCATGAGCGTTCCCACGTTGAAGCAGGCTCCCATCCACGAGCACACCCGGATCCTGGGCCTCGGCGCCTACCGTCCCGACGTCATCGTCACCAACGAGGACGTGTGCCAGTGGATCGATTCCTCGGACGAGTGGATCCGCCAGCGCACCGGCATCGTGACCCGCCACCGGGCCGCCGCTGACGTCAGTGTCATTGACATGGCGGAAGGTGCCGCCCGCGAGGCCATGGAAAAGGCCGGCATCGAAGCATCGGAACTGGGTGCCGTCATCGTGTCCACGGTGACCCACCCGTACGCCACGCCGTCCGCCGCGGCCGCCCTGGCCGACCGGCTGGGAGCCACCCCCGCCCCCGCCTTCGACATCTCCGCTGCCTGCGCCGGCTACTGCTACGGCATTGCCCAGGGTGACGCCCTGGTCCGCTCGGGCGCCGCGAAGTACGTCCTGGTGGTCGGAGCCGAGAAACTTTCGGACGTCATCGACAACCGTGAACGCACCATCTCCTTCCTGCTGGGCGACGGCGCCGGCGCAGTGGTGATCGGTCCGTCCGAGACACCCGGCATCGCACCGTCCGTGTGGGGCTCTGACGGCAGCAAGTGGGACGCCATCGGCATGACCCGTTCGCTCCTGGACGTCCGCGACTTGGGACTGGCAGCACGTCAGTCCGACTCCACCGGAGACCTGGCACTACTCGAAGAAGCCCAGGAACTCTACCCGACCCTCCGCCAGGACGGCCAGACCGTCTTCCGCTGGGCTGTGTGGGAAATGGCCAAGGTGGCCCAGCAGGCGCTCGAAGCCGCAGGCGTCGAGGCCGAGGACCTGGTGGCCTTCATCCCGCACCAGGCCAACATGCGCATCATCGACGAGATGGTAAAGAAGCTCAAGCTGCCCGAAACGGTTACAGTGGCACGGGACATCGCTGACGCAGGCAACACGTCTGCGGCGTCCATCCCGCTGGCCACCCACCGCCTGCTCCAGGAAAACCCCGGATTGAGCGGCGGGCTTGCCCTCCAGATCGGCTTTGGAGCCGGCCTGGTATTCGGCGCCCAGGTAGTAGTCCTTCCGTAGGAACATCCACACGGACCGCATCCGCGGCCCGCACCGTTTCCGGCAGCCCCTGCCGGCAATACAAGAAAAGGAGCCATCAATGGCTAGCAACGAAGAGATCCTGGCCGGCCTGGCTGAAATCGTCAACGAAGAGACCGGCCTAGCCCCGGAATCCGTAGAAATGGACAAGTCCTTCACCGAGGACCTGGACATCGACTCCATCTCCATGATGACCATCGTGGTCAACGCTGAAGAGAAGTTCGGCGTCCGCATCCCGGACGAAGAGGTCAAGAACCTCAAGACCGTCGGCGACGCCGTCAGCTTCATCGCCGGAGCACAGGCCTAGTCAGCCTTTCGCCGAAAGGCGCCTGCGGGGCTGCCGGTCCGGATTGTCCGGCCCGGCACCCCGCTGTCTTTATCCGGCGCACCCTGCGCCGCCCACCAAATGTGCGGGACCCTCCGAAGAACCGGAGACGGACTCCCCATCGACAGAGAGTGATCCCATGACACGCAAAGTAGTCATAACCGGTCTGGGCGCCACCACGCCCATCGGCGGCGATGTACCCACCATGTGGAACAACGCGCTCAAGGGGGTCTCCGGTGCCCGCACCCTGGAGGACGAATGGGTTGCCCGGTATGAACTTCCCGTCCACTTCGCCGCACGCTGCAGCACGCCCGCCCTGGATGTCCTCAGCCGCGTCGAGGCCAAGCGGATGGACCCCTCCACCCAGTTCGGCGTTATCGCCGCCCGCGAAGCCTGGGCGGACTCCGGCATCACCGAGTTTGACAAGGACCGCCTGGCCGTGGCCTTCGCCACCGGTATCGGCGGCGTGTGGACGTTGCTGGATGCCTGGGACACCCTGAAGGAAAAGGGACCCCGCAGGGTCCTGCCCATGACGGTTCCCATGCTGATGCCCAACGGCGTCGCGGCCGCCGTCAGCCTTGACCTCGGCGCGCGCGCCGGTGCGCACACCCCTGTCTCCGCGTGCGCCTCCGGCACCGAAGCCATGCACCTGGGCCTGGAGCTGATCCGTTCCGGCAAGGCCGATGTGGTGATGTGCGGCGGTGCAGAAGCAGCCATCCACCCGATGCCGCTGGCAGCGTTCGCTTCCATGCAGGCCCTGTCCCGCCGCAATGATGATCCTCAGGCCGCGTCACGTCCGTACGACACCGCCCGCGACGGCTTTGTCATGGGCGAAGGCGCCGGTGCGCTGGTGCTCGAGGCCGAGGAACACGCCCTGGCCCGCGGTGCGCGCATCTACGCTGAGCTCGCGGGCACATCCGTCACAGCGGACGCCTACCACATCACCGCACCCGACCCCGAAGGCCTGGGCGCCACCCGGGCACTGAAGGCGGCCATGTTCGACGGCCGCATCCAGCCGGAGGACGTGGTGCACGTCAACGCGCACGCCACCTCCACCCCCGTGGGTGACAAGCCCGAGTACACCGCACTCCGGGCGGCGCTGGGTAGCCACGTGGACGATGTCGCCGTGTCCGCCACCAAGTCCCAGATGGGCCACCTCCTGGGCGCTTCCGGTGCTGTGGAGGCTGTCCTGACTGTGCTTGCCGTTTATGACCGCAAGGCCCCGGTCACCATCAACCTCGAGAACCAGGATCCGGAGATCCCCCTCGACGTGGTGACCTCCGCCCGCGACCTGCCCTCCGGCAGCATCGTGGCACTGAGCAACTCGTTCGGCTTCGGCGGACACAACGCCGTGGTCGCCGTCCGCAGCGTCTAACACCAGGCTGCCACCGGTTTAGCCGGAATAGCGCAGAAGAGGCCCCGCCGGCGGCGGGGCCTCTTCTGCGCTATGGAGCAGTTGCTGCTTCCTGTGCTGGAGGAGGCACGGGAAGAACGTACGACGGCGGTCAGCCCACCTGGTGCAGCCAGCGCACCGGTGCGCCTTCCGCTGCGTGCCGGAAAGGCTCGAGCTCCTCATCCCAGGCCTCGCCGAGTGCGAGCGAGAGTTCGTGGTAGACGGCTGCAGGATCGCCGGCACCTGATTCGTAGGCATAACGGATGCGGTCCTCGGAGACCATGATGTTGCCGTGGACGTCAGTCATGGCATGGAAGATCCCCAGCTCGGGGGTATGCGACCAGCGGCCCCCATCGACACCCTGGCTCGGCTCCTCGGTGACCTCGTAACGCAGGTGGGCCCAGCCGCGCAGCGACGAGGCCAGCTTGGCCCCCGTTCCCGGCGTTCCGGTCCACGACAGCTCCGCCCGGAACATTCCGGGCGCAGCAGGCTGAGGGGTCCACTCCAGGTCCGTCCGCTTGTCAACGACGGACCCGATGGCCCACTCCACATGCGGACACAGGGCGGTAGGGGCCGAGTGAACAAACAGCACACCGCGGGTCATTGCAACAGACATTCCATCCTCCATAGCTCTAGGTACGTCTTCCCCAACGCCCTCAGCCCGGATGGAACAGTCATGCAAATTCACCTGCGGTTGCGGTTCTTCCGCGATATTCAGCTTAGATAATGCAAGGTCCGGGCTGCCAAAGCGCAGGAAGCCTGTGAGCTTCAAGCAGCAGTTGAAAGTTGCCGGACGTGATTCTTATTGTGCCGTACGCTCCGAAATTACGCCAGTGCAATACACCCCGCTTCCGGACTGCCTGGCGGTGATGCGGCCAGGCAGTGGTGCCCAGGGTTTTCAGGCACGGGGATGGGCCTGTTGGTAACTCTTGCGCAGCCGGTCGACGGAGACGTGGGTATAGATCTGGGTGGTGGCCAGGCTGCTGTGGCCCAGGATTTCCTGAACGGCGCGCAGGTCCGCACCGCCGTCCAGCAGATGGGTGGCGGCAGAGTGCCGGAGAGCATGAGGACCGGACGCGGAGGTGTCCCCCAAGGCCTCAAAAAGCCCATGGACCAGGGACCGCACTTGGCGCTGGCCCACGCGGCCTCCCCTGGCGCCGAGGAACAATGCGGGACCGCTCCCGGCCCCGGCGAGCCGCGGACGCCCCCTCCGGAGCCAATCATCCAGCGCCACAGCGGCCGGTACGCCGTAGGGAACCGTGCGTTCCTTGTCGCCCTTTCCGATCACCCGCAGGGTCCGGCGGTCCTGATCGAGGTCATCAATATCCAGCCCCGTCAGTTCACCCACCCGGATGCCCGTGGCGTACAGCAGCTCCACCACTGCCCGGTTCCGGACAGCCAGCGGATCCCCCTCTGCTGCGGCCTGTTCCAGTTTGTCCAGGATGCGGTTCAGCTGGGACTCCTGCAGCACACCCGGCAGCTGCCGCTCCCGCTGCGGTGCCTTGAGCCGAAGCGCGGGATCCGCGTCGATTCGTTCTTCCCTCAGGGCCCAGGCCGTGAAAGACCGTGCAGTGGCGGCCCTGCGCGCCAGGGTGGCCCGGGCGACACCTGACTGGCTCTGGGTGCCGAGCCAACGGCGAAGTGTTCCCAGCTCAAGACCCTCGGGCCCCGTGCAGCCCTCACCGGCCGCGAACGAGAGCAGGCTGCCCAGGTCGCCCCGGTACGCCCGGAGCGTGTGCGCCGACATGGCCCGCTCTCCGGAAATGTACCGGCAAAAAGCGTCCAGGGCGTCTGTGAGCGCTGCCGGCAGTTGCTCGTCTTCCACCACTCCACTGTCTCAGGCCCGGGTGCCGGATCGGTTCCCGGACACGGCAGTCAGGACAGATCATCGGATATGCCCCGCCGCCGTCACACGCTGGCCTTGCCGCGTTTCCATCCCCCACGCTCAGACACAGCCAGCCCCAGCAAGCCCAGCCGCCCCAGCCCGGCCCGTACGGAGTCGGTGCCAAGCCCGGCCACCGCAGCCAGCTTTTCCACGGAGGTGGTGGACCGCAAGGGCAGTGCGTCCAGCAGGATGAGGTCCTCGAGGGTAAGCCCATCCTGCACCTGCGAAGCACCCTGGGGCGGCTCCGGCAGGTCCGCTCCGCTCGGCGATGCCAGCTCGGCGATTTCGGCGGCATCGGTAACGCAGATTGCACCTCCGTCCCGCAGGAGCCGGTGGCAGCCTGCGGAGTTGGCACTGTGCACCGATCCGGGCACGGCACCCACCGCCCTGCCCAGGGCCTCAGCGTGATGCGCTGTATTCAACGCCCCGGACCGCCACCTGGCCTCCACGACGACCGTGACCGCGGAGAGTGCCGCTATAAGCCTGTTGCGCTGGAGGAACCGGTATCTCGTAGGCGCTGACCCCGGCGGCACTTCTGCCAGCACGGCACCCTGGTTTGCCACGGCGCGCAGCAGTTCCTCATTGCCGGAGGGGTAGAACCGGTCCACGCCGCCGGCCATCACGGCGATGGTGGGAACAGGTCCGCTGCCTCCGGCCAATGCGGCGCGGTGGGCGTGGGCATCGATTCCGTAAGCGCCGCCGGATACCACCGTGAAGCCGCGCTGCGCCAGGGAGTAGGCAATTTCTCCCGTTACGGCGGCACCGTAGCCGGTGCTGTCCCTGGAGCCGACCAAAGCGATGCTTCGCTGCACATGCGGCAGCTGCTGTTCGTGCCCGCGCCACCAGAGGCAGATTGGTTGCTGGATGCCGAGGTCGGCCAGTTGCGCCGGCCAGAGGTCATCCGATGGGATCAGCAGCCGACCGCCCAGGCGCGCCATGGTGGCAACGTCGCGTTCCGGGGCAAGGTCGGGTACCCGGGGCAGCCAGCGTTTGATGCTGGCAGCCAGGCCGGACCAGCCGGCCGCTGCGCCGCTCCCGGCGAGCAAGCCGCTGATTTCCTGTTCAATCAAAGCGCCGCCGGTGACCTGGCCGGTAGCGAGGCGCAGGGCGTCCACGGCCCCCGCAGCCTGGACAAGGGCGAGACCGGCGGCGTCCTGCGGTTCCATGAGCCGTGACAGGGCCGCTCGGGCAAGTCTCTCAGCCTCCATGCCGGGTTCCTTCATGCCGCTGCCGCCACTGCCTGCCGCAGGCCGAGGGCCTGACCGATGTCGTCAGGGTCCGGCGCGTCCCGGTGCCCCAAGTCCGCCAGGGTCCAGGCCAGCCTGAGCACGCGGTCGTACCCCCGGGCGGTGAGGACACCGCGTTCGAGCGAGTGGTCCAGGATCCGCGTTGTGCCGGGGGCCAGGCGGAGGTCGCCGCGGAGGATGCGGCCCGGCACCTGTGAGTTTGTCTCCAACCCGAAGGCCTCAAGCCTTCCCCGTTGCCTGGCACGGGCCTCCTTGACCCGGCCTGCCACTGCCGCGGTGCCCTCCTCCGCTGCGGACTTCCCGAACTCCGCGAGCGAGACCCGGTCAACCTGCAGCTGGATGTCCACCCTGTCCAGCAAGGGACCGGAGAGCCGGGCAAGGTAGCGGCGCCGCATCATGGCGGTACAGGTGCATTCAAGTCCCTTGCCGGACGCCTTGCCGCAGGGGCAGGGGTTGGCTGCCAGAACCAGCTGGAACCTGGCAGGGTACGCGGCTGTCCCCGCCGAGCGGTGAATCACCAGTTCTCCGGATTCCAGCGGCTGGCGCAGCGCGTCGAGCACGCGCCGCTCATATTCCGGTGCCTCGTCCAGGAACAGCACGCCGCGGTGCGCCCTGGATGCCGCCCCTGGCCGCGGCAGGCCGGATCCCCCGCCAATGATGGCTGCGGATGTGGCGGAATGGTGCGGGTTTTCGAAGGGCGGCCGCCGAAGCAGCTGCATCATGGAAGAGGGCAGCCCGCACAGCGAGTGGATGGCCGTGACCTCCATTGATTCCCGGTCTCCGAGGTCCGGGAGCAGGCCCGGAAGGCGCTCGGCGAGCATGGTCTTCCCCGCACCGGGCGGTCCCGTCAGCAGGAGGTGGTGGGCCCCGGCCGCAGCAACCTCAAGGGCGCGGCGGGCGTCACCCTGCCCGGACACGTCTGCCATGTCCGGAACCGCCCCGGGGGCTGAAGGGCAGTCCCCTTCCTGGTCATCGTCTTCCGGTTCGAAGTCCAGCGCGAGGTTCTGGGGATCCGCGCCAAAGTCGACGGCGACCCGAGCAAGTGTCCGATAACCGCTGACGTTGGCCCCGGGAACCAGCGCGGCCTCCGCATAGTTGGCCTGCGCGACTACGATGTCGGGGTAGCCTGCCTGGACTGCAGCCATGACGGCTGGAAGGATGCCGCGCACCGGGCGCAGCCTGCCGTCCAGGCCAAGTTCGGCGATGAAGACGGTCCGGCCGGAGGGCCTGGTGTCGTTGGCCGCACGGAGAACTGCCATCGTCACCGCAAGGTCGAAGCCGGAACCGCGTTTGGGGAGCGAGGCCGGAATGAGGTTGGCCGTGATCTTGCGCCGGCTCAACGGAATGCCGGAGTTCTTGGCGGCGGAACGGATGCGTTCCTTGGCCTCGTTCAAAGAGGCGTCCGGAAGGCCAAGGATCACGAATGCAGGCAGCGTCTGGCCGATGTCGGCTTCCACCTCCACCATGTACCCGTTCAACCCGACCAGCGCCACGGAGTAGGTGCGGCCCAAGACCATCACCCCACCCCCTTGAGGTGCTCCAGTTGGGGTGCGCCGCCGCCGTCGTCCACTACCGCAATGACGTCCACGCGGCGCAGGGGCATCCGCAACTCCCGGTCGCGGCACCAGGCCGACCCGAGGCGGTGGAGCCGGGCCAGCTTGTCCGCCCCCACCGCTTCGAAGGGATGGCCGTAGTCCAGCGAACGCCGCGTCTTCACTTCCGCAATGACCAGGGCATCCCCGTCCAGGGCCACAATGTCGATCTCGCCTTCAGGGCAGCGCCAGTTGCGCTCCACCACCAGCATGCCCTGCGATTCCAAGTAACCGGCCGCGAGTTGCTCACCCCGCCGGCCCAGTACGTCTTTGGCTTTCATGTCCACCTCCACCACCAGCCTGGCGGCGTGCGGTGGATAGGGGGGGAGGAAACTTTCGCTATGTGGACAGGCCGCCTTTCAGGACCGGCTGTGGAGGAGAAGTGGACGGGTTAGTTGCCCAGGTCTACGTCCTTCGGAAGCGCCAGCTCCTCGTTGCGGGGCAGTTCCTCGACGTTGACGTCCTTGAAGGTGAGCACGCGGACGCTCTTGACGAACCGTGCCGAGCGGTAAACGTCCCAGACCCAGGCGTCCTGCAGCGTGAGGTCGAAGTAGACCTCACCGTCGGCGCTGCGCGCCTGCAGGTCAACATGGTTGGCAAGGTAGAAGCGACGCTCGGTCTCGACTACATAGCTGAACAGGCCCACAACATCGCGGTACTCGCGGTAGAGCTGCAGTTCCATGTCAGTCTCATAGTTTTCAAGATCCTCAGCACTCATGCTTCCATCTTGCACCATCGGCAGCCGCGCAGCGGCCGGTCAGGCCCCGGCCTCCTGGAGCTCCCCGTCCTGCAGTACTTCCAGTTCGCCGCCAAGCAGCCGCCAGCTCACCCGGTGGTAGGGGGTGGGCCCGTCATTCCGGAGCGCCTCCCGGTGCAGGGCCGTGGCGTATCCCTTGTTCACGTCCCAGCCGAAGCCGGGATACTCGGAGTGCAGGGCCCGCATGGCCTGGTCCCGTTCCACTTTGGCGATGACGCTGGCAGCGGCAACGCTAAGGCACTGCATGTCTGCCTTGACCTTGGTGTGCACGGGCGCTTCGCACGCGATTTCCTGGACAGGTTCATCGAAGAGGGACGGCTGCCCGGACGGCGAGAGCCAGTTATGGCTCCCGTCCAGGAGGACCACGTCAGGTGTGATGCCAGCGGCCACTACCGTATTCCATGCCCTCGTGCCGGCCAGGCGCAGCGCGGCGATGATGCCGAGCGCGTCGATCTCCGCCGCAGAGGCATGGCCGACGGCGGACGCGACGCTCCAGCGGCGGACCAGCGGCTCAAGCCGCTCCCGCTCAGGGGCGCTCAGCAGTTTGCTGTCACGAACGCCCGCGAGAGGTTTTTGGCATTCCAGGTCCACCACCGCGATGCCGACACTCACCGGGCCGGCCAGCGCCCCCCTGCCTACTTCGTCGACTCCCGCCAGGTAGCGGACGCCGCTGCTGCGGAACGTCCGTTCGTGCCGCAGGGTGGGTGCCTTGGCTGCCGGTGGTTTCCGGGCGGGCTTCTTCGCGGCAGTGGCGGGCAGGGTGTTCGCTGGCATGGTCAGGAGCCCGGCGGTACGTTCTTGAAAACGTCCGGGTAGTTGTCGAGGGTGGTGATCCGGTTCAGCGGCCAGGCAATGACGGCAGCCTTGCCCTCGAGGTCGTCCAGATCGATGAATCCGCCGTCGGCATCCATGTGCGCCCGGGAGTCCGCGGAGTGGTTTCGGTTGTCGCCCATGACCCACACTTTCCCTTCGGGTACCACCACGTCGAATGCCCGGACCTGGGGAACTTCAGCGGGGTTGATATAGCCCTCATCAATGGCTTTTCCGTTGATGGTCAGTTTACCGCCGGCTTCGCAGCAGACCACATGGTCGCCGGGCAACCCGATCACCCTCTTGACCAGGTGCTGCTCGGAATTATCCGGCAGGAGGCCCACGAAGGTCAGGCTGTCCTGCACCCAGGTGAATGGACCGTCCGCCTTGTCCGGCACAGCGGGCAGCCAGCCCTTGGTGTCACGGAACACCACCACATCGCCGCGGCTCAGCGCGAACGGTTCAGGGACCAAGAGGTTCACGAAAATCCGGTCGTCCACGTCCAGGGTGTCCACCATGGATTCGGAAGGGATGAAGAACGCCCGGAAAAGGAACGTCTTGATCAGGAAGGAAAGGACGACGGCGATGACCACCACGGTGGCGATCTCTTTCAGCCACGTCAGCACCGGATGGGCGTCGCGCTTTTCTGCTGTTTTGGCCGCAGCACGGCTTTCGGGGCGGTTCTCGGCGCCGGGCACTGCCGCGTCTGCCTGCTCCGCACCGGAGGCACCGGGAGCGCCCTCGGGCCGTGGTTCAGGCATGCGGGAGTGGTTCTCGGGCATCTACTGTCCGTTCTGTGTGCTGGGGCCTGCGGCAGCCGGCCGTGGTACTGGTGCAAATCTATCAAGGGGCCAGATGATCCGGATGGGCCGGCCCACCACCCGGTCCACCGGAACCATTCCCCCGCCCGGTGCGCCGAGCAGGCTGCGGGAGTCCGCCGACACCGACCGGTGGTCCCCCATTACCCAGAGCCGGCCGGCCGGGACCAGCGCCTCGAACTCCTGGGTGCTGGGGACATCCCCGGGGTAGAGGTACGGCTCGTCAAGCGGTTCACCGTTGACCGTTACCATGCCGGCGGAGTCACAGCAGGCCACCAGGTCCCCGGGAACGCCGATGACGCGCTTGATGTACATGGTGTCGCTCCCGGCCAGGCCCAGCCACACGGCGGCGCCGGTGATGGCTTCACCCAGAGGGCCCCGGCCGCTGTCCAGCGGCGCGAACGTTCCACGGCCGTCGAACACCACGATGTCGCCGCGGCGCACGGGGTCCGTTTGGAAGGCCGTCCGTGACACCAGGATCCGGTCATCCTGGCGGAACGCCGGCTCCATGGACTGCGACGGGATGAAATACCCATCGATCCACAGGGCCCGGACCAGCCCGCTGGCCACGAGCGCACTGCACAGGACCAGCAACGCAAAACGCCAGCCCTTAATGCGGGGCTGGCGTTTTGTCTGGTCCATGTCCGTGTCCTCGGCGCTGGTGCTTGGTGCTCCGGCGCCGGCCGGCTACGGCTGGGTCCGGCCTGTGGTCCGGGAGGACTACTTGGCGGTGTTGAAGTCGCGCTTTTCCTTGATCTTGGCGGCCTTACCGCGCAGTGCACGCATGTAGTACAGCTTGGCACGGCGGACGTCACCCTTGGTGACAACCTCGATCTTTTCGATGATCGGGGAGTGCACCGGGAAGGTACGCTCCACGCCGACACCGAACGAAACCTTGCGGACGGTGAAGGTTTCGCGGACGCCGTCACCCTGGCGGCCCAGAACGAAGCCCTGGAAGACCTGGACGCGGGAGTTCTTGCCTTCGATGATGTTCACGTGAACCTTGATGGTGTCACCGGCGCGGAAAACGGGAACATCGCTGCGCAGCGACGCTGCGTCGACGGAGTCGAGAATATGCATGGTAATTGCACTCCTGGTGAACGCCACAGGTCATTCACTTTAGGTCACGGCGGGCAAGCCCGGACACCTGGCGGTGCACCGGAAATTCCGGCCGAAAGGTAAATGGTCCTGCCGTCTTCACCGATTGAAGCGGCAGGTTGTCAGGCTGTTGGCGGCGCTCCCCCTGTGGCAGGTGCGGGCCCAGCAGACACAAGGACTAATTTTGCCACACCCGGAGGGCATCAGCCAATCGGCCGGCGCACCAGCCTGCCGTCCACGATCTCGTACCCCAGCCCGTACAGTTCGGAACGGTCGGCGCGCGGGAGGTTGCCGGCGTCGAACCCCTCGAGGAGGTCCGGCCGCCGCTCCGCCGTGCGCCGGTACTGCTCGTGACGCCGCCATTGCGCGATTTTTCCATGGTTGCCGCTCAACAATACCGCGGGGACGTGGCGACCCCGCCACTGGGAGGGCTTGGTGTAGACGGGATACTCCAGCAGTCCGTCGGAGTGGGACTCCTCCACCAGCGATTCGGGATTTCCCACGACGCCGGGCAGGAGCCTGCCCACGGCCTCCACCATGGCGAGCACCGCCACTTCACCACCGTTGAGGACGTAGTCCCCGAGGCTGACGGGGCGCACCTCGAAGTGCTCTTCCGCCCATTCGAGGACCCGCTCGTCAATGCCTTCGTAGCGCCCGCACGCGAACGTGAGGTGCTCTTCTTCAGCGAGTTCGTAGGCAAGGGCCTGGGTGAACCGCTCGCCCGCAGGCGACGGGACGATCAAGACCGGCTTTCCCGCACCTTGGGGCCGGGCTTCGACCACGGCCGAGAGCGCCTGCGCCCATGGCTCCGGCTTCATGACCATGCCTGCGCCGCCGCCGTAGGGGGTATCGTCCACCGTGCGGTGCCGGTCGGTGGTGAAGCTGCGGAGGTCGTGGACGTGCAGGTCCAGCAGCCCGTCCTGCCGGGCTTTGCCGATCAGCGAAAGTTCCAGGGGCGCCAGGTATTCGGGAAAGATGCTGACGACGTCGACGCGCATCTATGCGCTGCCTTCCGGACCGTCCGTGGCGGCTTCCCCGGCGTTCAGTTCGAAGAGTCCCGGCGGAGGGGTGATAAGGATGTAGCCTTCGTCGATGTTGACTTCGGGAACGATCTCCTCGACGAAGGGGACGAGGATCTCCCCACCCTCCGGGGTGGTGACCATCAGCAGGTCCTGGACCGGCATCGTGTTCAGAGCGGCAACCTTGCCCACCACGGCGCCATCCACGCGGGCCTCCAGACCGACCAGCTCGTGCTCGTACCAGCCTTCGTCGTCCTCCTCGGCAAGCCCGGCCGTCTCGATGAACAGTTTTGCCCCGCGCAGCGTTTCAGCTTTGTTGCGGTCGGCCACTTCCTCGAAGCCGAGCAGGAGGATGTCCTTGTTCCACCTGGCGCTGGAAACCGTGAGCGGACCGGAGGACGCAGGTTCCACGAGGAAACCCGCGCCGGGAACAAAGCGGTCCCCGGGGGCGTCGGTCAGGACCTGGACCGTGACTTCTCCGCGGATGCCGTGGGGTTTGCCGATTCGCGCCACCTGAAGCTTCATCTGTTCCTCTGTTTTGTTCGCTCTGTGGGTGTTGGTTGGGTAAAAGCACTCCGGCCCCTCCACCGTGCGGTGGAGGGGCCGGAGCAAAAACTGGTGTTGCCGAGCGCTCAGCGGCGGCGGTCGGTGTCGACGACGTCGACCCTTACCGGTTCGCCGCCGGCCAGTGCTGCCACGACAGTGCGCAGTGCGCGTGCCGTCCGGCCCTGGCGGCCGATCACCCGTCCCAGGTCATCCTGGTGAACGCGAACCTCGAGGGTATCCCCGCGGCGGTTGTTCTTCGAATTGACCTTGACGTCATCCGGGGAATCGACGATTCCGCGGACCAGGTGCTCCAGCGCTTCTGCCAGCAATCTACTCAGCCTCGGTGGTCTCTGCTTCAGCGTCGGCCGGGGCTTCGGCTGCGTCAGCCTTGGAGGCCTTCTTGGTGATTGCTTCCGGAATGATCACGGAGCCCTTTTCCGGGGCAACGAAAGCTTCCTTCGGAGCCTTGGTCTTCAGGGTGCCTTCCTGGCCCGGGAGGCCCTTGAACTTCTGCCAGTCACCGGTGATCTTCAGGATCGCGGCAACCTGCTCGGACGGCTGGGCACCGACGGACAGCCAGTACTGCGCACGCTCGGAGTCGACCTCGATGTATGAGGGCTCTTCGGTGGGGTGGTACTTGCCGATTTCCTCGATGGCGCGGCCGTCACGCTTGGTGCGTGAGTCTGCAACGACGATGCGGTAGTACGGGGCGCGCATTTTACCAAAGCGCTTAAGGCGAATCTTTACGGCCACTTTTGTGGTCACTCCTGTTTCAGAAAAGGGGTTGAACCCGGCGTTCTGCACCCGTGGGGCGGGCCATACTTGCGGGCTCGAAGGACAGGATCCAGACGCGGAGAGAGGGGCCACGCAGATCGAGTACCTGTCCATTGTGCCAGATCAGCGCATGGATTTCGACTTGGCATCCGCCCGGCACGCCGGGCCCGGGCGGCGCTTAGGCCGACCAGACGTACAAGGAGGTGCGGTCGCCCTCGTCCACGCTGCCGGCCAGCCGGGCCACCTGCTCAACGTAGGTCCGCGACTGGGCTGCACCGAACGGCATGTCATCCTGCCCGGCCCATTCCGCTGCGACATCGTCCAGCACGTTTCCCTCGCCTTCGGTTTCGTAGGTGAGGAGGTCGGCCAGGGCCCTGACCATGGCCGGTGGAACGGCCAGGAGCGAGTCGCTGGCCACGTCCACCATGGTCAGCTCATAGTCGGCTCCGCCTGCGTGCACCGCCTTGCCGGCGAGGTCACCCAGCTGCTCGACCTCGAAGTCGCTGATGTCCGGGATCCGCACCGCCTGGCCGCCGGCGGCGGCGGGACTGCCGCTGTCCAGCTGGCCGGCCCGCTCCAGGGCGGCGTCGTGCGTGGCGACAAAAATCTCGGTGAAGCCCATGGGAGTTACCCTCGTTCCGTCGTCGGTACGGCGCGGATAGCGGCGCCTTGCGCCTCCGCCGCTCCGGCAGGTGGCCGGGTACTTCTCACCCTAGTACAGCGCAGGGCCGGATCAGCGCACGGCAACCCGAAGCCGGTTCCGCCAGGGATCCTCAAAGCGCAGCTCCGCTCCGGTGTGGTGCGACGGCACCCCCGCGACCTTGAGCCGGTCGGCCAGCGCGCCGACGTCGTCCGTTGACGGCACTTCGATGAGCACCTCGCCGAGCCCCAGCGTGTCCTTGCGCGGGCCGGCGCCGCGGCTGTTCCAGACGTTCATGGCCATGTGGTGGTGGTAGCGGCCGGCGGAGACGAAGAGCGCCTGGCCGTGCCACCCGGCCGTCTTCTCGAAGCCGAGGGTACCGACGTAGAAGTCCCGCGCCGTCTGCACGTCACCCACTTGGAGGTGGACGTGGCCCACGCCGGCTCCCGTTCCGCGCTGCCCCTCAAGGGATTCTTCGGTGAGGTACTGCTCGAGGTAGCGCTGGGGCGGCAGGGCCAGGCTGTCCATCACCACGTCCGTGCCGTTCCAGGACCAGTTGCTGCGGGGGCGGTCCCAATATAGTTCAATGCCGTTACCCTCGGGATCGCTGAAGTAGAAGGCCTCGCTGACCAGGTGGTCGGCGCTGCCCGTGAACAGGCCCGGGTCGAACTGGGCAGCCGTGGCCACCGTAGCGGCGAGGGCCTGCTGCGTTTCGAAGAGAAGTGCCGTGTGGAACAGGCCGGCCTCTCCCCGGCCCGGCAGGTGCAAACCGGGCGCCGGAGCCAGGTGGACCAGCGGCCTGCCCAGCCGGCCCAGGTAGACGCCGCCGTCCTGCTCGGCCACGACGTCCAGGCCCAGCGCCTTTTGGTAGTAGTGCGTCATGAGCTTCATGTCGCCCACCTTGAGCATCACCGTGCCCATGCCGAGCCCGGAGGGAAGAAGGTCCTGTTTTTCGGTCTTTGCGGTCATTGGAACGCCCCTACTCGTGCGGCCGCCCGGGTGGTGGCCCTGTCATGTCAAATGACTTGAAGCTTCAATTTATTCCTTGTTCATAAACTATGCGGCCGGCCAGCACCACCTGCTGCAGATGGCGGATTGCTTCCGGCCGGGTCCGCGGATCTTCGCTGCACACCACCACGTCTGCCCGCGCACCTTCGGAGATGCCGTCCGCTCCCAGCCACTCGCGCGCGCCCCAGCAGGCGGCGTCGAGCGCCGCAGCTGCCGGCAGGCCCGCGGCATGGAGCGCCAGGATCTCGTCCGCAATGCGGCCGTGCCGGATGACGCTCCCGGCGTCGGTGCCCGCGAAAACCCGCACGCCGGCGTCGAACGCCTCCGCCACCCGCTCCGCGCGGCGCTCCCAGAGCGCCAGCATATGGGCCGCGTAGCGCGGGAATTTCGGCTGCGCCTGCGCGGCAATGTCCGGAAAAGTGGCGATATTGATCAGAGTGGGCACAATCGGCACGCGCTGCTCGGCGAAGCGGGACAGGTGCCGCGGCAGGAGGCCGGTGGCGTGTTCAATGCAGTCGATGCCGCCGTCCAGCATCTGGTCAAGGGTCTCCTCGGCGAAACAGTGGGCGGTGACACGGGCGCCTTCGTCGTGCGCCGCCCGGATGGCATCGCGGACGACGGCGGAAGGAAAGGAGGGTGCCAGGTCGCCAGCGCCCCGGTCGATCCAGTCGCCAACGAGCTTCACCCAGCCGTCGCCGTCGCGCGCCTGTTTCCGGACCATTTCGACGAGCCCGTCCGGTTCGACTTCGTGGGCGAACCCCCGGAGGTAGCGCCGGGTGCGCGCGACGTGCCGCCCGGCGCGGATCAGTACCGGAAACTCTCCGCCGCCCTGCATCCAGCGCGTGTCCGCCGGGGAACCGGCGTCCCGGATCAGCAGCGTGCCGGCGGCCAGGTCCGCCCGCGCCTGTGCTGCGGCGGTGGCGGCGTCCACGGGACCCTGCGGCCCCAGGCCGATATGGCAATGTGCGTCAACAAACCCCGGCAGCACCCAGCCGGGCAGGACGCGGTCCGGCACCCGCTAAGGCTTCCGGAAGGTCAGGCGCCCGTCCACGGACCACAGCCCGCGCACTTCCCGGTCCGGGCCTGTGAGCGCCGGTCCGCTGAAATGGATAACCTCCGGCATGGAACTCCTCTCGTCCTGCCCGGTCAGGCTAGCACCGTGAATGTGACGCCGCTCCCCCGGTGCCTGTGGTAGCTTCTTCCCTGACCACACGGGTGCCCCTGCAGGGGCTGAGATCGGGCTGACGCAGCCTGCGACCGTCGAACCTGTCCGGGTAATGCCGGCGAAGGAAGTGAGTATTCCTTGAGTACACCAGAAACACAGCTGAACCCTGCCCTCGATGCGTCTGCGGAGCCTGTCACGCAGTCCCTGAAGTCCCATTCGCTCGCCTTCCTCGAAGACAGCGAATCAGGCCTCCGGGTTCCTGTCACCGAGATTTCCCTGGCGAACTCCCCCAACGGCGAGCCCAACCCGCCATTCCGTGCATACCGGACCGCCGGTCCGGGAAGTGACCCGGTCCGGGGCCTGCGGCCCTTCCGCACCGAGTGGATCGAAGCGCGCGGGGACACGGAAGCATACAGCGGACGGGAGCGGAACCTGCTCGACGACGGCCGGTCGGCTGTCCGCCGCGGCGCAGCCTCCGCGGAGTGGAAGGGCGCGCAGCCGGTGCCCCGCCGCGCCGTCGACGGCAAGACAGTCACCCAGATGCACTACGCCAGGCAGGGCATCATCACGCCCGAGATGCGCTTCGTGGCGCTGCGGGAAAACTGCGATGTGGAACTGGTCCGCAGCGAGGTTGCCGCGGGCCGGGCCATCATCCCCAACAACATCAACCACCCGGAATCGGAACCGATGATCATCGGCAAGGCATTCCTGGTGAAGATCAACGCCAACATCGGCAACTCCGCGGTCACCAGTTCCATCGCCGAGGAAGTGGACAAACTTCAGTGGGCCACCCAGTGGGGCGCGGATACAGTCATGGACCTCTCAACCGGCGACGACATCCACACCACGCGCGAGTGGATCATCCGCAACTCCCCCGTGCCGATCGGCACCGTCCCCATCTACCAGGCCCTGGAGAAGGTCAACGGCGAAGCAAACGCCCTGACGTGGGAGATCTTCCGTGACACGGTGATCGAGCAGTGCGAACAGGGCGTGGACTATATGACTATCCACGCCGGCGTGCTCCTGCGCTATGTTCCGCTCACTGCCAACCGGGTCACCGGCATCGTGTCCCGCGGCGGTTCCATCATGGCGGGCTGGTGCCTGGCGCACCACCAGGAAAATTTCCTGTACACGCACTTCGACGAACTCTGCGAAATCTTCGCCAAGTACGACGTCGCGTTCTCGCTCGGCGACGGGCTGCGGCCGGGCGCCACGGCGGACGCCAATGACGCCGCCCAGTTCGCCGAGCTGGACACCCTGGCCGAGCTCACCCAGCGCGCCTGGGAGTACGACGTCCAGGTCATGGTTGAAGGTCCGGGCCACGTCCCGTTCCATATGGTCCGTGAAAACGTCGAACGGCAGCAGGAGCTGTGCAAGGGCGCCCCGTTCTATACCCTGGGGCCGCTGGTGACCGACGTTGCCCCCGGCTACGACCACATCACTTCGGCCATCGGCGCCACGGAGATTGCCCGCTACGGCACGGCGATGCTCTGCTACGTGACTCCCAAGGAGCACCTGGGCCTGCCCAACAAGGACGACGTCAAGACCGGCGTGATCACCTACAAGATCGCGGCACACGCGGCGGATCTGGCAAAGGGCCACCCCGGCGCGCACGAACGCGACGACGCCCTGTCCAAGGCAAGGTTCGAGTTCCGGTGGCGGGACCAGTTTGCATTGTCCCTGGACCCGGTCACGGCCGAGGCGTTCCATGATGAGACCCTGCCGGCTGAACCGGCCAAGACCGCACACTTCTGCTCCATGTGCGGGCCGAAGTTCTGCTCGATGCGGATCAGCCAGGACATCCGGGACGAGTACGGTTCTGCGGAGGCGCAGGCCGCACTGGCGGAGGCGGCGTCCGGAATGCGGGAGAAGAGCCAGGAATTCCTTGCCGCCGGCGGGAAGGTCTACCTGCCGGAGTTGAAGGTGCCGGCGGGGAGCTAGGAGGCTTGCGCCGTCTGGCCGCGGCTGACACCTGCGATAAACCGCCGGATGGTCCTGTCGCCTTCCACGGAATCGTGCGGCCGGTGCCCGCCGGCAGCAGTGCGGTGCACGGCGCCGGTTTCCCGCAGGTAGCCGGCAATCTCTTCGAACAACGGCTCCCAGCCTCCGGTGAGCACCAGGGTGGGGACACCGGGAACGATATGCAGCGGAGCTTCTGCGCAGTCGCGGAACTGTGCCCGGTGCGCCGCCGTTGCGGGCAGGTCGGCCGTCAGGGACAGGCAGGCCGGCTCCACGAGAACCAGAGAATGGACGAGGTCAGGACGTTCCACCGCGGCGAGCATCGCGGGTATGGCGCCTTGGGCGTGGGCCACGACATGGCCGCCTGACGCGCCGCCGTCGTCCTGCAGCGCGCGGAGGATGATCGCGGCGTCCCCGCCAAGGGACGGCTCTGCCGTCCCGGCCGCGGGACCGTACCCGAGGCGCCGGAGGAACAGGGCATCGTAGGCCAGCGCCATGCCGTGCTGGCGGGGCCAGGCGGCCGCGCCGAAGCTTCCGGCGCCATGCACGAACACTACCCGTTGCTTGACCATTACCCCACCCTATTCCACGGCCACAGCATCTTAAGTAAGTAGCGCCAAGTGTCGTTTTGAAGGGTCAAAACGACACTTGGCGCTACCTGGTTGGGATGGGTTACTTGCCGAGGAACTTATCGAAGCCCTTGGGCAGGTTCAGCTGCGAGGGGTCGAACTCGCCCTGCTGGCCGAACGCGGCACCGGTGGGCAGCGCCTTGGCCGCGTTCGCCCGGCGGGCCTCGGCGTCCTTGCGCTCCTGCGCAGCCTTGGCCGGGTTGCCGGACTTCGCCTTTTTCTTGGGCGCATTCTTGGCATTCTTCCGCGCCCCGCCGCCAGCGCCGGGGAGGCCCGGCATTCCCGGCATTCCGGGCATGCCGCCCTGCGCCATCTTCTTCATCATCTTCTGCGCCTGCGCGAAACGCTCCAGCAGGCCGTTGACCTCGGAGACGTGCACACCCGAACCCCGGGCGATGCGGGCGCGGCGGGAGCCGTTGATGATCTTGGGCGCAAGGCGCTCGTGCGGGGTCATGGACCGCACGATCGCCTCGACCCGGTCAATCTCGCGCTCGTCGAACTGCTCCAGCTGCTGGCGCATGTTCTGGGCGCCGGGCATCATCATGAGCATCTTCTTCATGGAGCCCATATTGCGGATCTGCTGCATCTGGGCGAGGAAGTCTTCCAGGGTGAAGTCTTCCTGGTCGGCGAACTTCTTCGCCATCCGCGCTGCCTCGTCTTTGTCCCAGGACTTTTCCGCCTGCTCGATGAGCGTCAGGACGTCGCCCATGTCCAGGATGCGGGAGGCCATCCGGTCCGGGTGGAACAGCTCGAAGTCGTCCAGTCCTTCGCCGGTGGACGCGAACATCACGGGCTTGCCGGTCACCGACGCAACGGAAAGTGCGGCACCGCCGCGCGCGTCGCCGTCGAGCTTTGAAAGCACGATGCCGGTGAAGTTCACGCCTTCATCGAACGCGAGCGCCGTGTTCACGGCGTCCTGGCCGATCATGGCGTCGATGACGAACAGCACTTCGTTGGGCACGATGGCCCGGCGGATCTGGCGCGCCTGCTCCATCATGTCCGCGTCAACACCCAGGCGTCCGGCGGTGTCCACGATGACCACGTCATGCAGTTTCTGCCGTGCCTCCTCGACACCGGCGCGGGCTACGGCGACGGGATCGCCGGCCGGCTGGTCAAGTTCCGTGGAGGTGGCGCCGGGATGTGGCGCGAAGACGGGCACGTTGGCCCGCTTGCCGACTACCTGGAGCTGCGTGACGGCGTTGGGCCGCTGCAGGTCGCACGCCACGAGCATGGGGCTGTGGCCCTGGGACTTCAGCCACTTGGAGAGCTTTCCGGCCAGGGTGGTCTTACCGGCGCCTTGGAGGCCGGCCAGCATGATGATGGTGGGCCCGGTCTTGGCGAGGCGGATGCGGCGGGTCTCGCCGCCGAGGATTTCAACCAGTTCCTCGTTGACGATCTTGACGATCTGCTGGCTGGGGTTAAGCGCGGCCGAGACCTCGGCACCGAGGGCTCGTTCCCGGACGCGGCCGGTGAATTCACGGACAACCGGAACGGCAACGTCGGCGTCAAGGAGCGCGCGGCGGATCTCGCGTACGGTGGCGTCAACGTCAGCCTCGGTGAGGCGGCCCTTGCCGCGGAGATTCTTGAAGGTTGCTGTCAACCGGTCAGAAAGTGAATTGAACACGTGCCGTTCTTTCAGTGGATGATCGGGACTCGACTATCTAGGGTACCAACTCGGACACGCAAGGTGGCATGCTGGCAAAATGACCAGCCCAACAACTGTCAGGACCCTGCTCATCCTCGGCGCTTCCGGCGACCTCACCGGCCGGCTGCTGCTCCCTGGCCTCGCCCGGCTGGTGGCACGCGGACGTGCCGGGGGTCTGCGCCTGGCCGGTGCCGGCTCTGATCCATGGACGCAGGAACAGTGGCGCCAACGGGTTGGCGAAGCCTTCAGCACCGCCGCCAGGGATGCCGGTGAGCAGAGCCGGCAGGCCCTGGAATCCATGGCCTGGGAAACCGCGTACCACCAGCTGGACGTCACGGCGGACGGCGCCCTGGCCGGACTCATCGCCGGCCTTGAAGGGCCGGTGGCCATCTACTTCGCCCTGCCGCCGCAGGTCAGCCAGCGGGCCTGCGAGGCCCTGCAGCCGGATCAGGTCCCGCCGGGCACGCGGCTGGTGATGGAGAAGCCCTTCGGCTCCGGCGAGGAATCGGCGCGGGCCCTTAACCGGACCCTTGTGCAACTGGTTCCCGAGGACCACATCCACCGCGTTGACCATTTCCTGGGCAAGGCCACGGTGCTGAACATCCTGGGCCTGCGCTTCGCGAACAACTTCCTGGAGCCGGTCTGGAACCGGGAGCACGTGGAAAAGGTGGAAATCATCTTCGACGAGGACCTGGCGCTGGAAGGCCGCGCCCGGTATTACGACGGCGCCGGCGCCCTCCGGGACATGGTCCAGAGCCACCTGCTGCAGATCATGGCGCTCATGGCCATCGAGCCGCCGGCCACCATCGGCGAGCGCGACCTCCGCGATGCCGTCGCCACCGTGCTTCGGGCCAGCAGCGTCACTGCCCCGTACGGGGAGTCCACCCGCCGCGCCCGGTACACGGCGGGAACTGTGGCCGGTGTTGACGTCCCGGGCTACGCCCGGGAGGAGGGCGTGGATCCGGGCCGGAACACCGAGACCCTGGCCGAAGTCGAGGTCCGGATCGCCAACTGGCGCTGGAGCGGCGTTCCCTTCATCCTGCGTTCGGGCAAGGCCATGGGCACCAAGCGCAAGGAGGCGGTGGTGACTTTCCGTCCCGTCCCCCACCTTCCCGAGGGCTTCATGGGAGTGGACGCCCCCAACCAGCTGCGCATCGGCTTCGGACCGGACACGCTCCAGTTCGACGTAGACGTCAATGGCCCGGGCAACATCTTCAGCCTGGGCCGGATCACCCTGGATGCGGAGCTGAGCGCCTCGGATCTCCTCCCCTACGGTGAAGTGCTGGAGGGGGTGCTCAGCGGCGATCCGTTGCTCTCCGTCCGCGGCGACACCGCGGAGGAATGCTGGCGGATCGTGGAGCCGGTGCTCCGATCGTGGGCGGAGGGTTCCGTGCCATTGGAGGAGTACGACGCCGGCTCGGACGGTCCGCTTTCCTGGCCCGCCAGGGGTGCGGTCCACTGAGCGCAAACGCCAGAGGCCTGTCCGCAGATCCTCACCGTCAAGGTTCGGATCCGCGAACAGGCCTCTGATACTGGCGTCAGATTGCGGCTACCCCGCGTTCGCCGGTCCGAACCCGGACTGCCTCGAAAACGTCCATCGTCCAGACCTTGCCGTCGCCGGCGCGGCCCGTGTTGGAGCTGGCGATGATGACGTCCAGGATGTCGTCCGCCTGTTCGTCCGTAGCAAGGACCTCCACCCGGATTTTCGGAAGCAGATCAACGTTGTACTCGGCTCCGCGGTACACCTCCGTGTAGCCGCGCTGCCGGCCGTAGCCGCTGGCTGCGCTGACCGTGAGGCCCTGGACCCCGTAGGATTCCAGCCCTTCCCGGATGGCTTCGAGTTTTTCGGGCCTGACGATGGCAGTAATCAGTTTCATGCCCCCACGCTTTCCTTGCCTGTTGCCGATTCGGTCTGCTGCGTGCCGGCTGCTGCCTGGTCCGCCGTCTGGCTCTTGCCGGTCATCACGTCATGCAGGGGCTGGAACGAGCCGCCGTGCCCGGAGACGCCGAACTCGTAGGCCGTCTCCGCGTGCAGGCTGAGGTCCACGCCCACGGTTTCCTGCTCCTGGGATACCCGGAAGCCCATGGTCTTGTGGATGGCCAGGGCAATGATGACCGTAAAGACTGCCGAGTAGGCGATGGCGATGCCGGCCGCAGCCAGCTGGGCCCACATCTGGGTCATGCCGCCGCCGTAGAAGAGGCCGCCGCCGGCGCCGTCTTCCGGCAATGCGATGAAGCCAAGTGCCACGGTGCCGATGATGCCCGAAACCAAGTGCACACCCACCACATCCAGCGAGTCGTCGAAGCCCCAACGGAACTTGAGACCCACGGCCAGGGCGGAGGCAACGCCTGCCACGACGCCCAGTCCCAGGGCACCCACCGGGCTGACGTTGGCGCAGGCCGGAGTGATGGCAACCAGCCCGGCCACCACACCGGATGCTGCGCCGAGGGACGTGGGGTGGCCGTCGCGGATGCGTTCGGTGACGAGCCAGCCGAGCATGGCCGCTGCCGGCGCCGCCAGGGTGTTGACCCAGATGAGACCGCCCTGTTCAGCGGAAGAGGCGAGGCCGCCGTTGAAGCCGAACCAGCCGAACCACAGGATGGCTGCGCCGAGCATGACGAACGGGATGTTGTGCGGCCGGTGATTGGGGTCCTTGCCGAAGCCCTTGCGGTTGCCGATGATGAGGACCAGGATCAGGGCCGCCACGCCGGCGTTGATGTGGACGACGGTGCCGCCTGCGAAGTCGATGGCCGGGCCGAGCGCCTGGCCGATGGCGCCTTCCTCACCGAAGAGGCCGCCACCCCACACCATGTAGGCCAGGGGGCAGTACACCAGTGTGACCCAGACGGGCACGAAAACGCTCCATGCGCCGAACTTGGCGCGATCGGCGATGGCGCCGCTGATCAGGGCCACGGTGATGATGGCGAAGGTTGCCCCGTAGCCCACCAGGATGAGGCCGTCCGGCGAATCCGCCGTGTTGACTCCCTCGAGGCCGAAGCTCGCAAACGGGTTCCCGACGATCTGCAGGAAGCCGTCACCGCCCGTCATCGAGTAGCCCCACAGCACCCACACGACACTGACGATGCCGATGGAGATGAAGCTCATCATCATCATGTTCAGCGCTGCCTTGGCGCGCGTCATGCCACCGTAGAAAAATGCGAGCCCTGGTGTCATGAGCAGCACGAGTGCTGCCGCCACCATCAGCCATACGTGACCTGGGGTAAGTTCCATGGTGCACGTCCTCCCTATGATCGATTCTGCGGAATACTCCGCCTGCCAACGCCGTTTTGCGTCCTGTATCGAGTCTGGGGTTGACGTGTTTCGGCTGCCGCGGATTTATATTGCGGCCCTGTTACATCAACCTCCAGGAAGTAAATGGTGCATATCCGGCTTGTTACGGTGGTGTTTCGTCCCCTTCGCCGGTTCCCGGCATTGTCCACGGCAAGGATTGCGGCATCATGACGGCAGAACCCCGCGACAGCGGCGCCCCACCCACGTTCCTGGCGCGATTCCTGCAGCGTCCCGGAAAGTTCCCGCGGGACATCAAGGTGATGCTTGCCGCCGCGTTCCTGATCGCCCTTGGCTTCGGCCTCGTGGCCCCCGTGCTGCCGCAGTTCGCCACCACGTTCGGGGTGGGAAACACCGAGGCGTCCGTGATCGTGGCCATCTTCGCGTTCATGCGCCTGGTGTTTGCTCCGGCAGGCGGGGCGCTCATTGGACGGCTGGGGGAACGGCCCGTCTACGTCGCGGGGCTGCTGATTGTGGCGGCGTCCACGGCAGCCTGCGCCTTCGCCCAGGACTACTGGCAGCTGTTGCTGTTCCGAGGCCTGGGCGGTGCCGGATCGGTGATGTTCACGGTCGCCTCAATGGCACTGGTGGTCCGGCTGGCGCCGGCCGAAAGCCGCGGCCGGGTGTCCGGCGCCTACGCCTCGGCGTTCCTGGTGGGCAACGTGTGCGGGCCCATCGTGGGCGGCCTGCTGGCAGGTTTCGGCCTGCGCGTTCCGTTCCTGGCCTACGCCGCCGCTCTGGTGGTGGCCGCCTGGGTGGTCCAGACGCAGCTGAGCCATCAGCGCCGTAGCAGCGGAGGCGCGCAGCGAACTCCGGCGCTTTCGTTTACCGAGGCCTTGGCGGCAGGCGCCTACCGGTCCGCGCTGGTCTCCAGCTTCGCCAACGGGTGGGCGACATTCGGCGTGCGGATGGCAACGGTACCGCTCTTCGCCGCTGCCGTTTTTGGTTCCGGTCCGGCCGCTGCGGGGCTTGCCCTTGCCGTATTCGCCGCGGGCAATGCCGCAGCGCTCACGTTTTCCGGCCGCCTGGCGGACAGCGTGGGGCGCCGGCCCATGATGGTCTGGGGGCTTCTGGTTGCCGCGGGCGCCACAGCGGCGATCGGCACGACAGCAGATCTGGGCTGGTTCCTGGCCGCTTCTGCGCTGGCCGGCGTCGGCTCAGGCCTCTTCGGCCCGGCCCAGCAGGCCGCGGTAGCGGATGTCATCGGCAACGACCGTTCCGGCGGCAAGGTCCTGGCCGTCTACCAGATGGTGTCAGACGTCGGCGCGATCGTGGGTCCTGTACTGGCCGGAGTGCTTGCGGACCGGCTGGGTTATGGCTGGGCGTTCGGGGTGACCGGCGGGATCATGCTGGTGGCGGCCTGCAGCTGGCTCGCCACCAGGGAGACCCTGCGCCCGGCTCACTGAGCGGGCGCAGGCCGATCTGCCAAACGCGCGCTACGGCTAGTTCAGCAGCGCGTCAACGAAGCCTTCAGCCTCGAACGGTGCAAGGTCGTCCGCGCCCTCGCCCAGGCCAATGAGCTTGACCGGCACGCCAAGGCTCTTCTGGATGGCCACCACGATGCCGCCCTTGGCGGTGCCGTCCAGCTTGGTCAGGACGATACCGGTGATGTTGACCACTTCGGAGAACACCCGGGCTTGGTTAAGGCCGTTCTGGCCCGTCGTTGCGTCCAGCACCAGCAGGACCTCGTCAACGTCCGCGAGTTTCTCGACGACGCGCTTGACCTTGCCCAGCTCGTCCATCAGGCCTACCTTGTTCTGGAGGCGGCCCGCGGTGTCGATCATGACCACGTCCACCTCTTGCTCGATGCCGGCCTTAACGGCCTCGTAGGCAACCGAGGCGGGGTCGGCGCCGTCGATATCCGACTTAACGGTGGGGACGCCCACGCGCTGGCCCCAGGTGGCCAGCTGTTCGGCGGCGGCGGCACGGAACGTGTCCGCGGCTCCCAGCAGGACGTCCTTGTCCTCGGCCACCAGGACGCGTGCCAGCTTGCCGACGGTGGTGGTCTTGCCCACCCCGTTGACGCCGACGACCATCATGACCGCGGGCTTGCCGTCCTGCCGCTCGATGTTGAGGCTGCGGTCCATGGTGGGGTCCACCAGCTTGACCAGCTCTTCGCGCAGGAGGGCCTTGACGTCCTCGGGGGTGCGCGTGCCCAGGACCTTGACGCGTTCACGGAGTGCATCCACCAGCTGCATCGTGGGCTCGGTGCCCAGGTCCGCCAGGAGGAGGGTTTCCTCCACTTCGTCCCAGACGCCCTCGTCGATCCGGTCGCTGGAGAGCAGCGCAAGCAGGCCCTTGCCCATGATGTTGTTGGACCGGACCAGCCGCTCCCGCAGGCGCATGAGCCGTCCGGCAACGGGCAGCGGGGTATCGACGGGGATAGTTTCGAGCCCGGCGGCATCGTCCGGAACCTCAGCGCCCTCCAGGCCTTCCAGCTCCACGCCGGCAGGCGCCATCCGGTCCGCCACCGGCGCATCGGAGACCATAGTGCTGCCGCCGCGGGCGGCCTCGGGATCATTGGCGTCGCGGGTCCCCGGGTACTGGTTGATGTTCCGGCGGGTCTTGAGCAGGACCGGAATCAGCCCGCCGATAACCACCAGGGCAGCAACAATGGACAGGATAATGGGAAGGATTTCATTCACTCCCCTAGCTTCTCACAGGGCAGCTACACGTCCGCGGTCTGCCGGTCCCCTGCCAGGCGTTGGCTGATGACGGTGGAAACGCCATCACCGCGCATGGTCACGCCGTAGAGGGCGTCCGCCACTTCCATGGTGCGTTTCTGGTGGGTGATCACAATCAGCTGGCTGGATTCCCGCAGCTCCTCGAAGATGGTGATGAGGCGGCCCAGGTTGGTATCGTCCAGGGCAGCTTCCACCTCGTCCATGACATAAAACGGGGACGGCCGCGCCTTGAAGATCGCCACCAGCAGCGCCACGGCCGTCAGCGAGCGTTCACCGCCCGAGAGCAGTGAGAGCCGCTTGATCTTCTTGCCGGCCGGCCGGGCTTCCACCTCGATGCCTGTGGCCAGCATGTCGTCCGGGTCGGTGAGGACCAGCCGGCCCTCACCGCCCGGGAACAGCCGTTCAAAGACCCGCACGAACTGGGCCTGGGTGTCCTCGAACGCTTCAGCGAACACCCGCTGCACGCGCTGGTCCACTTCCTTGATGATGTCCAGCAGGTCCTTGCGGCTGGCCTTCAGGTCCTCCAGCTGGGAGCTGAGGAACTGGTGCCGTTCCTCCAGGGCCGCGAATTCCTCCAGGGCCAGGGGGTTGACCTTGCCCAGGCTGGCAAGGTCCCGTTCCGCCCTGCGGAGCCGCTTCTCCTGCTCGGCACGCACGTAGGGTTTTCCCTCGAAGATATCCTCGCCGGCCTCGTCCACAGGGGTACGGAGGGCGGCCCATTTGTCCCCGGACTCCTCCGCCGGTACGGGCACAGGGACGTGAGGCCCGAACTCTGCCACGAGCGCGTCCGGGGTAATCCCCAGTTCGTCGATGGCCCGGGTTTCCAGGGCCTCGATCCGAGCCTTTTGCTGGGCGCGGGCGAGTTCGTCACGGTGGACAGTATCGGTCAGCTCCGCCAGCTCGCGGGCCAGGGCTTCGGTGGCCGAGCGCACCTCAGCCAGTTCCTTGTCCCGTCGTTCCCGGTTTTCCTCGGCGAGGTCCCGTTCGTGCCGGGCAAGGTCCACGGAAACGTCCAGGTACCGAAGGGAAAGGCCCACGGCGGCACCCACCGCAGCGGCCCGTCCCGCCTGCAGCCGGCGCCGGCGGGCCCGCTCTGCGGCTTCGGCCCGGGCACGCCGCTCGGTGACGGCGGCCCGTTCCAGCGAAGCGGCCCGGTTTCCTGTGGCGGACAGCTGCTCTTCGGCGCTGCGCAGCGCCAGGCGCACCTCCATCTCGGCGGCACGGGCGGCCGACGCTGCCTGGGCGAGTTCGTCGCGGTGTGCGGTTGAAGGCTCTTCCTCCAGCGGCGCCTCCTGCGCTGCGGCAAGCCTCGCTGCCACAGCGGCGAGCGCTTCCTCCTCCGCGGCGACATTGGCCTCGGCGCGGGCCAGGGACTGGGCCAGGCGGTCGCTTTCCCCCACAGCGCTGCGCAGGACGGAATTCAGGTGGCCCAGGCGTTCGGCGACGGCGGCGAGGCGGGCGTCGGACTCGTGCAGTCGGTCCATCGCGGCATCGGCCCGGTCCTGCGCGCCGGCCCGCCGCGCCTCTGCGGCGGCCAGTGCAAACCTGTTGCGCTCCAGAGTGGCGGTGACCTCCTGAAGGTCAGCTTCGGCGCCGTCCACGGCGGCCTGAACCTCAAGCAGCGAGGGTGCCTTCGCCGAGCCGCCGGTGGCGGAGACGGCGGTGAAGATGTCCCCGGCGCGGGTAACCGCGGTGACGTCCGGGTGGCGGTCCACCAGTTCCGCCGCGGCTTCGAGGCTCTTGACGACGGCGGTGCGCGCCAGCAGGTGCCTGACCCGTCCGGCGAACTGTCCGTGCCCGCCCACCACGCCTGCGGCCGGGAGGGCACCCTCCGGGAGTTCCGGCAGCGGCGGCCCGGATGCCGGTTCCCCGTCTCCTGCCGAAGCCATCAGCAATGCTACCCGTCCGGCGTCGTCCGTTTTAAGCAATTGAAGGAGCGCCACCGCGGTTTCCGGGCCGTCCACGAGGACCGCCTCCGCTGCTTCGCCCAGGGCAGCTGCGATGGCGGCCTCGAATCCGCTTTCCACCTCAATCTCGCCGGCGAGGCTTCCCCGGATACCAGCCAGTCCCGCCTGGAGTGCGTGGCTGGCGCCGTTCTTCCGTTCCAGCCCCAGCTTCAATGCATCCCGGCGGGCCACGAGGGCGTCCCGGCGGCGGATTCCCTCATTCACGTCCGCGGCCAGGCCGGCGATGTCCTCCAGTACAGCATCAAGCGCTTCGGCCGCGGCTTCGTACTCGGCGTCCAGGGACTCTTCGCCCTCCTCCACGCCTGCCACCTGGTTCTCCAAGGCGGAGAATTCGGCTTGGGCGCGGGCACGGCGCTCTTGTCCTGCGGCCAGTGACTCGCGCAGCCTGCCGAGTTCCGCCTGCGCAGACTCCACCCGTGAACGGGCCGCAGCCACTTGCCCGGCGAGCTTGGCCAGGCCTTCGCGCCGGTCGGCGGCCGCCCGCAGCTGCGCGGTGAGCCTTTTATCCTCGGCCAGTGCGGCGCGTTCTGCCTCCGCCTTCGCGGCCTCGGCTTGTTCCAGGGCGCTGCGCCGCTTCTCCGTGTCCCGTTCCAGCCCGGCGAGTTCTTCGCGGACGCTCGCGGCTTGGCGCTCCAGCTGGTCGGGGTCGCGGCCGGATGCCGGTTCGGTGTCCACGGCACCGAGCAGGCGGCTGCGCTCCTGCGCGAGCGAACCCAGAGACCGGAACCGCTCTCTGGCAGCACTGAGCCGGTACCAGGTATCCCGGGCGGCATTGAGCCGGGGCGTGGCCTGGGCTGCCAGCTGCTCCAGCTCCGCCTGCTGCCGGCGTCGGGCCGCGAGGTCGTGTTCGACGGCGGTCCGCCGGGCCTTCAGCGCGGCCTCGTCAGCCACGTCCTGCTCCAGGGCCGACTGCAGCTGGACCAGGTCATCGGCAAGGAGCCGGGCACGCGCGTCCCGGACGTCGAACTGGACGCGCTGGGCGCGGCGGGCCACTTCGGCCTGCTTGCCCAGGGGCGTCAGCTGGCGCCGGATCTCCCCGGTGAGGTCCGTGAGCCGCTGGAGATTTGCCTGCATGGCCTCGAGCTTGCGGACGGTGCGTTCCTTGCGGCGGCGGTGTTTGAGGATTCCGGCGGCTTCCTCGATGAAGCCGCGGCGGTCCTCGGGGGTTGCGTGCAGCACACGGTCCAGCTGCCCCTGCCCCACGATGACGTGCATTTCCCGGCCCAGGCCTGAATCGGAGAGCAGTTCCTGGATGTCCAGCAGCCGGCAGCCGGACCCGTTGATGGCATACTCGGACCCGCCGGTCCGAAACAGTGTCCTCGAGATGGTCACCTCGCTGTATTCGATGGGCAGGGCACCATCAGCATTGTCGATAGTGAGCGAAACATGGGCGCGGCCCAGCGGCGGCCGGCCGGAGGTGCCGGCGAAGATGACGTCCTCCATCTTGCCGCCGCGCAGGGTCTTCGCGCCCTGCTCGCCCATCACCCAGGCCAGGGCATCCACCACGTTGGATTTGCCGGACCCGTTGGGGCCCACCACAGCGGTCACGCCGGGCTCAAAATCGAAGGTGGTGGCCGACGCGAAGGACTTGAATCCCCGGACGGTCAGGCTTTTGAGGTGCAAGGTATTTCGGGTCTCCTCGTGGTGTCAGCGGGTGCCGGGCTGACACCAAATCTAACCCGGCGGACCTCCCGGCCGTGGGATGCGCAGGCCTTCCGCTACCAGCGTCCGTTGCGGGGCCGCGGCTGGCAGACCGGGCAGGTGTGCGACGACCGGTTCATAAACTGCTCACGGCGGATGGTGGCGTTGATGCCGGCGGCCGCGCACCGGTGGCAGGGCTCGCCGGTGCGGCCGTAGGCGTTCAGCGACCGATCGAAGTAGCCGGAGGCGCCGTTGACGTTCACGTACAGCGAGTCGAAGCTGGTTCCGCCGGCGGCGAGGGCATCCGTCATGACGTCCCGTGCGGCGGCCACCAGCCGTTCGGCGTCCGCCCGGCACAGGGTGTCTGTGGGCCGTGCATAGTGCAGGCGCGCCCGCCACAGGGCCTCGTCCGCATAGATGTTCCCGATTCCGGACACCAGGCCCTGGTCCAGGAGGGCCCGTTTGAGGCCGGTTTTGCGTCCGCGCAGCCGGCGGTAGAACAGGTCGAAGGAGAAGTGCGGGTCCAGCGGATCCCGGGCGATATGCGCCGCTTCGGCCGCGATCAGGGGCAGGGGGCTTTCCGCCTGCCCGCCGGGGCCGCCGTCGTCTGTTGGTACCAGGTCGGTGACGAAGAGTCCGCCGAAGATCCGCTGGTCCACGAACCGCAGCTGGCCCGGCATGCCGGCGACCGCACTGAGGCGCAGTCGGACCTTCAGGTGTTTTTCGTCCGGGACGCCGGCGTCCTGCATCAGCAGCTGCCCGCTCATGCCCAGATGCGCCATCAGGGCCACCTCCGGCCGGCTTCCCCCAGGCGTCTCCCCATCCACGAGCGGAAGCCACAGGAACTTGCCCCGGCGCACCACATCGGTGACGGTGGCTCCTTCAAGGTTCCCCACGAAATCCGCAGGACCTGCGGCGTGCCGCCGGATGGACCGCGCATCCAGCAGGTCCGCCGCTTCGATGGTGCGACCGCGGACCCAGGTGGCCAGGCCGCGGCGCACCACTTCCACCTCAGGGAGTTCAGGCATGGCCGTTACTGCGTTGCGCCGGCGCCGTTGAGGGCGCGCCACGCGTCAGCGGCTGCTTCCTGCTCCGCTTCCTTCTTGGAATGGCCGGAGCCCTTGCCATACGCGGTACCGCCAACGTGCAGCACCGCGGTGAACGTGCGGGCATGGTCCGGCCCGGTGCCGTCCACGGCGTAGTTGATGGTGCCCAGCTGCCGGCTCGCGGCCAGTTCCTGGATGCTGGTCTTCCAGTCCGTCCCCGCGCCGAGCGCAGCGGCGTCCTTGAGCAGCGGCCCGATCAGTCGCATCACCAGCTGGCGGGCGGTCTCGATGTCGTTGGAGACGTAAGTGGCGCCGATCAGGGCTTCCATGGTGTCCGCCAGGATGGACGCCTTGTCCTTGCCGTGGGTCAGCTTCTCGCCCTGGCCCAGGTAAATGTATTCGCCGATGCCCAGGCTGCGGCCGATCCCGGCCAAGGCTCGGGTGCTGACGACGGCGGAACGGCGCTTGGCGAGTTCACCCTCAGGCAGGTCCGGATTGTCCCGGTACAGGGCATCCGTGACAGAGAAGCCCAGGATGGAATCCCCCAGGAACTCCAGCCGCTCGTTGGTGGGGATGCCGCCGTTTTCGTAGGCGTAGGAGCGGTGGGTCAGCGCAAGACGAAGCGTCCCGGCGTCAATAGAGACACCGAGACGCTTCAGAAGCTCTTCAGTTGAAGACATCGCGTCAGCCTGGCGGCCGATTAGACGTCCGCGACCTTGCGGCCCTTGTACTCAAGGAACAGCGCGGTGCCAGCCGAGTCGGTAACGACCTTTGCCTGGTGCGGCAGGCTGTAGGTGACCTGGCCGTTTTCAACGGTCTTCACCAGGTGGGGTGCGGTCGCCTTCCACTGCGAGCGGCGGGCGCGGGTATTCGAGCGAGACATTTTCCGCTTGGGAACAGCCACGGCTAACTCATTTCTCTCTAGACAAACACGTACAAATCAATTTTGCCGGTCAGGCTTAGCCATATCAGCTAGGGCAGCCCAGCGAGGATCAAGGACCTCGTGGTGGTGCCCCGGCTCGTCTTCCAGGCGAACTCCGCATTCGGAGCAAAGGCCCTGGCAGTCTTCCCGGCACACCGGCTGGAACGGCAGCATGGTCACCACTGCGTCCCGCAACACCGGTTCAAGATCGATTACATCGTGCTCGACTCGACGTTGCTCTTCATCTTCTTCTCCATCCGAAAGCTGGACGCCTTCGTAGAAGAAAAGTTCTTGCACATTGACCTCAAGGTCATACGCAAGGGGATCCAGGCATCGGCCGCATTCACCAGTTACTTCGGCGAGCGCGGTTCCTGATACCAGAATTCCTTCGTGTACGGCCTCAAGCCTCAGGTCCAGCTCGATGTCCGAGCCTTCCTGAACGCCAATGAGCGCCACACCAAGGTCACCTGGTGCGGGTACATGTTCCTTCAGTGTCCGCATGCTTCCCGGACTGCGCCCGAGGTCCTTGACGTCGAACGCCAGGGGCGAACCAGCATCTCTTTTAATGAGAACTCCTGTTGAACATATGACCGACGTACCATCTTAGCCTGAAGAGCCGCAGGGACTCAAACCAGCAAACCGGCGGCGCCGAAGTACCGGTCAAGCCTACCCGTTCGGCCGCTGATCCGCCGCAGGCGCGCCCGCGGACATCCGCCGCAGCACCGAACGCGGCACGTAATCGGAGATGTCCCCGCCCAGCCCCGCAACCTCCTTGATCAGCGTTGAGGACAGGTGCAGGTAGTGCGCCTCCGCGGGCAGGAAGACGGTCTCCACGCCGCTGAGCTGCCGGTTCATAGTGGCCATCGGCAGTTCATAGTCGAAGTCCGAGGAGGACCTCAGGCCCTTGACGATCGCGGAGACTCCCCGCTGCCGGCAGTACTCTGCAAGCAGCCCCTCCCCGACGGGTTCCACCACGATGCCCTTAAGTGAAGCCAGCGTTTCCCGTGCCATTTCCAAGCGCTCGGGCTGGGTGAACCGGTACTTCTTGGCAGGATTCGTGGACACCGCAACGATGACTTCGTCGAAGAGGCCCGCGGCCCGGGCGATGACCTCGAGATGGCCGTTATGGATGGGATCGAAGGATCCTGGGCACACCGCTCGTCTCATGCTCCGAACCTACCGTATGGAAACGCCGGGATACCATGACTGGATGCATCCAGCAGCGGAACTTTCCCCCTCCACGGAGCCTGCTCCCTGGCAGCGCACGGCCCTCGGAGCCAACCTTCTGTCCCCGGACGGCGGCCTGGGCGTCACCATCTTCGAAGAGATGACCACCCTGGCCGCGAAGACCGGCGCCATCAACCTGGGCCAGGGTTTTCCGGACGAGGACGGTCCGCTGGAAATCCGCGAGGCCGCCCGCGCTGCAATCGCTGCCGGAGCCAACCAGTACGCGCCCGGCAAGGGTATCCCGGAACTGCGCGAAGCTGTGGCGGCACACCAGCAGCGTTTCTATGGCCTCACCCCGGACCCGCAGGCGGAAGTGATCGTCACCACCGGAGCCACCGAAGGAATCGCGGCCGCGCTGCTGGCCTTCTGCCGGCCGGGCGATGAAGTCCTGACGCTGGAGCCCTTCTACGACTCCTATGGGGCAGTGATCGGGCTCTCCGGCGCCACCCACGTGACTGCTCCCCTCCTGGCTCCCGACTTCATGCCGGACATGGCGGCGCTGGAGGCGGCCTTCAGCGAACGCACCCGCGTAGTGCTGCTGAACAACCCGCATAACCCCACAGGCGCTGTCTTCCCGCGTCACGTGCTGCAGCGCGTCGTGGACCTGGCGGTCAAGCACGGCAGCATCATCGTCACGGACGAGGTGTACGAGCACCTCACCTTCGGCGCCAGCCACATTCCAGTGGCCACCCTGCCCGGCGCGGCCGGGCGAACGCTGACCATCTCCTCCGCCGGAAAGACGTTCTCGCTCACGGGATGGAAAATCGGCTGGCTGACGGGGCCGGAAGATCTCGTAGCTGCCGTCCGGACCGTCAAGCAGTTCCTGACGTACAGTTCCGGCACCCCGTTCCAGGCGGCCGTCGCGACCGGCCTTGCGCTTCCGGACGCGTTCTACGACGGCGTTGCGTCCACCTTGGCGCGGAAGCGGGACATCCTGGGCGACGGCCTGAGGGCAGCCGGCTTCGAGGTCTTCTCACCCCAGGGAACCTATTTCATCAACGTGGACACCGCCCCGCTGGGCATCAGCGACGCGGTGGACCTTGCCCGCCGGCTACCCGCGCTGGTGGGCGTTGCAGCCATCCCTGTGCCGGTGTTCTGCCACGATGAAGGCGCACGCCGCACCCGCAGCCTTCTCCGTTTCGCTTTCTGCAAGAAGGTGGACGTCCTGGAGGAAGCCGCCGGACGGCTGGCCACCCTGGGCGGAAAGCTCTGATGCCGGCGGGGACCGACATTCCGGCCTCGCGGTTCCTTCGCGGTGCGGGCCAGCATGCGTCCATCGAAGCCGACGCTTTCACCGAAGGGAGTTTCGTGCTCAGCATCGGCGGCGCGGAGCAGTCGCACGTGAATCTCGCACGCCCGGAGGAGATCTTCTACGAGTACCTCCGCCGGATCGGCCACCTGGTGGATCTTGCGGCCCCGGCAGGTGCTCCCCTGCGCGCCCTGCACCTGGGTGCCGGCGCACTGACCCTGGCCCGCTACATCCAGGCAACCCGGCCAGGCTCGGAACAGTACGCGGTGGAGCTCGAACGGGAGCTCCTGGACTTCGTGCTCCGGTACCTGCCGCTGCCGGACGGTACGGAACTGCACGCTGTCACGGGCGATGCCCGCGCCGAGCTTGCCGGGCTGGACCCGGAGCTCCGCTTCGACGTGGTCATCCTGGATATTTTCTCCGGTCCCGAGGCCCCGGCCCACCTGGCCTGTGCCGATTTCTACAGAGAGGTGCGCGCGCGGCTGAACGCCGCCGGCATCCTGGTGGTCAACGTTGGCGACGAGCCGGGCCTGACGCTGGTGCGCAGCCAGGTTGCAGCCATGCGCCAGGCTATGGCTGACGTGGCCGCGGTTGCCGAGGCAGGCATGTTCGAGGGGCGCTATCCGGGCAACATCATCCTGGCCGGAACCCAGACCGCATGGCCGGCGGAATGGAGTGTCCAACTGGCAGCACGCGGCCCCCACCCGGCCCGGGTCCTGACGGGCCCCGACCTGGACCCGCTGGGCGGCTGACCGGCCGGAGGGTCACGTGGGCGGCGGAAGGATCGGGACTGCCTGTCAGGCTTGCGGCAGGTCGTCGCCGTCGATCGCGTCAGGCACCGCGGGTTCAGCGAACCAGAGCCGCGTCTCTCCGTACTTCTTCTCCGCAAAGCGGGCCATCCCTCCGGGCCACTCAGGTTCCGGTGAACGGGATGACCGTTCCACCACCACCACAGCACCGGGTGCCAGATGGGCGGAGAGCTTCTCAAGGACCGCCGAGAGGGCCACTTCGTCCAGCGGGTAGGGCGGATCCAGGAACACCAGCTCCCAAGCTGCTGCCTCCGGAACGCGGTCCAGGAACGGCTCCACCTTGGACCGGTGCACAGTCACGGCCTTGCGGCCCACGATCCCGTTGATGAGGTCCGCGTTCCGCTGGCACACTCCGCTGGCCTTGGCGTCGGACTCTACAAGGTCCACCGCCTGCGCCCCCCGGCTGGCACTTTCGACGCCCAGCGCGCCGGAGCCAGCGTACAGGTCCAGCACCCGCGCGCCAGAGATGACGTCAAAAGCGTCCAGCCGGGAAAACAGTGCTTCCTTCACCCGGTCGGTGGTGGGCCGGGTGAGGGACCCGGGCACGCCCGTGAGGGGCATCCCGCCTGCCGCCCCGGCAACAATCCGGCTCATCGCCGGCCCCTTCCGGCAGCACGGCGCACCGCACGGCCAGCGGCAACGGCCGGCACCCTATTAACCGCGTTCAAGGAACGCCTCCTTCTCGGGGTTGAGGTACTTGTCGATGGCGTCCGCGAGCGCCGGATGCGCCGCGAGGTTCGGATCAAGCGCGACGATCCGGTGGGCGTCGTCGCGGGCCCGGGCGATCACATCCTCGTGTTCCAGGACCCGCAGCAGCTTCAGCGTGGACCGCCCGCCGGACTGGGAAGCGCCCAGGATGTCGCCTTCGCGCCGCAGCTTGAGATCTTCCTGGGACAGTTCAAACCCGTCCGTGGTGGCCGCAACGGCGTCCAGGCGCCGCCGGCTCGGGTGCCCAGGTTCCAATGCGGTGACCAGGAGGCAGGTGCCGGGCAGGCCGCCGCGGCCCACCCGCCCGCGCAGCTGGTGCAGCTGGGAGATGCCGAACCGGTCAGCGTCGAGGATCACCATTAGCGTGGCGTTGTGCACGTCCACGCCCACTTCGATCACCGTGGTAGACACCAGGACCTTGATGCGGTTCGCGGTGAAGTCCGCCATCGCGGCCGACTTCACGGCAGGGTCCTGCCGGCCGTGCAACGGGGCCAGGGGAACACCGGCGAGCGCGGGTTCCTGGGCCAGCTGTTCGACGACGGCGGTCACCGAAGCGAGCTCCCGGGCAGGACCGTCGTTGTCCAGGTCCGCCCCTGCCGGACCCCCGCCCAAAGGTTCCGCTTCCCCCGGGCTGAAGTCGCCGTCGTCGTCCGTTCCGATCTTGGGGCACACGACGTACACTTGGTGGCCCGCGTCGACCTCTTCACGTGAACGCGACCAGATGCGCCCTGCCCAGCCGGGGTTTTCGGCGAGGCCCACCACATGGGTGGTGATTCCGGCGCGGCCGGCCGGGAGCTCGTCCAGCACGGACGTTTCAAGGTCGCCGAACACGGTCATGGCCACGGTCCGTGGAATGGGCGTGGCGGTCATGACCAGAAGGTGCGGCGGTTTGCGTGCCTTGGCGCGCAGGGCGTCGCGCTGCTCCACACCGAACCGGTGCTGCTCATCCACCACGATCAGGCCGAGGTCGTAGAAGGAGACGTTGTCGCTCAGCAGGGCGTGGGTGCCAATCACAATCCCTGCCGTGCCCGAGGCCGCGTCCAGCATGGCCTGCTTGCGGGCTGCGGTGGTCATGGATCCGGTAAGGAGCGTAACCTGCACAGCAGGGCCGCTGCCCAGGCCGCCCAGGAGCCCGTCGCCGGACAGCGGACCGAGCGTGCGGCGGATGGATTCGTAATGCTGGGCTGCCAGGACCTCCGTGGGGGCCAGCAGGGCAGCCTGTCCCCCGGCATCCACCACCTGGAGCATGGCCCGGAGCGCAACCACGGTCTTGCCCGACCCCACTTCACCCTGGAGGAGCCGGTTCATGGGTGAATCCATGGCCAGTTCGGCGGCGAACGTTTCACCTACCGCGGCCTGGCCGGCAGTGAGCGTGAACGGCAGGTTGGCGTCGAATGCCGCGACCAGCCCGTCCGGGACGGGCTTCCGCGCGGTGGCTTCCTCGGCCGCGATCTGGGCCCGGCGGCGGGCCAGCGCGGACTGGAGCACCAGGGCTTCGTGGTAACGCAGGCGTTGGCGCGCGCGCTTCCAGTCGTCTGCGGACGTCGGGGCGTGAACCAGCCGATAGGCCTCCGCCAGCGGCATAAACCCTTCCCGGGCCGTGACATAGTCGGGCAGCGGGTCCGGCAGGGCATCGAGATCCATGGTGTCCAGCAGCGCTTCCACGGCCTTCTGTATTTTCCAGCTGGGCAGCTTGGCCGTGGCCGGATAGACCGGGATGGGCATGGCGGCCAGCTTTTCAGCGTCCCCGCCCCCGGCCATGATCGGGTCCTCGTCCAGGACGAGGTAGTCCGGATTGGTCAGGCCCAGTGCGCCCTTGAAGCTGGTCACCTTGCCGGAAAACAGCGCCCGTCGTCCCGGCAGGAGATCGTTCCTGGCGCGGAACCCATTGAAGAAACTGATCTTCAGCGTCCCCGGGACCTTCCCGCGGTAGTCAGTGCCGCCCACCAGGCGAAGCCCAGCCTGTCCGTCGTCGTCCGAGACCACCACGTCCGTGATGGAGCCCTTCCGCTGCACCATCTTCCGGGTATTGCTGGAAAGGACACGGGCGATGAGGGTGACTTCCTCGTCGCGGGGAATTTCATTGATGGGCGTCAGGTCGCCGCGGGTCAGGTAGCGGCGGGGAAAATAGGTAAGGAGCCCTCCCACCGTGGTGATGCCCAGGTTCTTTTCAATGACCGCCGCGGAGCGGTTGCCGATGCGCCGCTCCAGCGCCAGGTCCAGTTCAGCGGTCATGCCCAGTTCAGCGGTCATGCCCGTTGGCGAGGGAGTCCACCGTGCCCGCTACAGGCTCCCGGGGCAGCGCGAGTTCGCTGACGCTGATGTTGTCCGGATCACCCAGGGACCGGATGGCTTCCACTGCAGGTTCCGCGTCCGGGACGTGGACGTGCACCCGCCACCGGTAGTTGCCCTCCGGATCCGCGCCGTTGCCCACCTGGCTCATGATCACCGACTCGCCGATTTCGTCCAGGCGCTGCCGCAGGGTGGCGGCGTTCAACGGCGACAGGCTGATAGTGCACATGACTTCGACGCCGTCGTCGTCCGGCATGTCCGTGTGGATGTGCGGGTCCTGGACGTCGTAGCCGTGGAGTCCGTCCAGCAGCTCACCCTGCAGTTCCTCACCCAGCACCGCCGAGCGCAGGCAGTCCAGGATCAGGAGCATGCCCACTCCGCCGGCATCCACCACGTGGGCACTCGCCAGCGCGGCGAGCTGGTCTTCGGTGTGGACGACGGCGGCCAGCGCACCTTCCACGGCGGCGTCCAGTGCCAGCCCGAGGGCGTGGTTGCTGTCATCGCCGTTCTGCCCGGCGTCGACGGCGGCGGCTGCGCGCGCCGCGGCCTCCATCACCGACAGCATGGTTCCCGGCACGGGGTCGCTGAGGGCGGACCAGGCGCGGATCTGTGCCCGGTTCAGGGCAGCGGCGAGCAGGGTAGACGTCAGCCGGGTGTGCCCGGCCAGCGGTTCGGCAGCGGCAGAGAGGAAGACGGAGAAGAGCGTCCCCGAGTTTCCGCGTGCTTCCTCCATGGCGGCCCGCCCCGCGACGGCCAGGACTTCGCCCACGTCCGCCTGCGCGGCCGTAGCATCGTCGCAGGCCAGTGACCGGGCGGCGGCCCGGACGGTCAGGTACAGGTTGGTGCCGGTGTCCCCGTCCGCCACCGGAAAGATGTTGATGGCGTTCAACCGGTCGCTGTGGTTGCCCAGTGCCGTCTCAGCCTTGCCCAACCACCGCTTCATCGCTTGCGCGTTGGCGGTTACCTTAGTGTGCAAAATGATCCCATCCCCGGGTGCCGGCGGGCCGGCCCGCTATCGTCACGCCCGGGCCGTCCGTACGTCCGGGTGCTTGTATCGAGCCTATCGCAGCGAATCCCTCGGGCAGCTGAACACCGGCCGGGAATGTGGCCAGCAAGCCATGGTCCTCGCCGCCGCCCAGTACCCACTCGCGGGCATCTGTTCCCAGGATTTCCGCCGCCGGTGCGAGCACTGCTGCGAGGGCGTCCAAGGCTCCGGGTTCAAGGTCGACGACGACGCCGCCTGCCGTGGCCAGGCGTAGTCCGTCGCGCAGGAGACCGTCGGAGATATCCATCATGGCCGTCGCACCGGCCTGCCGGGCCGCCGGACCGGCTGCCAGCGGCGGCCTGGGCCTGCTTTGGCGCGAGGGGAAGACCTGCTGCGCGGGGCTGAGCTTCGAGGCCGGAATGTCGGATTCCAGCAGCGCAAGGCCTGCCGCGGCGTGCCCGGCAGTACCGGCCAGGGCGACGGTGTCCCCCTGCTGCGCGCCGGAGCGAAGTACTGGCCTGCCGCCGTCGAGCGTTCCAATGACGGCGGCCGTCACTGAAATCTCCCGCCCCCGCCCGAGGTCGCCGCCTGCCACGGAGCAGCGCTCCGCCCCGAGTTCGCGGACCGCTGCCACCAGGCCGTCGGCGAGGTCCTCCACCCAGGCGACCGGGGTATCCGGCGGCAGCGTGAGGCTGACCACCAGGGACGTGGCCGCGGCGCCCATGGCATTGATGTCGCTGAGGTTCTGTGCCGCCGCCTTCCAGCCCACGTCGAACCCGGTGGTGCGGTACCCGTTGGGCCATTCAAGGCGGAAGTCCTGGTCCTGGACCTGGGTGTCGATGCTGATGACCGTCCTTCCGTCCGGAGCTGCGATGATGGCCGCGTCGTCCCCGGGGCCCAGCAACGTTGCTTCCGCATGGTGCCCGGGCAGCTCGAGCCGGGGGAAGATTCGGGCCAGAAGTTCTGGCTCGGAGAGGCGGGAAACGGTGAGGGCGGAGTCCGGCATGGCGGCAGCGGGCTCGGCCACCGAACGGGATCCGCCGGTTTGGCGCGTGGGGTTTTCAGGCACGCTCCTACGCTACAGCCAGCCTCCGACAGAGGGGGCCGCAGGGCCGCACGAAACCCCGGCCACCGCGGAATTGGCACCGTCTTCCGGGAACCGGGATGATGGAAGGCATGCGAGCCCTCTCCCGATTCTCCGTGTCCCTCCCGCGCGGAAGGACATCCGCGAGGGCTCAGGGAACTGTGGCGGCATTGTGTTGCGGACTGGTACTGGCCGCCTGCTCCCCGGCTGTAGACGTCCCGGCCGCCGCGGATGCCGCCAACCCGGCCTGTGCGCCCATGATGGTGGCGCTGCCTGATTCCCTCGGGGACGCGAAGCTGCGCAAGACGAACAGCCAGGCCACTGCGGCGTGGGGCGAGCCCTCACTGGTGATCCTGCGGTGCGGGGTGAACGTTCCGGGACCCACCACGGACCGCTGCGTCACCGTGAATGGAATCGACTGGCTGCTGAAGGAAGGCGACCCCGTGTGGACGCTGACCACCTATGGCCGGTCCCCTGCCACCGAAATTCTGATGGACCCGGATAAGATCAGCTCGGCCACCGTCCTGGCTGAACTGGCCAATGCCGCGGGCAAGGTCCCGGCGAAGCGCAGCTGCATCGGCCAGGAGGAACTGCAGAACCTGCCGGACAGCCAGTAAGCGCCGGGCACGGCACTTAGGGGCGACTACGGGTCGTTGACAGAAGTCACTGTTGTCGACAGTATTGCGCGCAGGGGATGCGGGGGCAAACGATGCGTTGGCGTGTGAGCAGGAAGGGTGGTCGGCGACCGGCCACGTCAAACGACCCTGTCACTGTGGCGATCGCCGCATGTGCAGCCGGCGGGCCGCTGATCGCGCGCCACCCGGACGTGGTGCCGGGGATCGAGGAGCTGCCGGAGTGGATTGACGTGCACGACTCCGACGAGATTGACGGCTTTAACACGGTGGTTTGGTTCGACGACGAGATCAGCTCCTGCTGCGATGCTTACGACGACGGCCTGGACCAGGCGCTGGCGGACCAGGCGGGCATCGAGGACATCCTGGCGGAGGATCGCGAGGTGGTCTACCTGCGGACGAAGCTGGCTATTGCTGACGTGAAGGCTGCGGTGATCCGCGCTGTCGTTGAGGTAAACCGATCCCCCCGGAAGCCCGCACCCACCGGCGTGCTTTCGAACGATACGGTCGACAGGCTGGCGTCCGGGGTGCTGCCCCTGCTTGGGCAGGCGGGATTCGTAAACAAGCCGACTGGGCCGCGGTACTTCTACCGTGAAGGCAGCGAGGGCTTCGTCCAATCCATCGCGCTGGCACCCGGCGCAGGCACTTCCGGCGACGGCACCAGCTATGCCGGACTCGTGTGGGTGATGTCCGGCACGCACGTGCCCGGTTTTGGCCGGGACGTCCCCTCGAGCCCCGACCGCGTGGCGCCGGTGCACTGCGGCCAGCTGGCCTACCACTGGGTCGCACCGACCGTCGACGCGCTGACCCGGTTATTGCACGACGAGGTGTTGCCCGTTCTCAACCTGACGCGCGGCCGCGCTGAATTCGCTGCCTGGGTCGGCGGCGATCCAACGAGGGTGCCGGTGCCGAACCATCGACCGACGTATGCGCGACTCTTCGCGCAGTGGGGCCTGACCGATCAGGCGGCACGCGTGGTGGACCACATCGACGAACACGAGCGGTCCCTGCGGCTTCACCCGGACACCGTCAGGGCCCGTGAGCTCATCCGGGACGCGCGGCCGTAGCCCCCGCCGCCGGGGATCAGCGCAGGCCGGTTTTCCGGTTCAGCGCCAGGTAGATCAGCTCGTCGATCAGTTCTGCGTAGTCCAGCCCGGAGGCCGCCCACATCTGCGGGTACATGCTCTTGGGCGTGAATCCCGGCATGGTGTTGATCTCGTTGATGATCAGGTCGCCACTGGCCGTGTAGAAAAAGTCGACCCGGCTCAGGCCTTCAGCCCCCACTGCGTCGAACGCGGCTGCGGCAAGCTCCCGGACCCGGGCGATGGCTTCTTCCGGAATATCTGCCGGGCAGCTAAGCGCCGCCGCCCCGTCCTCGACGTACTTGGCGGTGAAGTCGTAAAACTCGTGGCCACCGCCGGCTACCGAGATCTCGCCGGGCATGGACGTACGCGGAGTATCGGTGCCGCGGCCTTCCAGAACGGCGCATTCGATTTCACGGCCCACGATTCCGGCTTCAATAACCAGCTTGAGGTCGTGCCGGCGTGCTTCCTCGATGGCGGCATCGAGGTCCGCCAGCGAGTCCACTTTGGAGATGCCCATCGAGGAGCCTGCCCGGGCCGGCTTGACGAAGACGGGGAAGCCGAGACGGTCCACCTGCTTGCGGACCAATTCGGGATCGTTGCGCCACTGCCGGTCAGTCACGGCGACGTAGGGACCGACCTGGAGTCCGGCGGCCTCGAAGACCACCTTCATGTAGTGCTTGTCCATGCCGACGGCGGAAGCCAGTACGCCGGCACCCACGTACCGGGTATCGGACAGCTCCAGCAGGCCCTGGATGGTGCCGTCCTCGCCGAACGGTCCGTGCAACAGTGGAAAGACCACGTCTACGGTGCCAAGCTCCGTCGGAACCTCGTTGGGCGCTGCCACGATCAGCTGGTGTTCGCCGCCGATCTCCGCAAGCGTCACGGTGCGGTCCGATGCTTCAACTTCCGGCAGCGACGCCGAAGCGAGGGACCACTGGGCGGTGTCGCCGGAGGCCAGCACCCACTGGCCGGATTTGGCGATCCCGATGGGAATGACGTCGTACTTGTCCCGGTTGATGGCGCCGAGCACGCCTGCTGCCGTGACGCAGCTGACCGCGTGCTCACTTGAGCGTCCGCCGAACAGTACGGCGACACGGGGCTTTATCCGGCGGTCTGGTTCATCTGCCGGCAGTTGGTGATGGGACATGTCAGTAATCGCCTTCAGGTTTCAGTTCCCGGGACAGCAAGGCGGGCCCCAGTTGATCTACGGACAGTTTTCCGGCCAGGACGGCCACGACGGCGGCGGTGATGGGCATGTCCACCCCCAGCTTGCCGGCCAACTCATGGACAGCCTGGCCGGACTTGATGCCTTCCGCGGTCTGCGTCATCTGCCGTCCCACTTCCTCCAGGGTGAGGCCCTGGCCCAGCAGGCGGCCGGCGGTGTGGTTACGGGAGAGCGGTGAGGAACAGGTGGCCACCAGGTCCCCGAGGCCGGCCAGCCCTGCCATCGTCTTCGCTTCTCCACCCAGCGCCAGGGCGAGGCGGGATGTTTCGGCCAGGCCCCGGGTGATCACGGAGGCTTTGGTGTTGTCGCCCATCTGCTTGCCCTCGCAAATGCCTACAGCCAGCGCGATGACATTCTTCACGATGCCGCCGATTTCCACGCCGACAGTGTCGGTGGTGGTGTACGGGCGGAAGTACGGCGCGGTGCAGCTTCTGGCGATCCAGCCGGCCACGGCCGGATCGGTGCACGCGACCACGGATGCGGTGGGCTCCTCGCGGGCGATCTCCATGGCCAGGTTGGGTCCGGACACGATGGCGATCCGGTCTGCCGGAAGGCCGAGCTCGGCCGCAATGACCTCGCTCATCCGCGCATCCGTGTCGAGTTCCAGGCCTTTCATGAGCGACACCACCACGGCGCCCGGCGCAATGAAGTCCTTCCATGCCCGCAGCTGCGGGCGCAGGGACTGCGCAGGAACGGCAAGGACAACCAGCTCCGCCCCTGCCAGCACATCCTGCACGTCCGTGGACGCCGTGATGGACGCCGGCAGTGGCACATCTTTCAGGTACTGGGTGTTGAGGTGTGCCGTATTAATCTGCTCGACGACCTCGGGCCGCCGGCCCCAGAGCCTGATAGTGCGGTCGTCGCCTGAGGCCAGGGCCGCGTCAGCAAGGACCTTGGCGAATGTGGTGCCCCAGGAACCGGCGCCCAGGACGGCAACGGAGCGGGCCGAGCCCTGCCGGGCCTGTTCCTGGTTCACTGGGCCCCTGTTCCCGCGCCGGGCCGTTCCGCGCGGCCCGACGTCCCCTGCTGGCGGGAGGGATCCCAGCGTTCAGCCGGTGGTTCTTCGTTCCGCAGGCCTGCAAGCAGTTCAGTAATCGCATCCATGATGACGGCTGTGGCGGCGATGAGGGTTGACTTGTCCAGCGGCTTGCCCGCAAACGCGCTGAGGTCGACGGGGTCGCCCACCACGACCCGGGATTTCTTTCGCGGGAAAAGGTGGACTTTCCTGCCGTAGCGCGGCAGGACCTCGTGGGCACCCCAATGAGCGATGGGAACGACGGGGATTCCGCCTTCCAGCGCCAGCCTGGCGGCTCCGGTGTGCCCCTTCATCGGCCACAGGTCGGGGTCCCGCGTCAGGGTTCCTTCGGGGTAGATGATGATCGCGCCGCCCTCGGCAACCACTTCCTGGGCGACCTGCAGCGACCGGTTCGCCCCCGCCGTCGAACGCTCCACCGGAATCTGCTTGGTGGCGCGCAGTAGCGGACCCAGCCCCGGGACCTTGAACAGGGAGGCCTTCGCCAGGAAGTGCGGCGCACGGTTCTGGTTGTAGAGCAAATGGCCAACTACGAGCGGATCGATCTCCGTGCAGTGGTTGGGCGTGGCGATGAAGCCGCCTGGGGGCAGCTTTTCCGTTCCCGACCATTCCTTGCTCATCAGCAGGTTCATGAGGGGTCGGACCACGGTGGCGATAAACACGAACGTGGCCCTGCTCTTGGCCGATTCCTTCACAGCGTACCGTTACTTCCTGGCCGAGATGTCGAAGTCCGCACCGAGGCCGGCGAGCTTCTCGGTGAACCGCTCGTAGCCGCGGTTGATGATGTCGATGCCGGTGACACGGGAAGTGCCGGTGGCCGCCAGGGCGGCAATGAGGTGGCTGAAGCCGCCGCGGAGGTCCGGAACGTCGATGTCCGTGCCTTTGAGCTGCGTGGGTCCGGAAATGACAGCCGAGTGCAGGAAGTTTCGCTGCCCGAAGCGGCACGGGACGCTGCCAAGGCATTCGCGGTGTACCTGGATGCTGGCACCCATCCGGATCAGGGCGTCGGTGAACCCGAACCGGTTTTCGTAGACCGTCTCATGCACGATGGACACGCCTTCGGCCTGGGTCAGTGCCACAACCAGCGGCTGCTGCCAGTCGGTCATGAAGCCGGGGTGCACGTCCGTTTCCAGGACCAGGGGGTTCAACTTGCCGCCGCGGTGGTAGAAGCGGATGCCGTCTTCGCCGATGTCCATGCCGCCGCCCACCTTGCGGTAGGTGTTCAGGAAGGTCATCATGTCGCGCTGGGAGGCGCCTTCCACGAAGATGTCGCCACGGGTCACTAACGCGGCCGAGGCCCAGGAAGCCGACTCGTTGCGGTCCGAGAGCGCGCGGTGGTTGTAGCCGCCAAGGTCCCGGACGCCTTCGATGCGGATGGTCCGGTCGGTCTGGACGCTAATGATGGCGCCCATCTTCTGCAGGACGGCGATGAGGTCGATAATCTCGGGCTCGGTGGCGGCGCCGGACAGTTCGGTGATGCCTTCAGCCCGGGTGGCGCTCAGCAGCACCTGCTCGGTGGCGCCCACGGACGGGTAGGGAAGGGAAATTTTGGCTCCATGCAGGCCCTTGGGGGCGGAAATGTGGATGCCGCCGGGGCGCTTTTCGACGACGGCCCCGAACTGGCGCAGGACGTCCAGGTGGTAATCAATCGGCCGGTCGCCGATCTTGCATCCGCCCAGGTCCGGGATAAAGGCTTCGCCGATGGCATGGATCAGCGGTCCGCAGAGCAGGATGGGAATCCGGGAATCGCCGGCGTGGGCGTCAATGGCGGTACTCGACGCGGTCTTGGCGTGCTTCGGGTCCAGGGTAAGGTCACCGGTGGCCGGGTCCTTGGCGACGGTGACACCGTGCAGCTGGAGCAGGGACGTGACGACTTCGACGTCCTTGATCTCGGGGACGTTGCGCAGCACGGAGGGCTCGTTGCCCAGCAGCGCAGCAACCATCGCCTTGGGGACAAGATTCTTCGCTCCGCGGACACTCACGCGCCCGGCCAGCGGAACGCCGCCGCGGATTGTCAGAACACTACTCATTTACCGGTTTCCTAACGATGACTCGCCCCAAAGATCCTTGCAAAGGCTCCAACCAAGCATAGGAGGTCGTGTTACCGAACCGAAATAAGCCCCGCCCGCGGACGGTCGTGGCGGCCTGCCGCGAGCCGCAGCCGCCCGGCATCCATCACCGCGGGCGGCCAGGTGAAGCCCGGTGCGGCTCAGGAATGGCGTGCCGGCAGGGTGGTGGGCATGAAGGAAGGCCGACGGGATTCGTAGGCCGTGATATCCGCCTCATGCTGGAGGGTCAGGCCGATGTCGTCCAGTCCTTCGAGCAGGCGCCAGCGGGTGTAGTCGTCGATCTCGAAGGGCGCCACGATGTTGCCGCACACCACGGTCTTGGACTGCAGGTCCACCGTGACCTCGGTTCCGGGCGCGTTTTCGAGTTCCTTCCAGATGAGTTCGATGTCGTCCTGGGCCACCTGCGCAGCGAGCAGGCCCTGCTTGCCGGAGTTGCCCCGGAAAATATCGGCGAACCGGGATGACAGGACTGCCTTGAATCCGTAGTCCTTCAGAGCCCACACTGCGTGTTCCCGGGAGGAACCGGTGCCGAAGTCCGGCCCGGCCACCAGGACGGACCCTGCATTGAACGGCGCCTGGTTCAGGATGAAGGACGGGTCCTTCCGCCACGCGGAGAACAGGGCGTCCTCGAAGCCGGTCCGGGTGATGCGCTTCAGGTATACGGCCGGGATGATCTGGTCCGTGTCGACGTTGCTCTGGCGCAGCGGGACGCCGATGCCGGTGTGGGTGGTGAACTTTTCCATGGCTGTGTCCTAGGCTGCGTCGGTACGGAGGGCGGCGGGTTCGGGTGCCGGTTCAAGGTCCGACGGCGAGCTCAGCGTGCCGCGGACAGCAGTGGCGGCGGCCACCACTGGAGAGACGAGGTGCGTGCGGCCGCCCTTGCCCTGGCGTCCTTCGAAGTTGCGGTTCGATGTCGAGGCGCAGCGCTCCCCCGGCTCCAACTGGTCCGGATTCATGCCCAGGCACATGGAACAGCCTGCGAACCGCCATTCGGCGCCGAATTCCTTGAAGACGCGGTCCAGGCCCTCAGCCTCGGCCTCAAGCCGGACCCGGGCAGAACCGGGGACTACCAGCATGCGGACCTGGGGGTCCTTCTGCCGGCCCCGGATGATGTCCGCAGCAGCGCGCAGGTCCTCGATGCGGGAGTTGGTGCAGGAACCCAGGAAGACGGTGTCCACCCGGATGTCCTTCATGGGCGTGCCGGCCTGGAGGCCCATGTACTGCAGGGCGCGCTCGGCCGCAGCCTTGGCGTTCTCGTCGCCGAAGTCCTCCGGCGACGGAACAGCCTCGGACAGCGAGACGCCCTGGCCGGGGTTCGTACCCCAGGTGACGAACGGTTCCAGCGTGTCGGCATCCAGGTCCACCTGTGCGTCGAACGTGGCGTCGTCGTCGGTCCTCAGGGTGTTCCAATACTCGACGGCGGCATCCCACTCAGCGTCTTCGGGGGCGTGCGGACGGCCCTTCATATACGCGTAGGTGGTCTCGTCCGGCGCCACCATGCCCGCGCGGGCGCCGGCCTCGATGGACATGTTGCAGATGGTCATCCGGGCTTCCATGGACAGCGCCCGGATGGCTGATCCGCGGTATTCCAGGACGTAGCCCTGCCCGCCGCCGGTTCCGATCTTGGCGATGACGGCCAGGATGATGTCCTTGGCGGTGACGCCGGAGCGGAGGGTTCCTTCGACGTTGATGGCCATGGTCTTGAACGGCTTCAGGGACAGGGTCTGGGTCGCCATGACGTGCTCCACCTCGGAGGTGCCGATACCCATGGCCAGGGCGCCAAACGCGCCGTGCGTGGAGGTGTGCGAATCACCGCAGACAACGGTCATGCCGGGCTGCGTGAGGCCAAGCTGGGGGCCCACCACGTGGACGATGCCCTGCTCCGCGTCGCCCAGGCTGTGCAGGCGGACACCGAACTCCGCACAGTTGTTGCGCAGCGTCTGGATCTGGGTGCGGCTGGTGATGTCAGCGATCGGCTTGTCGATATCCAGGGTGGGAGTGTTATGGTCCTCGGTGGCGATGGTGAGGTCCGGGCGGCGCAGCGGGCGTCCCGCCAGCCGCAGTCCCTCGAAAGCCTGGGGCGACGTGACTTCGTGGACCAGGTGCAGGTCGATGAAGAGAAGGTCGGGCTGGGCATTGGCTCCATCGCCGTCGCCTTTGCGCACCACGTGTGCGTCCCAGACCTTCTCGGCCAATGTCTTTGCCATGGCCAGCTCCCTTCCCCGCGATTGAACAGAGTCCCGTTTAAACCGAGTTCCGTTTGATTAGTCCTACTGAAGCAGGGCGGCTCCGCGCTGCGCCAGCCGAAAGATTTGCATCTCAGATATTGAGACGGCAATATCATTACATGGACAATTCTAGTGGAGTCGGTGTCATTGATAAAGCGGCCCAGGTGCTCGATGCGCTTGAAGCCGGACCGACCACCCTCGCGCAACTCGTAGCAGCAACCGGACTCGCCCGGCCCACTGTCCACCGCCTCGCCCTCGCCCTGGTCCACCACCGCCTGGTCAGCCGCGACATCCAGGGCCGCTTTGTCCTGGGCAGCCGGCTCGTCGAACTGGCCTCCGCTGCAGGCGAGGACCGCCTGATCGCCTCCGCCGGCCCGGTCCTCATGCAACTGCGCGACGCCACCGGCGAAAGCGCCCAGATCTTCCGCCGCCAGGGTGACTGGCGGGTGTGCGTTGCGTCCGCCGAGCGCCCCATCGGCCTGCGCGACACCATCCCCGTTGGTACCCAACTGTCCATGAAGGCCGGCTCAGCCGCCCAGGTATTGCTCGCGTGGGAGGACCACGACCGCCTGCTCGAAGGCCTGCAGGCGGCCCGCTTCACGCCTACCGTCCTGGCGGGCGTACGACGGCGGGGCTGGGGACAGAGCCTCGGCGAACGTGAGCCGGGGGTCGCCTCAGTCTCGGCACCGGTGCGCGGACCCTCCGGCCGGGTGATCGCCGCCGTTTCAATCTCAGGCCCCATCGAGCGCCTGACCCGGCAGCCGGGCAGGCTCCATGCCGAAGTGGTGTGCAACGCCGGCCGTATCCTCACCGAGGCACTGCGCAAGAACAACGACTAACTGCTACGCGGGATGGTACTGGGGCAGCGTTACCCTGATGGCATGGGCAGCTACGCAGTATTCCTCCGTGGCATCAACGTGGGCGGGATCAACATCACAATGGCCGACCTCCGCCGCGCGCTGCAGGACTGCGGCTTTGCGGATGCGAAAACAGTCCTGGCCACCGGAAACGCCGTGCTGAACAGCAGCCTGGACGCCGCGGGCGTGAAGCGGGAGGCGGAGAAATGCCTGCGCGGTGCCTTTGGCTACGAAGCCTGGGTGGTGGTGCTGGACGCGGCCCGCGTGGCCGAACTGGTCGGCGCCTGCCCCTACCCGGCTGACGACAAGGCCACGCACACCTACATCACGCTCTCCTCCGACCCCGCCGTGCTGGACGAACTCGAGGCCGCCGGCTCAGGCCTTGAGGCAACGACGCTGCAGCGGCTGGGCCCCGCGGCCCTGGCGTGGCTGGCGCCGGCGGGCGGGACCCTGGCCAGCCCATTCAGCAAGCTTTCGGCCAAGGCAAAGTACAAGGCTGCCACCACCACCCGTAACCTGCGGACCCTCATCAAGGTCCGCGATGCAGCTGCAGCGCTTTAGCGCGCCGCCTCCAGCGCGGCGTTGAAGGCCTGGAGCCTGCGCACCTCGGCGTCCACGGGTTCGACCACCAGCTCCCCGGCGACCTTTGCGACGGCCGCGTGCAGCCGCCGTCGTGCCTTGCGGGCACGCGAACGAGCGGCGGCCCCGGCAATGAAGCGCCCGGAGAGTGCAAGGACGATGCCCAACACCACTCCCAGCGCGATCATCAGGGTAGGCACGGGCCAGCCCTCCACCAGTGGCACCTCCGGAACGGGAAGCTGCAGGTACCCGAGTCCGGCGAGGACGCCGAGCCAGCCGAGGCCGCCCAGGACCGTCACCAGTGCCAGCCACTGCACCACGTTAAAGACCTGCCACCACCAGGACCGGCGGTTGGCAGCGAGGTCCGTGCCCGCGATGGCCTGGTCCAGTGCATCGGGCAGCCGTTCCCGGCCTTCCCTGGCAGCGCCGCGGATCGCCGCACGCCAGGGTCCCGGTGCGCCGGCGCTGGCAGCATCGGCGAAGTCGCGCACGGCGGCGTCCGCCCTGGCGCGCTCCGGTGCGCCGGCCGCCGGAAGCGAGCTCCGGTTCAGCTCGGCCGGCGCGTTGCTGCGGAGGTTGAGCCGGCGCAGTGGGTCCGGCCTGAGGCGGGACAGCCAGCGCGTCACCGGCCAGCCGGTCCTCCTGGTGGCCTCAAGCCGGTAGGAAGCCGCTACTGCACGGACCACCACAGGCACGTTGGCCGCCGTCGCCAGCTCGTCTGCGAGCCGGGACCTGGAGGCCGCCTTGATACCGGCGGCCTCGCCGTCACCGGAGGCCTTCCCCAATAGCTCTGCAGCCCTGGTGACATCCGCGGCAAGCCGCTGGGCTTGCGCTTTTCGTTGCACGGCTGCCCGCCGGATGGCCGTCCGGACGTCCTGGACCCCTGTGCCAGTCAGCGCGGAAGCCGCCATGATTTGGACCCCCGGCAGCCCGTCCCGGGCCAGAATGCCGCGCAGCGATGCAAGGACCGGCTGGACGTCCTGCCCGGGCAGGCGGTCCACCTGGTTCAGGACCACCAGGGTCACAGCGCCGTGGGAGGCCAACGGGGCCAGGAAATCCTGGTGCACCGCGGCGTCCGCGTACTTTTGCGGGTCCAGCACCCACACCAGCACATCCACCAGGCCCACCATGCGCCGGACCACTTCGCGGTTCGCTTCCCTGGTCGAATCGAAGTCCGGGAGGTCCAGCAGGATGAGCCCGGTGTCTCCGTCAGCGAAGCCGCCCACCGGTGCGGCATGATGGCGCTGGCGCACCTCCAGCCAATCAAGCAGGGGCTCGCTGCCTGCGCTGCCCCAGACCCCCGCCAAAGGTTCCGACGTCGTGGGGCGGCGGGCGGCCGCCGTCGCAATTTCCGCCCCGCTGACGGCGTTGAAAAGTGAAGACTTGCCGCTGCCGGTGGCACCAAAGAATCCCACCACGGTGTGGTCCCCGGACAGGGAACGGCGTGAACTGGCACGTTCCAGTACTTCAAGGACGCCGTCGAGCGCTTCGTCCGGGAGCACCCCTCCCGCGAGCTCGCGGGCGTCATTCAGGGCCTCCAGGCGGCGATCCAGGCGGGTGGTTTCCCTGGCGCCGCTGTGGCGGCTCATGCTGATGCCGCCAACCGGGCGAGCGCCGACGCCTGCGCTGACAGGGCGCCGGCTACCTTGGGGTCACCGGCCGGCAGGAGGGTGAGGAACCTCTGCTTCTCCCCGTCCAGGAGCCGGCGGCAGCGGACCGCCAGGTCGTCCCGGGCCGTCGCTGCCATCCTGCGGACTGCGTCCTCGCCGAAGACGGCCTCCAGGAGCCTCTGGCCCACCACGGCGGTCCCACCGGCAATGCCGATTTCCAGCCCCGTGAGCCCCGCGGTCATGGAGAACACGACGATCATGAGTGCAGCGCCGAGGCCGTTGACGCCAAAGGACAGCCAGCGCGCCTGGGTGCGCTTACCCTGCCCCTCGGTCCGGATCAGTTCCATCAGTCCCGCCTGCCAGCCGCGGATCTCGGCAGCTGCCTGTTCAGCGAACCCGGGGCCTGCGCCCGAGAGGTCCGCCGTGCCCAGCAGGTTCCGACCGGCCGGGTCCGACCGCCAGCGTTGGTCTGTCTCTTCCGCCGCGGTTGCCGCTTCGTCAAGGATGACGGCCTGGAGCCCGGTCTCGATGGCGGTTTCCACCTTCACCGCGGGCGTCGGTTCACCCCGGAAGAAGGCACCGAGCCGGTCGCGGAACCGGCCCACGTTCTGCTCGAGCGCCCGGAAGAAATCCCCGGTGCCCACGAAATCCTGCCAGCGTGCCAGCACTTCGCCTCGGAGCAGCGCGCCGTCTCTGGTCGCCTCCATAATCCTCCGGACGGCATCGCCATAGGCAGCGGTTGCAACCGCTTCGAGGCTGGCCGCAGCCGCCTCCTGCTGCTCAAGTGCCCCGGCGACGCCGGTCACCCTTTCCGCCAGGGCCCGGACAGCCCCGTTCAGGGTGCGTCGGGCAACATCGGAACGGCCGACGGCGTCCGCGGCCAGTTCCTCCAACCACATTCGGAGGGGGCGCGCAGCATCCGGAGGCAGCATCCCCGCCGGACCGAGGGCGGTCTCGTGGACGACGAACAGCTGAGCCCCGCCCAGCCCCTCACGGTCCAGGAGTCCGCGCAGGTCGGCGCTGACCTCTTCCTCGGCGCCCGGCGGGACCCGGTCCAGCACGATCGTCACCATGATGTCGCGGGAGGCGGCGTCAAGGAGCAGCTTCCATGGCACGGCATCCGCATACCGGTTCGCCGTGGTGACGAAGACCCAAAGGTCTGCAGCGGCGAGCAGTTGACCGGCCAGCCTCCGGTTTTCATCGGAGATTGAGTCCACGTCCGGCGCGTCGAGGATGGCAACCCCGGCGGGAACCGCAGGTTCGGCCAGCAGGATCAGGGACGACGCCGCGGCCTCCTCCGCGGGGACGTCGCCGCCGGGCAGCCGGCCGCTGTCCAGGCTTCCGCGGATCCGGCTGAGCCCCGGCAACACGCGCTGGCCCTCGAACCAGTTTCCCTCGGCAGGGTGATGCAGGAGGATCGGCTGGCGGGTGGTGGGCCGGATAGCACCCGCCCGCGTGACTGGATGGCCTGCCAGGGCATTGACCAGCGTGGACTTTCCGGCGCCCGTGGAACCGCCGACGACGGCCAGCAACGGCGCGTCCAGGCTGCGGTAACGGGGCAGAATGTAGTCGTCCAGCTGCGCCGCGGCTGCAGCGGCCTCCCGCCTGGCCTGCTCCGACCCGGGCAGGGCCAGGGGAAGCTCAACAGCGCGGAGCCCTGCGCGCACGTCTTCAAGGAGCTCCACTGCGGCGGCGCTGCGGCGGTCCGGCTGGGATGGCTGCTCCGGCTGGTGGTGCGGGTCAGGCCCGTTCTGAGACGTCACATGTTCATCATGCCAGTTCAGTCCGGCGGGCGACCGGGAGTTGCCGGAAAACAAAAATGGCCCCGGGCGTCTGCCCGGGACCATTTTCGATGGTGACCCCAGCGGGATTCGAACCCGCGTTACCGCCGTGAGAGGGCGGCGTACTAGGCCGCTATACGATGGGGCCGTGTACTTTCGCCAGCGTTTCCGCCGGTCAAGCTCAGTGATTGTTTCACACACTTTGCTCTAGTTTCAAATCGGCGAACCGCTTGAAACTGCCCTGTTTTGCAGCCGGATGGTGGCTGTAAACCAAGCGCTGGGATACCAGGACTCGAACCTAGAATGACGGTACCAGAAACCGTAGTGTTGCCAATTACACCATATCCCAATGGCACTTTCGGGCCGGTTTTCAGGGTATTTGCCCCGCTCCGTGCGCCTCAGCACGAGAAATTACTTTACCCGAGACTTTGGGCTTTGCACAAATCGGCATGCCCCGGGCTCAGGCCGGGCCCTTCGCTGGCTTGGTCCGACAGCAGAGGGTGCTTGCCATATCCCGGCAGCTAAGTTTACTCTCGGTAGGTTACTGATGGGTAACCAACTTCGTCCGGCGATTGACAGTCCCATGCCCGCCGGGAAAGGACAGTCTGCGGCACTGCTGCCGTCGGCTCCACTGCCGAGAGGACCAACCGTGACACAAAGCCGTGCCACCCGGATACACCTTTTCCAGTCCCGCGCCCAGCGCGTCGCCATCGCCGTTCTGGCCCTGCTTCTGATCGCCCTGCTGGCGTTCTACAGCCTGGTCACCTCGCGCATTACTGACGGCTCCAGCCAGCTCAGGGATGGAGCCAGTAAGGCATCGTCAGGAGCCGCGCAGCTCAAAAACGGGGCCGAGAAGCTGGCCACTGGGGCAGGCCTGGCGGATACCGGCGCAGGCAAACTGTCCGCGGGCGCTGCGGAAATCCACGCCGGCATCAGCCAGAAACTGGCGCCCGGAGCAGACAGGCTCCAGGCCGGCGCGCGGAACCTGGCCACCGGCGCCGCCAAGATCCAGGCCGACGTCAACAACAAGCTCGCACCAGGCGTCTACAAAGTGGACGACGGCGCCCAAAGACTCGCGGCCGGCGCCCGGCAGTTGTCGGCCGCCCTCACCCCGACCCCCTCGGGTGCCGCACCAAACAACCTGGCCGACGGTGCCACCCAGCTCGATGCCGGCGCAGCGCGCCTGGCCGACGGCGCAGTGGCACTGTCAGCCGGCACGGACCAGCTTAAGGGCTACCCGGGAGTCAACGGCGATCCCGCCGCGGGAACCGGAACGGCAGCCCTGCTGCAGGCCCTGGAGCTGCTCCAATCCGCCGCCCAGGACCCGGTCCAGGGCCTGGTTCCGCTCTCCGTGGTCAAGGACAAGATTGCCGCGATCACCGACGGCGCGCGGAGGCTGGACGCAGGCGCATCCCGTCTGCAGGCCGGCGCGGGGCAGCTTGAAGCGGGTGCAGGCCAGCTTCATGCCGGCACAGGAAAGCTCACCGATGGTTTCGCCACCCTCGCCGGGAGGCTGAACGGCACGGATCCCGCCAGCCCGGGCCTGGTCCTTGGTATCGAGCTTCTTGCCGACGGCACCGCCAAGATCCGGACGGGGATGGACGGCGTTCCGGGGAATCCCGAGCGGCCCGGCCTGATCAAGGCTTCCGCCCGCATGACCGACGGCACTGCGCGGCTGGCCGAGGGCACGGCAGCATTGAACGCCGGTATCAAGGGCGATCCGGCAGATCCGGACAACCCCGGGTTGCTCCGCGGGTCGCAGGCGCTCGCGGCAGGCGCCTCGGATCTGTCCACCGGCAACACGAAACTGGCGGCCGGCTCGGTCCAGTTGTCCAGCGGCGCCGGAAAGCTGGCCGCCGGCAACGCCCAGATCGCAGAGGGGACGGACAAGCTGTATTCGGGGGCTGCGGCGGTGACGCCGGCAGCCGTGCTGGAACGCTCCGGCCGGCCGCTCGCTCCGTGGGTGGTGGGCGGCGTCGGATCCGTGATCATCCTGCTGGCAGCCCTGGCTGTCCGCCAGCGCCGCCGGCCGTCGGCCGGGGCCTAAGCGAGGAGCCCGGGCAGGGAGGCGACCATTCCGCCGTCGTACCCCTGCCCCGACTCCCCCGTCCGGTTAAGCCAGACGCCCAGCAAGCCGGCCGCCGTCGACCCTTCCGCGTCGAGGAGGCGGTTATCGCCGACGTAGAGCGTGGCGCCGGGTTCGGTGCCCAGCAGCCTGACGCCCTCGAGGTAGATGGCGGGGTCTGGCTTGGCCACGCCGACGGTGTCCGTCCCAACCAGCCGCGTGACCCGCTCCAGGCCGGCGCTGTCCAGCTTGGCCCGCTGGTAGTCGTGCACGTTGTTGCTCACGGCGCCGTACGGTATGCCAGCAGCATCCAGCAGATCCAAGAACGGCAGGACGTCAGGAAACGGCTTGACGTAGGCGGGCTGCTTTTCCATGTAGGCGTTGAGCCACCGGTGGGATTCTTCGCCCTCGCCGAGTTCCACGCCGAAGTGCCCCAGCGCCGCACGGCCGCGCAGCAGCCGCTGCTCGTTGAAGGTCAGCTCGCCGGCCAGGTAGCGGTCGTAGTAGTGCGTGGTTTCGTGCGTGAAGATGCGGCCGAACCGTGCCCACCCGGCCTGGTCCAGGCCCGGCAGCAGGTGTTCGCTGACCTCGCGGAGGGCGGTGGTCATGGCGTATTCGAGATCAACAAGCGTGTCGTCAATGTCGAACAGGACGCCGTGGACCGCGCCAAAGGGGGTCTGCAGCACGGAGCCGGGCATCTGGCTGGTGGCAGTCATCAGCCGCGGAAGGCGCGGAGCCGGGCGAGGGAGGACTCCTTACCCAGGATCACCATGGACTCGAACAGCGGGGGCGAAATCCTGCGGCCTGATACGGCGGTGCGGACCGGGCCGAACGCGAGGCGGGGCTTGAGGCCAAGGTCCTCCACGAGCGCCTGCTTGAGCGCGGACTGGAGGTTCTCGGCAGTCCAGTCCTCCTCCGGCTCCAGGGCGGCGATAGCCGCGTCAAGCACCTCGTCGAGGTTTTCGGGCAGGCCCTTGCGTGCATCATCGGCGACATCCACGGCGTTGTCGGCCTTGAACAGGAATGCCAGCATCTCGGGGGCCTCGCCCAGGAGGGTGATGCGTTCCTGGACCAGCGGAGCCGCCTCGGTGAGGATCTCTTCCTGCCGGTCCGTGAGGATCTCCCCCACCAGGTCCGCCGCCCGCAGGTAGGGGACCAGGCGTTCCCGGAACACCTCCGGCGCCAGCATGCGGACATGCGTGCCGTTGATCGCCTCGGCCTTCTTCAGGTCGAAGCGCGCAGGGTTGCCCAGCACGTCATGGATGTCGAAATGCTCCACCAGCTGTTCAACGGTGAAGATGTCCTCGTCCGCGCTGAGCGACCAGCCCAGGAGCGACAGGTAGTTCAGCAGGCCCTCAGGGATGAAGCCCCGCTCCCGGTGCAGGAAGAGACTCGATTCGGGGTCGCGCTTCGAAAGCTTCTTGTTTCCCTGGCCCATGACGTACGGCAGGTGGCCGAACTCCGGCATGTATTCTGCAACGCCCACGGCGTACAGTGCCCGGTACAAGGCAATCTGCCGCGGGGTGGAGCTGAGCAGGTCCTCACCCCGCAGGACGTGGGTGATGCCCATGAGGGCGTCATCCACGGGGTTGACCAGCGTGTACAGCGGCGCGCCGTTGGCCCGCACCACGGCGAAGTCAGGCACGGACCCCGCCTTGAAGGTGATGTCGCCGCGGACCAGGTCCGTGAAGGTGATGTCCTCGTCAGGCATCCGGAGCCGCAGCACAGCGTGGCGGCCCTCGGCCTTGAACTGGGCGAGCTGTTCCTCCGTCAGGTGGCGGTCGAAGCCGTCGTAGCCGAGCTTGGGATCGCGGCCGGCAGCACGGTGACGGGCTTCGATCTCCTCCGGGGTGGAGTAGGACTCGTAGATGAATCCGCCGTCCCGCAGCCGCTGGATGACGTCCTGGTAGATGCCGCTGCGCTGCGACTGGCGGTACGGCTCATGCGGGCCGCCCACCTCAACACCCTCGTCCCAGTCGATGCCCAGCCACTTCAGCGCATCCAGGAGCTGGTGGTAGCTTTCCTCGCTGTCGCGGGCCGAATCGGTGTCCTCGATCCGGAACACCATGGTGCCCTTGGTATGCCGGGCGTACGCCCAGTTGAACAGCGCCGTGCGGATCAGCCCGACGTGCGGGGTTCCGGTGGGCGACGGGCAGAACCGGACGCGGACCGGGGTCTCCACGGTAACGGGCGGGATGGAGGCAGCAGGCGACGGGGAAGCGATAGTCATAGTGGCTTCAACTTTACCGCCTGCATGCCTCCGCTCTTCGCGCGCCCGGCGTCCCTAGCGGCGGACAATCGGGTTGGACAGCCGCCCGATTCCCTCGATCTCCACCTCGAAGCGGTCCCCCGCGCTGACCAGTCCAACCCCGGCCGGGGTGCCGGTCATGATGACATCGCCGGGCAGCAGCGTGAAGGCCTGCGACACGATGGACACAATTTCGCGGACTCCGCGGATCATCTGGCTGGTGCTGCCGTCCTGGCGCAGTTCGCCGTTCAGCCGGCCCTGGATGTGAAGGTCCTCGGTGTCCAGGTCCGTTTCGATCCAGGGGCCCAGGGGGGCGGAGGTGTCGAAGCCCTTGGCGCGGGCCCACTGCAGGTCGGTTTTCTGGACGTCGCGGGCGGTGAGGTCGTTGCCGCACGTGTAGCCGAAGATCACATCATCCACACGGTCTTCGGGGACGTCCTTGCAGATACGTCCGATGACCACGCACAGTTCGGCCTCGAAGGAGACTTCCTCGGAGAACTCGGGCAGGACCACCGGGTCGTTCGGGCCCACCACGGAGGTGTTCGGCTTCAGGAAGAGCAGCGGCTGCGCCGGCACGTCGTTGCCCAGCTCGCGGGCATGTTCCACGAAGTTGCGGCCGACGCCCACTACCTTGCTGCGCGGAATGATCGGAGCCAGCAGGCGAACGTCTTCGAGCTTGTGGCGGACGGAGGTGCGCTCCACGCCATTAAAGAACGGGTCGCCGTGGATGACAGTGATTTCCTCACTGCCCGGCTCACCTTCCACAATGCCGTAGAGGGGATCGGAATCGACTACAAACCTGGCAATACGCATGGCTCCTACCCTACCGTCCCGCTTTCGCTGCGCAGGTAGTGAAGCTGGGCCGCGACCGACGTTTCAGCCGCGCGCCTGACTGAACGTCCGACGTCGGCATACACGGCGTCGGTGACCTCACCCACGGACGCGTCCCGGCCCAGCCGGCCCAGGACAGCGCGGATCTGCACCAGGCGATCCTCCCGGTGGCGGAGGTAGTCCCGTGCGATGCCTTCCAGGGACGGCAGCGGGAGCCCGTGGGCGGGCAGGACGGCGGCCGGCCCTAAGCGCTCAAGGCGGGCCAGCGTGGCCAGGTAGTCGCCCAGCGTCCCGTCCGGATAATCCAGCATGGTGGTGCCGCGCCCCAGGATCGTATCGCCGGTCAGCACGGAGCCCGCAGGGCCGTCATCCGGGAGGTGGAAGCACATCGAATCGGAGGTGTGGCCCGGGGCGGGAACCACCGCGATCTCCAGCCCGGCGGCCTGGATGCGTTCCCCCGCCGCCAGCAGCGGGCCGCCGTGGCAATGCGCGGGATCAGCGGCACGGACGGGCGCGCCGGTCAGTTCGTGGAGCCGGGGCGCCCCGCCGGTGTGGTCCGCGTGGCGGTGGGTAATGAGGATGAGCTCCACCGGGCCGGCTCCGGCAAGGGCCTGCAGATGTGTTTCATCCGCCGGGCCGGGGTCCACCACCACCGCGGTAGGGTGTCCGGGAGCCCGCACAACGTACGAGTTGGTCCCCTCCAGGCTCATGGGGCCCGGGTTCGGTGCAAGGATATAGCCGGCGGACGGTGTGGCCCGCCGCAGGGCCGGAGTCGGTGCAATGCTCACCAGGCAATCCTCCCAAAATTAAGCGCAATGCGGGGTCACTTCGGCCCTCCCGGCCACCGGGAAGCGGCAGGAGTGACCCCGCGTTGCTTGGGATAGCTTGAGTTGCCTGGGACAGCTAGACCAGGCGGGTGAGCCAGCCGTGGGTGTCCGGGTACGTCCCGGTCTGGATGCCCAGCAGGCGCTCGCGGATGGCCATGGTCGTCTCCCCGGCCTTGGCGTCTTCGGATCCGATGAACTCGGTGGCGTCCTTGAGCACGCCGATGGGCGTGATGACGGCGGCGGTCCCGCAGGCGAACACCTCGGCGATGTCGCCGGAGGCAACCCCCTCGCGCCACTCGTCGAGGGTGATCTTGCGTTCGGCGACCTCCCGGCCCATGTCCTGGGCCACCTGGATGACGGACATGCGCGTGACGCCCTCGAGGATGGTCCCGCTGAGCGCCGGCGTCACGAGCGAGCCGTCCTTCATGACGAAGAAGACATTCATGCCGCCGAGCTCTTCAACGGCGTTGTCGTTGAACTGGTCCAGGAAGAGCACCTGCTTGCAGCCGTTGGCCTCGGCCTCCTGCTGGGCGATGAGCGAGGCGGCGTAGTTGCCGCCGCATTTGGCAGCACCGGTACCGCCGCGGCCGGCGCGTGCATACTCTCGGGAGATCCAGATGGACACGGGCTTCAGCTCGCCGCCGAAATAGTTGCCTGCCGGTGAGGCGATGACGCGGAAGGAAACCTCGCGGGCGGCCCGGACGCCCAGAAACGCCTCGGTGGCGATCATGAACGGGCGCAGGTACAGTGCTTCGCCGTCGCCGGAGGGAACCCATTCCTTGTCGGCGGCCACGAGTTCGCGGATGGCGCCAAGGAAGTACTCGGCCGGCAGTTCAGGCAGGGCGATCCGCCGGGCGGACTTGTTCAGCCTGGCCGCGTTTGCTTCCGGACGGAACGTCCAGATGGACCCGTCCGCGTGCCGGTAGGCCTTGAGCCCCTCGAAAATCTCCTGCCCGTAGTGCAGGACGGCCGCCGAAGGGTCAAGCGTAATGGGCCCGTAGGCCTCCACCCGGGGGTTGTGCCAGCCGCCGTTGCCGTTCTCGTCCACGCTGTAGTCGACGATTGCGGTGTGGTCGGTGAAGTGGTTGCCAAATCCCGGGTTCGCCAGGATGGCTGCACGCTCTTCGGCGGACTTCGGGTTGGCCGAAGGCAGCTGGGTGAATTCGACGCCAGGGGCAGTCTGAGTCATGGTTCCTCCACGATCGGCCGCCGGCGGTTCAGCGCTGAACGGCGGGCGGCATTTGGTGATTCGAGACAAGCTTACGCCCGTTGCCGCACGCGTTCGTACGGTCAGAGCCCGGCTGCGATCGCGTCGCCCACCTGGGCGGTCGTACGCGCAGCACCGGTCCGGCTTTCGACGTCGGCACTCACTGCCGCTTCGATCTTCTGCGCAGCTGCGGAGTAGCCCAAGTGGTCCAAAAGGAGCGCCGCGGACAGGATTGCCGCCGTCGGATCCGCTTTGCCCTGGCCGGCGATGTCCGGAGCCGATCCGTGGACCGGCTCGAACATCGACGGTGCGGTGCGGTCCATGTTGATGTTGCCTGATGCGGCCAGTCCGATGCCCCCGGTGATGGCGGCTGCGAGGTCCGTGAGGATGTCGCCGAAGAGATTGTCGGTAACAATCACGTCGAACCGGGACGGCTCGGTGACCATGAAGATGGTGGCGGCGTCAACGTGCAGGTAGTCGTGCGTGACCTCGGGGAACTCCTGGGCCACGGCCTCGACGGTGCGCTTCCACAGGTGGCCGGCGTAGACCAGGACGTTGTGCTTGTGGACCAGTGTGAGGTGCTTGCGCTCCCTGGCGCTGGCGCGGCGGAAGGCATCGCGGACCACGCGCTCCACGCCGTGCGCGGTGTTCAGGGACACTTCGGTGGCCACCTCGTGCGGGGTGCCGGCGCGAAGGCTGCCTCCGTTGCCCACGTAAGGGCCCTCTGTCCCTTCGCGCACCACAATGAAATCGATGGTGCCGGGGTTGGCCAGCGGACTGCCCACCGTGCCGTACAGCCGCGAGGGGCGGAGGTTTACATAGTGGTCCAGGCTGAAGCGGAGCTTGAGCAGCATCTCGCGCTCAATGATGCCTGAAGGAATGCGGGTATCGCCGGGGGCCGCACCCACCGCGCCGAAGAGGATGGCGTCCCGGGTGCGGAGGTCCGCCAGGACCTCATCCGGCAGCGTTTCGCCCGTTTCCAGCCAGTGCTCGGCGCCGAGCTTGTAGTGGGTCTGCTTGAGCTCGACACCCTCCGCGGCCACCGCCTTCTCCAGGATTTTGACGGCCTCGGCGATAACCTCCGGCCCGATGCCGTCGCCGGGAATGACTGCAAGATCAATGGAAGCGCTCATAATTTCAGGGTAGCCAACTGATCCATATGCTGGGCAATCCGTCTCAGGATGCGGGAGGACCCTCTCTACGTGCCACTGGGGCGCCGCCGCCCCCACCGCATGGTCGTACGGATAGCCACCGCCGAGCAGGCGAGGAGCAGGACGGCCAGGCCAGCCATCAGGGGAGCGGCGGAAGGCGAAACAGCCGCCGCAGTCTGGACACCGTACCCTGGGTTTCTGCCAGCGAGACCCCCGGACAAAGCCTGCGGGCCGGCCTGTGTGATGGCCACGCCGGATGGTTCCCGCTCCGAGGAGGGCATCCGGCCGGACTCCACCGGCACCTCAACCACCGGACCCGGCTCCACCGGCACCACCGGCACCTCAACCACCGGACCCGGCTCCACCGGCACCACCGGCACCTCAACCACCGGACCCGGCTCCACCGGCACCACCGGCACCTCAACCA
>NZ_JBIVQF010000004.1:351752-370894 GCF_044755045.1 Pseudarthrobacter sp. NPDC092419
CACCGGACCCGTTAGACCCCGGGGATCTTTGCAGCCTGCTTCCAACCAGTCGATTTTGTCCAGGTTTCGCCCGCCGGGCAGGACACTCCCGCTATTTGGAGGAATGATGTCCTCGTCGTGGTGTGAGCCCAGGTGGTCATGCGGCCCGTTCAACGCGTCCACGCTGACGGTGACTGCAACATACGGGTTGAGTGCAGAGCCCGTGGCATGGCAGATCGTGATAGTCCTATCGGCGTTTTGTGGTGAGGCCGTTGCAGTCGCCGTGGTGGCCAGCGCGGCCAAACCCAAAACCCCCATTCCTGCAAGGATCCGTCTCATTTTCCCACTCCGTCCAATTCATGGTCCAGGCCGACCAGCCAAGAAGGAGAAGGGACCGCCCCGTGCTGAAGGTAACAGCGCCAGCGCAAAACCGGGGTGATGGTTCTCCCAGCTGAATCATCGATTGCTTACCCGATCAGCGTAGGAGCGCCCCACCGACCCGTCCCGAGTAGCGATTACCTGTATTGGCGCACGTCAGGTACGCAATACTTGTGATGGATACTCAAGAAAAACGGCTCTGCTGGGACTGCCTATTGGGCGTCCCGGCAGAGCCGGAGTGAGACGTGTGCGTGCGTCAGGCGCCGGAAGGCTCCTCGTACTTGGGGAACACCGGGGTGGGGGCCGGCAGCGCGGTGCCAGCCGCAATCGGTGTACCGAGCGCCGCGAACGCGCGGGCATCGCCTTCGGGCTGGCCCAGTGCCGTCAGCAGCGATGCGGTGGCCGCAGGCATGACAGGCTGCGTCAGGATGGCCACGATCCGCAGGACCTCGAGTGTCACGTACAGCACGGTATTCATGCGTTCGACGTCGGTCTTCCGCAGTACCCAGGGGGCCTGCTCGGCGAAGTAGGCATTGGTGTCGCCCAGCACGCCCCAGATGGTTTCAAGGGCGCGGCTGAATTCCTGCTTGTCGAACGCGGCACGCGCAGCCTCCAGCAGCGCTCCCGCCTGGGCCAGGATGGCAGTATCGGCCTCGGTGAGCGCGCCCGGTACCGGTACCGCTCCCCCGCAGTTCTTGGCCACCATGGACAGGGACCGCTGGGCGAGGTTGCCGAAGTTGTTGGCCAGGTCCGAGTTCATTCGGCCGACGATCGCCTCGTGGTTGTAGCTTCCGTCAGCACCGAAGGGAACTTCGCGGAGGAAGAAGAAGCGGACCTGGTCCAGGCCGTACTGCGCCACGAAGTCTGCCGGGGCCACCACGTTGCCCAGGGACTTGGACATCTTGACGCCGTTGTTGTGCAGGAAACCGTGGATCATGATCCGCTTGGGCAGTTCCAGGCCGGCGCTCATGAGGAAAGCGGGCCAGTAGATGGCATGGAACCGGGAGATGTCCTTTCCAATCACATGCACGTCGGCCGGCCAGAAGGTCCGGAACTTTTCCGAATCAACGTCCGGGTAGCCAACACCGGTCAGGTAGTTGGTCAGGGCATCCACCCATACATACATCACGTGCTTGTCATTGCCGGGCACCGGGACGCCCCAGTCGAACGTGGTCCGGCTGATGGACAGGTCCTCGAGGCCGCGCCTGACGAAGCTGATGACCTCATTGAAGCGGTACTGCGGAGCCCCGAATTCCGGCTGCGCCTCGTACAGTGCCAGCAGTTTGTCCTGGTAGGCGGAAAGCCGGAAGAAGTAGCTCTCCTCCGCCGTCCAGGTCACTTCGGTGTCCGTCTCTTTTGAGTACCGCACGCCGTCGTCCTTCACCACGGTGTCGTCCTCACCGTAGAAGGCTTCGTCGCGGACCGAGTACCAGCCCTCGTACTTGGACAGGTAGATGTCCCCGTTCGCTTCCATCTTCTTCCAGATGGCCTGCGAGGCGGCGTAGTGGTCCTCGTCGGTGGTGCGGATGAACCGGTCGTACGTGATGTCCAGGGCAGCATGGGCGGCCTTGTAGATCTCCGCGTTCCGGTCCACCAGTTCCTTGGGCGTGATGCCTTCCTTCTCCGCGGTCTGGGCGATCTTCATCCCGTGCTCGTCGGTGCCGGTCAGGAACATCACGTCATACCCGTCCAGCCGCTTGAACCGTGCCATGGCATCGGTGGCGATGTACTCATAGGCATGGCCGATGTGCGGCACGCCATTGGGGTAGGTAATGGCCGTGGTGATGTAGAACGGCGTTTTCTCTGAAGCAGTCACGTTGCGGACGTTACCTTCGGGTGCGGAGGGACAGGCTAGATCAGTTCAGTCAGCGTATCGCTGAGCCGGACCAGTTCGTGGTCGTGGGAGGCGACCAGTACGGCAATGCCGTCCGACGTGGTGTCCTTCAGGATGCTGATGATCCGGTTGGCGGACGCCCGGTCCAGGCTCGCGGTGGGTTCGTCCACCACCAGGACCCGTGTTCCCAGGATCAGTGCGCGCGCAATCGCCACGCGCTGGCGCTCACCGCCGGAGAGCTGCGCGGGACGGTGCCGCATGCGGCGCCCCAGGCCAACGAGGTCCAGCAGATCCTTGGCCATGTCCCGGCGCTGGTCCACTTCGCCGTCGGGGACGGCGGGCAGCAGGACGTTTTCCAGGGCGCTCATGCCGTCGATCAGCGCACCGCCCTGGTCAACATAACCGATGAGCGCACGACGGCGGTCGGCGATTTCGTCGTCGCCCATGCTTTCAAGGGAATCGCCTTCCCAAAAAACGCGGCCCGACGTCGGCAGGGTCAGCCCCGCGCCGACGGTGAGGATACTCGTCTTGCCGGAGCCGCTGCGCCCGGCAACGCAGTGCATCTCGCCGGCGTGCAGGGTCAGGTCGAAATTTTCCACCACGGTGACGGCTTCGGCGCCGCCCTTGCCGCCGCCGTAGCGGATAGTGATGTCACTCAGCTCCAGGGGCGTCGCGTGGTCCGTCGACTTGACGATGGTGTTGGCACGGGTCTGCAGGGGGACCTCACCGGAGCCGGCCCTGCGGCTCCGCTGGACGTTGGTCGGGTTTGTCATTGGACTACTTTCGTTGCAATCGGAATCCAGCAAAGGACAGCGAGGAGGCCGGCCACGCCTGCCCACAGTGCTGCGTAGGGGGCCAGGAGCAGGCCGATCCCCAGTGCGCCCAGGACACCGAGCGGCAGGGCCACGGTGCCCACCAGGGCATTTTCGAACAGCCGGACCTGGCGCAGCATGTCCGGGTTCCACCCCATGGCCTCCAGGATGGCGAGGTACTGGCGCTTGGAGTTGAGCTCGAACCGGCCGGTGACCAGCGTGAGGACCAGTCCCACCAGCACGCCCGCCAGTGCCAGCAGGATGCTGGGAAGCGCAACGCTGGTCGCGGCGAGGCCGCTGAGTGCGCTGGCGCCGGCGGCCCGGGGAATGTCGATCAGGAGCGCGATCAGTCCGCCCACGGCGGCCCCGAAGACGCCGACCGCCACGGCAAGCGAGAGCGTGTTGAACTTGTTGGTTGCCAGTTGGCGGTTGGCGAACGTCAACGGGGAGTCCACGGGGATGAGCCGCTCGTCGTGCTGCGGCTCCTGGTCGATCTCGTCGCGGTGGCGCAGCTGCCGGGCGGCGAAGTATGCTGCGCCGGCGTACAGTGCCAGCACGGCGGCGGACACCAGGACGGTGGGCAGGCTCCAGCTGACCAGGCTGAGGATAATGCCCGCGGCGGCAAGGAGGACGGCACCGACCCCGAATTCCTCCAGCACCCAATTGCGGATCCTCCGCTGAGTCCAGCCCATGGCCCGCAGGGTACCCGCCTCGCTCCTGCGCTTGCGGATGTAGCTGACGGTGGACGCACCGGTCAGCAGCGCGGCACCGCACAGGGTCAGGAAAAGCAGCGTGATGTTGGTTCCGGAGAGCGAACCGGCGACAGCGTCAGCAGCATCCTGGCGGACCCACGACTGGGTGACCGTGCCCAGATCGGACTCCTTCCCGGCGTCGTCCTTGGAATATCCGGGGACGAAAATGCTTGCGTCCTCACGGGCGGAACCAGCCACGACGGTGGCTTCCAGGCCCATGTCGCGGATTTCCGCGGCGAGCTTCTCGACCTCCGGCTGGGCCTCCTTCCAGCTGCCGGGCGCTGCGGCGCGGACACGGACGGCGTCAATGACCGCCGCGTTTTCGGTGTAGCCGCGGGCGGCGGCCAGGCCGTAGTAGTCGGTGATGGCTCCGGCTGACTGGCTGGCCAGGCCTGTGGCGCTCAGGGACGGCTTGAGTTCAGTGGCGTCCACATCCTTGCCCTCGGCGTCCTTGGCCAGGGTGAAGGGGGTAGGGTCGTAGCCGCCGAGGGGCAGCTTGTTGACGTCACCTGCGGCTTCCGCCACCGACGCCGGGTTGAACGTGCCGTAGACCATGGCGAGCGGGGCTGCTGTCTTCTCCCCCGTGGCCAGGTTTTCGCGGTAGGAACGTTCGTCCACGGGTTCCCGCTGTGTCTGGTCCACCGGGGCTCCGTTGGCGCCGGTTTCCGGCAAGCGGTTCACCGTCACCCATTCGCCCGGCACCGCATTCTTGGCGACAGCGCCGTTCGCCGCAGTCTCCCCGTCGGTGTACTTGGGTGCTGCTGCAAAGTCCGTGCTCCATTCCGCGGGCGTGTAAAGGCCCTGGTTGAAGTTGCCGGTCTTGCCGAGCAGGGAGGAGTGGTCGGTCGATCCGGGCCAGTCAAGCGCGAAAGGATCCTTGGAGACGAACGGCAGGTAGTCCTTGTCCAGCGACCGCGAGGCCGTACCGACCTCCTTGACCACTTTGCCGGCGTCGTCAATTTCTTCGATCTTGACGTTGTAAGTGAGGTCCAGCGACGTGCCTTCGCGGACCACCAGGGGGATGGCTTGGGAGTTCTCGGTCAGCTGGCCTTTGCTCTTGGCCTGCTGGTACTGGGTCATCAGGGGCGCCCAGTACTTGAGCTTGACGCCCAGGAAGTCCGGTCCTTCTTCGAGTTCCTCCAGGCTGATGCCGTTGGTGAAGAGGCCTTCGAAGTAGCGCCCGATGGCTCCCGCGTCGCGGGCGTCCGCCGGAGGTGCCTTTTCCAGCGGGGCCAGGAAGTCGCCCGCTGGACCGAGCAGGGCCCGTTCGGCGGCAGGGTCCACTGCAACCACGGACTCGGTGACCTCTGGCGCGAGGGGCAGGGAAATCGAAGCGTTGAAGAGGTTGTGCTCGGAGCCTCCGGCCGGGGCGGGGAACTTAATGCCGGTCTCGCCTTCCGGCGCGGCGATGCGGATGCTCTTGCCGCCTTCGGTCTGTTCCTCTACCAGCCTGGCTTTGCCGAGCGTGCCTTCAGCGGTGGATTTGAACAGCGTGGTCTCGGAAACGCCGTCCGAGCTGACGGCAGTGGCGGTGAGGCGGTATTTGGTGGGCTCATCGTTGAGCACCGACTCGGCCGCGGGCCACTGGTCCGGCGGAGTGGCGCCCGCTGCCTGGTCCGCCGTCGCGGTTCCGGCAAGGCCGGCGTTGTAGCCAAGGAAGTCCATGGCGTCGAGGCGGGGCGATTCGAGGTTTTGGGTGACCCGGGAGACCAGGCTGATCGGTGCCGCAACGGAGGTACCGGACAGCTTCCGAATGGCTTCGAGCTGGTCGAAGGTGATCCCGCCGGACCCAGTGGCGATATCAGGCTGCAGCAGGGCGCCGGAGTCCGCCTTGGTCTGGACAAGGACGTCGTAGAGTCCGCGTGAATTTTCATCCACGGTCCGGTTGAGGGCAGCCTGTGACTGACCCTGGACGAGGACCGACAAGCACATGGCTGCGATCAAGATGGCCGCGGTCAACAGCAGCACTTTGCTTCTGATGAACCTCTGGACGGCGTTCATTGAGCTCCCTGGAACCTGGTTTGCGTGCGCACGGACGTGTCCGCCGCCGGCGGACACGGACGATGACGGACGGATGTGCAAAAGGTATTGGCCGGTCTGCGGGCCTGGTCCCGGAACGGGACCCAGCCATTGTAAGCAGACCGGCCAATCATACGTGGACCGGGGCGGACACGCCCACCCGCGAACGGGGCCTCCGGCGTTTCGCCGGCGGCCAGCCCACGGCGTTCCTTAGTCCTCCAGGTCCACTTCGCGGACCATGTCCGCGCCGATCCCCGCCTTGATGGCATCCAGGACCTGCTGCGGAACGGAGCTGTCGATGGTCAGGAGCGCCAGGACCTGGCCGCCCTCGTCAGAGCGGGCCACCTGCATGCCGGCGATGTTAATGTTGTTCATGCCCAGGATGTGGCCGATGGTGCCGATCACGCCGGGCCGGTCCGTGTAGGCGACCACTACGAGGTGCTCGCTGATGGGGATCTCGACTTCGAAGCCGTTGATTCCCACGAGCTTCTCCACCTGCTTGGGTCCCGTGAGGGTGCCGGCCACGGAGATCTGGCTGCCGTCGCTGAGGGCACCGCGCAGGGTGAGGACGTTGCGGTAGGACTCGGTCTCCGGGGTGGTGATGAGGCGGACGTTGATGCCGCGCTGTTCCGCGATCACGGGGGCGTTGACGTAGGAGACCTGTTCCGTCACCACGTCGGCAAAGATGCCCTTCAGCGCTGCGAGTTCCAGCACCTTGACGTCCAGCGAGGAGATCTCCCCCGCCACCTCGACGTCGAACTGCGTCAGTGAGTCGTGGGTGAGTGCGGTGAAGATCCGGCCCAGCTTCTCGACCAGGGCGATGCCGGGCCTGACGTCCGGGGCGATGACGCCGCCGGCGACGTTGACGGCGTCCGGTACCAGTTCACCGGCCAGTGCCAGGCGCACGGACTTGGCTACCGAAACGCCGGCCTTCTCCTGGGCTTCATCGGTGGATGCGCCCAGGTGCGGGGTGACCACGACGTTGTCCAGCTTGAAGAAGGGCAGGTCCGTGCTCGGTTCCTTGGAGAACACGTCCACGCCCGCACCGGCGATGTCGCCGTCCTGGAGTGCGGTGAAAAGCGCTTCCTCGTCCACCAGGCCGCCGCGGGCCACGTTGATGACGTAGGCCGACTTCTTCATTTTCTTGAAGGCGTCCGCCCCCAGCATGCCGACGGTCTCGGGCGTCTTGGGCATGTGGATGGTAATGAAGTCTGCCTGTGCCAGAAGTTCATCCAGGGTGACCAGCTGCACGCCGAGCTGGGCTGCGCGGGCCGAGGTGATGTAGGGGTCGTAGGCCAGGATCTTGGTGTCGAAGCCCTTGAGCCGGGCCGCGACGAGGGCGCCGATCCTGCCCAGGCCGATGATGCCGATCTTCTTCTCGAAAAGTTCAATGCCCGTATATTTGGACCGCTTCCATTCGCCGTCCTTGAGGGCGGCACTCGCCTGCGGAATGTGCCGGGCCAGGCTGAGGATGTGTCCTACGGTGAGCTCTGCGGCCGAAACGATGTTGGAGGTAGGCGCGTTGACCACCATGACGCCCGCCTGGGTGGCGGCTTTGATGTCCACGTTATCCAGCCCGACGCCGGCACGGGCAATTACTTTCAGGTTCCTGGCAGCGGCAATCGCCTCAGCGTCCACCTGGGTGGCCGAACGGACCAGGATGGCGTCAACGTCGGTGATCGCCGAGAGGAGCTGGGAACGGTCGGAGCCGTCTGTCTGGCGGATTTCAAAGTCCGGGCCGAGAGCCTCCACGGTGGCGGGCGAAAGTTCTTCGGCGAGCAGTACTACGGGTTTTGACACGGCTGATCCTCTGCGTTGCAGTCCTGGGGATGGAACAAGTCTAGGCCGACGCAAAGGCCGGGCTCACATTGTTAAGTGTGAACCCGGCCTCAACACCGCCGATGGCGTGGCTAACGGCTGGCTGCCTAGCGGGCAGCGGAGCCTTCGACATAGTCCACGTCCTGCTGCTGCCAGGAGAACAGGGAGCGCAGCTCGCGGCCCACGGCCTCGATGGGGTGCTGCTCAGCCTTGGCGCGCAGTTCCTTGAACTCCACGGCGCCGTTGTCCTGGTCCTCGATGAACCGCTTGGCGAACGCGCCGGACTGGATGTCGGCCAGGACGGCCTTCATGTTTTCCTTCACCTCGGGGGTGATAACGCGCGGGCCGGAGACGTAGTCACCGTACTCCGCGGTGTCGGAGACGCTCCAGCGCTGCTTGGCGATGCCGCCTTCCCACATCAGGTCCACAATGAGCTTCAGCTCGTGCAGGACCTCGAAGTAGGCGATCTGGGGCTGGTAGCCGGCCTCGGTGAGGGTCTCGAAGCCGTACTGGACGAGCTGGGAGACACCGCCGCAGAGGACAGCCTGCTCGCCGAAGAGGTCGGTCTCGGTCTCTTCGGTGAACGTGGTCTGGATAACGCCGGCGCGGGTGCCGCCGATGGCCTTGGCGTAGGACTTGGCCAGCTCCCAGGCGGAACCGGAAGCGTCCTGCTCCACGGCGATGATGTCGGGGATGCCGCGGCCGGCTTCGAATTCGCGGCGGACGGTGTGGCCCGGTGCCTTCGGTGCAACCAGGATGACATCGACGCCTTCGGGGGCCTGGATGTAGCCGAAGCGGATGTTGAAGCCATGCGCGAAGGCAAGGGCCTTACCGGGGGTCAGCTTGTCCTTGATGGAGTCGTTGTAGATCGCGCGCTGGTGCTGGTCCGGCGCAAGGATCATGATGACGTCGGCCCATTCGGCGGCGTCGGCAACGTTCTTGACCGTGAAGCCGGCTTCCTCTGCCTTGGCGGTGGACTTGGAACCGTCTTTGAGCGCAATGACAACCTCAACGCCGGAATCGCGCAGGTTCAGTGCGTGGGCGTGGCCTTGGGATCCGTAGCCGACGATGGCGACCTTGCGGCCCTGGATGATCGACAGGTCTGCATCGTCGTCGTAGAACATTTCAGTCACTTGCGTAACTCCTCTTGAGTGGTGTGTAGATATTTTCTGGTGGTGCTGCGGTTACGGGCGCCTACGCGGAGCGCAGCGCCCGGTCACTCATGGAGCGGGATCCCCGTCCAACGGCCAGGGTGCCGGACTGCACGATTTCGCGGATGCCGAAGGGCTCCAGCACTGAGAGCAGCGCCGTGAGCTTTTCGGGATGGCCGGTTGCCTCAATGACGACGGAGTCGGTGGAAACGTCCACCACTGAGGCGCGGAACAGGTCTGCAGCCTGGGTGACCTGCAGGCGTGTTGCGGCATCCGCACGTACCTTGACCAGGATGTGGTCGCGCTGTACGGAAGATTCGGGGGTCAGCTCAACGATCTTGATGACGTTGATCAGCTTGTTGAGCTGCTTGGTGACTTGTTCGATCAGGTCACCGTCGGCGTCGACCACGACGGTCATCCGGGAGACGCCCGGCACTTCCGTCGGGCCGACGGCCAGGGAGTTGATGTTGAAGGCGCGGCGGGCGAAGAGGCTGGCTACGCGGGTCAGGACGCCCGGCTTATCCTCCACCAGCACGGACAATGTGTGACGGCTCATGGCCTAGTCCTCCTCTTCCCATTCCGGGGTCATGTTGCGGGCAACCTGGATCTGGTCGTTGCTCACGCCGGCGGGCACCATCGGCCACACCATGGAGTTGGGGCTCACCACGAAGTCGATGACCACCGGGCGGTCGTTGATTTCGAGGGCCTTCTGGATGGTGGCGTCGATATCCTCGTCACGTTCACACCGGAATGACGCACATCCGTAGGCCTCGCCCAATTTAACGAAGTCCGGGATGCGGACGGTGTCGTGGCCGGTGTTGAGGTCGGTGTTGGAATAGCGGCCTTCGTAGAAGAGGGTCTGCCACTGACGGACCATGCCCAGCGATGAGTTGTTGATGACAGCAACCTTGATGGGGATCTTGTTGATGGCACAGGTGGCCAGCTCCTGGTTGGTCATCTGGAAGCAGCCGTCGCCATCGATCGCCCAGACCACGCGGTCCGGCTCCCCCACCTTGGCGCCCATGGCGGCCGGGACGGCGTAGCCCATCGTTCCGGCGCCGCCGGAGTTCAGCCATGCATGCGGACGCTCGTATTTGATGAACTGCGCGGCCCACATCTGGTGCTGGCCCACACCCGCGACGTACACGCCTTCGGGTCCGGTCAGGGCACCAATGCGTTCGATGACCTTCTGCGGCGCCGTCAGTCCGTCGTCCGGCTCCGTCCAGCCAAGCGGATAGGTTTCCTTGAGGTTGTTCAGGAAGGCCCACCAGGTGGTCAGGTCAGGGGTGCCTGCCGCCTCGAACTGGGCGCGGACGGCGTCCGTCAGTTCAGGGATGATCTCCTTGACGGAACCCACGATGGGGACATCGGCGGTGCGGTTCTTGGAGATCTCGGCGGGGTCGATGTCCGCGTGGATGACCTTGGCTGTCGGGGCGAAGGTCTTCAGCACACCGGTCACGCGGTCGTCGAACCGCGCGCCGAGGGTGATCAGGAGATCGGACTGCTGGAGCGCGGTAACGGCGGAGACGCTGCCGTGCATACCGGGCATGCCCACGTGCTGCGGATGCGAGTCCGGGAAGACGCCTTTGGCCATCAGTGTGGTGACCACCGGGGCTCCGGTTGCCTCGGCCAGGGCCATCAGCTCAGCAGAGGCGTGCGCCTTGACCACGCCGCCGCCCACGTACAGGACCGGCTTGCTGGAAGCGGCAATCAGCTTGGCAGCTTCGCGCACCTGCTTGTTGTGGCCACGGGTGACGGGGCGATAGCCGGGGAGGTCGATCTTCGGCGGCCAGGAGAACGTCATCTGGCCCACCTGGGCGTCCTTGGCGACGTCCACCAGAACCGGACCAGGACGGCCGGTGGAGGCCAGGTGGAAGGCCTCGGCCATGACATGCGGAATGTCATTGGCGTCGGTGACCAGGAAGGAATGCTTGGTGATGGGCATGGTGATGCCCACGATGTCAGCTTCCTGGAAGGCATCGGTGCCAATGACACCGCTGGACACCTGGCCGGTGATGGCCACCATCGGCACGGAGTCCATGTGGGCATCCATGATGGCGGTAACGAGGTTGGTGGCTCCCGGGCCGGAGGTGGCGATGCAGACGCCCACCCGCCCGGTAACCATGGCATAGCCTTGCGCGGCGTGGCCGGCTCCCTGTTCGTGACGGACCAGCACGTGGTTCATGGTGGAGGCCATCAAGGGGTCGTAGGTGGGCAGGATCGCGCCACCGGGCAAACCAAAAATATCGTCGACGCCGAGTTCTTCGAGCGAGCGGACAATAGCTTGCGAGCCGGTCATCACCGTTGGGGGTACAACGTTGTTCGGCCCAAGGACAGGAGAGGCAGCAGCAAGGTCGGCGACGGCGGCGTTGTCAGCCGTCCGGTCGGCACGGTCCGAAGCCTTGGGGGCTCCGGCGGACTTGGCAGCCATCAGCGAGGGGCTGATCGGCGATCCTTTGCTCATCGGACTCTTCCTTGTGGATCTTCTTATGTAGTGAACTGCGGGGAATAAAAAAACCCCTCAGCCTGGCGGCTCTTCGAGGGGTTCGCGCGTGACGGTTCGTTACCGGGGCTAGTGTGCCACGCGCTTGGTAAGGACGACGACGGTGCCGATAACGAAGGTCATGCGTTCAGTTTTCCCTCTGGCTAAGACGGGTGTCAACGAAGCGACAGTCCATCTCACCATGTGGACGCCTATGTCCACGTGGTGATCCTGCCCCGAACTTCCGGCGTGGACGCCGTCAGCCCGGGGCACCTTGGATCACCCCTTATTGCGCCCTACCGCCCCAGACAGGAAACATCCCGCCGAAGGCTTCGGGCCGTGTGTATCAGCCGCAATACGCGCCGGTGCTGGCGCTGTGGACCAGCTTCGCGTACTTGGCCAGGACACCCTTGGTGTAGCGGGCGGGAAGGGGCTCCCAGCCCACCTTTCGGGCTTCGAGCTCGGCTTCGTCCACCAGGAGGTCGAAGCTGCGTGCGGCGATGTCGACGCGGATCCTGTCGCCGTCCTTCACGAAGGCGATAGGGCCGCCGTCGACCGCTTCCGGCGCAACGTGGCCGATGCACAGGCCCGTGGTGCCGCCGGAGAACCGGCCGTCGGTGAGGAGCAGGACGTCCTTGCCCAGCCCGGCACCCTTGATGGCGCCGGTGATGGCGAGCATCTCGCGCATGCCCGGTCCGCCCTTCGGTCCTTCGTAACGGATGACGACGACGTCCCCGGCCTTGATCTGTCCGTTGTCCAGCGCGTCCAGCGCACCCTGCTCGCGTTCGAAGACGCGGGCGGTGCCCTCGAAGATATCGGCGTCGAAGCCGGCGCTCTTGACCACGGCGCCTTCCGGAGCCATGGAACCGTGCAGGATGGTGATGCCGCCGGTCTTGTGGATGGGGTTGTCCAGCGCGCGGAGGATCTTGCCGTCAACATCCGGCGGGTTGATGGCCTCGAGGTTTTCGGCGACGGTCTTGCCGGTGACGGTGAGGCAGTCGCCGTGCAGCAGGCCGGCGTCAAGCAGTGCCTTCATGATGACCGGCACGCCACCGATCTTGTCCACGTCGGTCATGACGTACCGGCCGAACGGCTTAAGGTCCCCCAAGTGCGGGATCTTGTCGCCGATGCGGTTGAAGTCGTCCAGCGTCAGTTCGACCTCGGCCTCGCGGGCGATGGCAAGGAGGTGCAATACGGCGTTGGTGGAACCGCCGAAGGCCATCGTGACGGCAATGGCGTTTTCGAAGGCCTTCTTGGTCATAATGTCGCGCGCGGTGATGCCCTTGCGGAGCAGTTCCACAACAGCCTCGCCGGACTTGCGGGCAAATTCATCACGACGGCGGTCTGCCGAGGGCGGGGCGGCGGAACCGGGCAGGGACATACCCAGAGCCTCGCCGATACAGGCCATCGTGTTGGCGGTGTACATGCCACCGCAGGCGCCTTCGCCCGGGCAGATGGCCTTTTCGATGCGGGTGAGGTCCTCCATGCTCATCTTGCCGGCGGCGCAGGCGCCTACGGCTTCGAAGGCATCGATGAGGGTGACTTCCTTTTCGGAGCCGTCCTCCAGCTTGACCCAGCCGGGCATGATGGAGCCGGCGTAGAGGAACACGCTGGAGAGGTCCAGGCGGGCGGCAGCCATCAGCATGCCGGGAAGGGACTTGTCGCAGCCGGCCAGCAGCACGGAGCCATCGATCCGCTCAGCCTGCATGACGGTTTCCACCGAGTCGGCGATGACTTCGCGTGAAACCAGGGAGAAGTGCATGCCCTCGTGGCCCATGGAGATGCCGTCCGATACGGAGATGGTGCCGAATTGCATCGGGAACCCGCCGCCGGCGTGCACGCCTTCCTTGGCGCCCTGCGCCAGGCGGTTCAGGGACAGGTTGCAGGGGGTGATTTCGTTCCACGAGCTCGCGACGCCCACTTGGGGTTTCGCGAAGTCGTCGTCCCCCATGCCTACCGCGCGGAACATGCCACGTGCCGGAGCAGCGTGGATGCCGTCAGTTACTACGCGGCTCCGGGGTTTGATGTCAGGCTTGTTCTCGGTTGCGGTCTGGGCGTCACTCATAGGGGAAAGTCTAGGGCTCCGGCCAAGTGCCCCAGGACGGCACAGGCCGCGAACAGCGTAATTTCCGGAATATTTCGATCAAATAGTGGACCCGCGTCCCACATTTTGGACAAGGTCCGGTTGTGGGGAGCTTTCGCACCCTCCCGGCGTCAGACGGCACTCCCCCGTTCCACGGCCTTCGCCTCGTTGGAGAGCATGGACAGCACGTCCCGGACAGTGGTCCGTTCGGCGACGTCCGCACGGGCCAGGGCGACGATGCTGCGGCGGGCGGCCACCCCTTCGAGCGGGCGGAGGACGAAGCCCCGCCCTTGGTTGCCCGTAGCCGTGTAACGGGGCAGCAGGGAGAGTCCGTGGCCGGCACTCACGAGCGCTTCCAGGACCCGCAGGTCCGGGAACCGCTGGGCCTGAACCGCGCTGCTTCCGGCCTGCTGCTCGATTTCCCGGAACACTGCGTCAAAGGGAAAGCCCTCCGGCACCCCCAGCCAGGCATAGCCCACCACGTCCTTGGCTGTCAGCCTGGCTTTGGCTGCCAGCGGATGGCCGGCCGGCACCGCGACGTCCAGGGGTTCCTTCAGCAGCGGGACCACCGTCAGCCCTTGCCGGGAAAAGACGTCAGGGCCGTCCACGCTGTGGGCCAGGACGATGTCATAGTCGGCCACGAGTTCGGGGAACCCGGAAACACCCGGGTCTTCCAGGCACGCTTCAAGTTGGAGCCCGGGTACGGCCTTGACCCGGTTCAGCAGCCCGGGCAGGAACATTTCGGCGGCACTTGGGAAGAACGCAGCACGGACGTGCGCCTGCCAGCCCTGCCGGTAGGTATCAATGGTCGCTTCAGCCTTTGCCATGGCCGTGGACACATCGGCAGCGGCAGCGGCCATCGCCCGTCCCGCTTCGGTCAGCCGCACTCCGCGACCCGATTTTTCTATGAGCGCGACCCCCAGTTCGTCCTGGAGCGTGCGCAATTGCTGCGACACCGCGGATGGGGTCACGCGGAGCGCCTCCGCGGCGGCAACGACCGTTCCCCGGTCCGCCAGTTCACGCAGGATCTGGAGGCGCTTGAAGTCCATGTAGCGAGGCTACCGCTAACTCCGCCCAAGGCGGTCCTGCGGCACAACACGGTCCCGGACCGGTCTCTGGACAGCCGTGGGTGCCCGACGTAGCGTCAGGGTGGAGGCTACCGTTCCATCCAAACAGAAGGGCTTGCCATGGACATCGTTCTTTGGATCATTCTCATCGTCGTTGCAGTGGCCGTCGTGTGGTGGCTCCTGAACCGCAACAGTTCCTCCACCGCCGGCCCCACCCGGGAGGATGCCCCGCCGGCACATGCCAACGGCGCCCTCTCCGGCGGGAGCGCCGCGCCCTCAGCGGAAGCCGCGGCAACCAGCGGGATTCCGGGGGCGGCCGGCTTCGGCGCCCCGGCCGAACCCGTTGCACCCACTGCGGCAGAGGAGCCGGCAGACGCGGCAACGGGCGGCGGGCGGCCCGGCAGCGAATGGGAAACCCAGTGGTCCGAAGGCAGTGCAACAGGAACCCCGGAGGCCACGCAGCCGGCCTCATCTTCCGGCGTCGCCGCGGCTCCGGGTACCGGTACCGGCGGCACGCCGGCCGGCGGACCAGTGCATCACGCCGAGTACACGGACCGTCATGCGCCCACGCTGCCCGGCGCCGAGTCGGCCGCCGTCGAAGAGGACGTGCGCGACACCGGAGGCCACCCCCGCGCGGATCATCAGGACACTGTTCACCGCGGCGCTGTCTTTAACGACGCCGTGGACAACGAGGCGGGCGACCAAGCGGTCATGGGAGTACCCGACGGCGCTGCTGCCGCGGAGACCATGGACCGGACCCAGTCTTCGGCGCTGGTGGAAACCGGCGCTGACAGTCTGCCGGACGATGAAGCCGCACCGGCTGAACCTGCCGGACATCTGGCGGCCGATGAACCGTACGGCGCCGGGTCCGTGGCTGCCGGCGCTGATGGGACAGGTCCGTCGGGCTACCCCGTCAAGGGCGTCGCCGCGGACATGGTCTATTACGACGAGGACCACCCCGGGTACAGCGAAGCCCGTGCCGAGGTGTGGTTCGAGTCGGCCGCCCACGCCGAAGCAGCCGGCTTCCGGGCGCCGCGCAGGCAGCGCCTCTAAGCCGCCCGTGCCGCCGCGCTTCGCCAGGCCTCTGTGGGCAGCGGCAGCTGCCGCCGGCATCATGCTCAGTGCCTGCACCACGCCGCCTCCGGCAACCGGGAGCGGCGTGCGTGCCTCCGGCACCCTTGACCTGGAATTGGACATTCCCTGGGCGGGAGTATTCCTGCCGGACGGTACAGGCATCATTTCCGAACGGGGCACGGCCGCTCTGAAGGCCGTGCGGGGATCCGAAGCCACCCTCATCGGCACGGTCCCGGGGGTGGCACCTGCCGGGGAGGGCGGACTGCTGGGGCTGGCTCTTTCTCCCGGATTCGCCAAGGACCGGCTGCTCTACGCCTACGTCACCTCTGATTCGGACAACCGTGTGGTGCGGCTGCGCGTGGCTGACGCCGGGAACGGCATGCTTTCCCTTGGCGACCCCGAAGTCGTGTTCACGGACATCCCCAAGGCCACGACCCACAACGGCGGCCGTATCCGCTTTGGACCCGACGGCTATCTCTATGTGGGTACCGGAGACTCACAGCGCCGCGAACAGCCCCAGGACCCCGCTGCGCTGGGAGGGAAGATTCTCCGGCTCACCCCGGAGGGCCGTCCGGCGCCCGGCAACCCGTTCGGCAACGCCGTCTACAGCCTGGGCCACCGCAACGTCCAGGGACTGGCGTGGGACGCCGAGGGGCGGCTGTGGGCCACGGAGTTCGGGCCCGATGTGGACGACGAGCTGAACCTCATCCTGCCCGGAGCCAACTACGGGTGGCCTGAGGTCACTGGAGCCCCGGGCCGGCCGGAGTTCCAGGATGCCAAGGTGGTCTGGCCAGCCACCAGCGAGGCCTCCCCCAGCGGAATGGAGATTGCCGGGTCCACGGCCTACGTCGGCGCTCTGCGCGGGCAGCGGCTCTGGACCATTCCCCTGTCCGGCGCTGCGGCCGGAAAACCTGTGGCCCATTTCACAGGAATGTACGGGCGGATCAGGGACGTCGTCAGGACTCCCGAGGGTGGTTTTTGGTTGCTCACCAACAACCAAAACCCTGATTTCGCGGTGGTTTTGGACCCTCCAGGCTGACGCACACCAAACCCTGCCCGCCGATTTCACACTGGCGAAAAGTTCGTGTAGAGTTTCATGTCGTTGCGGAGAACAGCGGGGAAACAAAAGCCCCGGTGAGCAAAGCAAATAAGATGCACCTCTAGCTCAATTGGCAGAGCAATTGACTCTTAATCAATGGGTTCCGGGTTCAAGTCCCGGGGGGTGCACAACAGGGAAAACTGACCCCTGGCCAGCGGAGACGCGGGCCAGGGGTTTGTTTCGTTCTCCGGAGGGCTTGCTCCGGGACAAGGGCTGCACCGCAGACCGGGGACGATCCGTACAATGCATGCGGGAAACAAAAAAGACGCGGCCACCGGACCGGGCCGGGGTCGCGCCGACGTGGGTTCGCTGGGGAACCGCACTGGATGGTGAGAGCCTGCGCCCTAGTGGGTGTTGTCCACCAGGGCTGCGTTGGCGGGGGTGGAACCGAACTGGCTGGCCAGCTCACGGACCACGGCCTGGAGTTCCTGGCGGAGCACTTCCGGATCGATGGAGGCCGAAGCAAGGACGGAGCGTTCCATCTCCACGGCGGCTGCAACGGCTTCCTTGCCGCGTTCGGTCAGGGACACAACGTGGCTCCGGCGGTCCGACGTGCTGCGCACGCGGACAATGTGGCCATGGGCTTCAAGCCTGCTGAGGGTCTTGCCCATGGTCTGGGCCTGGACCCGGACGTACTGGGCGAGCTGTGCCTGCGTCATGGGGCCCTGGGCCGCGAGAACCTCGATGGCAATGACGCCTGCATGGGTCAGCCCGATCGCGGCGAGTTTTTCATTCCAAGAGTGTTCAACGAGGCGCGCAGCAGTGGACAATAGGCGCCCCGTGGGCCAGTGATCCATATCAGGCATACAAGCCAGTATAGCCAAATGCCGATTGGCACAGTCGAACACCCCTTACTAGGCTGGTGTGTCACCCCAGCAACCAGGAGAAAAACAATGGCTGAAAGACTCGTTACCGGTGACCAGGCGCCGGCGTTCACGCTCACGGACTCCACCGGCAAGGACGTCAGCCTCGCCCCCGGCAATGGCCGGAGCACCATCGTCTACTTCTACCCGGCAGCCTCCACCCCCGGTTGCACCAAGCAGGCGTGTGACTTCCGGGACAGCCTGGCATCCCTGCAGGCGGCAGGCTACGACGTCCTGGGAATCTCCCCCGATCCCGTAGCCAAGCTGGCCAAATTCGCGGAGAACGAAGCACTGACCTTCCCGCTGCTGTCGGATGCCGACCACTCCGTAGCCAACGCCTATGGCGCGTGGGGCGAGAAGAAGAATTACGGAAAGACGTACCAGGGCCTTATCCGTTCCACTGTCGTTGTGGGCCCGGACGGGAAGGTGGCTGTGGCCCAGTACAACGTGCGGGCCACTGGACACGTCGCCAAACTCCGCCGGGACCTTGGCCTCGACGGCTAACAGTCCGGTCGAGCGGGTCAGACGCCCCGGCATGCCCGCCCGGCATCCGGGCGACGTTACAATGGAAGCTGGCTTCCGCCGTTGTGGGTTTGGGCGTTCGGCTCAGAAGCGTTTGCCTGGGCAGCGGGAAGCATTGCGCGAGTGGTGAAATTGGCAGACACGCAGGATTTAGGTTCCTGTGCCTTCGGGCGTGGGGGTTCAAGTCCCCCCTTGCGCACACTGTGTGGTGAACACCCCCGGCCTTTTGGCCGGGGGTGTTCTGCGTTTTCGACTGTCCACCGGAAAACTCTTTGGCATTTACCCATCCGCCGCCGCCCAATGGCCGAATACCCAGTGAGACATCAGCCACGCGGCAGGTGTCCACCGGCCAGATCATAGCTGCGGACACCGGTCTGCAGCAGGCAAATGCCCCAACCCAAGGAGATCCGAAATGCAGACCCTCAAGCGCTCAACTTTCACGGTCGCCGGCGTTGCAGCCGCAGCACTGCTCAGCCTCACTGCCTGTGGCGGATCCAGCACCGCGGAGTCCTCGGCACCGGCAGAGACGTCGGCCGCCACCACGGCTCCCTCCCCCTCGGCCAGCGCCGACATGATGGACCCGGCCGCCAACCTGGTAGGCCCCGGCTGCGCCGCTTACGCTGAGCAGGTTCCCACGGGTGCCGGCTCCGTGGAAGGCATGGCCCTGGACCCCGTAGCGGTTGCGGCTTCCAATAACCCGATCCTCACCACTCTCACGGCTGCGGTTTCCGGCAAGCTGAACCCCAAGGTTGACCTGGTCGACACCCTCAACGGCGACGAGTTCACCGTCTTCGCGCCGGTGGACGACGCCTTCGCGAAGATCGATGCCGCCACCATCGAAACCCTGAAGACGGACGATGCCCTGCTGAGCAAGATCCTGACCTACCACGTCGTACCCGGCCAGATCACCCCGGACGAGATCGCGGGCACGCACGCCACGGTCCAGGGCGGTTCGGTCACGGTGACGGGCAGCGGTGACAACCTGAAGGTCGACAACGCGAACGTCATCTGCGGCGGCGTCCAGACCAAGAATGCCACCGTCTACCTGGTGGACTCCGTCCTGATGCCCAAGTAATACCGGCAGGAGCGGAAACACTGCACCGGCGGGGGGGGGGGGCGCCCCCCCCCCCCGCCCCCCCCCCCCCCCCCCCCCCCAAAAACACCCCGCGGCGCCCCCGCCCGCCGGGCGCCCCCCCAACCCAGGGGGCA
>NZ_JBIVQF010000005.1:0-256931 GCF_044755045.1 Pseudarthrobacter sp. NPDC092419
CCAGAACATCCGGACAAAGAAAAACACCCCGGTCCGAAGACCGGGGTGTAACCGATGACCCGACTCATCCGTGAAGGATGTCTCGACTCATCACAAGGGTGGCAGATGAGGGATTCGAACCCCCGTAGGCGTTGCCAGCTGATTTACAGTCAGCCCCCTTTGGCCGCTCGGGTAATCTGCCGAACTTCAAAGAAGTACCCGCCGATGCAGTCTGCAGAGCGTCTGTTTCCAGGCCGTTCTGCTTCCGGTAACCGCGGGCAAGACAACTTTACAGAATTTCCGCCGAAGAATCGAATCGGACTCCCTGACAGCACAGAGCCGCGGAACCGCGCGGAATTCAGGGCAGATCAGGCGGGGCTCCGTCCCCGTTTCCGCTGATAGGGAACTGTGAATCCCAGACCCCCACCGGAAGAGGCATCCGTATTAGGCTTGACCGCAGTGATCCCCGGCCCCGTCCGCGCACAGGGCCCTACCCCGCACCACCGCATAAGGAGAGTCATGGCAGGCGAGTCAACGTTCGACGTCGTAAGCAAAGTGGACAAGCAGGAAGTGGCCAACGCCCTGAACCAGGCCCAGAAGGAACTGGCGCAGCGGTACGACTTCAAGGGCGTCGGCGCTGAGGTGGACTTCAGCGGCGAAAAGATCCTCATGAAGGCCAACTCCGAGGAACGCGTCCTGGCCGTGCTGGACGTCCTCCAGTCCAAGCTCATCCGCCGCGGCATCTCGCTCAAGTCGCTGGACACCGGCGAGCCCTACGCCTCCGGCAAGGAATTCCGTCTCGAAGCCTCCATCAAGGAAGGCATCGCCCAGGACCTGGCCAAGAAGATCAACAAGCTCATCCGCGACGAGGCCCCGAAGTCTGTCAAATCCCAGATCCAGGGCGACGAACTGCGGGTCACGTCCAAGTCCCGCGACGACCTGCAGGCCACCATGGCCCTGCTCAAGGACTTCGAGGAGGCGGACCTGCAGTTCGTCAACTTCCGCAGCTAGGCGAGCGGCCTGCCTGCCATCCGCTCAAGCCGGGCAATCCGGTCCCGCATGGGCGGATGGGTGGCGAACAGCTTGGTCATCGCCCCGCCCCGGAACGGGTTGGCGATCATCAGGTGCGAGGCGTTGACCAGCCGCTGGTCCTGGGGCAGCGGCGCGACGGCGACGCCGCGCTCGATCTTCGCCAGGGCTGAGGCGAGCGCCAGCGGATCGCCGGTGAGCTGTGCACCGTCCTCGTCGGCGTCGTACTCCCTGGTGCGGGAGATGGCCAACTGGATCAGCGAGGCTGCAAACGGAGCCAGGAGCGCCATGGCGATCATGGCCAAGGGGTTGCCGTTACGTCGGTCCCCGCCGCCGAAGAAGAGCAGCATCTGGCCCACCGAGGTGATGACGCCGGCGACGGCGGCCGCCACGGACGAGGTAAGGATGTCCCGGTTGTAGACGTGCATCAGTTCGTGGCCCAGTACTCCGCGGAGTTCGCGCGCATCCAGCAGTTGGAGCATCCCCTCGGTGCAGCAGACCGCCGCGTTCTTCGGGTTGCGGCCGGTGGCGAAGGCGTTGGGGTTCATCGTAGGCGAAAGGTAAATGCGAGGCATGGGCTGGTTGGCCCGGACGGAGAGCTCACGCACGATCTGGTGCAGCTGCGGTGCCTGGGCCTCGGTGACCGGGTATGCCTGCATGGAACGGATGGCGATCTTGTCGCTGTTCCAGTAGCCGTACGCAGTGGTGGCAACACCCACGAGCGCCATGATCCAGATGGGCGTGGAGCTGCGGGTATTGAGGCCGATCAGCCCGCCGAGTCCCAGCAGAACCGCCCAGAGAACGCCGAACAGCGCCGCGGTTTTGAGTCCGTTGTAGTGCTTGTGCATTTCCACTCCCGTCTGGAACGCGAACAGTTGCCGCTAAGGGGCCGGGCGGCGGGCGTCGTACGCGGTGAAGCCCGGCTGCAGCCTGGCGGCCAGCCACGCGGCGCCGATGCACAGCACGCCGCCGAGCAGCAGCACCCAGCCCTCACTCAAAATCTTAGTCGCGCCGCCTGCCAGCAGGTCCCCCACCCGCGGCCCGCCGGCCACCACCACGATGAAGACGCCCTGAAGCCGTCCCCGCAGGTGGTCCGGGGTGGCCGACTGCAGGATGGTGTTCCGGAAGACGGCACTGATGGAATCGGCGATGCCTGCCAGGACACAGCAGAGCGCCGCCGGCACCAGCCAGCCCGTAACGGCACCGTCAGGGGAACGCCCGGCCAGCAGCACCACCAGGCCAAAGCCGCCAATGGACGCGCCCCAGCCCATGACCGACAGCACCACAGCGGTGCCCTGTTTGTGGATGCCGCCCAGCGGTCCGGAGAACAGGCCGGCCAGGAAGGCCCCGACCGCGGTGGCCGCCAGGAGGATGCCCACGGTGGCTTCCCCACCGCCGATCATCACCGCGCCGATGGCGGGAATCAGCGCCCGGGGCTGGGCCAGGACCATGGCGATGAGGTCGATAACGAATGTCATCCGCACGTTCGGACGGGTGCCCAGGAAACGGAAGCCTTCGATCACGGAACGGATTCCCGCCTTGCTGCGGCGGCCGTCCGGCGGCATCGGCGGCAGCCGGAACACCGCCCACAGCACAAACGCGAAGCTGGCGAAATCCAACGTGTAGGTCCAAGCGAACCCCACCCCCGCCACCAGCAGTCCTGCCAGCAGCGGTCCGGCCGTCATGGACAGGCCCATGGACAGCATGTTCAGCGCATTGGCCGCGGGCAGCAGTTCGCGCCGGACCAGGTTGGGGATGATGGCACTGCGGACAGGCTGGTTGATGGCCTGGGCCCCGCTTTGCAGTGCCACCAGCGCATAAAGGATCCATATATTTCCCAACACCAGCCAGGCCTGCAGCGCGATCATCCCGGTGGTCAGCCAGAGGACGGCGGTGGCGGCGAGCGCCACGGTCCGGCGGTCGTGCGAGTCCGCGATGGAGCCGCCCATCAGCCCGCCAAACACCAGCGGTACCAGAGCAAAGATGCCGAGCAGGCCCACGTAGAAACTGTCCTGCGTCAGCCGGTAGACCTCCAGGCTGACCGCAACCAGGGTGAGCTGGCTTCCGACGGCGGACACCGCGGATCCCAGCCACAGCCGGCGGAACGCCGGGCTCTCCCTGAGCGGCGTCACGTCTGCCAGCAGTCTCCCCACCCTGACACCATACTGGGCAGCGCCGACAGCGGAGGTCGGAAGGCGTGCTGCACCGGAAACGGGGCCGCTCCGAAGCTTAGCCACGCCTTATTATGAGATGCTCATAATAAGTGCTTGAATGGTCCCATGACGGAACTTCTGGATGGCCACGACTCCTGGGCTGCCGCCCTGCGTGCCCACGGCCGGAGGGTGACCAAGCAGCGCCTCGCCGTGCTGGCCGCCGTCGAGCGCCATCCGCATTCCCCGGCTGAAAGCATCCTTGCCGCGGCCCGCGCGGAGCTGCCGGAACTGACGGCGCAGTCCGTTTACGTGGTACTCGGAGACCTCACCGACCTGAACATGCTGCGGCGGTTCGAGCCGCCCCACTCGCCTGCACTGTATGAGACACGCGTCGGCGACAACCACCACCACGCCGTCTGCATCAGCTGCGGCCGCGTGGAGGACGTCGACTGCGCCGTCGGGCACGCCCCCTGCCTGACGCCGCACTGGAACCCCGATGCCAAGCCGATGACCATCCAGATCGCCGACGTCCTGTACCAGGGCATCTGCCAGGACTGCCAGCGGAACCAACAGCTTCCTCCCCACAATCCCTCGCAAGAAACAGAGAAATAGGAGAACAATGACTGCCGTTTCCACAACCCAGTCAGGTGCACCGGTTACGTCCGACGCACACTCGAAGTCAGTTGGTGCCGACGGCGCCATCATCCTGACTGACCACTACCTGGTGGAAAAGCTCGCCCAGTTCAACCGTGAGCGGGTTCCGGAGCGCGTTGTGCACGCCAAGGGCGGCGGTGCATTCGGCACGTTCAAGACCACCGAGGACATCTCCAAGTACACGAAGGCTGCGTTCCTGCAGCCGGGCGTCGAGACCGAAATGCTGATCCGTTTCTCCTCCGTCGCCGGCGAAAACGGCTCCCCGGACACCTGGCGCGACCCCCGCGGTTTCGCCGTGAAGTTCTACACCACCGAGGGCAACTACGACCTCGTGGGCAACAACACCCCGGTGTTCTTCATCCGCGACGGCATCAAGTTCCCGGATTTCATCCACTCGCAGAAACGCCTGCCGGGCACCCACCTGCGCGACGCCGACATGCAGTGGGATTTCTGGACGCTCTCCCCCGAGTCCGCCCACCAGGTCACCTGGCTTATGGGCGACCGCGGCCTGCCGGCTTCCTGGCGCGAAATGCAGGGCTACGGCTCCCACACCTACCAGTGGATCAACGCCGCCGGCGAGCGCTTCTGGGTCAAGTACCACTTCAGGTCCAACCAGGGCGTGAACTCCATGACCTCCGAGCAGGCCGAGGCGCTGGCCGGGTCCGACGCCGATTTCTACATCCGCGACCTCTCGGAGAACATCGAGGCCGGGAACTTCCCGTCCTGGGACCTGCACGTCCAGGTCATGCCGTACGAGGACGCCAAGACCTACCGCTTCAACCCGTTCGACCTCACCAAGGTGTGGCCGCACGCTGACTACCCGCTGATCAAGGTGGGCACGATGGAGCTGAACCGGAACCCAGAGAACTACTTCGCACAGATCGAGCAGGCCACCTTCGCGCCGTCGAACTTCGTTCCCGGCATCGCCGCCTCGCCGGATAAGATGCTCCAGGCCCGCATCTTCTCCTACGCTGACGCGCACCGCTACCGCGTGGGCACCAACCACGCCCAGATCCCGGTGAACCAGCCGAAGAGCCAGGTCAACAACTACAGCCAGGACGGCGCCGGCCGCTACCTGTTCAACGCCCCCTCCGTTCCGGTATACGCACCCAACACCATGGGCGGGCCCGCCGCCGTTGAGCCGCAGAACCCGGCCGGCGGCTGGGAGAACGACGGCGAGCTGACCCTGGCTGCCCATTCCCTCCACGCCGAGGACAGTGACTTCGTCCAGGCCGGGACGCTGTACCGCGAGGTTTACGACGACGCCGCCAAGGCCCGCTTCCTGGACACCATCACCGGTGCCGTGGGCGGCGTGAAGAGCCCCGGCATCAAGGAACGCGCCATCCAGTACTGGACCAATGTTGACGCCGAACTCGGCGCCAAGCTGCGCGCCAACCTGGGCGCCGCCCCGCAGTCCGAGGCTGAGGCAGCCAACAAGATCGGCTAAGTCCTCCGCTTATCCTTCCGCCCCGCTACGGCTTCCGTAGCGGGGCGGAGTGTTTTCCACATACGACGGCGGGACCGTGGCGTCCGGGGGCAGGCCTCCTTAGGCTCGGTGCATGACTACTTTCCAGGGAATTCCTCCCGAAGCCTTCAGCTTTTATGCCGAACTGGAGGAAAACAACAACCGGCAGTGGTGGCAGGAGCACAAGGACAGCTACACCAGCCTGGTCCGTGATCCGGTTACGGCCCTGCTGGCAGAGCTGGCGCCCCGGTTCGGCCCCGGCAAACTTTTCCGGCCCAACCGGGACATCCGGTTTTCGGAGGACAAGTCGCCGTACAAGACAGCGCAGGGCGCTTTCGCATCCACCCTGGAAGGCGTGGGCTATTACCTGCGGATCAGCGCAGACGGGCTGCTGGTCGGCGGCGGGTACCATTCCCACACTCCGGCGCAGTTGGCCCGCTACCGGAACTCGGTGGATGCCGCCGCCACGGGCGAAGCGCTCCGGCAGATAGTTGACGGCATGGCGGCGGCGGGATTTACCCTGGACGGCGACAAACTCAAAACGGTGCCGCGGGGTTTTGACCGGGACCACCCCCGCTCCGACCTGCTCCAATACAAGTCGCTGTCTGCCGGCCTGGAGCTGGGCAGGCCCGACTGGCTGGCCACGCCGGCGGCGGCGCAGGAAATCTCAACGCGGTGGGAACGGCTGCGCCCGCTGGTGGAATGGGTGGGCAGGCACGCGGCGCCGTGACGGGCCTCGTGCCGCATCAGCGAACATTTAGGCCGGCCAGTCCATCAGCGTGGAGCGGATCAGGAAACGCTTGCCCTCCGGCGCCTCCACCGAAAACCCGCTTCCGCGCCCGGTGACCACGTCGACGGTCAGGTGCGTGTGGCTCCAGTAGGCGAACTGTTCCCGCGACATCCAGAACTCCAGCGGCTGGGCCGCGTCGGCACGCTGGCGCGCGCCGCCGTCGTGCATTCCCTCCGCCGCCAGGTCGAACCGGCCCAGTAGGACGTCCGAATCCCCGGTGAGGAACTCGCCGGCCGGATAACACATCGGCGCGGAGCCGTCGCAGCAGCCGCCTGACTGGTGGAACATCAGCGGCCCGTGCTGCAGCCACAGCTTCCGGAGCAGGTCCGCGGCAGGCGCCGTGAGCGCCACCCGGGAGAAATCCTCCCCGGGCAGCGTCACGGCGGCGTCCAACACTGCGTCTTCCACGGCTTAGAAGAAACCCAGCTTGTTTTCGTTATAGCTGACCAGCAGGTTCTTGGTCTGCTGGTAGTGGTCCAGCATCATGGCGTGGTTTTCACGCCCGATGCCTGAGGACTTGTAGCCGCCGAACGCGGCTCCTGCCGGGTAGGCGTGGTAGTTGTTGACCCAGACGCGTCCGGCCTGGATTTCCCGGCCGGCGCGGTAGGCCACGTTGCCGTTCCGGGACCAGACGCCGGCGCCCAGGCCGTACAGGGTGTCGTTGGCCAGGCCCATGGCGTCGTTGTAATCGCTGAACTTCGTCACTGCCACCACCGGGCCAAAGATCTCCTCCTGGAAGATGCGCATCTTGTTGTGGCCTTCGAACACGGTGGGCTGGACGTAGAAACCGCCGGCCAGGTCGCCGGGCAGTTCCGCGCGGGCGCCGCCGGTGAGAACCTTGGCGCCTTCCTGCTTTCCGATATCGATGTAGGACAGGATCTTCTCCAGCTGGTCGTTGGAGGCCTGGGCGCCCACCTGCGTTTCGGTGTCCAGCGGGTTGCCCTGGATCATCTTCTCCACCCGGGCCACGGCATCCGCCATGAAGGATTCGTAGATGTCCTCCTGGACCAGCGCGCGCGACGGACAGGTGCAGACCTCGCCCTGGTTGAATGCGAACAGCGCAAAGCCTTCCTGGGCCTTGTCGTAGAAAGCGTCGTTCTCCTGCGCAACGTCGTTAAAGAAGATGTTGGGGCTCTTGCCGCCCAGTTCCAGCGTGACCGGAATCAGGTTGTTCGAAGCGTACTGGCTGATCAGCCGGCCCGTGGTGGTCTCACCGGTGAAGGCGATCTTGCGGATGCGGGAGCTGGAGGCGAGCGGCTTGCCGGCCTCGACGCCGAAGCCGTTGACCACGTTGACCACGCCGGCAGGCAGCAGGTCACCGATGAGCTCCATCAGAACCAGGATGGAGCTAGGCGTCTGCTCGGCGGGCTTGAGCACCACGGCGTTGCCGGCTGCGAGCGCGGGCGCCAGCTTCCACACCGCCATCAGGATGGGGAAGTTCCAGGGGATGATCTGGCCCACCACGCCGAGCGGCTCGTGGAAGTGGTACGCCGTGGTGTCGTCGTCGAGCTGCGAGAGCCGGCCTTCCTGGGCGCGCACGGCGGAGGCGAAGTAGCGGAAGTGGTCTACCGCCAGCGGAATGTCGGCGTTGAGGGTTTCGCGGATCGGCTTGCCGTTGTCCCACGACTCGGCCACCGCCAGCATCTCCAGGTTTTCCTCGATGCGGTCGGCGATCTTGTTGAGGATCGCCGCGCGCTCGGCCACCGACGTTTTACCCCACGACGGCGCGATTTTGTGCGCGGCATCCAGAGCGAGTTCGATATCCTCGGCAGTTCCGCGGGCCACCTCGCAGAAGGCCTTGCCGGTCACGGGGGTGATGTTTTCGAAGTACTGGCCCTTCACGGGAGCCACCCATTCGCCGCCGATCCAGTTCTCGTACCGGTCCTTGAACGTGACCTTCGAACCTTCGGTCCCGGGCTGGGCGTAAACAGTCATTGCGAGCTCCTTTGCTGTGCAGTGTTCGGCGGCCCGACACGGGCGCTGCCGCTGGCATCAGCGTAGGAGGGCAAAGGTTGCAGCAAGGTTGCGCCCCACCACGTGCCCAGGCACCAGTCTTACGAAACGGTCGACGGCGGGGGCCGGCTACGCGCTGAGCTCGGCTTCCAGCCGCTCGAGGTCCGCGACGACGGCGGCCCGGCGGGGTGAGCGCGGCGGAAGGAGCTTCAGGGCGGCAAGGCGGACGCCGGCGTCGTTCCTTGCCTCGGGAAGTTCGGCATACCTGAGGAGGGACTCGGCGCTGCCGTCGGTGAGGACCGCCTCCCGAAGCAGCCCGGACACCCTGGCCCGGAGCTCCACGATCCCCGGCGCCTCGGACCGCGGCAGCACCGCGCCCCGGTAAATCTCCAGCGCTATCCGGTGGGCTCCGCGTTGCAGGCAGTTGAGGACCTGGTTGCTGTCGGGCACCAGATCCATGGCCAGCCGATACGGCCTCGAGCCGGGCACGGCTTCGGGGTTGAGCTGCTGGAGTATCTTGCGGAGTCGGACCATTTCGGCGCGCAGCGTCATGGTGGAGCCGTCCCCGGGGTAGAGCTGCAGGCACAGCTGCTCAGCTGTCAGGCCTTCCGGGTGGGCACTGAGCAGGGCGAGGATCTCGCTGTGCCGGGCGGACAGCGCCACCGTCCTGCCACCGATGCTCAGCAGGGCCTGGTCGCGGCCCAGCAGCTGGAGGCTGTTGCGGTAGAGGCTGCCTTCCTTGCCCTCCGCCCTTGGCGGGCGGGAAGCGGAAGCCTGCTGACGCCGTCGTACCGGTTTGCGGGCGAGCTCCGCCGCCAGCTGGAGCCGCTCGACGCGCAGCTGCGCCTGGGCGGCTGCCACCGTGGCTTCCACCAGCGACAACGTGTGCGGCGCCACGGCGCTGTCCGTGCCGGTGATGTCCACGACGCCCAGGACGGCGCCCGAGTCGGGGTCGTGGAAGGGAACGGCGGTGCAGCTCCACGGGTGCACCGAACGCTGGTAGTGCTCGGCACCCGAAATCTGGATGCCCCGGCCCAGGGCGAGCGCGGTCCCGGGGGCGCTGGTGCCCACCGTCGCCTCGGACCAGTCGGCGCCGGGGACGAACATCATGCCCTCGGCCCGGCGCTGCATTGCCGGATCGCCTTCCACCCAGAGCAGCCGGCCCACCTCGTCGCCCACCGCAACCAGCAGGCCGCTGTCATGGCTGGGCTGGACCAGGAGCTTGTGGATGACGGGCATGATGGTGGCCAGCGGATGCTGCCGGCGGTAGTCCTCGAGTTCTTCGAGGTCCAGGGCCAGCGGGGCGCCGGGGCTGTCCGGGTCCGCTTTGAACCCGGCCGACCGCTGCCATGATTCGCGGATCAGGGTCCGGATTCCGGGGAGTTCTTCGACGCCCGGAAACGCCAGGCCGCCATCGAGCCGCTCATGGCCGGCCAGGGCGCTGTGCTGCTGGCGCGTGATCAGGTTCGTCATTGAACTCCCGGGGTGCAGGCACGGCGACGCTGCGCCGGCCCGGCTATTGTAACCCCCATCACACTGAAGCAGGCCCGGCCGCTAATGCGTCACTGTTGGCACCGGCAGCTGCGGCTGTCGTCGGAATGGCGCTGCTGCAGCTGAGTCAGGGATCCAGAAGTCACGCAGTTCGGGCCGGGCTGAGCAGCTCCTCGAGTGCGTCGGCGCCCGTCCGCGCCCCGCCCGCCGCTTCGAAGCCGGCAGCCACCCGCCGGGCGCCTGCGGTCTTCGTGAGGGCCTCCCGGACGGCGGTGCGCAGCTTCTCGGGGGTGAGGTTTTTGCGCTTTAGCCGCACGCCGGCGTCGGCCGCCACTACCCTGGCAGCCACCTCATGCTGGTCCCGGCCATAGGGAACCACCACCACTGGCACTCCCTTGGCCAGCGCCTTCTGGGTGCCGCCCATCCCGCCGTGGGTGATGGCGACGGCGGCACGATCCAGCACCGGCCCGTGCGGCAGGAAGCGCTCAAGCCGGGCGTTGGCTGGCAGCTGGGCGGGCGGCTCCGGGGCCTCCTTGCTCGCCGGAAGAGTGGCGACGACGGTAAACGGCTCGTGTTCCAGCGCCGCCAGGGACGTTCGTACCAGGTCCTCGTCCGCCTGGTACTCGGAGGAAGTGGTGACCAGGACAACGGGATCCGGCAGGGCGTCCAGCCACGCGGGAGCTTCCGCCGGCGGTTCCCAGCCCAGCGCACCGATCATCCGGACGTCCGGTCCCCAGTCCGGGTGGGGATACTCGAACGGCCCGGCGGTGGCCACGAGCAGCAGCGGCGCCGTGCGGAAGAAGTCATCCACTCCGCGGACCGGCTGAAGCGTGCCGCCGGACAGGTCGGCGCGCATGGTGTTGATGCCGGGCAGCATGATCTTTTCGACCGCACCGGTCACCAGCGGCCGCACGAGCGCATCCCGGAGCCTGCCCAACGGGCCCGGCATGGGATCGAGCCCCGGTCCGAAAGGCGGGGTTCCGCTGGACCGAAGCGGCGGGGTGTAGGGGCTGAAGGCCGCCCACGGAATTCCGCTGTTTTCGGCCACGGTGCGGGCGCCCCAGGCGTTGATGTCCACGAGCAGCAGGTCGGGACTGGTCTCTGCAATGGCCGCGCGCAGGTCCGGCCCGTCCACCAGGCCGCGGGCGGTGAAGGTGGCGGTGCTCAGGGCGAGGTTGGCCTTGATGGAGGTCGCGGTGTAGTCGCGGTGCATGAGATCAAGCAACCGGGCGTCTATGGGCCGGGCTTCCAGGCCTTCGCGGCGCAGGTGATCCACGTACGCCGGCAGGGTGCGGACATGCACGACGTGCCCCCGCGCTTTCAGCTCCAGGAGCAGCGGGACCATCGGGAACAGGTGGCCGATGGCGGGTGAGGTCTAGGCAAGGACGGTGGACATTATGGCCTCCAGCTAAAGGGCCCCAGCATTTCAAGAAGTGAGGTGGCCACCTGGTCCCGGCTGAGTCCTGCATCGAGACGGAGCAGTTTCCAGGTGTAGACGTCGCAGAGGGCGACGAACTGGGCAAGGCGGCGGTGGCGCTCCGCCGTGTCCGCAAACAGGTCTTCCGCCAGGTAGGGTGCGAAAACGCGCTCGCACCACTGCCAGTGGAATTGGCGTCCGGCGGCCGTAATCTCGGCCATGACCGGGGAAGTGCCCTCTTCCGCGAGCATCTTCAGCGCCAGCGCGCCGGTGGTTTCGTAGTGCTCCATGAGATTTGCGACGGCGGCCCGGACATCGCCGGGCGGCGCGGCGTTGCGCTGGCCGGCCACCCTCGCTGCCGCGGCTTCCGCGGTGGCGTGGATGAGGCCCATCCTGTCGCCGAAGCGGCGGATGACGGTCTGGACTGTGACTCCGGCCCGGGCTGCGACCGCATTGAGGGTGACGTCCGCGAGCGGGCCCTCGAGGAACAGGTCCTCGGTGGCCTGCAGGATCCGCCGGCCGGTTTCCGCAGCCGCAGCCGCCCGCTTGGGTGAGGCGTAGGGCCGGGTCGGCCCGTCCGCATTCATGTTAATGACACTAACTCCAATGGGAGTTCTTGTCCATGCGCGGATGTCAGGCGCGGGAGATCTTGATCATTTCTTCGCGCGGGACCACCTTGATGCGCTCCCGGACCACGGGTTCGGCTCCGTCAGCGGACCGGTCCGCAGTCCACGCAGCACCGAGGGCTGCCTCGTGGGCGTCGAGCCTGTTCCAGCCTTCCCACGTGGTGTATTCGATGCCGCGTTCCTCCAGCAGGTCGATGATGGCCTGCGGGTCCGGGTTGCTGGCCGGGGGCAGCGCCAGCCGGTCCTCCAGCAGGAAGCCGATGGTCTCCAGTGCGTCGCCCTTGGTGTGGCCGATCAGGCCCACCGGACCGCGCTTGATCCAGCCGGTGGTGTAGATGCCGGGAACCGGGTTGCCCTCGGCGTCCAGGACACGGCCGCCCTCGTTGGGGATGACACCGCGCTTGGCGTCGTACTCCAGCTCGTCCAGCGCGGAACCGTGGTAGCCGATGGCCCGGTATACAGCCTGGACCGGGTATTCAACGAACTCCCCCGTTCCCTTCGCGTTGCCGGTACCGTCCAGCTGCATCCGCTCGAACTTGATGGCGCCCACCCTGCCCGCCCCGCTGCTCTCTCCGCCTTCGGCGAGGATTTCCACCGGACTGTGCAGGAAGTGCAGGTGCAGGCGGCGGGAGGACGGGTTCTCGGACTCGGCGTGCTCCTCCACCAGCCAGTTGGTGAGCGTGTTCACCATGGTCTTGGTCTGGTTGTTGGTGCGGATGGCCTCGTCGGAGGCTTCGTCGAACTCGAAGTCCTCCGGGTACAGCACGATGTCCACGTCGTTCATGTGGCTGAGCTCGCGCAGCTCCAGGGGCGTGAACTTCACCTGCGCAGGGCCGCGGCGGCCAAACACGTGCACGTCCGTGACCGGCGAGGACTTCAGCCCCTGGTAGACGTTGTCCGGGATCTCGGTGCTGAGCAGTTCCTCGGGGTGCTTGATCAGCATGCGCGCCACGTCCAGCGCCACGTTGCCGTTGCCGATCACCGCAATCTCGCGTGCCTCCAGCGGCCATTCGCGGGGAACGTCCGGATGCCCGTCATACCAGGACACAAAGTCCGCGCCGCCGAAGCTCCCGGGAAGCTCGATACCCGGAATATTCAGGTCCGCATCCTTGATGGCGCCGGTGGAGAAAATCACTGCGTCATAGAACGCGCGGAAGTCGTGCAGCGTCAGGTCGCGGCCGTAGGTCACGTTGCCCAGGAAGCGGATGTCGCCGCGGTCCAGCACCTTGTGCAGGGCGTTGACGATGCCCTTGATGCGCGGATGGTCCGGGGCGACGCCGTAGCGGATCAGCCCGTACGGTGCCGGATAGGCCTCGAAGAGGTCGATGCTGACCTCAAAGTCGCCGTCCTTCACGCCCGCCGATTTGGTGAGGATGTCCGCAGCATAGACCCCGGCCGGACCGGCGCCCACGATGGCGACGCGGAGGGGACGGGTGGAGGCGGTTTCGCTGTGGTTGGACACCGGGAGCCCTTCTTACGATGAGGATGCGCCGGACCTTGGCGCACCGCCTTCCATTCTAGATTGACACGCTTATGAGGCCCGCAGCGGGACCACGCTGCCCTCCCGGTACAGCAGCGCCCGCAGTTCGGCCTCGCCGGAATCGGTGCGGCGGGGGTCGATGGTTTCGCCGTCGTTGTAGTGGTCCACTACCCGGGGGTCCACATAGCTTTTCCGCGCGATCGACGGCGTGTTCCCCAGCACCGCCGCAGCTTCCTGCATCGCCTGGCTCACCGCGCGCTTCCGCTGAGCAACCGTCCGGCGGACGCCGGTCTGCGCCAGGCTCCCGGCGGCAGCCACCGTGCCGCGCAGGGTCCGGAAGTCCTTGGCCGTGAAGTCGGACCCCGTCCGCTCCTTGACGTAGGCGTTGATCTCCGCGCTGGTGACCGGCCGCCACCGCCGGCCCTCCTTGTACGCGAGGAGCCTGGCGTTGGGTCCCCGGCGCTTGAGCGACCGCACCAGGGCGGCCAGGTCGGCGTCGTCAATTTCGGACTCCCAGAACTTGCCGCTCTTGGCCGGGAACCGAAGCATGACGCGGTCCTTGCGCACTTGGGCGTGGGCGCACAGCAGGGTGGCCAGGCCGCGGCTGCCGTTCTCGTTGGTGTACCGCTCGGAGCCCACCCGCAGCGACCCGCTGTCCAGCATCCTGAAGGCCCCGGCCAGGACCCGCTCGCGGGAGAACCCCTCGCTGCGCAGGTCCATCGTCACCTTCCGGCGCGCGGCGGGCAGTGATTCGGCGAGCTGGAGGGACCGGTCGAACTTGGCCCGGTCCTTCCGCTCCCGCCATTCCGGATGGTAGATGTACTGCCGGCGCCCCACCGCGTCCAGCCCGGTGGCCTGGATGTGGCCGTTCTCGAAGGGGGAGATCCACACGTCCGTCCAGGCCGGCGGGATGCCGATGCTTTCCAGCCGGTCGCGGATGGGTCCAGGCGGCAGGGTGGAGCCATCGAGGTCGCGGTAGCTGAAGCCCGTGCCGGCTGCCACGCGGCGGTATCCGCGCCCGTTGGCGTTGCTGCGCCGGAGCCTCATGGCGCGGACCGGGACGGGGCTGCGTGTGTCATGAAAGCAAGCCTACTGATCAGTGCCGTTTTCCCCCGCATGGCGTGCTGGAATACCTGCCCCGGTGGTGATGTTATGGGTTGCGTGCCTACACCCGATGGAGTAACCCCCGCCAGCGCCCCTGCCACTGCAGCGGCCCCACGCTCCGCAGGCCCCCGGGCGCCCGGCACCACATCTCCCGGGGCCACGCCGTCCGGCCCCAAGGCCGTGGACAAGGAGACGACGGCGGGAATCCTCTTCGGCGTCGGCGCTTACGGGCTGTGGGGGCTGCTCCCGCTGTACTTCTTCGCGCTGATGCCGGCGGGTGCCGTCGAAATCGTGGCCAACCGGGTGGTGTGGTCGCTGGTGTTCTGCGTCCTGCTCATTACCGCCACCCGTGCCTGGCCGGCGCTGGCAGCGGCCTTCCGCGACCGGAAGGTATTCGGGTCCCTGGCCCTGGCTGCCGCGCTGATCGCCGCCAACTGGCTCACCTACACCTACGGCGTGACCACAGGGCAGGCCGTCGAGGCGGCGCTGGGGTACTTCATCAACCCGCTGGTATCCGTGCTCCTGGGCGTGTTCGTGCTCAAGGAAAGGCTGCGGCCGCTGCAGTGGGCCGCCGTCGGAACCGGTTTCGTGGCGGTGGGCGTGCTCACCTATTCCTACGGAAAGCTTCCCTGGATTGCGTTGACCCTGGCGGTGACCTTCGGCCTGTACGGCTTCGTGAAGAAACGCGTGGGGCCAAGGGTGGACGCTGTGACCAGCCTCAGCGTGGAAACCATGGTGCTGGCGCCGTTCGCCGCGGCCACCATGGCGGTCCTCGCCCTGAACGGCACCGCCACCCTGACCGCGCAGGGCGCGGGGCACTTCTGGCTGCTGGTGGCCTCCGGCGTGATCACGGCGGTCCCGCTGCTGTTCTTTGGTGCTGCGGCCCGCCGGCTGCCCATGACCACCATCGGCCTACTGCAGTACATGGCGCCGCTGCTGCAGTTCGTGGTGGCGCTGCTGGTGTTCCGCGAAGCCATGCCCTTGGAGCGGTGGATCGGCTTCGGCGTGGTGTGGCTGGCACTGCTCCTGCTGACGCTGGACATGCTGCGCGCCGCCCGGAAGAACTCGGCGGCGCGCAGGGCAGCGGCTGTTACGCGTGGGCCTTGATGGCAGCTGCCAGGACGTCCAGTCCGTCGTTGAGCAGCTCGTCCGTGATGACCAGCGGCGGGAGCAGGCGGATCACGTTGCCGTAGGTTCCGCAGGTGAGGATGATGACACCCTCCTTGAGGCAGGCGGCGGCTACTGCCTTGGTCAGTTCAGGATTGGGTTCCTTCGAGCCCGCCTGAACCAGCTCGATGGCCAGCATGGCACCGCGGCCGCGGACATCGCCGATGACGCCGGTCCCGGTCCCGGCCAGGTCCGCCTGCAGTTCGCGGAGGCGGCCGGTGGCGACGGCTTCGATGTGGCGGGCACGGCCGGCGAGGTCATACTCCTCCATGGTGCCGATGGATGCCAGCGCCGCGGCGCAGGCTACGGGATTGCCGCCGTAGGTGCCGCCCAGCCCGCCGGGGTGGACGGCGTCGAGCAGGTCCGCGCGGCCGGTGATCGCAGAGAGCGGCATGCCGCCGGCGATGCCCTTGGCGAGGGTCATGATGTCCGGCACCACGCCCTCATGGTTGACCGCGAACCATTCGCCGGTGCGGCAGAACCCGGACTGGACCTCGTCGGCAATGAAGACGATGCCCTTCTCCTTGGCCCATTCAGCCAGTGCCGGCAGGAAGCCTTCTGCCGGAACGATGAAGCCGCCCTCGCCCTGGATGGGTTCGATGATGATCGCGGCCACGGACTCGCCGCCGATCTGCTTCTCGATCATCGTGATGGCGCGCTTGGCTGCCTCGGCGCCCGTGATGGCGGGGTTCTCCTCGCGGTACGGGTAGCTCATCGGCATCCGGTACACCTCGGGGGCGAACGGTCCGAAGTTGGTCTTGTACGGCATGGCCTTGGCGGTCAGCGCCATGGTCAGGTTGGTGCGGCCGTGGTAGGCGTGGTCGAAAGCGACGACGGCGTCACGTCCCGTGGCGAGGCGGGCCACCTTCACGGCGTTCTCCACCGCCTCGGCGCCGGAGTTGAACAGCACCGTGCGCTTCTCGTGGTCGCCGGGGGTGAGGCGGTTCAGCTGCTCAGCTACGGCGACGTAGCCTTCGTAGGGGGTCACCATGAAGCAGGTGTGCGTGAAGTGCTCCACGGCTTCCTTGACGGCACCCACGACGGCGGGGTCGGATGCGCCCACGCTGGTCACCGCGATGCCTGAGCCGAGGTCGATGAAGGAGTTGCCGTCCACGTCATGGATGATGCCGCCGTCGGCGTCCGCCACGTAGACGGGAACGCCGGACGCGACGCCGGCGGCAACCACGGCCTTGCGCCGTTCTGCCAGTGCCACGGACTTGGGACCCGGGAAATCGGCCTGCACGCGGCGCTTCTGCTCCAGGCGGAAGGTGATGTCAGATGCGGTAGTGGTCATTATGAATGCTTTCTTAAGAGTCGAGGGCTGACATAACGTGCTTGATGCGCGTGTAGTCCTCCACGCCGTACATGGAGAGGTCCTTGCCATAGCCGGACTGCTTGAACCCGCCGTGCGGCATTTCGGCGGTGAGGAGGATGTGGGTGTTGATCCACACGGCGCCGAAGTCCAGGTCCCGGCTCAGGCGCATGGCCGTTCCATGGTTGGTGGTCCAGACGCTGGAGGCAAGGGCGTAGTCAACGTCGTTGGCCAGCTCCACGGCTTCTTCCTCGGTGCTGAACTTCTGGACGGTGATCACCGGGCCGAAGGTTTCGTGCTGGACCACGTCGTCCGTCTGGCGGGCGCCGGTGATGATGGTGGGCTCGAAGAAGTAGCCCTTCTCCCCCGCCGGGTGGCCGCCGATTTCGATCCGGCAGTTCTCCGGCAGGTTGGCCACCACAGAGCTCACCGCGTTGAAGTGGTTGACGTTGTTCAACGGACCAAAGTAGTTCTCCGAGTCATCCTGCGAGCCCGTGCGCAGCGTCCTGGTGTGCTCCACCATGGCCGCCACCACGTCGTCGTGCACTGACTCCTCCACCAGCACCCTGGTGATGGCCGTGCAGTCCTGGCCGGCGTTGAAGAACGCGAACTCGGCAATGGAGGCGGCGCTCTTCTTAATGTCAGCGTCCTTGAAGACGATGGCCGGCGCTTTGCCGCCCAGCTCCAGGTGGGCGCGCTTGAGACCCTTTGCGGCGCCGGAGGCAACGGCGATACCGGCGCGGACCGAACCGGTGATGGACACCAGGCCCGGCACCTTGTGCTCCACCATCAGCGAGCCGGTACGTCCGGTGCCCAGGACCACGTTCAGCACGCCGGCCGGGAAGATCTCCCCGGCCAGGCGGGCCAGGACCAGGGTGGATTCGGGGGTGGTGTCGGAGGGCTTCAGGACCACCGTGTTGCCGGCGGCGAGCGCGGGGCCGATCTTCCAGATGGCCATCAGGAACGGGTAGTTCCACGGGGCAACCTGGGCCACCACGCCGATGGGTTCGCGGCGGACGTAGGAGGTGTGGCCCTCGAAGTACTCCCCTGCGGACTTGCCTTCCAGGATGCGGGCGGCGCCTGCGAAGAACCGGAGCTGGTCGGCGCCGGCGGCCACTTCCTCGGACGCGATCAGCGAGCGCACCTGGCCGGTGTTGCGGTGCTGGGCCTCTACGAGCTCGTCGCTGTTGGCCTCGATGGCGTCCGCGAGCTTGAGCAGCATCAGCTGGCGCTGGCCCGGCGTGACGTGCTTCCAGGACTTGAAGGCGTCCCTGGCGGCGGCCATGGCAGCATCGACGTCTGCCTCCACCGACACGGGCGACTTGGCCACTACTTCACCGTTGGTGGGGTTCACGATGTCCAGCAGGTCGGTGCCTGCGGGCGTCACGAATTCGCCGTTGATGAAGTTCTGCAAGGTTTGGACCACGGTGTACAACCTCTTTCTGTGGGGCTGTCGGCGGCCGCGCGGGTGGGCGGCAGCGGACGGCTGGCTCTGTCTCGAGCCTATGCCAGCACCCCATGGCAGGGAATAGCCACCTGCACACCGTCGACCGCAATCTTTAGTGCGGTTGACCAGCATCGAACTATCCTTGGTCCATGGCTATTTCCCTTGCCGCCCTGCTGGGTGTCGGTTCCCTGAAACTGTCCAAGGCAGGGCTGGCCGAGACCACCTGGCACCAGGACATCAACTGGGTCGCGGTGACCGAACTGGAGGACCCGCAGCGTTTCCTCAACGGCGGCGAACTGGTGCTCACCACTGGACTGCGGCTCCGGTCCGCCCCGGACCAGCGCCGCTTTGTCCGCCAAGTGCAGCGCGCCGGTGCCGTGGGCATCGGCTTCGGCGTGGGGCTCTCGCACGAAACCGTGCCGTCGGCGCTGCTGGCTGAGGCCAACCGGTGGGGCCTGCCCGTGGTGGAGGTTCCATACGAGACGCCGTTCATCGCCATCGGCAAGCTGGTGGCGGACGCCCAGTCCGCGGACCACTACGCCAAGCTGGAGCGATTGATTGCCGGGCACCAGGTGCTGGCGCGTGCACTCCTCACCGGCGGCGGGCTCAGCGAGCTGCTCAAGCAGCTGGGCAGCATGCTGCGCACCGGGATAGCCCTGACCCAGTTCACGGCCGAGCTCTACAACAGCACCGGCGAGGTGCCGTCCGCAGGGACCTGGTCCTCCTACCCCGTGCCAACCGGCCGCCGGGACGCGTGCACCCTGTGGGTCCGGCAACCGTTCGAGGACACCGGGATCATCGGCTACGCCCAGAACCTGATCAGCGTGGAGCTGAACAACATGGTCCAGCAGCGGCAGGCCCAGCGGGCACTGTGCGGGCAGGTGCTGGACGACGTCATCAACGGCGCCCTCGAAACCAGCGAGGCCCAGCGCCGCCTGGCCGGCGTGGGCATCAACAGCACGCGCAAGAACGTGGTGCTGCTGGCCGTGTCCGCTGCCCATCACAAGGCCTTGGCCAGCACCTCGGTGCCGCGCGAACTCGGGGAGGCGGTGGCCGCCGTCGTCAACAAGGACCTGGTGCTGGTGGTCAATGACGACGGCGGGGCGGCACCTGCGCTGGCGCGCCGGCTCAGCGACCACCTCGCCGAAGCCGGGATCCACGCGACGATCGGGATTGGCGGGGCGTATACGAAACCGAACGGCCTGCGGTGGAGCTACTACGAAGCCCGGGACGCCGCCAGCCATGGCTTGCCCGTCAACGAACCCGAGCGGCTGAGCCTTACCTCCCTGCTGCTGGCCAGCGAGGACGTGCCGCTGGCGGACATGGCCCACGAATCGCTCACTCCGCTGCGAAATTTCGATGCCGCCCACGGTTCCGAACTGATGGGCACGCTGGAAAGCTACCTCAACAACAACGGGTCGGTGGCTGCCGTAGCCGAGGAGCTGACGCTGCACCGGAACACGGTCCGCTACCGGCTGGCACAGATCACCGAACTCACCGGATACGACCCCGCCGTCACCGCGGACCGCGTGCAGCTGTGGCTGGCGCTGGCCGTGGCCCGGCTCGCCTCCCGCCCGTCCGCCCCCTCCCCTCCTGCAACGCGGGGTCAGTCCCGGCCCACTCAACGCGCCTGAGACGGCGTTATGTGATCCGGCCGTGCAGGAGGCGGCGGGATTTCTTCCGGGCCTTCCGGTATTTCTTCTCCGCCGCGGCCATCAACTCGATCTCCCTTGCGTGCAGGACGGCATAGGGTCCATCGCTGCCCATTCGGGCGAGCAGGTCCCGGGCGATGACGGCGTCGTGGAAATCGCCCAGCACCTTCTGCTGCCGGTGTGCGGCCTTCGCCACCTTGCGGGCCCTGCGCCGCACAGGTTCCGCTGACTCTGCCACGTGCCGCAGCCGCTTGGCGTCCTTCCGCACCCGGTGAAGCGCTTCCTCATAATCGCCCTCGGCGGCGGTGCCGGACGCCTTATCCTGGGCCCGGCGGAGGCGCTTTGCCGCCTTCGCGACGGCCCGGGCGGACACCTTCCTGCCGCGCCGGGTAGCCTTCGTGCCGGCCCCGTCGAGCCGCAGCGGCGGAGCGTCCCGGAAATCCTCGAGCGCGTCCAGGAGGCGGAAGTAGCGCCCCGACTCCAGCGCGAGCAGCAGGCGGCGGTATCCGGCGTCGAACTCCTCCGCGCCGTGCCGGTCCAGCCGCTCCCGGGCTCCCGCCGAGTCCTTCCCCGGCGGCAGTTCCGCGGCGTGCCGGTCCAGCCGCTCCCGGAGGACCTCGGCATCGCGCGGACCGCCCAACATGCCGCCCAGCCACTTGAGTTCCTCGGCCAGCCTGCGCACAGGCGCCTTCGAGTACAGCTTTCGGTACGCGGCCAGCGCGGACCGAAGCCGCCGCGCTGCGGACCTCATGTTGTGCACGGCCTCAGGTTCCTCCAGCCGGACGCCCGGGTCATTGCCCAGCAGCTTGTCCAGGTGAGTTGCAAAATAGAGGCCGACGACGGCGGCAGCCGGCGCTTCCTTGCCCGCCGCCAGTTGCGGGGTGCTTTCACCCGGGGGCCTCTTGGTGTCCGCCGGGAGGGGTTCTGCGAGCGCCGCGAGCGCCCTGGCCAGTTTCGACCCGTGCGCGGTGGGGGTGGCGCCTGCCGCTGCGAGCAGGTCCGCGGCGGGCCCCAGGAGATCAGGCCCGCCGTGCACCAGTTCGAATTCCCACTCCCGCCACTGGTACGGCCCCCCTCCGGCGGGCAGGAGGCTGGCCGTCACGCTGTCGTCGGCCAGGTCCGCCAGGTGGGTACCGTCGGGGCCGTAGAGGGCGTGCGTGGTCCGCTGCGTTTCCAGCCGCACCAAGGGAGCGAGGTCGGCACCGCGCAGGTGCACGTGCAGGTGGGCCAGGAGCGCATCCGGCACGGCGTCGGCGCGGCCCAGCGGTGCGTGCAGCTCGCGGCGCCGCCGGGCCTCGGGAGCCCCGGGCTCCGCATCGGCGCCATTCCCTGGCGGTTGTTCCGGCGCGAGCTTCAGGTGCCAGCCCTCATCCGTGCCGCCCGTACGCCGCCGGAGCGTGATCCCGCGGCCGGCCAGCGCGCGGCCCGGGCTGTCGAAGTACACCGCGGTGAGGCTGTCCACCCCGGGAGGCGCAACACGGGCGACCCCGGGCAGCTCCGCAAGCCCCGGCACCCGGGCCGCCGCGTCGGCGTCGTACTTCATCTCGACTTCCATGCCCTCGAAGTTCATGGCTGTCCTTCCGCCGTGGTGTTTCCTGCAGTCTATTTCGCCTGCCGCCGGGCCGGGAGAGGTTGGCCACAAACCACTAGACGTCAAACGTCTAACGTTTACCCTTGAGGTATGCCAACGCCACGTTCGCAGTCCGCCGCGCCTTCGGCGCCCCGGGCTGTCGCTGCCCCCACTGCGGTCACTACCTCGATGGCCCCGGCGGACGCACGCGCGGCGCGCTCCGCCGTCGTTTTCGGTGTCATTGCTCTGATCCTCATTGGTCTCAACCTCCGCGCGGGCATTACCGGCGCGTCCGCACTGCTGCACGACCTGCAGGCGGTCCTGGGGTACGGGACACTGGTGGCTGCGATCATTCCGTCCATTCCTACCCTCTGTTTTTCGCTGGCGGGCGCCGGAACCTCGTGGCTGACGGGCAGGCTGGGCGTGGAAAATGCGATCCTGCTGGCACTGGCAATGCTGGCCGGCGGGCTGCTGCTGCGCGGCGTTCCGGCGACGGGCATGCTGGTGGCAGGCAGCGTCGTGGGCATGTCCGGGCTGGCGGTGTGCAACGTGGCGATGCCGTCGTTCATCCGCGAGCATTTCGCGCACCGCACCTCGCTGATGACCGGGCTTTACACGGTGACGATGACCACCGGAGCCACCGTGACATCCGTCGCCGTGGTGCCGCTGGCGCAGGCGCTGGGGTCGCCGTCGGCCGCTGTGGGGGCGACCGGCATTACCGCAGTGGCAGCGTTCCTTGGCTTCCTGCCTGTCGCCCTGCATGCCCACCGCAACAAACCCCGCACCCCCGCCGCCCGTGTTTCACCGTGGCCGCTGCTGCGGACCCGGAAGGGCGTGCTGCTCACCGCTATCTTCACGCTCCAGTCACTGCTGGCCTACGCGATCATGAGCTGGTTCCCGTACATGCTCACCACCATGGGACGAAGCGCAGCGGACAGCGGGCTCCTGTTCGGGCTGATGCAGCTGGTGTCCGTGCCGGCGGGCATGGTGCTGATCGCCATCGGATCCCGGCCACGGATGCTCCGGCCGGCGTTCTACCTGGCCAGCGCCACGATGGCCGCCGGACTCGCGCTGCTGCTGCTCCTTCCGGCGGAACTGGCCGTGCTGCCGGCCGTGCTGCTGGGGTTTGGGCTGGGCATCTTCCCGCTGGTGATGGTGATGATCAGCCGCAGCGGTGCCAGCACCGCCGAGACCACCGCGCTGTCCACGCTGGCGCAGTCCACCGGCTACCTGCTGGCCACCACCGGACCGTTCGGAATGGGCCTGCTGCACAGCGCCACCGGGTCCTGGACGCTGCCGCTCGCGCTTCTGCTGGCGCTTGCCCTGGTGCAGATCGTCGTCTCACACCTGGTGACCGGCCGGGCGATGACCGGGACCCGGGCCGGCACCGGCGCTGCCGGCGGGCCCGCGGGCACCGGAGGGAAGTAGGAGCAGCCATGGAACTGAGCCCCTCGCACCGCCAGCCCCTGGCCGAGGAAGTCACCGCCAAACTCCGCGCCATGGTCCAGTCCGGCGAATGGCCCCTGGACCGGCGCATTCCGTCCGAGCCCGAGCTCATGGCAGGCCTGGGCGTCTCGCGCGGAACCCTCCGGGAAGCCGTGAAAGCTTTAGCGCACACCGGCATGCTGGAAGTCCGGCGCGGCGACGGCACCTATGTCCGGGCCACCAGCGAAATATCCGGGGCGGCCCGGCGGCTCTACCAGGACCACACTGAGCAACACGTCCTGGAGGTCCGGCTGGGGCTCGACACCCAGGCCGCGCGGCTGGCCGCACGCCATGCAACGGACGACGACGTCACCGCCTTACGCAGCCTCCTCGCCACCCGGGACCGGGCCTGGAAGGCCGGCAATTACGCGGAATGGGCGGAGGCCGACTGGCGGTTCCACGAACGCGTCGCCCTGGCCTCCGCGAACCCGCTGCTGCACGAGCTGTACGCCAGTTTCGGGGCCGCCTTCCACCAGGACCTGCTCGTCCAGCACAGCCGGCCGGGATTCGACGGACTGCCGCACGAAGGCCACGGGGCGCTGCTGGCTGCCATTGAGCGCCGGGACGAGGAAGCGGCCGTGGCCACGGTCAGCCGGAACCTGAACTCCTGCGCGGAGTGGCTGGCAGAGTAGCGCCGACTCCGTCCACCGCCCCGCCGATGGCCGTGTCGGTTTCTGCCGCCCGGGAACACTCAGTAGGCTTACTGTCAGACGAGGTAGTCACGCCTGCTGTCCGCCTGGTCCGCAGGCGCCAGCCCACCACGAGGAGTTCCCATGGCGCCCTTTTCACGCCTTGCCGCCCGCCGGGCCTGCACCGAAGCCCCGCCGGCAGCAGTACCCCCGGTTCCGAAAACAGGACCGGCCTCGCTCTGGGCCGACGGTCTGGGAAGGGTCGGCACCCGGGCCGCGCAGGTCCTGCTGATCCTGCTGCTGGCAGCCGTATCCGTCTACGCACTGATGCAGATCAAACTACTGGTGATCCCGGTCCTTATCGCCCTGGTCCTGGCTGCCGCCATCGGCCCCTTCGTTAACATGCTTCGCCGCCGCAATGTCCCGGGCGGGCTGGCCACCGGCATTGCGTTCGTGGCACTCCTGGCCCTGCTGGCCGGCGTCGGGACGATCATCTACCTGTCCGTGCGGAACCAATGGGCCGATCTTGCCCAGCAGGCCTCGTCCGGCTTGGACGAGCTGGAGAATTTCCTCCTGAACGGCCCGGTTCCCCTCGACCAGGGCCAGCTGCAGGAGGCACGCCAGGGAATCGTCGACTTCCTCACCAGCAGCCAGGCGCGCTCACGAGCCATCACGGGACTCTCCGTTGTCACTGAATTCCTGGCCGGGACCGCCCTGATGGTGGTTATTCTCTTCTTCTTCCTCAAGGACGGGGCCAAGATCTGGAACTTCCTGCTCCGGCCCTTCAGCGGACTCCGCGAGGCGAAACTCCGCCGGGTAGGCCGCCGCACCCTGGAGGTCCTGGGCGGCTACGTCCGCGGTACCGCCATCGTGGCGCTCGTTGACGCCGTCGCCATCGGCGCCGCCCTGCTGATCCTGCAGGTTCCGCTGGCCTTCCCGCTGGCGATCATTGTCTTCATTACCGCGTTCATCCCGCTGGTTGGTGCCACGGTTGCGGGCATCCTCGCGGCGCTCGTTGCACTCGTGGCCAACGGACCGGTGGTGGCGCTGATCGTGGTGGCCGTCGTCGTCGCGGTCAACCAGCTGGAGGGCGATCTCCTGCAGCCGATCGTCATGGGCAAGTCCCTCCAGCTGCACGCGCTGGTGATCCTGATGGCACTGACCGCCGGAACCATCCTGGCCGGAATCGTCGGCGCGGTGCTCTCAGTGCCGCTCGCCGCCGTCGTCTGGGCAATCATCCAGGTGTGGACCGCGGAGGACCCCAGCCTCACGGACATGAACCCGGACCTGCCGCCGGCCAATACCCACCCGGTCTAGCCTCTTCGGAGAGCGGACGCACGACGACGGTCCGGCACCCGGGTGCCGGACCGTCGTCATTTGCGTGTGGTGGAGGCCGCCCGGGCCAGCCGGGTGCCTAGCCGCGGAGGCCGGCGAGGACGTTCTTGGGCCGCTGCATCTCGCCGTGCTTCGCGCCGAGGACAACCACTGCGCCGGCAAAGACGGGGATGATCCATTGCAGCATCTTCAGCTGCTCCTGGGCGGATTTCAGCTCTTTGGAGGCGCCGGAACGGGGTTCGGTGGCACCCTCGGCGCCCTCCCCGGCAAGCTTCTCCACCTTCTTGCCCAGGATGCCCGAGTACAGCGTCACCGCTGCGCCTGCGACCGTGACCGCCGTCTTGATCGCCGTGTCCCGGGCAACTCCATCCTGCTTGGCGATCCGCCCCTTGTTCTCCCAGGCGATGGCGAGGTCCGCCACCAGGTGCGAGGCAAAGGCGGCTGTCTGGACCGGCGCCCACTTCATCCACCCGGCACTGGAGAGCCGGGTGCGTTCGGCCGGGTCCTTGGCCTGGGCTGCCGCCCCGTTGAGGCCGATGGCGCCCATGAGGGACCCGCCGAACCATGCTGCCGCCGTCAGGTCGTGGACTGAGCGGGCAATGAGGTTTCCTGCCATGATGCGTTCCTAACGTCGATTCGGATTCACCGTGCCGGCTTTCACTGTGCCGGCCCGCAGCCGCAGGGGCCGCACTGCCCTTATCGTAAGCACACTTACTAATGTTACGAAAGTCCGTCTTTTCGCGGCGCGACCCCGTAATATCGTCGCCATGGGAATGACAGGCACCTTATTTGGCTGGGCCTTCGGGGACCCGGCACGTGAATCCGACACCTCCTACGTGGAGGGGCTCCAGCGTGAGGCGCTGAAGAACGCCCGGGAAACGGCAGCCGCCAAGGGGGTGGATGCGGTTCCCGGATCCGAGGCCTTCACGGTGCTCAGCGGGGACGACTCCCTGGTGGAACTGGAGAACGCTCCGGGCCGCCTGGTGGTCCGCTGCACCATCCACGTTGAAGGACCCGGCGCCGAGAAGCTGCGCGCCGAAGGGCCCATGAACGGCTGAGGCCATGGCAAACCCCGACTCCACCCTCAGCCAGGCCGCGGACGTCATCGAGGACGCGTCCAATGCCAAGGCCCTGGATGTACTGGCGCGCGCCGGTTTTGCCGTGATGGCCCTCCTGCACCTCATCGTGGGTGCCATCGCCGTCGCCATCGCGCTGGGCCAGCCGGGGCAGGCGGAACCCACGGGTGCCATAGAACAGCTGGCCGCGAACCCTTGGGGACCGGCCGTCATGTGGGCGAGCGTGGCTGCGTGCGCTGGACTGGGGCTGTGGCAGGCCAGCGAGGCCACCCTCCGTGCCCGGCACCTCCCGCGCAAGGAACGCGCGGCCAAGCTCGTCTCGTCAGGTTTCCTTTCGGTGGCCTATGCCAGCGTGGGCCTCAGCTTCGCGGGCTTCGCCACGGGAATGCCCGGCGACTCCGGGGACAGCACCCGGGATTTCAGCGCCGCCCTGATGGCCCACCCGCTGGGCCCGTGGGTGCTGGCCGCCCTCGGCCTGACCATCATGGGCGTTGGGGTCTACTTCGTCATCAAGGGCCTTCGGCGGGGTTTCAAGGAGGAGCTCCTGGCGTTCGACGGTACCCGCCGGGGCCGCCTCATAGACACTCTCGGCGTCGCCGGGCATGCGGCCAAGGGGGTTGCGCTCAACCTCGCCGGACTGCTGTTCGTCATCGCCGCTGCCAAGCACCGCCCCGAGGAATCCACCGGGCTGGACGGCAGCCTCAAGGCCCTCCGTGAGCATCCGTTCGGGCCCTACCTGCTGGTGGCCATTGGCGTGGGATTCATCGCCTACGGCATCTTCGCGCTCATCCGCGCCCGTTTCGGACGCATGTAGGATTTCCCCACCGACCCTATGGAAGGAACGCCATGTCGACCGTGTCCCGGCTGTTCAATGCCCCCGCCGCCAACGTCTGGAAGGTGATCTCCGACGGCTGGCTGTACTCCGGCTGGGTGGTTGGTGCTTCCCGCATCCGGGCGGTGGACGACCACTGGCCGCAGGAAGGTGCCCGGCTCTACCACTCCGTCGGCGCCTGGCCGCTGGTGATCAACGACAGCAGCCGGGTCACCGCCGTGGAGCCCGGTCAGCGGCTGGAGCTGGTGGCGCGCGGCTGGCCCATGGGCGAGGCAAAAGTGGTGCTGACGCTCGAGGACCGGGGCGACCAGTGCCTGGTGACCATCATGGAGGACGCGATCCGGGGGCCGGGAAAGCGGGTGCCCAAGGCGTTCCGCGATCCGGCGATTTCGGTCCGGAACCGCGAAACCCTGCACCGCCTGGAGCTCATGGCGGCAGGCGGTGCAGGGCGGTAAAGCGGTCCGGCGTTAGACCTGGGCGGCTACACCGTCGCGGGAGATGGTGACCATGTCCTCACGCGGGACAACCTTGATGCGCTCACGCTTGACCTCGACGCCGTGCGAGCCGCCGGCCTCCGTGGCAGCCGCGCCCAGCGCCAGTTCGTGGGCGTCCAGGGCCAGCCAGCCTTCCCAGGACGTGAACTCCACGCCGCGGTTTTCCAAGAGTTCGACGACGGCGCTCTCTGCGGGCGCCTCGGCGACCGGCAGGTTTTCGCGGTCTTCGAGCAGGTAGGTGACGGTTTCCAGGGCGTCGCCCTTCGTGTGCCCGATGAGACCGACCGGTCCGCGCTTGATCCAGCCCGTGGCGTAGAGACCCGGCACGTGCTGGCCGTCGGCGCCCAGGACGCGGCCGCCGTCGTTCGTCACCACACCCTTCTTGTGGTCGAACTCAACGTCCGGCAGGGCGGAACCGAAGTAGCCGATGGCGCGATACACGGCCTGGACCGGGTAGTCGACGAACTCGCCGGTGCCGCGCGCGTTGCCGGTGCCGTCCAGCTCGGTGCGTTCGAACTTGATGCCGGCAACCTTGCCCGGGGTCTCCGGGTCGTCGTAGATCTCCACCGGGCTGTGCAGGAAGTGCAAGTGCAGGCGGCGGGATGCCGTCAGTTCGGAAACGTCCTCGGGCTGCTCGGCGATCCAGTTGGTCAGCGTACCCACCATGGTCTTGGTCTGGTTGTTGCTCTGGATCTGGCGGTCCGATTCCTCATCGAACTCGAAGTCCTCCGGGTAGAGGATGATGTCCACGTCCTTGGAGTGGGACAGTTCGCGCAGTTCCAGCGGGGTGAACTTGACCTGGGCGGGGCCACGGCGGCCGAAGACATGCACGTCCGTGACGGGCGAGTTCTTCAGTCCGGCGTAGACGTTGTCCGGGACCTCGGTGCTGAGCAGGTCGTCGGCGTGCTTGGACAGGACGCGGGCCACGTCCAGGGCCACGTTGCCGTTACCGAGGACAGCGATTTCCTTGGCGTCCAGCGGCCATTCACGCGGCACGTCCGGGTGGCCGTCGTACCAGGAGACGAAGTCGGCGCCGCCGAAGGAGCCTTCCAGCTCGATGCCCGGGATGTTCAGATCCGCGTCCTTGATGGCGCCGGTGGCGAAGATGACGGCGTCATAGTGGGTGCGGAGATCCTCGATGGTGAGGTCGGTGCCATAGTCCACGTTGCCGAAGAAGCGGATGTCGCCGCGGTCCAGGACCCTGTGCAGGGCGTTGACGATGCCCTTGATGCGCGGGTGGTCCGGGGCAACGCCGTAGCGGATCAGGCCGTAGGGTGCCGGGTAGCGGTCAAAGAGGTCGATGCTCACGGTCAGCTCGCCGCTCTTGACGGCCTCGCTCTTGGTGAGGATGTCCGCGGCGTAGACGCCGGCCGGGCCAGAGCCCACGACGGCGACGCGCAGCGGACGTTCGGCAGAACCTACGGTGGTGCTTGATGACACGGCTGTGTTCCTTTTGTTCGACTAGGAGGTGAGGACTCGGGGTTTGCGGGGGCTGTTCGGGGTGGTGGTGCCGTAGTCAGCGGTTTTGAAATGCGCCGGAGCGAACGGGCTCACGCGCACAACGTCGCCGATGACAATGACTGCGGGATTTGCGACGCCGGCGGCCTGGGCCTGGTCGGCGATCGAACCAAGCGTGCCAATCGTCACGCGCTGGTTGGGCAAATAGCCGTTCTCCACGATACCAACAGGGGTGTCCTGCGGCAGGCCGGCTTCGCCCAGCGCGGACGCGGATTCGCGGAGCTGACCGACGCCCATCAGCAGGACGATGGTGTGGTCTGCACGGGCCGGAACCTCGGACAGTTCCTCGTGGCCGGTGACCACGCTGAAGCCCTTGGCAAGACCGCGGTGCGTGACCGGGATGCCCGCGGCTGCGGGAACGGAAATCGCGGAGGTAACACCGGACACGACCTCGACCTCGACGCCGTGCTGCCGGCAGTACTCGGCTTCCTCGCCGCCGCGGCCCAGGACGTACGGGTCGCCGCCCTTGAGCCGGACCACGCGGTGGCCCTTGAGGGCTTCTTCCACCAGGATGCGGTTGATCTCAGACTGCGGCACGGGGTGGTGGCCGGGGGTCTTGCCCACCTCAATGACGCGGACGTCAGGGGCGAGTTCGTTCAACAGTTCGCGGGGACCGAGGCGGTCGGCAACCACGACATCGGCCTGACCCAGGAGCCGGCGGCCGCGGACGGTGATGAGGCCGGTATCGCCGGGTCCTCCGCCCACCAGCGCAACGGAGCCGCGGTGGGCGCGGCGGCGGCGCAGCGGAAGATCCCCGGTTTCCAGGGCGGTGGCCACGGCGTCACGGACGGCCATGGCGCGGCGCGGGTCTCCCCCGGCGTTGACGGCGATCTTGACGTCATCCACTTCGGCCACGGCGGGGGTCCAGGCTGCGGAAGCTTCGTGGTCGGAGGCATTGACGCACCAAACGCGCTGCGCCTCGGCGTCGGCCGATACCTGGGCGTCCACGCTGGGATCGCCGGTGGCGGTCTGGACGAACCAGACGCCGTCGACGTCACTCGAAACGTAAGGGCGCGCTGCCCAGGTGACCAGGCCGGCGTCGGCCAGGTCCTGGAGGGCTGCGGAGGCAACGGGAGCCACCACGGTGACAACGGCACCGGCGTCGAGCAGGCCCTTGGCGCGGCGTGTAGCCACCGGTCCCCCGCCCACCACCAGCACGGGACGGCCGAGCAGCCGCAGCGCTGTGGGGTAGATATCCTGAATTGCCATGAATCAACGGTAGGGCCGCGTCACAATCACCCACAAAGGCCCAGCAACACCAGTTCACGCAAGGTAATCCTGCGTCACATAGTCAGTCCCCGTACAGGCCGGTGCTGAGATAGCGGAACCCGGAATCGACCATGACCGTGACCACGGTGGCTTCCGGGCCGAGGTCTTTGGCGATGCGCAGGGCCGCCACAACGTTCCCGCCGGACGAGGTACCGGCGAAGATTCCCTCTTCAAGGGCAAGCCGCCGGCTCATCGCCATGGCCTCCTCGGAGGTGACCCTTTCGATCCCATCGACTTCGGCAGGTTCCCACAACGGCGGAACGAACCCAATGCCCGTGCCCTCAATACGGTGGGACCCGGTCGGTCCGCCGGACAGCACAGCCGATTCGGCGGGTTCCGCCGCGATGATGCGGGCCCCCGGGATGTGTGCCCGCAGGCCGCGCGCCGTCCCGTGGATCGAGTGGGCGGTGCCCACGAACTGGACAAAGGCGTCAACGCGGCCGTAGGACTGCTGCCAAATCTCCTCGCCCAGGGCCAGGTAGCCCGTGATGGCGTCATGGTTGTTGAGCTGGTCGCAGGCCCAGTGGCCCGGCTGTGCGCTCAACTCACCGGCACGGGCGATCATGGCTTTGATCAGCTGTTCCGTGATTTTTCCGTGGTCGCTGGGAACATCTTCGACGGTGGCCCCCAGCGCTTCCATGGTCCGCCGTTTCTCGTCGCTGAACGCGTCGGAAAAAACCACATGGAGCTTGTAGCCCTTGGCTGCGCAGACGAGCGCCAGGGAAATGCCTGTGGTCCCGGCGGTGTACTCGACGACGGTGTCCCCCGGGCTGATGTCGCCCCGGGCTTCTGCAGCCGTGATCGCCGCCAAGGCCATGCGGTCCTTCATGCTCCCCGTAGGGTTCGCAAACTCCAGTTTCGCGAGCACCCGGGCAGAGCCGGGCGGCACAACTTTCCGCAGTTCAATCAGGGGGGTCGAACCTATCCCCGCCAGTACGCCTTCATCCGTTCCGACCGCACGTTCCATGTGTCCGCCTCACGCTTAGCGCCAGCCCGGACTCGCAGGAGTTGCCGGCTACGGTTCAAGCTATACCCGGCCGGGCCGGGGACGCCAGAGAAGGCCGTTCCCTCCCCCGGTTCAGCGGGTGCTGCCGGCCAGGAGCCCGCGCCGGCGGAGGAGCCGCTTCTCGATCGGGCCGAACACCAGCAGCTCAATCAGGATGCCGACGCCGAGGATCAGCAGGATCGCGGCCATCACGATGGTCATGTCCGAGAGATCGCGGCCCTGGTCCAGCAGCGAGCCGAGGCCGAACCCAATGGTCCCGCCCACAGCAATGATTTCGGCAGCCATCAGCGAGCGCCACGAGAACGCCCAGCCCTGCTTCAGGCCGCCCAAGTAGCCCGGAAGGGCGGCCGGCAGGATGATCTGCAGCGCCATCTGCAGCCGGGACGCACCCAGCACGGTCCCCACGCGGCGGTACTGCGGCGGGATCTGGTCAACGCCGGAAATCAGCCCGTTGATGATGGACGGGATCGCCCCCATAAACACCACGAAGTAGACGGTGGCGTCGGTCAGTCCGAACCAGATGATCGCCGCCGGGACCCACGCCACGGACGGCAGCACCTGCAGGCCGGAGATCAGCGGCCCGAACGCCCGGCGGAGCGGCGCGACCTGGGACAGCAACAGCCCCACCGGCGTCGCGATGGCCACCGAAATCAGGAAGCCGACCAGCCCGCGCTCCAGCGAAGTCCACACCGCTTCCTGCAGCTTGGCGTCACCCCAGAGGGTCCCCAGCTGGCCCAGCACATCCAGCGGCCCGGGGACCTGGTCCCGCCGCTTGAAGCCGAGGGACACATAGAACTGCCAGATGAGGACCAGCACCGCCAGCGCCGCGGCGGGCAGGAAGGCGCGGGACCAGTCGATCCGGTGCTTGCCCGCGGCGTCGGACTGCAGCGAATCCAGCCCGGATTCAAGTTCCCGCAGGTCCTCGTTTCCGGTGGACGTGCGGGTCAGCGCGGCGTGGATGTGCGGGGCGTCGGCGCGGGGCTTGTCCTCCAACGGGGTGGGGTTACTTGGCATGGCGGCGAATCTCCTCCCGCAGCCGGGCGGTAATGACCCCGGTCAGCTGGCCGGCGAGCCCGGCGTCGGTTCGGTGTTCCTCGGTGACGTCCCACTCCTGGACCACGCGGCCCGGGCGGGAGGACAGCAGCAGCACGCGCTGGCCCAGCCGCACGGCTTCCCGGACGTTGTGGGTCACGAAGACGATGGTTCGTCCGGTTTCCTTCCAGATGCGCTCGAGTTCGTCGTGCAGCAGGTCGCGGGTGATCGCGTCGAGCGCGGCGAACGGCTCGTCCATGAGCAGCAGCTGCCGGTCCTGGGCCAGCGCCCGGGCCAGGGATACGCGCTGCCGCATGCCGCCGGAGAGTTCGTGCGGGCGCTTGTCGCCGGCGGCTCCGAGGTGCACCAGCTCAAGCAGCTCCTGTGCCCTGGCCTGCCGCTCCGCCTTGCCCACGCCGCGCATCTTCAGCGCCAGCTGGACGTTCTCCCGTGCGGTCAGCCAGGGGAACAGCGCCGCGTCCTGGAACATGAACGCCGCTCCGTCGCTGGGCACTTCCAAAGCGCCCGACGTCGGTGCCTCCAGGCCCGCGATGATGTTCAGCAGGGTGGACTTGCCGCAGCCCGACGCACCAAGGAGGGCAACGAACTCACCCGGGGCAATGTTGGCATTGACGTCATCCAGGACCGGGGCGCCGTCGCCGAAGCGCTTGCCCAGGTGTTCCAGTACGACTGGCATGGTGAGTCCTTAAGTTTGTGGGAAAGCGGGTCAGTCCTGGCCGAGGCCTGCGGCGGATATCGGGTCGGCACCTGACGGCGCGCCGGCGCCGGAGACCTGGTTCAGTGCGCGAAGGTCGAACAGGCCATTGATGTCGGCCTCCTTCGTAGTCCCCGCCTCGACGCCGTCCCGCAACAGCCGCGGGTAGCTTCCGGCCAGCGGGTCCAGGGTGAACGTGATGTTGGCCAGGGCCCGGTCCAGCACGTTCCGGGGAAGCGCCGCTCCGGCGTCTTCCTCCAGCGCTGCGTTGATGACCTGCGCTTTTTCTGCTTCCGGCGCCGCGTTCAGCCAGGCCACCGCCTCGGCGTGCCCGGCCAGCAGCGCCTGGACAGTCTCGGGATGGGCGGCAGCGAACTGCTGGTTCACGATCAGCACGGTGGTGGGGAACTGGCCAGGCTTGCCGGTTCCGGTTCCGTCCCACAGGTCCTTCTCGTCCACCAGCACCCGGGCTCCGGCCTGGAGCACCAGCCGCGACGCCCAAGGCTCAGGCAACCACGCGCCGTCGAGCTTTCCGTCCTGGAAGAGCTTGAGGGTCTGGGCGTTGTCGGTGGGGTTGATGGCGACGTCGCCGCTGCCGTCCACGCTGGTCTTGTAGCCCTGCGCGGCCAGCCAGGCTCGGAGGGCCACGTCCTGGGTGCCGCCCAGCTGGGGCGTGGCCAGAGTTTTGCCGCGCAGGTCCGCCGCCGAGCTGATGCCGGGCTTGACCACCAGCTGCGCGCCCCCGGCCGCCGCCCCGGCGATGACCCGTACGGATTCGCCCCTGCTGGTGGCGTAGGAATTGATGGCGGGGTTGGGCCCCAGGTAGGCAGCATCGATGGCGCCGGCGTTGAGGGCCTCAATGGCTGCCGGGCCGGCGTTGAAAGTCTCGGTGCTGAGGGTGGTGCTGCCGAGGGCCTCGGCGAGGAACCCCTTATTGACGCCCACCAGCGCCGGCGCGTGCGTTACATTGCCGAAGTAGCCCAGCCGGAGCTCGGCGGCCGGGCCTGTAGCCGCGGCTTCCGCTTCCGGATTCCGGGAGAGGTTGGACGCCACGACGGCTCCTGCCACGATCAGCAGGACAAGCCCGATGGCCAAGGCGGCCTCGATGGCACGCCTGCGCCGGGGCACCGCGCTTTCGCCTGCCACGATGCGCCGCATCCCGGGCTTGGAACTAGTCATTGTTTCACCATAGGGAGTGCCCCAAACCCCATTCAATGACGCGGAAACCGGGGGTCACGCGGGTTAATCTGGCGTCACATTCGGCCGCGGAGACACGGTTTAGTTCCCCTTGACGTTGACCAGCTGCCGGAGCTTGTGCCGCACCGCGACCAGGTCCGCGGCGTCCTGCATCACCACATCGATGGGTTTGTAGGCGGCGGGGATTTCGTCGATGAAGGCTTCGGAGGCGCGGAACTCGATGCCCCGCATTGCCCGCTTGAGCTCCTCAAGGGTGAAGGCCTTGCGGGCGGCGTTGCGTGAGTACTCCCGGCCTGCCCCGTGCGGCGAGGAGTTCAGCGACGCCCGGTTCCCGAGCCCCGCCACGACGTACGACGCCGTTCCCATGGATCCCGGGATTAGTCCCGGATCGCCGGGCTCGGCTTTGATCGCGCCCTTGCGTGAGACCCAGACGGACTTTCCGTAATGCGTCTCCTGCTGGGTGAAGTTGTGATGGCAGTTGATGCGCTCCAGCTCTTTGACCGGCCCTCCCACGAACTGCGCAAACTGGGTAGTCACCCGGTCCATCATTTCCTCGCGGTTCAAGAGGGCGAAGTGCTGCGCCCAGCGGAGCTCGGCGATGTATCGGTCGAACTCGGCCGTTCCCTCCTCCAGGTAGGCCAGGTCCGGATTCGGCAGGTGCACCTTCAGCCTGGCCGCCGCCTGCCGTGCCACGCCGATGTGGTGCTGCGCGATCTTGTTCCCGATGCCCCGCGAGCCCGAGTGCAGGAACAGCCATACGCCGTCAGCCTCGTCCGCGCACACCTCGATGAAGTGGTTCCCTGACCCGAGCGATCCCAGCTGCAGGTCCCAAGCCGGGACGTACCGGGCTGGATCGAACCCGGCCACCGCGGCGCGTGACTGCAGCTTCGCAACCCGGGGCGCCGCCGTCGGAAGCACCTTTTTGTTGTTATGTCCGGCAGAGAGAGGGACAGCCCGCTCGATGCCTTCGCGCAGCGGCCGCCGGTCTGCGGGCAGGTCGGCCAGGGAATACTGGGTCCGGACCGCGATCATGCCGCAGCCGATGTCAACGCCCACCGCCGCCGGGATGATCGCGCCGAGCGTGGGAATCACGGAGCCGACAGTGGCGCCCTTGCCCAGGTGCGCGTCCGGCATCAGTGCCAGGTGCGGGTAGATGAACGGCAGGTCGGCGGTCATCACGGCCTGTTCGCGGGTCTTCTCATCCAGGATGGACGCCCAGTTCAGCAGCTTGCCGTTGATGGTTTCCATGGTTCTCCCGCCGCCCCGGACTAACGTGGGTTCCAGACTAACCCCGCAACGAGGAGGCACCTATGGTGAATGTCCAGACCGAGATGGTCATCAACCGGCCCCGCGCCGAGGTGGCGGAGTACGCGGCCAACCCGGACAACGCCCCACAGTGGTACGCGAACATCCACCGTGCGCAGAGGCTCACGGACGGGCCGGTCGGCCCCGGCACGAGGGTAGCGTTCACGGCGAAGTTCCTGGGCCGCGAGCTCAATTACACGTACGAGTTCGTGGAGTACGTCCCCGGCGAGCGGCTGGTCATGCGGACCGCGCAGGGCCCCTTCCCCATGCAGACCACCTACACATGGACGGACGACGACGGCGGGACCCGGATGACGCTCGGCAACAGCGGGAGCCCCTCGGGTTTCTCGCGGCTGGCAGGGCTGTTCATGGCGCCTTTGATGCGCCGGGAGAACCGCAAGGACCTGCAGAAGCTGAAGTCGATCCTCGAAGCCGACCCGCATAACCGGCCCGGAACCGCATAACCGTTGCCGGGCGGCACCGGTTAAGCAAGCGAGGGCCGGTTGTGCGACATCAGATCGAGTAGCGCTCGTCTTCGTGGTCGCCCGGGTGGTCCTTGACCAGGCCGGCGGCCAGCGTGTTGCCGTCCAGCGGATCGATCACCAGGAACGCTCCGGTCCGGCGGTGGTGCAGGTAGTTCTCCAGCGGCAGCGGGGCGGCGAGCCGGAGCTGTGCGTGGCCGATGTCGTTCAGCTCCAGGCTGGACGCGCCCTCGAGCTTGAAGGACGCCAGGTCCAGCTTGCCGGAGACGTTGCGGACCATGGCCTGGACCGTGCGCGTGCCGTGCTTGACCAGCACCTTCTGGCCCTCGCGCAGCGGCTTCGGGGACAGCCAGCACAGCGCCGCGTACAGGTCCGCCGATGCTTCGCGGACGGTTCCCGCAGCGGCGATGGTGTCACCGCGGGCCACGTCGAACTCCTCGGCCAGCCGGATGGCGACGGACTGCGGGGCGGCGGCTTCCTCCAGGGAGGCGCCGGCGAAGTCGATTCCCACCACAGTGGTGGTCCGCGGCTCCTGGCCGGGGGTCAGCACGGAGACCTTGTCCCCCACCTTGACCGAGCCCTCGGTGATCTGGCCGGCGTAGGCGCGGTAGTCACGGTAGGCCTCCACGTCCAGGCCGGCGGCCACGGCGTCCGGAGCCAGGGCGCCCTGCGGCCGGATGACCAGCTGCACGGGGAAGCGGAAGCTCTCCAGGTGGCTTTCGAGTTCGTCCGCGGCGGGCAGGGTCTCGAGGACCTCCAGCAGCGCCGGGCCGGTGTACCAGGGGGTGCGCTCGGACCGGTCCACCACGTTGTCGCCGTCGAGGGCGGACACGGGGATGACCAGCAGGTCGCTGATTCCGTCCGAGCCGAGGCCCAGTTCGCGGCCCACCTGCTGCACGTCCGCCTCGATCTCGCGGAACACGGACTCGCTGAAGTCCACCAAGTCGATCTTGTTCACTGCCACGATCACGTGTGCCACCCGCAGCAGCTGCAGCACGGACAGGTGCCGGCGGGTCTGCTCCAGGACACCCTTGCGGGCGTCGATGAGGACGACGACGGCATCCGCGGTGGACGCGCCGGTCACCGTGTTCTTGGTGTACTGCACGTGCCCGGGGCAGTCGGCCAGGATGAAGCTGCGGCGGTCGGTGGCGAAGTAGCGGTAGGCCACGTCGATGGTTATGCCCTGTTCCCGCTCGGCGCGGAGTCCGTCGGTCAGCAGGGCGAGGTCGATCCCGCCCTTCTCCCCGCCAAAGCCGCGGTCGGCCGAAGTCCGGGCAACGGCGTCAAGGGTGTCAGCCAGGATGGCTTTGGAATCGTGAAGGAGGCGGCCCACCAAAGTGGACTTGCCGTCGTCGACCGACCCGGCGGTGGCGAACCGGAACAACGTAGTGGGCAGTGCTGTCTCCAGCTCCGAAGCCAAAGTATCGGTGCTCATTAGAAATACCCGTCCTTCTTGCGGTCTTCCATGGCTGCCTCGGAGATGCGGTCATCTGCGCGGGTGGCGCCACGTTCGGTCAGGGTGGAGGCGGCGACTTCGACCACGACGTCGGCCACGGTGAAGGCGTTGGACTCGACCGCGCCGGTGCAGGACATGTCCCCCACCGTGCGGTAGCGGACGGTCTTGGTGATGACTTCCTCATCGGGGCGCGGCTGGGAAACCTCGCCCACTGCGCGCCACATGCCGTCGCGGGCGAAGACCTCGCGCTCGTGGGCGTAGTACAGGCCGGGCAGCTCGATGTTTTCGCGCTCGATGTAGCGCCAGATGTCCAGCTCGGTCCAGTTGCTGATGGGGAACGCACGGACGTGCTGGCCCACCGTGTGGCGGCCGTTGTACAGGTTCCACAGCTCGGGGCGCTGGTTGCGCGGGTCCCACTGGCCGAACTCGTCGCGGAGGCTGAGGATGCGCTCTTTGGCGCGGGCCTTGTCCTCGTCGCGGCGGCCGCCGCCGAACACGGCGTCGAACTTGTTCTGCTGGATGGCGTCCAGCAGCGGGACGGTCTGCAGCGGGTTGCGGGTGCCGTCGGCACGCTCTGCCAGTTCGCCGCGGTCGATGAACTCCTGCACGGAACCCACTACCAGCTTCAGGCCCAGGCGCTCAACAGTGCGGTCGCGGAAGTCGATGACCTCGGGGAAGTTGTGGCCGGTGTCCACGTGCAGCACGGGGAACGGGACCTTGCCCGGCCAGAACGCCTTGGTGGCCAGGTGCAGCATCACCACGGAATCCTTGCCGCCGGAGAACAGCAGCGCGGGCTTCTCGAACTCGGCAACAACCTCGCGGATGATATGAATCGCTTCGGATTCGAGGGTGTCCAGGCTGGAGAGGCGCGTGGATACGGCAGCTTCAGTCACCTGGGGCTCCTCGGTTAAGTAAGTGCTCATACGTGTAGTCCGCATTCTGTCTTGTTGGTTCCTGCCCAGCGGCCGGCGCGGGGGTCCTCGCCGGGAGCCACTTTGCGGGTGCAGGGCTGGCATCCGATGGACGGGTAGCCCTGGGACAGGAGCGGGTTGACGGGCAGGAGGTTGTCGTCGGAGTACTGGACCAGCTGGTCGAACGTCCAGGCGGCCATCGGGTTGACCTTGACCAGGCCGTTCTTGTCGTCCCACGTCACCAGCGGAGTGTTGGTCCGTGTGGGGGCCTCGTCGCGGCGGACGCCGGTGAACCAGAGTTCGTAGCCAGCGAGGGTGCGCTGCAGCGGGGCCACCTTGCGGAGTGCGCAGCACTGGGCGGCGTCGCGGAGGAACAGGTCCTTGCCCAGGAGGCGGTCCTGCTGCTCCACGGTGTTCTCCGGGAGCACGTCCACCACGTTGACGCGGAGGTTCGCTGCCACCTCGTCACGCGTGGCGTAGGTTTCCGGGAAGTGGTAGCCGGTCTCCAGGAACAGGACGTCGACGCCGGGCAGCTGGTCCGCGACCAGGGCGGGCAGGACGGCGTCGGCCATGGAGCAGGCGACGGCGACGGCGGGCAGCTCGAAGTTGCGCGCCACCCAGGCAATCACGTCAGCGGCCGGGGCATCCCAGCCAAGCTCGGCGGCGCCGGCTTTGGCGAGGGCCTTGAGCTCTTCCACCGGGCGCTTGGCCGGTGAGGGTGCCAGGTGCTTTGCCATTACTGCAACGCCTCCTCGTCCGCTGCGTGGGCCCACTCGGCGAAGGTCTGGCCTTCTGCCCGCTGGGCCACGAAGGTGCGGACAACCCGCTCCACGTAGTCCGGCAGGTCGTCCACGTAGACCTTCAGGCCGCGAACCGTCCGGCCCAGGCCTGCTTCCTCGCGGTCCTTGGAAGCCAGGCCGCCGCCCAGGTGGACCTGGAAGCCCGGGGAGGGGTCGCCGTCGGGCGTGGGAAGCATCATGCCCTTGAGGCCGATGTCCGCCGTCTGGATGCGGGCGCAGGAGTTGGGGCAGCCGTTGATGTGCAGGGACAGAGCCTGCGGCAACTGGCCGGATTCCGCGAGGTCCGCCAGGCGGCGTTCCAGCTCGGCAACGGCGGTGGCGGCGGTGTGCTTGGTCTCCACGATGGCCAGCTTGCAGTACTCGATGCCGGTGCAGGCGATGGTGCCGCGGCGGAACACGGACGGGCGGGCGGACAGCCCCAGGGCGTCCAGCTCCGCGACGAGCGGTTCCACCTGCTCCTTCTCGACGTCCAGGACCACGAGCTTCTGGTGCGGGGTGGTGCGCAGCCGGTAGGAACCGCGGGCTTCGAGGGTGTCCGCGAGCTTGACCAGCGCGGCACCGGACAGGCGGCCGGCCACCGGGGTGGCGCCGATGAAGAACTTGCCGTCCTTCTGCTCGTGCACGCCCACGTGGTCGCCCGGGGTGGTGGGCTTGGGCGCGGCCGGACCGTCGGCCAGCTTGTAGCCGAGGTATTCGTCCTCCAGGATCTGGCGGAACTTCTCCGGACCCCAGTCGGCCATCAGGAACTTCAGGCGGGCCTTGGTGCGCATGCGCCGGTAGCCGTAGTCGCGGAAGATGCTGGTCACGCCCAGCCACACGTCGGCGGCCTGTTCCGGCTTCACGAAGGCGCCAAGGCGCTTGCCGAGCATCGGGTTGGTGGACAGCGCACCGCCGGCCCAGAGATCGTAGCCAATGCCGAGTTCCGGGTGGCGGACACCCACCAGGGCGAAGTCGTTGATCTCGTGGACCACGTCCTGGCTTGGGTGGCCCGTGATGGCGGTCTTGTACTTGCGCGGCAGGTTGGACAGCAGTGGGTTGCCGATGAACCGCTCCCCCAGCTCCTCGATGAGCGGAGTGGGGTCGATGAGCTCATCCTTGGCGATGCCGGCCACAGGCGAACCCAGGATGACGCGGGGCACGTCCCCGCAGGCCTCGGTGGTGGAGAGGCCAACAGCTTCCAGGCGGGTCCAGATCTCGGGGATGTCCTCCACGCGGATCCAGTGCAGCTGGATGTTCTGGCGGTCCGTGAGGTCGGCGGAGTCCCGGGCGAAGTCCACGGAGATCTGGCCGATGACGCGCAGCTGCTCGGTGGTGAGCGCGCCGCCGTCGATGCGGACGCGGAGCATGAAGTATTTGTCCTCGAGCTCGTGCGGTTCAAGGGTTGCGGTCTTGCCGCCGTCGATCCCGGGCTTGCGCTGGGTGTAGAGGCCCCACCAGCGGAAGCGGCCGTGCAGGTCCTGGCTGGGGATGGCGTCGAAGCCTTCCTGGGCGTAGATGGTCTCGATACGCTCGCGGACGTTGAGGCCGTCGTCTTCCTGCTTCCAGGTTTCGTTGGCATTCAGCGGCGCCTTGCCGTCCACCTTCCACTGCCCGTGCGGCTTGGCGGCGGGGCGGGACGGGCGGGCGGGGCGCTTGGCGGCAGCGGAATCCGCCGACGCTCCGGCTAGAGCTGTATCAGTCATGCATCGACTGTAGGTCCCGCTTCGAGGGGGCTACAAAGGTCCGGAAACGCTAAGTCACCTAGGGAAATATTTCGTCACGAAACGCCGGAGGCGCTGGCTTCGGCGACGGCGGCGTCGTACCTTTCGAGCGCAATTTCGGCGAGCACCGGAGATTGCAGCAGAGGTTCGGTGACCAGGTCCGCACCGGCCTTCGCCAGCTGGTCGTGGAAGAAACCCGGCGCCAAAAGGTAGGACGCAATGACAACCCGCCCGCCGACGTCGACCCCTCCCGCGGACTCCCCCGCCCCGGCACCCCCGGCGAGTTCCTCGCGGAGCATGGCGACGGCGTCGGGCACGGAAGGCTTGGCGGAGGCACCGTACGCGGCCACCATCCGGTTGGACCGCAGCTGCCGCAGGTGTCCCAGCAGCTCCTCTACACTGATGGCCGCGTTGGGGTTGGAGGAACCTGCTGCGGCGAGGATGATGGCGTCGTTGTCCGTGGCGCCGGCCTCGCGCAGCCGCTGGTCAAGCAGCGCGGCCAGGCGCTGATCAGGGCCGAGCGGCTGGGCGGCGGCCATGCCGGGCCGGCTCTTCACGGCCCGCGCAATGTCCACCTTGACGTGGTAGCCAACGCTCAGCAGCAAGGGCACGACGACGGCTTCCGCCCCCTCCGGCAGGCCCGCCACCACATCAACCAGGTCGGGTTCCTGAACGTCCACGTAGGCTTCCCGGACGTCCAGGCCGGGGCGGAGTGCGGCGATGGCGGCGCGCAGGGCATTGACCTCCGCGGCTCCCTGCTTGCTGGAGGTGCCGTGGGCACAGGCGATCATTACCGGGCTGTTCATAGGGGCTAGCGTAACGTTGGAGCCGCCGCTGTCCGCCCTCTTTTAACCGCAGGGACGTTCCATGACATTCCCTTTTGACATCGCCCTGGTGTGGCTGGATCTTGCGGGCGTGTTCTTCTTTGCGGTCTCAGGCTCGCTGCTGGCCGCACGCAAGCAGTTCGACTTTGTGGGTTCCCTCCTGCTGGCATCGCTGGTGTCCCTGGGCGGCGGCGTGATCCGGGACATCATCCTCAACTCCGTCCCGGCAGCCTTTACCAACCCTGCCTACCTGGTACCGCCCGTCCTGGCCACGGTGCTGGTGTATTTCCTGTTCTCCAGCGTCCAGCGGTACACCTCCCTCCTGGTGCTGTTCGATGCCGGCGGGCTTGCCCTGTTCTGCATCACCGGCACCCTGAAGGCACTGACCCTGGGCATGAACCCGTTCGCGGCCGTGCTGCTGGGCGTGACGACGGCCGTGGGCGGGGGGCTGCTGCGCGACATCACCGCCAACGAGGTGCCGCAGCTATTCGACGCCCGCGACCTCTATGCCCTGCCGGCCTTCAGCGGGGCCACCCTCACCGCCGTCCTGTGGGTCACATCGTCCTTTAATGCGCTGACCGCGTGCGCCGTGGCGGGCGTGGTCTTCGCGTTCCGCGTGGTGGCCTGGCGGCGGTCGTGGCACATCCCGCTGGCGGTCCGCGGTTGGCAGCGCAGCGCGGGGCCTACCGGCGAGTGGGGCACCCGCGATTAGCTAGGATATGAGCATGACTGACATGTTCCTCGAGAAGTTCCGCGCGCTTGTTCCGAAGTATCTCGAGGACGAATGGCAGCCGGAGGACGGGCTCAGCCCGGAGGAACTGGACTCAGCCCTCGCCGAGCACCAGTTCCAGATCCCGCTGGTCCTGCGCGAGTTCTACCTGGCACTGGGCGGCTGCGAGGACCTCATGGAGGCGTACCACTACTTCTGGGACCCCGAAGAGCTCGAAGTTGATGATGAAGGCTTCCTGATGTTCCTCGAGGACGAGGAGGAGGCCTTCACCTGGGGCTTTCGGACCGGTGACCTCAGCATCCCGGACCCCATCGTGTACCGCCGCAACAACGCCCGCGGCCAGTGGAAGTCCGAAGAAGGCACCTTCTCCGAGTTCGTTTTCGACATGTTCGAGTGGGCGTTCGAGGACGAAGAGTAGGGCTTCCCGGGGCCCGGCTTCCAGCGGACCTGCCGCCGGGTTTCCCCACCTTTGGGAGCGGCCGACGGCGTGTCCCCCCGGATTTCCGGCGCGTCAGCCACGTCCCGAATCCAAACTTGGGGAAACTCAGCGGACAACTCTGCCCCGCAGGACCTGCCAGACCTCGCTGATGATCCGCTCCGGGTGGTAGACCACCTCGGCGTAGCCGTACCGGAGTACTGCATAGCCATTCAGGGTGCCGGCGTTGTTCCGTTTCCGGTCCTTTTTGACCTGACGCGGCTCCAGGTGAGTGGAACCGTCGATTTCCACAATCAGGAATCCCTCCAGCAGGAAGTCCACTATGCCGATGCCCTCCAGTTCCACCTGGGTTTCGGTGTAGATCCCCTCACTGCGGAAGATCAGCCGGGCCACCACCTCAATGGCTGAGTCCGCGGTGCCGTCCACCAAATCGAGGACTTTTCGGGCAGCGCCGTTCCGGTTGCCGGGGAGCCGCGCGCGGAGGTAAGGGAGCGTAGTCACCCCCTGCCGCACAGCACTCTCGGTCATCACTGCGGCCTCCACTCCAGGAAGGCAGCGAAGCCCGTGCAAGAGTACATCGGTGGTGCTGGCCACCGGCCTGGGAGTATCCGGAGGCACCCAGGTTTCACGGTGCACCACGGCGGTTTTGGTCCCGCCATGCCGGCAGGCCAGGTGAAGTTGCTCCGGCTGGTGCAGCACCCAGAGGTTTCGGTGCGCCGCCCCGGACGCACAGGTCAGAAGCCCGTTGCCCAAGACGGCGCCCACCATGTCCGCCGGCGCCTCCGGGAGAGCCAGGACACCATGCCGCAGCCTTCGTATCTCCCCGGCAGCCACGGCATTGCGAACTTCCCGCTCCGAGAATCCAGCCTTCAGGAGTGTAGTCCTTCGGGCTACTGAGCCGGCGTAGTGCAGAAACCTGCAGAGATCCATAGATTCAGAACACTTGATCGGCGCCCCGGCTGTCAGCCCCAATCAGCTCTATGTGCAAAGTCTGTCGGCACCCCGCGCCGGTTTTCCCCACCTTTCAGAGCGTCCGACGGCGTGTCCCCCAATTTCGCCGCCTGTCAGCCACTTGCCGGATTCAAGCCTGGGGAAACCCGGCGGGGAAAACCCTGTGACAGACACCGTAAATCGGGACTTGCGTAATATGACAAAGCTGTCATAAGCTGTTCACGGATCCGCTAAACGCCTCCGGCGGGTCTGATGCGAACGGAGAGATAGCCTCGGTTCAACGCAACGTATGACTCGTATCGTTGCTGCGAACCGGGGCTATCGTTTTTAAGCAGCGACTCCAAGCAGCGCCAAAAAAGGCCCGGCGCGCCGCGGACAACGTCCAGGGAGAGCCGGGCCTTAAAAGAGCAGTTGACCTAGCTGGCGCGGTCCACCACGGCCAGTGCGAAGTTGGACAGCGAGTCCTTGACCACGCCCTCGGGCAGGGGGGCCAGGGCGGCAATGGCCTCGTTGGCCCACCGCCGCGCCACGACCCAGGACTCAGCAGTGACGGGGTGCACGCGCAGCCCGGCCACCGCAGCGGACAGCGCTTCGTCTGAGCTCAGATCGCCGTCAATCAGTTTCAGGAGTTCGACGGCGGACTGGTCACCTTCATCGGCGGCCTTCCGCAGCAGCAGCACCGGCAGGGTGGGCACACCTTCGCGCAGGTCCGTCCCCGGCGACTTGCCGGACTTGACCTTCACGCCAGTCACGTCGATGACGTCGTCAGCCAGCTGGAACGCCACGCCCACTTTCTCGCCGTACTCCACCAGGACGGGCTCGTAGGCGGGATCCGCCTCGGCGAAGATCGCTCCCAGCTGGCCGGACGCAGCCACCAGCGAACCGGTTTTGTCCGCGATAACGGACAGGTAGTGCTCCACCGGGTCCTCGTCCGGGCGCGGCCCCACGGTTTCGTGCAGTTGGCCCAGGCACAGCCGTTCAAACGTCCGCGCCTGGATGCCGAGCGCGCGCGAACCGAGCTCGGACACCAGAATCGACGCGCGGGCAAAGATGAGGTCACCGGTGAGGACCGCCACCGAGTTGCCCCAGACCTCATGTGCCGTGGGGGCGCCGCGGCGGAACGGGGCGGAATCCATCACGTCGTCGTGGTACAGCGTGGCCAGGTGCGTCAGTTCCATGACGACGGCGGCCTGCACCACAGCAGGACGGCTCGCGTCTCCGAGGTGGGCACAGAGGAGGGTCAACAGCGGGCGGATCCGCTTGCCGCCGGCTTCCACCAGGTGCCGCGACGTTGCGTCAGCCAGGGGGTCGGAGTTGGCGATGGCCTCGCGGAGCTTCTTCTCCACGCGGGCCAGGTTGTTCGTGATGGCGGGGCCGAGCTCAGGGTCCTCCGCGATCGCCGCAAACCCTGCGGGCAGCTGCAGTCCCGTGGCGATGGCGGTGGTGTCGAGGCTGGGTTCGGTGTCCGGAAGGCCGTGCCCGGCGTGCGTCCAGCTGTGGTCTGCGGAGTTGGTCACGGGTTAACCCTAACTTTTTGTTGCGGATACCGCTGATTCGAGGCAACCGGAGCATTGGATGTGGCGGGGACCAATGATTCGAGGATCCTGATCATCCGGTCCTCGACTCCCTTCGCGGACGGGTCGGTCAGGTTGGCCAGCAGCCTGACCACGAACCGCATCAGAACCGGAATCGGCATGCCCGTCTGCAACGCCAGCTTCATCACCGAGGGCTTCCCAATCAGCGCGGCGAACACCCGGCCCAGCGTGAAGTGCGAGCCCCACTGGTTCCGTACATAGTCCGCGTACCGGGACAGGTGCGCGTCGGCGTCGTACATTCCGCCTGCTGCATGTGTGCGCGAGGAAGCGTCGATGATGAACTCTGCCGCAAACCGCGCGGACTCCATCGCGTAGGAGATTCCCTCCCCGTTAAAGGGGGAGACCATGCCGCCGGCGTCGCCCAGCAGGAGGAGGCCCGGAGAGTAGTGCGGTGTGCGGTTGAAGCCCATGGGTAGCGCGGCGCCGCGGATTTCGCCCACCTGGTTCTCCGGCGTGAAGCCCCATTCTGCGGGCATCGCTGCGGTCCATTCGCGCAGGACCTGTTTGTAGTCGAGCTTGCCGAATTCCTTGGAGGAGTTCAGGATGCCCAGGCCCACATTGGACGTGCCGTCGCCCACGCCGAACACCCAGCCGTAGCCGGGCAGGAGCTTGCCGTCGCGGCCGGGGAGTTCCAGCCAGCCCTCCATCCAGTCGTCGTCGGTGCGCGGGGAGGTGAAATAGGTTCGGACGGCTACGCCGAGGGGGCGGTCGTCGCGTTTATGCATTCCGAGGGATACAGCGGTGCGCGTGGAGTTGCCGTCCGCGGCAAGTACGACGTCGGCGCTGAACTCGAGCGTCTCCCCCGTCTTGCGTCCGGACTCGTCCAGGAGCGCTGCGCGGACTCCGGTGACTCGGCCGTCCTCGGACCGCACGGCTTCGGTGACGCTGTGGCGCTCCAGGATCACGGCGCCGGCTGCCTGGGCGTGGCGGGCAAGTTCCTCGTCGAAGCCCAGGCGCGTGCGGATCAGGCCGTACTGCGGGAAGTCCGACACTTCTGGCCAGGGCAGTTCAATGGTGCGGCCGCCCGCGATCAGGCGCAGGCCCTTGTTGCGGCGCCAGCCCTCACCCTCGGGGTGCGGCAGTCCGAGTTTCTGGATTTCGCGGACGGCGCGGGGGGTGAGGCCGTCGCCGCAGACTTTCTCGCGCGGAAAGCTGGTCTTTTCCAGCACCGTCACCTGGATCCCGGCTTTGGCCAGGTAGTACGCGGCAGTGGATCCGGCCGGGCCCGCCCCGACAATCAGTACCTTCACAGGTCAGCGGACGATGTTGCGGCGGAGCTTGGCCACCGGACCTTTGTGCGCGGCGATGGCGGCGGCAGCCCCGTCCGGCGTGGTTTCCGGGGCCTTGAAGGCGCGGTGCACGGCCACGATGCCACCCGTGAGGTTGCGGTAGGTGACGTTTTCCCAGCCGGCTTCCTGAAGCCACGCGGCCAGGTGGTCTTGGTCCGGCCAGGCGCGGATGGACTCGGCCAGGTAAACGTAGGCGTCCGGGTTGGAGGCGACCTTCACCGCAATTGCCGGCAGCGCCCGCATCAGGTATTCGGTGTACATGGTGCGCCACAGCGGGACCACGGGCTGGGAGAACTCGGCGATGACCAGCCGGCCGCCGGGCTTGGTCACGCGGAGCATTTCCTCCAGCGCCTTCTTGGGCTGGTTCACGTTGCGCAGTCCGAAGGAGATGGTGGTGGCGTCAAAGGTGTTGTCCGCGAACGGCAGGTTGGTGGCGTCCCCGGCAACGAAGTTGATGTCCGGACGACGGCGCTTGCCGACCTTGAGCATGCCCAGGGAGAAGTCGCAGGCCACAACGTCTATGCCCGCATCGGCATATGGCTCGCTCGAGGTGCCGGTACCGGCAGCCAGGTCCAGGACCCGCTGGCCCTTGGAAACCTCCATCGCTTCGACCACGATCTTCCGCCAGCGGCGGGTCTGTCCCATCGAGAGGACATCGTTGACGACGTCGTATTTCGGTGCGACGTCGTCAAACATCGTGGCTACTTCGTCCGGTCGCTTATCCAAGGATGCTCGGTTCACCATGACATTGTCTCAAATGTTCGGCTGCGTGCGGACCACCCGGATGGCCCCTCGGCGCAGCACGGCTTCCGCAAAGGCGCGCGGCGGGCCGGAGTAGTGTTGTTCCATCATGACGAGCACGCGCACCGGCCTCATAAAGTCACTGACAGTCCCCCTGGATGGAAAAGCATTCCCCGGGGGGCTGCCGTCGTTTTTGGTGCGGGACGACGTCCTCTGCTGGACCCGCCGCGAAGCCGGACTGGCGGGTTTCGGCGAGATCGCGCGGTTCACGGCCACCGGCCCGGACCGGTTCCTCGAGGCCGACATCTGGTGGCGGCACCTCGTCCTGGAGGCGGAGGTCACCGACGCCGTGGAGCTTCCGGGAACGGGTCCCGTGGCGTTCGGTTCCTTCGCGTTTTCCAAGACGTCGTCCCATGAGTCCCGGCTGATCGTGCCCGAGATCGTGGTGGGCGTGCGGGACACCCGGGCCTGGCTCACCCATTTAACGTTCGACGACGGCCCTCTCACCGAAGCGGGGGCCCTCGCCGCGCTGGAGCGCTGGCTGGGCTCCGGTTCCGTTCCAGGCGCGGGTTCCGCCGCGGCACCCCCGACGGCGGCAGCGGACTCCGCCGGGGACGCTGCGGAAGGTGCCGTTCCCGGGCAGGCGGGCGGCGCCGTCGTACGTCCCGTCACCCTGGCCGCCGGCGCAACCCTGCACACGGGATCCCTGACCGAGGAGGCATGGATGGCCGCGGTGGCCGCCGGCGTGGCGGAAATCCGCACGGGAGCCCTCGAGAAACTCGTGCTGGCGCGGGACGTGGTGGCGACTGTTCCCGCCGGCGTACATGCCGCGAACGTCCTGCGTGAACTGTCTTCCCGCTACAGGGAGTGCTGGACCTACGGCGTCGATGGCCTTGTGGGCGCCACCCCTGAGATGCTGATCCAGGTGGAGGGCCGCACGGCCCAGGCGCGCGTGCTGGCCGGGACCCTGGACCGTCGCGATGCCCACGGCGAGGACGGCGCGCCGATGGACTACGCCACGCGGGTCCTGGCCGGTTCGGAGAAGCAGCGGCACGAACATGAGATCGCCATCCAGTCGCTGACCTCGCAGCTGGCGCCGTTCTCCGAAGCCATGAACGCGCACGACGAGCCCTTCATCCTGGAGTTGCCCAATGTGTGGCATTTGGCGTCGGACGTGAAGGCGGAGCTGGCCGAGGTGGAGGGGCACGTGCCCACCTGCCTGGCGCTGATCAATGCGCTGCACCCCACCGCGGCCGTATGCGGAACGCCGACCCAGGTGGCGGGCGCGCTGATCCGCAAGCTGGAGCACCTGGACCGCGGACCGTATGCCGGGCCGGTGGGCTGGCTGGACGCGGCAGGGAACGGCGAGTGGGGCATCGCGCTGCGCGGGGCCGTGATCGAGTCCCGGGATACCGTGCGTTTGTATGCCGGCTGCGGCATCGTCGACGGATCGCAGCCGGAGGCCGAGCTGGCGGAGACGTGGGCCAAGTTCCGGCCGATGCTGGAGTCCCTCGGCATCCGCAACTGACCCCCACCCAACGGGAGTCCGAAATAACAGACACCCACCGGCGGTGCCCGCTTGATTTCTGAGCCCATTTAGTTATCCAATAGTGAAACAAAGTTTCCTGTGATGCACATCTCATAATCGGCGCTACACTATGTACCGATTTAGTACGGCATATTCCCTGCAACAAAAGGTAAAGAAACATGCAGCTCAAGTCCCTGGCCACGGCCAAGATCACTGCCAAGGCAGCAGCACTCTTCGCCGTCGGAGCCCTGACGCTCACGGCATGTGGCGGCAACTCCACCCCGGCCGCGTCCGAAGGCGGCGTCCAGCTGATCAACGCCGGCAAGCTCACGGTCTGCTCCGATGTCCCCTACGAGCCGTTCGAGTTTGAGAAGGACGGCGAGACGGTAGGCTTCGACATCGACATCGCCAAGGAAATCGCCAAGGACCTCGACGCCGAGCTGAGCATCGTGGACAGCTCCTTCGAGGCCATCGAGACCGGCACCGCACTGACCCAGTGCGACCTGTCCATCTCCTCGGTCTCCATCACGGACACCCGCAAGAACGTCATGGACTTCTCCACGCCGTACATGGATGACGACCTCACGCTGCTCGCCTCCAAGGACTCCGGCATCAAGAGCCTGGAGGACGCCAAGGGCAAGAAGGTCGGCGTCCAGCAGGCCACCACCGGCGCCAAGTACGCGTCCGAGAAGGGCATCGACGCCCAGCAGTTCGAGGACACCGGGCTTCTCACGCAGGCCATCCAGGCCGGCACCATCGACGCCGCCCTGGGCAACCAGTCCGTCCTGGCCTACGCCATCAAGGACAACGACAAGTGGGAGCGCGTGGAGAACTACAGCACGGGCGAGCAGCTGGGCATCGGCATCAAGAAGGGCAACACCGCGATGGCCGAGAAGGTCAACGCCACGCTCAAGCGCCTGAAGGATGATGGCTCCCTGGAGAAGTTCGAAACCACCTGGTTCGGCGAGACCGCCAAGTAAGCAGCCCACGGCCATCGCGGCCACGGCTCCTGCATAGCCCCTGAGAACACGCAGCTGAGGCCCCGGACGCACTGTCCCCAGTCCGTCCGGGGCCTCAGCCACGCACAACGAATGTGAGCACCCCATGGCAATGACCGCAAGTCAGCGCGCCAGAGTAAGCCTTTACGTCCAGGCCGGCATCTTCATCGTCGCAGTTGCCGCGCTGGTCCTGGCCACCGACTGGAAGACCGTCGCCAACAGCGTCTTCAACTTCGGCAAGATCGGCCCGATGTTCCCGGGAATCATCCTGACGGGCCTGAGCAACACGCTGATTTACACCGCCCTCGGCTTTATCGTGGGCCTTTCCGGCGGCCTCCTTCTGGCCCTCATGAAGCTTTCCAGCTTCCCCCTCTACCGGTGGATCGCCACCGCGTACATAGAATTCTTCCGCGGCATCCCGGCCCTTCTGGTCTTCATCGCCTTCGGCTACGGCGTTCCCCTGGCCTTCGGCGTTTCGTGGAACGTGACCGTCGTGGTCATGATCTCGCTGGGAATGGTGGCCTCGGCCTACATCGCAGAAACCCTCCGCGCAGGCCTGCAGGCCGTGCCCAAGGGCCAGCTCGAGGCCGCCCGCTCGCTGGGCATGCCGCAGTGGCGGGCAATGGTCACCATCGTGATCCCGCAGGCCTTCAAGATCGTCCTGCCGCCGCTGACCAACGAGGTCATCCTGCTCACTAAGGACTCCTCGCTGATCTACGTCCTGGGCCTGACTGCCTCCCAGTTTGAACTCACCAAGTTCGGCCGCGACGGCATCTCCTCGCTGGGTGCGGGCCTCACGCCGCTCCTCGTGGCGGGTGCCTTCTACCTGGTCATCACCATCCCCCTGAGCCTCCTGGCCCGGAAGTTCGAAAGCCGCTCCGCGCGGACCAAGCGATAGGCAGGGAAGACAATGAACGACGTCGTCACTAACCCCAGCGGCAGCACCTCCCCCATCAACGCGGCAGGCGTGGACATCAGCAACCTGCGCAAGTCCTACGGCTCCAACGAGGTCCTCAAGGGCATTACCCTAAGCGTCGCCCCCGGCGAAGTGGTATGCCTGATCGGTCCGTCCGGTTCCGGCAAGTCCACCCTGCTGCGGTGCGTGAACCTGCTGGAAACGCCCAACCAGGGCAGCATCCATGTGGGCGGCTTTGAAGCCACGGACCCCGAAGTGGACATCGACCGGATGCGCCGCAAGGTGGGAATGGTGTTCCAGCAGTTCAACCTGTTCCCGCACCTGGATGCGCGGCGCAACTGCACCATCGCCCAGACCAAGGTCCTCAAGCGGAGCCAGGCAGAGGCGGACAAGGTGGCGCTGCGCAACCTTGAGCGCGTGGGCCTGGGCCACTTGGCCGACCGCTTCCCGGACCAGCTCTCCGGCGGCCAGCAGCAGCGCGTTGCCATCGCCCGCGCGCTGAGCATGGACCCGGAACTGATGCTGTTCGACGAGCCGACATCCGCCCTGGACCCGGAGACGGTGGGCGATGTCCTGTCCGTCATGCGCAACCTGGCCAAGGACGGCATGACCATGCTGGTGGTCACGCACGAGATGGGCTTCGCCCGCGAAGTTGCGGACCGCGTGGTCTTCATGGACGGCGGCGTCGTGGTGGAGGAAGGCGTGGCCGAGCAGGTCATCAGTGCCCCCGCGCAGCCCCGCACCAAGGAGTTCCTGCGCCGCGTGCTGGACCCGACGCACATCGGACTGGACAGCTAGCCCCCTGGCCCAGGTTCCGCACCTATTCGGACAGCCGCTACGTGGACCCGCGTGGCGGCTGTCCGTTTCCGTAGCGTATGTCCGGAGCGCATGCCCGAAACCGGGTCCGGGGAACCCCCGCCCGCTCCAGCATGGCCGCGAAAGCCGGCCGGTCCGCCAGGTCAGTCCACGTCCAGCGGATGACCCTGCGGCCGGCGGCACGGATCCGGTCCTCGCGCCGTTTCTCCGCAACCACCACGTCCGACGGCGTGCGGCCGCTCAGGTACTCGGCCTTCTGATACTTCACCAGCCCGTCGAATTCCCCGGCCAGCCCCTCCTCTGGCCACTCGAAGTCAAGCAGCGCCACAAATCCCCGCCGGTCACGGATTTCGGTCTGGAGGCGCGGTTCCTTGAAGCCTTCCATGCACATATAGGCGCGGCTGAGTGACTCCCCGGGGGAGCCTGAGGCCGGGTCCGCGAAGCCAAGCACCTTTCGAATGCGCCGGGCAGCCGCTGCACTGTATTCCGAGCCTATGGATCCTTCGAGTTCGGCCAAGGTCAGGGGCAGGAGCCGCTGGACGGGGTCCGGCTTGAGCACATGGTCCACCGCGGCCACGCCCTGTTCGAACGTTCCAAACGCCGCCAGGTCCAACACCGTGCGCAGTCTTCCGGTCACCCGCAGACCGGACCTTAGCTGAACGTCCGCCGCCTCGGGATCCCCGCGGTGCCGTCGCACGCCCGCCCGCGAACGTCCTCCGCCGCCATCAGCTGTCAACGCGTGCACGATCTGCCGGGTCCCGAGCAATGGAATGCCCCACACAGCAGCAGAGGACTCGCGGCAGAACACCGTCCGTGATTGGAGCGTCGCAGCGGCCGCCCGAATCAGCAACGGATACTGCTCCCACTCCTTCAACGTGTTCCATTCCTTGGCCGCTACGTAGACCCCCTGCCTGATCCTGCAGAGCTCTTTGGACGCAGCGCGGCGGGACAACGCCCGGCTGTCCTGGCCAACCCGTGCGTAGTCGCTGCTCAAAATCAGGGAAATCTGGTTCATTCAACGAGGCTCCTCCGCTCCCCGCGGCTGGTGAAGCCCACTGAACCTCTATGTGGACAAGTCCTTGACGCCGCGGTTTCTGACACAGGCTGCGGTTCCGGACATCCGCATCCGGGGACCGGGCAGCCGCAGTCCGAAACCGGCGCGGAAGTCCGAACCGGTGCAGCGACTACCCGGCCAGTACTCCCTCTACCGCCGCGGCAACGGCTTCCTTGATGCGGGCGTGCAGTGCCCGCAGCCCCCGCCGGTCCGTCCGCACCTCGATGATGGTGCGCCCCTGCAACGGCTGGGCCAGCGCTTCGGCGAGTCCCGCCGTCGTACTTACCGCTGAATGTCCGACGCCGTACGCTGCGGCGAGTGCCGCCAGATCCACGGAGTGCGGGGTGCTGAAGAGGCGTTCGACGGCGTCTCCGTAGTTCCCGGAATCCTCCACCGCACCGTGCTCCAGGAGTCCAAAAATAGCCCCGCCGGCGTCGTTGAGGACCACGATCCGAAGCGCGGGTTCGTCTTCGGCGGCGCCCAGGAGCAGGCCGCCGGCGTCGTGAAGGAAGGTGACGTCGCCCAGCAGGACGGTGGTGTCCTGGCCGCCGCCGACCGCCAAGCCGGTAGCGGTCGAAACGGTGCCGTCGATCCCGGCCAGGCCGCGGTTGGCGTAGACGGTGGCCGCAGGTTCCGGCGAGGGCAGGCCGGCCAGGTCCACGTCGCGGATCCCGTTCGAGGAGCCCAGGAGCAGCTGCCCGCGCGTGTGCTTCCACACCAGTGAGGCGACGGACGGGCCGGTGGCGGGCGCATCCGCGGCCAGCACACCGTCCAGGGCGTGTTGCGCGGCAGACCCGGCCAGCAGCCAGGCATCAAGCCAGCCGGCGCTCCCCCGGCCGGCGAAATCGGCGAGGTCGGCAAGGCTTTCCAGGGGCAGTTCGGTGCGCCGGCCGGGCTCGTACCAGGCGACGGGAACGGGCTGGTACAGCGCGGACGGGACATCTGCCCGGGCCAGGAGCGCGGCCACCGGGCGGGACAGCGTGGCCCGGCCGAACAGGATCACGCGCTCGATGGGCTGCCCTGAGTCCGGTCCGAAGTGCTCCAGCAGCAGCCGGTACGGGCCCACGGCGTTGGGGCCGAAGCGGGCGTTGGAGGACGGCTCCGCCAGGAGCGGCAGGTTGTGGGCGCGCGCGAATGCCTCCGCCACGGGTCCGGCGTCGTGTCCGGCAAGGACCACGGTGCGCCGCTCCGGGAGGTGGTCCGGCGCCGGGGGCAGGTTCATCACCAGCGGTTCGGCGCCCATCCGGAAACGCTGCCGTCCGGCGGGGGGAGGCAGCTTCTCGCCGGCCGCCGGGACCAGCGGATCCCGGAAAGCGAGGTTCAGTTGCACTGGCCCCGGCGGGAGGTCCGGGAACGCCCCGGTGGCGGCGGAGAGGGCGGTTTCCACGGCACGCCCGGGATCGGTCCCGGCCGGAACGTCGACGGCGAACCGGACCTGCTCACCGAAGAGGTCAGGCTGCACGGTGGTCTGGTTGGCGCCGGTTCCGCGGAGCTCTTCGGGCCGGTCGGCGGAGATGACCAGCAGCGGGACGGCGGCGTGGTTGGCCTCCATCACCGCCGGCATCAGGTTTCCGACGGCGGTCCCGGATGTGGTGAGCACGGCCGCCGGGGAGCCGGTGGACAGCGCCAGGCCGAGCGCGGTGAACCCGGCTGAGCGCTCGTCGATGCGGACCAGCAGCTCCACCCGCCCCGCTGCGGACGCCTCTGCGAGCGCGTAGGCCATAGGCGCGGACCGCGAACCGGGACAGACCACCACGTGCCGCACACCGCCGTCGAGCATTATCCCGACGGCGATCCGCGCCGCCTCGAGGGAGTTCAGGAAAGTCACCAAACCAGTCTCCCACCCCCGGACGCTCTCTCACTTACCGTCGCTTAAACCCAAACGCTCTCTCACCTTGCGAACCGTAAGGCACGAAGGGTGAGAGAGCGTTTGCCCGAAACCGCAGGAAGTGAGAGAGCGTCCCGGGGAGGCGGGAGGGAACGGGACCTAAGCGTCCGTGCGGAACACCTGGATCACTGACGGCCGGGGCGCGCGCGCCTGGCCCGGTGCCGGCGTCGTACCTGCCGGAACGTAGTCCGGGAAGAAGGACACCTGGTTCTCGAACGAGCCGTCCTCGCCCGGGTGCTGCACGGCGACGAACACGGTGCGCTCTTCGTCGTGGATGATCGGTCCGCAGGTCTCTCCATCGCGCGGGACAGCCAGGAACTGCTCCACCTTGCCGCGTTCAGCACCTTCCAAGGTGACCTTGAAGAGCCCGTCGGCGCGGCCGATGCCGCTGGGTGCACCGTCCGTGGAGATCCAGAGGTTGCCCACAGAGTCGAAGGCAAGGTTATCCGGGCAGGAGATGGGCGAAACCTGGTCCACCGGGAAGCCGGAGAAGTAGGTGACGTCCCCCTGGGCCGGATCGCCGCACACCATCAGCAGGTTCCATGTGAAGGTGGTGGAGGTCTGGTCGCCGGTTTCGGTGATTTCCACGATGTGGCCGTCGCGGTTCTGGTTGCGCGGGTTGACCTCGGTGGCGCCTTCCTTCGTGCCGGTGCCACGTGCGGAGTTGTTGGTGCAGGCCACGTAGACCTTGCCGGTGTGCAGGCTGGGCTCCACGTCCTCGGCCCGGTCCATCTTGGTGGGACCGACCTTGTCCGCCGCGAGGCGGGTGTAAACCAGGACTTCCTCGACGGACATGCCCGGAACGGCGGACTTGCCGTCCACCACCAGGGGCAGCCATTCGCCGATGCCGTCGAAGGCGCCGTCGGACGGAACGTTGCCGGTGCCATCGATCTCCGCTGCCGGTGAGTTGCCGGTGAAGCGTGCGACGTACAGGCTGCCGGCAGAGAGCAGCGTCATGTTGTGCTTGCGGTCGCCTTCGATGTACTTGTCCTTGGAGACGAACTTGTACAGGTAGTCGAAGCGCTCGTCGTCGCCGGAGTAGGCCACCACGTGGCCGGACTCGGCGATGATCACGTTGGCGCCCTCGTGCTTGAAGCGGCCCAGCATCGAGTGCTTCTTCGGGGTGGACGTGGGGTCGAACGGGTCAACTTCCACGATGTAGCCGAAGCGGTTGGCCTCGTTCTCGTAGCCGGCGTTGCGGGTGTCGAAGCGCGGGTCGTCCAGTTCCCACTTGCGGGCGGTGGCCTTGGAGGTCAGGCCGTAGCGCTTGTCTGACGCCGAGGTGCCATTGCCAACGAAGTAGCCCTGGAAGTTCTCCTCGCCGGACAGGATGGTGCCCCACGGCGTGGTGCCGCCGGCGCAGTTGCCCAGCGTGCCCTTGATGAAGCGGCCTGCGGGGTCCTCCACGGTCTTGACCAGGGCGGAACCGGCAGCGGGGCCGGTCAGTTCGTAGACGGTGCTGTTCAGGTAGCGGCGGTTCAGCCCGGCACCCTTGACGTAGGTCCACGGCTGGTTCTTGTTGTGGCGCTCCAGTTCCACGACGGACAGCCCGTGTGCGGCCTGGCCCACGGCGCGGACCTGCTCTGCCGGCATTGTGGGCGGGAACATGAGGGCGTCGTTGGTGTACTCGTGGTTGGAGAACATGACTGCCCGGCGGCCCTTGCTGCCCGGAATCTCGAGGATATCCGTGTAGTCGTTGTTGTAGCCGAACTGCTTTTCCTGCGCCTCAACCGTCTGGTTGCTGATGTCGAACACCGGGGCGTCGTTGAACATCGGGTCGCCCCAGCGGATGACCGGCTTCCAGGTGAAGCCCTCGGGGACAGTAACAGCGTCCACCATGGCGTCAATCGACGGAATGGGAGAGAACTGGAGCTTCGACTTGGCGAAGCCCTCGGTGGCTGCCTTGGACAGGCCGGCGGCGTTCGCCTTCTCCGGCGAGGTGACAGCACCCCCGAGTACGACGGCGAGGGCACCGGCGGCACCAAAGCCCAGGGCGGCGCGGCGGGACATCGTTGCGGAGGCGATGTCGCGGAAGTAGCTGTTGGAGCTGGTGTTGCAGACATCGCCGGCACAGGCGTTGTCGCACTTGAGCGCACAGGTAACGGCGCTGCGCTTGCCCTTGGTGTGGCCGAGCATCGGCAGGAGGGGGAACTTACGGGCAGTCGTTTCAGACATGGGGGCCTTCCAAAATCCTTTGTGGGGTCCCGCCCACCCTGCCAGCCGTTTCCTACACGCAGGGGTCGCCAAGGTGAAGTCCAGGTGAACTGAGAGTTGCCTACAGGAACGCTCTCAGAGCAGGGCGTGGACGCGGCGGAGCCGGGCCAGCCACCAATCGCGCCGTTCCGCGGGAGCCGCATAGCGCTCCAGCAGCCCGGCGTCGGGGGCCGCGTCGCGGAGGCGGATGGCGCCTTCGTCGGCCGTCAAGGGGTCCAGGGTTACGTCCGACTCGAACAGCGACACTGTCCCCAACCCGCACGCGTACGGCAATTCCGGCAGGGACGCAGCGAGCGCCAGGCCGGCGCGGATTCCCACGGACGTGTCCAGCGCCGAACTTACGACGGCGGGCAGCCCGGCCTGCGCCACGATCTCCAGCGCGCGCCGCACTCCCCCAAGCGGCGCCACCTTGACCACGATCAGGTCCGCCGCGCCGGCTCGGGCCACGCGGAGGGGGTCGGTTTCCTTGCGCACGCTCTCGTCCGCGGCGATCAGGACAGGCGTCCCGGCGTCCCGCAGTTGAGCGCGCACGGCCGCCAGCCCCTCGATGGACGGCACGGGCTGCTCAGCGTATTCAAGGCCGACGGCGGCGAGTCGGGTCAGTGCCTCGACAGCCCCTGGCACGTCCCAGCCTCCGTTCGCGTCCACCCGGAGGGCGGCCTGCGGAAGGGCTGCGCGGACGGCCTCCACGCGGGCGACGTCCTCGGCGAGTCTTTGACCCTGCTCCGCGACCTTGATCTTCACAGCGTCCACGCGACCGAAGCGGGCCAGCAACTGCGGCACACGGTCCGCGGGGACGGCCGGAATCGTGGCGTTAACGGGGATACTGTCGCGCAGCGGCGCAGGGAAACCCTGCCAGGCGGCCTCGACGGCAGCTGCTAGCCAGCGGGAGGCCTCCGCGTCGCCATACTCGGGGAACGGGCAGAATTCCCCCCATCCCGCCGGGCCCTGAATCAGCAGCGACTCCCGGGCCGTCACGCCGCGGAACTTTACCCGCATGGGAAGGCTGACCACGTGTGCGCCGGCCAGGAGTTGTTCGAGCGGCGGCATTTCTGGCGGGACAGCGGCGGAAAGCGGGGGCATCCGTTCACTGTACCGAGCGCCCCCTGCGGGTTTGCGTAACTTTTGGGGCCCGCGGGCCGGGGCGGACCCTGGGTTGGCGGCTGGAGCCGGACTCACTGCCAAAAGTTACGCATTTCCGTACAGAGATGTCAGTCGCCTTTTGCTAATGAGAATCCTTCTCATATAGAGTTCCTTGGGCCCGCCCCCGCTATCCACGTTTAGGAACCCATGCCCAAGAGCAAAGTGCGCAAGAAAGCCAAACAGGCCCTCGACCGGGAGCGGGAGGACCGGCGGGCAGCCGAAGCGTCATGCGCAGCCCCCTGCTGCCCGCAGCCGCCGCTCCGGTCTGCGCCCACCCCTTCGGGCGCCCAGTAGATCCAGACGTCAGCAAGACCGCGGCGCCCGTGCCCGCACCCGCACACCTTTCAACCTAGGAAACACCCATGCCTTTGCGCTCCTTCCTGCTGTCGGCCGCCGCCGCAGTCACCTTTTCCCTTGCTGCGCTGACGGCCTGCGGCAGCACTCCCCACAATGCGGGAGGCGCCGCCGGCAAGGACGTGCTTGATGTCATCGGCCCCTACGAAGTCCACAGCCTGGACCCCGCTGCCGCGGAGGGCATCTTCACCCGCCTCCAGGTAGCTGAAACCCTGGTGGACGCCGACGGCGCCGGCCGCCTCCGCCCCGGCCTCGCCACTCACTGGAAGGCGGCAGGAAATGGCTTGTCCTGGGAATTCACGCTAAGGGAAGGGGCATCGTTCCACGACGGAACTCCGGTAGATGCGGCAGCCGTCGTCGCAGCCCTGGAAAAGGCCCGAACCTCTGAAGCCAACACCCTCGCCACGGCACCGATCACGGCAGTCCGTGCCCACGGCGAAACTGTCGTCATCGAGCTGTCTAAGCAGTTCGCCCCGCTACCGGCAGTCCTTGCCGCCACCAGCACCCAGATCCTGGCCCCGTCCTCCTACGCCAAGGACGGAACGGTGACGCAGGTGGTGGGGTCCGGCCCGTACAAAGTGGTGGAGGTGGCGCCGCCCGCACGGATCGAGCTGAAAGCTTTTGACGGTTACGAGGGACAGGCACCTGCCGTTGAGGGGGTGGTCTACAAGAGCGTGGGCCGGGCTGAGAATCGCGCCCTGATGGCCGAGAGCGGACAGGCCGACATCACCTTCGGGATGGACCCGACCAGCCTGCAGCGGATCAAGGGCAAGCCAGGGGTCCGGGTGGAATCCGCGCTGCTGCCGCGTACCATCGTGCTGAAGCTCAACGCCGAACATCCCGCCCTGTCCGATGAGCGGGTGCGCAAGGCGCTGTCCCTGGCCCTGGACCGTCCGGCGATGGCCACTGCCGTGCTGCGGGACCCCGACATCGCCGCCACGCAGATGTTCCCGCCGTCCCTGGAGGCGTGGCATGACAAGGCACTGGAACCCCTGGCCCAGGATCTTGACCGTGCCGCTGCCCTCCTGGATGAAGCCGGCTGGTCCAAGAGTTCCGGCGGCGTCCGGGAGAAGGACGGGAAACCCCTCCGGCTGACCCTGCTGACGTTCCCGGACCGTGCCGAACTGCCGACCATGGCCACCGCCATCCAGGCGGCTCTGGCTGAGGTAGGCGTCACCGTCGACGTACGGGTGGACAACTCCAGTGAGATTCCCGCAGGCCACGCCGATGGTTCGCTGGACATGGCACTCTTCACCCGCAACTTCGCCCTGGTGCCGGACCCCACGGTGACCCTGCTGAAGGACTACGCTGCTGGCGGCGGCGACTGGGGCGCCATGAACTGGAGCGATGCGGGAATGCAGAATGCGTTGGGCCGCCTGGCCACGGACCCTGACCACACCGGCGAAAAGGCACAGTCCGCCCGGGAGGCAGTAGCGGGCACACTGCAGGACCAACTGCCGGTCATCCCCGTCTCCTGGTACCGCCAGAGCGTGATCGTCAACGATTCCGTTGAGGGGTTCGTCCTTGACCCGCTGGAGCGCAGCTGGAACCTGGCCTCAGCTTCCTACGCCAAATGAGTGTGACCGCACTCCAGGCTGCGGCCGGCCCTTCGCTTGCGGCCGCTGCCGCGCGGATCCTCGTGCGCCGCGCCGCCCAGGCGGCCGGTGTGGCCCTGGTGGTCACTGTTACCTGCTTCGTCATCGTCCAGCAGTTGCCGGGCGATATCGCCTTCCGCATCGCGGCCGGGCGCTACGGCTATGACAAGGTGGATGCCGCCACCGCTGCCGAAGTCCGCGCGGACCTGAACCTGGACGCGCCGGCATGGGAGCAGCTCGGCGCTTGGATCCTGGACGCGGTGCGCCTGGATTTTGGAGCCTCCCTGGTGACCGGCGCCCCGGTCATCGGTGAACTGGGCCATCACCTTTCAGCCACCCTGCAGCTGGCCGCAGTGGCGCTGCTGGTCTCGGTCGCTGTAGGCGCGGTTATCGGAGTACTCGCTGCCCGCTCCCGGGGCGGGGCATTTGACCGGCTCACCGACACCTACGTTGCACTCGTCCGCGCTTTACCGCCCTTCGTCCTCGGACTGCTGCTCATCATCGTGTTCTCCGTCCAGCTGGGCTGGGTTCCGGCAGCCGGCCACGGCGAGGGCCGCAATATCGTACTCCCCGCCTTGACCCTGGCCATCGGCCTGTCCGGACTTTTCGCGCGGGTGACCCGGGATACTGTTGCCCGGATCCTGCAGTCCGAGCAGGTCCACTTCGCACGGACCAAGGGGCTGGCACAGAAAATGGTGCTTGCCCGGCACGTGCTGCGCAACGCCGGGGTGACATTAGTGGCCTACGTCGGCGTGCAGGTCCTCATCCTGGTGGAAGGCGTGGTGGTGGTTGAGAGCCTTTTCGCCTGGCCCGGGCTGGGCCACGCCCTGGTGCACGCAGTTTTCTGGCGTGACGTTCCCGCCATGCAGGCGACCGTCCTGGCGCTGGCCCTCATCGTCGTCGTTGTTTCGACGGCAGTGGATCTCGCCGTACTCGCCCTTGACCCCCGTACCCGGGAGGACCGATGACCACCCGCACCCAACTGCAGCCCGCCATCCAATGGAGTATGGCGGAACGATTCCGCAGCGCCGACACCGCCCGGCTGGTTTCCGCCGCACTGCTCACAGCCCTGGTGCTCTTTGCCCTCATCGGCCCGCTGGTGTGGCGAGAGTATTCGGGACAGGACCTCAGCCAGTTCCTGCAGCCCCCTTCGCCGATAGAGCCCTTGGGCCATGACCACCTGGGACGCAGCGTGCTGGCCCGGCTGGCACACGCCACGAGGCTGTCGCTAGGGCTGGCGGCACTGTGCGTGGCCACAGCCGCCATAGCCGGCATTTCCTTGGGCCTGCTCGCGGCATGGCGGCGTGGCTGGCTGGACCAGGTGCTGCTCGGCATCTCGGAGGTTTTCCTGGCGCTGCCTGCCCTGCTGATCGTGCTCATCTTCGCGGCGCTGGCGTCCGGGCAGCTGTGGACGATCTACCTCGGTATCGCACTGGCCCAGTGGGTCGAGTATTTCCGGGTGGTGCGGGCCCGTTCCGTCAGCATCCTGGCCAGTCCCGCGGTGGAGGCAGCCACCATGCTGCGACTGGGACCGGTGCACATCGTGCGGCGCCACCTCCTGCCGGAGCTTGCGCCCGTACTGCTGAGCATGGCCACACTCGGCCTGGTCACCGCGGTGCTGGCCATGTCCACGCTCAGCTATGTCGGCGTCGGCCTGAAACCCCCTGCCGCTGAACTGGGACTGCTGATCACAGAAGCCCTCCCCTACTATCACGAAGCCCCCTGGATGGTGGTGGCGCCTGTTGCGGTACTGCTCCTGCTGCTGGTGGGGCTGCTCGGACTTCGTTCCCAGGAGGACCGCCGATGACCATCGAACTGCTCGACGTCTGTGTCAGTCACAACCGCCGCACCCTGGTGGACGTCCCCGGAATGACGCTGGAACCCGGCCGGGCGGTGACCATCGTAGGAGAAAGCGGGTCCGGCAAGTCCCTCCTGGCCCACGCCCTGATGGGAAGCCTCCCGTCGAGCCTGGACGTCACCGGACGGCTCCGCATCGGCGACGAATGGTCTTCCCTGTCGGACACCGGCGCGCAGCAGCGGCTGTGGGGGCGGCACCTCGCCCTGCTTCCCCAGGAGCCGGTCCTTGCGCTCGATCCAACCATGCCGGTGCGCGCCCAGGTTGCCGAGGGAAACCCCGCGTTCCTCAAGAACCGGCTCGGGCGGCGAACGGCGCTCACCCGGGCTGAGCAACGTCTCTCCGGACTGGGCCTGGACGGAGTCGGCAGGTCCTATCCGCACACCCTCTCCGGCGGCATGGCGCAACGGGTGGCGTTCGCGGCGGCCACCATGGGCGGGGCGGCAGTGCTCATTGCCGATGAACCGTCCAAGGGCCTGGACAATGGATCCCGGGACGCCCTGGCCGAGATGCTTATCCAGCACGTCGGGCGCGGCGGCTCACTGCTGACCATCACCCATGACCTGGACCTCGCGCGGGCCTTGGGCGGAACAGTCCTGGTCATGCAACAGGCCGCCATCGTCGAGCAGGGTCCCGCAGACCAGGTGCTCACGGCGCCGGCCCACCCATGGACCCGCCGGCTGCTCGCGGCTGAGCCCAGCCAATGGAACCCGTCCTGGCGGGGCACCCCTAACTGCGGCAGCACCACCCTCATTGAGGCAACGGGCCTGCGCAAAGCCTACGGCGACCGCCCCCTCTTCGAGGGCCTCGACCTGAAGATTGCCGCCGGGGAACGACTCGCGCTGACCGGCCCCAGCGGCTGCGGCAAGACCACGCTGGGAGGGATCCTGCTCAAGCTGCTCCGCCCCGACACGGGAACGGTCCAGCACCACGGTTTGTCCGGAGGCCAGGCACAGAAGCTCTACCAGGACCCTGCCGTCGCCTTCGCGCCCCGGGTCAGGATCAAGGACAGCTTCAACGACGTGGTCCGCCGCCACCGTGCAGACCCGCGCCGGGTCGGAGTGCTCCTGGACCGGCTCGGCCTCGACCACGCATTGCTGGACCGCTGGCCTGCCAGTGTCTCCGGCGGGGAACTGCAGCGCCTGGCGATCATCCGGGCCATGCTGGTCAAACCAAAAGTGCTCTTCGCGGACGAACCCACATCCCGCCTGGACCTACTCACCCAGGAGGAAACCATGAGCTGCCTGATGGACCAGGTCACCGAGCATGACGCGGGGCTGGTGCTCGTCACCCACGACCACAACCTCGCCGCCGCCGTCACCACCCGCCACATGTCACTGCCGGGAGTCGAGGGCAGCCAACGTATTCTGGAGCAGATCGCCTAAGGCACCACAACTACTCCAAAAGGGCATGAGCATCACTACGACAAGAGCAGCCACCGCGCCCCTCTATGCCGCCGGGTTCGTCACGGCCTTCGGTGCGCACAGCATCGCGGCCGGCCTGGGTGCGCAGAGTGACAACATCGGCCTGACCCTCCTGAACCTGGGCATCCTGCTGGCGCTCTACGACGTGTCCGAGGTGTTCCTCAAGCCTGTCTTCGGCGCGTTGAGTGACCGGATCGGGCCCAAACCGGTGATCGTGGGCGGCCTCCTGGGCTTCGCCGCACTGTCGCTGATCGGGCTGTGGGCGGCGGATCCCTTCATGCTCGCCCTCGCCCGCCTCGGCCAGGGCGCGGCGGCGTCGGCCTTCTCGCCGTCGTCCTCTGCGATGGTGGCCAGGCTGGCGCGCGGCGGCCAGGCGGGCACCTACTTTGGGCGCTACGGGTCGTGGAAGAGCCTGGGCTACATCATCGGGCCGCTGCTGGGTGCGGGGCTGATTTTCGCCGGCGGGTTCCCGCTGCTGTTCGGAGCGCTGTCGGCGCTGGCTGCGGTCACTGCAGTGTGGGTGCTCGTGGCAGTTCCGCACCTTGAGCCGCTCCCCCGCCAGCGGTACACGGTCGTGGACCTGGCCCGGCAGGTGGGCGAGCGGCGGTTCCTGGTGCCCACGCTGGTTTTGGCGGCGTCGACGGCGGCCCTCGGCGCGGCTGTGGGTTTCCTCCCGGCGCTGGCGACGCGGCACGGCATGGACGCAGTGGCCGGCACTGCCGCGGTGAGCGTGGTGGCGCTGGGTTCCGTCCTGGCGCAGCCATGGATGGGGCGCATGCGCGACCTCCACCGGGTTTCGGACAATAAGGGCACGACGGCGGGGCTCCTCCTTATCGCCGCAGGCGTCGGTCTGGTGGCGGCAGCCCCCGGTCCGGTCACCATTTTCCTTGCGGCTGCGGCAATCGGTACGGGCATTGGCGCGGCGACCCCGCTGGCGTTCGCGCACCTGGCGGACACGACGCCGCCGGAGCGGATGGGCCGGACGATGGGTTCGGCGGAGCTGGGCCGGGAACTGGGCGACGCCGGCGGGCCGCTTCTGGTGGGCGGCGTCGCCACGCTGACGGTGCTCCCGTTCGGGCTGGGTGCGCTGGCGGTGCTCATCGCGGCGGCAGCCCTCCCCCGCCTCGACGCAGCCCCCGCACCGTCCTCCCAGCCCAACTAGGTAGCGCTAAGTGCCGTTTTGAGGCCCCCAAAGCGGCACTTAGCGCGACGTAGTTGGGTGGAGCAGGCTCCCAGCTTTTTGTGACACGCTTAATCCGATGACTTTTTCACGGCTGGCACAGGTCCGGGAAGCAGCGCGCCCTGCTCCGGGTTCGGCGGCGCTGTTCGCCATGGCCACCCTGGCCTGCGTCGCGGGACTGGTGGCCACGTACTACTTTTTTGTCCAGACGACCACGGGCCAGTTCATCGACGAGTCCGCGCTGGTGGAAGCGGTGGAAATCCACGGTCCGGCCGGCAAGGCGAGCACCAAGTTCCTTGACCTGCTGCCCACCATCTCACTGGTGATGGCCGCCGTCGTGGTCCTGTTTGTGACCGTCATCAGGCGGCACTGGGCGGAGGCGGCGATTGCCATCAGCGCGTGCGTGGGCGCGAACGTGGCCACGCAGGTGCTCAAGGCGCTGCTCCCGGCCCGCCCGGACAAGGGTGTGATCACGCTGGAGCTGAATTCGCTCCCCTCTGGCCACACCACGCTGGCTGCGTCGGCGGCGGCTGCGGTGTTCCTGATGGCATCGCCGCGGTGGCGTCCGATGGCCGGTTTCGTCGGCGGGACGTTCGCGATCGCATCCGGCGTGTCCACCCTGATCAACCAGTGGCACCGGCCGGCCGACGTGGTGGCCGCCTTCCTGGTCGTGGGCGCGTTCATGATTCCGGCGGGCTGGCTGATCATGCGCCGCGGCATGTGGAACGCGTGGGAAGGCTTTGGCCGGCACCTGGGATCGGCGCGGATGTGGCTGACCCTGCCGGTCGCCATCGGGCTGGTCTCAGCTGCTGTTGCCGTGTATTCGCTGGCCCTGATCGCGCCCGGGGGGCCGCAGGCCAGCAGCACCAACTACTTCTGGGCGGGCATTGCGCTGATCGTCATCGCAGGATATCTGGGCGCCGTGGCCACCACGTCGCTGTTCGCTTTTGCCGCCCGGCGCCGGGACGCGTCAACGCGCTGACCTGCGAAAACATCGCCAAATTTGAGCAAACCTTGATGAAATACACCGGCGTAATTTGATGTGCCCCGGGAAGGATGTGTTGTGCCGGAACCAAAAAATTCGGCGTACGGCTGGTCCACTGGGGGGCGGCCGGTCCGCGTGGGGAGCGGGCCTTTTGACACACAAAGGACATTCTCATGGGTCTCAGCATCAGCACCACGGCCGGCAAGGTCCTGGCCTCAGCAGCACTTGTCGGAACGGCGGCTGCAGTAGCCGGCCTCGGCACGTACGGTGGATTCACGGACAGCACCACCGCAGCAGACCAGCAGGTCACGGCCGGCAGCACCAACATCGATCTGGCCAACGGCACGCTCACCACCACCGTCACGGGACTCCTGCCCGGCGACTCGGTGGAGAGGGTTGCAACGCTCAGCAACGCCGGTACTTCCGGCTTCAACACCGTTACGCTCACCACCGCGCTTCCGACAGGTGCCACGGCGAACGTCCTCACTACCGACGCCACCAACGGCCTTCAGCTGAAAATTGAGTCCTGCAGCACGACGTGGACCACCGTAGCCGACGGCCCCGACACCTGCGGCGGCACTTCCCAAACGGTCCTGGCCACCACAGGCGTCCTGGGCGCCCGCGCGCTTAGCAACCTCGCCTCGGTGACGGCCGGGGCCTCGGACAACCTGAAGATCACCACCTCTTTGCCCGCCACGGCGGACAACAGTTTCCAGGGCCTGACCACCACCATCAAGTTCACCTTCGACGCCACCCAGCGCACCAGCAAGGTCAGCTAGGCCACCGAGATTTGCCCGGCGCCGTCGAGAAGCTGGCTGCGCCGGGCAACACCACCGCAGGATCACAAACTCAACCCAGGGGGCTGCACCGCGATGAGCATCGGAACCGATCCTGCGGTAACCGCCGGCAGCGCCCCCACCCTGTCCCGCCGTCCCCGCACCCCCCACGTGGACGGCGGGACTTCTTCCGTGCCGGCAGTAGTTCGCCGCGCCGTCGGCGTCCTCACCACGGGGCTGGTCATCATATCCGTCGCCGCCCTGCTGTTCCTCGCCGTCGGTCCCCGGATCTTCGGTTACCAGACTTCCACCATGTTGACCGGGTCCATGTCCCCCCTGATCAATCCGGGCGACGTCGTGGTCACCGTCCCGGTGCCTGTCTCCGATATCCGGGCTGGGGACATCATCACGTACCGCATCCCGGTTGAGGACAGGAGGGTGGAGACACACCGGGTCACCAAGGTGTTCACTGCCGCGGACGGCTCGACGGCGGTCCGCACCAAGGGTGATGCCAACAACGGCGTGGATCCCTGGGAAGCATCGTTGAACGGCAAAACCGTCCACAGACACGTATTCACTGTTCCCGCCCTTGGACATGCCGTCCGCGCCCTCCGCGAGCCTGTAGTGCTGAACTCGCTGATGTACGGCGCGCCTGCGATCCTGGTGCTTGGTGTGCTGCGTTCCATCTGGCGACGGGAGCCTGCCCTGTCCACCGGGAAGAATGGCTAGGCCCGCGGCCAGGGACGCCGTTGCGTGCTGGGCCGCCGCCGCCTCGGCAGGGTGCCTGCTGTTTGGCTTTGCGGCAGCCCCGGCCGCCCAGGCGGCATTCACCACGCAGGCAGTGGCCCAGGCCGTGGTGGGCACCGCGACCATCGGGTCCCCCACCGACACCAGTGTGGTCCCGGTGTGCTCCAGCAAGAAAACCCTCACGCTGACGGTCAACGTCAGGGAGACCGTTCCCTACGCCAACTTCCTGGACGTCACTATCACCAGCGGGACCGAGAGCACCAACCGGGTCCAGCCCGTCGGGAGTATTGAGTCACACACGCTGACCATTTCGGCCGCAAAGGGCAGCACCGTGGACTACACGTACACGGTCCGCGGGCTCTACACGCGGGCAAGCTCCACCAACACGTGGCGCAGCGCCGCCCCGCTGACCCGCACCGTCAGCTGCAGCTAGCAACCACGCCTATCCGGCCGAACCCGCATCCGGCCGGCCGGGCTCGTAGAGGTCGATGATGGGCAGGTGCCCGTCCGTGCGGATGGAGTCGCCGCCGCCATTGCGGTGGTGGTAGCCGCTCGAGTAGTTGCGGATGACGTGGACGGACTGCACGGCCTTGGCTATCCGCAGCGTTTCGATGATGAAGTCCCGTTCCTCGTCGGTCCGGTCGGCGATTTTGTGCGTGATCTGGAATGTGAAAAGCGAGAGCCCCACGCTGCGGTCGTAGGTCCCGGCCCCCACGAAGTCAACGGAGAGGCCGCCCGGCAGCATCCACCCGTCAGGGCACTTCCAGAAGCGGACGTGGTGCCGCTTGCGCGGGTTCCCGTCGATCTCCCGCTGGAACGCCAGGTCCTGCCGATTACCGAAGACGTAGAGCGCGCTGACCGGGGCCTCCGGGTAGCTCCGCCCCAGCACCGTCGAGGTCAGCGTCCGCCACGCCGTCCCCGGCGTTATCGGATCCGCCTCCACCCAGCCGGCGGTCCGCATCGCCCGCCGCAGCTCCTCCCCGGTCCCCACCACCGCCAGGTTCACGGGGTCGCCGAGCACACCGTCGCCTGTCCTGGCCCGGCCGATGAAGTAATCGGGGATGTACAGGCTGCTAAGGATTTTGTGGATGCGCGGCAGCAGGGCGTAGGCCAGGATCAGCCACACGGGCAGGAATACCCAGGCCTGTTCAGGTCCGCGGGCCAGCCGCGCGAGGAAGAAGTAGTACACCGCCCAGCCCACGGCGACGGTCACCAGCAGGTACAGCAGCCGCTGCAGAACCGCCAGGACAGTGGCCCACCTGCTTTGCCGCCGCTCTGCCGGGTTGCCCGACGGCGAGTGGTCAGGTTCCAGCGGCGCCTGCCGGCCGCCGTTGTATTTTCCGTTGAAGGTCATTGCCCGGGAAGGTTCAGCTGCTCCACGATGATCCGCGCGGTTTCCGGGTCGCCCAGGATCCGGAAGTGCCCCGCCACGGGCAGCTCGATGTTGGTGGCCCCGGGCAGGACGCTCCCCTCGGGAATGTGCGGATCGAACGGCCCGTACAGCGAGGTAATCCGGCTGTTGATGGTTTCCTCGCGCGCCAGTTCCCGGGTCAGTGCGCTGCGCGGAGAGAAAATCCGGAGGCTGGGCAGCAGCATGTAACGGGCGTAACGCGACCCCAGGAACGGGGTGCACACCGTGACCATCCGGCTGATCCGCTGCTCGGGGTCCAGGCTCAGCATGGCGTACTTGCCGATCAGCCCGCCCTTGCTGTGCGCCACCAGCGCGGCATCACGCAGCCCGGCTTCTTCGAGGTGCTGGGCCACCAGCCGTGCCGCCACCGGGACCTCCAGCTTGTTCCGCTGCAGGACGGTGACCACGTGGACCGGGTGGCCGGCGTCGTGGATGGCATGGATGAGCGGGAGCATGAACTGCCAGTTCTCGTACACACCGGGGATGATCACCACGGGGCTGCGGTGGCCCTGGTGGAACGACCCCGGCTGCACGCGCGAGAGCATCCCCCGCACCTGCCAGCCCGCCGCGTACAGGTAGTCCTGCAGCCACCAGAGGGCCTTCTGTGCGGGGCCGGGCCGGGCCTCGAGGGCGGATTCAGTCATGTCTCGAGGATAGCGGTCCACTCCCCCGATCCTGCCTGCGGCCCGAGGTCCGGGTTCGGTGCGCAGGGACTGTCCCTGCGCAGCGAGCCCGCGCGTCGCTGCGCAGCCAGGCACACGAAAATCCGGGGGTCACAAACGGGCCGCGGAGGAGTACATTTCGCCTTAGGGGCACTGTTCCGCGCCCCCAACCACAAGGAGGTCTTTCCATGGGTGATGTATGGATCCGCACGCTGGGCAACGGGCTGGTCCGGGCAGACAGAATCACCGAAATCACGTCCACGAGGGGTTCCCTGCACGAGGAACAGGGGTACTCCCTGAAGGTCATCGTGGACGGCAAGGGCCACGCGCTCATCGACGACGCCGACCTCCAGGGCAGCCTCGCCGACCGGCTTGAGTATGCCAGGCACGTGGAGGATGCGCTGTTGTTGTCCATGGATGAGGCAAAGGAGTCGGACGAGTCGGTGGTCATCTCGTACGAACCGGAGCGCGAGCGCTGGTCCGCCGCCGCCGTCACGGTGCTCACCGGGAGGCTCCCGGAAACGGTGGGGTGAACGTACGACGGCGGGATGCGTCCGCCGTCGTCATCCCACCCAGCGGTTGAGGTACTCCGCCAGCCCGGCGGCCCCCTCGTCGTTATCTCCCATGTAGCAGTAGCCGATGTACCCGTCCGGGCGCACCAGGTAGTGAGCCGCGCCTCCATCCGGCAGGCGCCAGTGCAGCAGGTGCCATGCCGGGCCGGCGAGTACCCGGTGCAGGGTGGTGGTTTCACCCTCGTAGACCACGGGCGTATCGGGCAGCCGGTCTCCGGCACGCAGTCCGCTGTGCCGCGATTTAACGCGCCCCCATCTAACCTGCCGCCAGTTAACCCGCGGGCCCGGCCCGTTGACCGACAGCGCGCTGCGCCGGTAACCGATCCCGAGCTCGGAAATGGTGCGGAAAAGCCGGGCACGCCCCCACGTGGCTTTGGCGGCCAGGGGCGCCACCACCGGCGATACCCGGGACCGGGCGAACCTGACCAGCGGATTGAGGGACGTGGCGATCCGGAACGGCCGGTTGCTCAGGCGCAGCACCGCCTTGCCCACGGGCTGCCGCTCGGCCTGGTACGTGTCCAGCAGATTGGGGCCGCCGGTGCCGGCGAGGGCCTGCGCCAGTTTCCAACCGAGGTTCACCGCGTCCTGGATGCCGGTGTTCATGCCCTGCGCGCCGGCCGGGCTGTGGATGTGCGCGGCATCGCCGGCCAGGAACAGCCGGCCGGACCGGTAGCGGGCGGCGGCGCGCAGGTGGATACGGAATTCCGTGATCCAGGCGGCGTCGTGCAGCCGCACCGTGCCGCCGGTGTAGTCATCGACGGCTGCCTGGACTTCATCCAAGGTGGCCTCCGGAGCGCCCGGTGGCCGGGCCGCCGTCGTCCGCTTGATGGCCAGTAGCCGCCACGTGGCCGGGGAGCCCAGCGGAAAGAACAGCAAAATGCCCTTCGCTGAGGCGAACGCATGGGCGGCGCCGCGCTCGAGCCCGTCCGCTTCGGCGTCGGCGAGGAGGAAGGTCTGCGGGTAGGTGCTGCCCTTGAACGGGATTCCGGCGATGCGGCGGACGGCACTGCGGGCGCCGTCGCACCCCACGGCGTAGGCGGCGCGCACAGTCTCGTCGGCGGCAGGGCCGGTTCCAGCGTGGCGCAGCACCGCCGTCACGGAACCGGCGTCCTGGGTGAGGTCCGTCAGCTCCACCTGCCGTTCCACCGTGATGCCCAGCCCGGCCAGCCGTTCCTCGAGGAGGCGCTCGGTCTCTGCCTGGGACAGGAACAGGAGGTAGGGGTATTCGGTGTCCTCGAGACCCAGGTCGAACAGCGGCACGGAGAGGACCCGGTCCCGGAGGTGCAGCTTGACCTGCACGGCACGGTTGCCGGCCGCCACGAGTCCGTCCGTCACGCCGAGTCCGGCCAGGACCTCCAGGGAGCGCGGCTGGAGGGCGAGCGCGCGGGATTCGTGGACCCGGTCCGCGCTGCGGTCGATGATCCGGATGCGCACCCCGAGCAGGGCCAGCTGGACGGCAAGGGTCAGCCCCGTGGGTCCGGCGCCCACGATCAGTACGTCGATTGGATCCCGCTGCATCGGCCCCGTCCCGTCCCCGTGTGGTCTCCCCATTCTGCGCCGGAACGGGTGCCACGCCCAGAGTCGAATATGCCCATCCGATGTAATAAACGCGTAAATGTTGCGCACGTCACACTCGGCCCCTACTCTGGTTGAGGCTGATGCAAACGGCCAAGGCAAGAAGCTGCAGCGTCGCAGCCAATGCAGGGGAAGGTTTTTCCAACAAATGAATTCGAAGCTCAACATCGTGGTCCGGGTGGATCTGGACCACGCCAAGGCGCAGGTGATTGCAAAGGGGCATATCACCGTCCACAGCGTCAACGCACTGTATGTAGTGGCCAAGAGGGCAAACTCCCTCAAGAACGGCCTCGATCTGGAACTGGATATCTCCCACGCCCGCGTGGATGAGGCGGCCCTGGAAATGCTCCGGGCGTCTTCGGAGACCCACCACCTGCCGGTCAAAATCGACCCCGGGCAGGCGCCGTGTTCCATCAGCGTCCTGGCACCACGCCGCGCCACCGCGCAGGCAGCCGCGCCGCTCGCCGCATAAAACGTTCCGGCTCCCGCCGCGCCCAGCTACGGGCCCAGGGAAGCCCCCAAACTTTGGCCGCAAGGCCGTGCTAAAACCTCCGAAGTGCAGCTGTACCTGAAGATACGGGTAGCTGCACTTTTGGGTTTAAACAGGACGCCGTGAAACTGAACGGCGACGCGGACGCCCGTCAGCCCTTGCGCCCCTCGGTGGCCACGCCTTCAATGAAGTGCCGCTGTCCGAAGGCGAAGAGCAGCAGCATGGGCAGGGTGATGATAAGGGTGGCCACCATGACGAACTGGTAGTCGCCCTGGCCGCCGTTGGTGGGGCTGTACCTGGTCATGGCATAAGCGATACCCAACGGCGCGGTGAAGCCCTCCACCGACCCGGCGTTCAGGTAGATCAGTGCCGACTGCAGGTTGTTCCAGCTGGCCTGGAACTCGAAGATGAAGATCACTACCAGCGAGGGGACGGACAGCGGGAGGGCGATCCGGCGGAAGAGTCCGAAGTAGCTCGCGCCGTCGATCCGGGCCGCTTCGAATAGTTCACGCGGCAGCCCGAGGAAGAACTGCCGCTGCAGGAAGATGTAGAACGCCGAACCGAAGAGGTTCATGCCGAAGAGCGGAATCCAGGTCCCCAGAGCGCCGAGATTTTTCCAGATCAGGTATTGGGGCACCATCGTCACCGCGCCGGGGAGCATCATGGTGGCCAGGACCAGTCCGAATAGGAAGTTCCGCCCCGGGAACCGGAAGTATGCAAAGCCGAAAGCCACCATGGCACTGCTGATGGTGACGAAGGAGGCCGCAAGTACCGCGATCAGGAAGCTGTTGGTCACCCAGTTCACCAGCGGCAGTTCGGACCAGACCTGGATGTAGTTTTCGGGGGTGAACGTGCGCGGGATCAGGGCGTTGTCGAACACCTCGCCGCGTGGCTTGAGGCTGGCGGCGATGAGCCACACCAGCGGGTAGAGGAACGCCGCGCTGATGGCCAGCAACAGCGCCCACAAGGCAATCTTGCCGAAGCGGGGCCGAGCCCTGGGTTTACCCGAGCTGATTTTAGGGAGCTGCGGCGCCTGCTGCTGGACAGAGGTGGTGGCCATCAGCGCTTCTCCCCTTCGTAGTAAACAAATCTGTTGCCAAGCTTCACTTGGACCAGGCTGATTCCCAGGATGATCAGGAACAGGACCCACGCCATGGCTGAAGCGAAGCCGAAGTTGAACTCGCGGAACGCCTGTTGGAAAAGGTAGATGCCGTAGAACAGCGAGGCCTCCGGGGACGCGTTGGTCTGGTCCCGCCAGAACAGCAGGTAGGCCTGGTCGAAGACCTGCAGGGCCGCGATGGTCAGGACGATCACATTGAAGAACATGGCCCCGGAAATCATCGGCAGTGTGATGTTGAGGAACTTCTGCACGGGCCCCGCCCCGTCCAGGGCAGCCACCTCGTACAGTTCCTTCGGCACGCTCTTGAGCGCGGCCAGGAAGATGACCATCGTCCCGCTCACGCCCCAGATGGTCATCAGCACGATGGACGGCTTCACCCAGGCGGGATCAATGAGCCACTGAGGACCCGCGATGCCGAAAAATCCCAGGACCTGGTTGATGGCGCCGGTGTTTCCGTTGAGCAACAGGAGGAACACCGCAGCCGTGGCCACCGACGGCGTCATCTTGGGAAGGTAGTAAACCGTGCGGAAGAAGCCGGCGCCGCGCCCCACTTGGTTCAGCAGCAGAGCCAGCGCGAGTGCCACGCAGATCTCCAGCGGGACCGCCATGACGGCGTAGAACAGGGTGTTGCCCAGGGAGACGGCCACCTTGGGGTCCTCGAAGAGCAGCGTGTAGTTCTTGATGCCGGCGGGCCTTGCCACGTCGGTGGCCAGGTTGTAGCGGCTGAAGGAGATCACCAGGCTGTAGGCCATTGCCCCCAGCATGAAGACGGTGAATCCCAGGATCCAGGGAGAAATGAAGAGATACCCCGCCAGCGCTTCCCGGCGGTTGTACTTCCGCGTTCCCATAAGATCTCCTCCCGCTCTGGTCCGCCCCCAACGAGGCCGGATGACGCGATCGGCCGCGCTTGCTTCCGGATGTTCCTTCAGCTAGCTTTCGGTTGAGTAAGCATACTTACATTAGCTCCAGGCCGAAGCTTTTCCTGACAGCTCTGAGATGAATGGAACCGGGAACCTATGAAAGCACGTCTTCCCAAGAAGAGTTTGGCAGTTGTCACCATGGCCGTCCTGACCCTGACCGCGTGTGGTGGAGGAGAGGAAAACTCCCCCGAAGAAGCGGCGGATTTCAAGAAAGAAGCGACCGGCACACTCAGCGCGTGGGCCTTCGATAACGCCGACGATGTGGGGAAGGCCCGCATGGACTACGCCGCATCGCAGATGCCTGACGTCAAGATCACCATGGACGAGACGTCCTTCGACGCCCAGAAGTTCACCACCCGGGCCGCCAGCGGAGACGTGCCCGACGTGGTGCAGATGGACCGCGCCTTCGTGGCGACGTATGCAGCCAAGGGCCTCATCAAGCCGCTCGACGGCTGCTTCAAGGCCCACGAGATGGACCCGGCGGAGCAGTTCTATCCGGCCGTGACCGAGCAGGTCACCTACCAGGACAAGATCTGGGCGGTGCCGCAGTTCTACCAGCCCGCGGCAATCATCACGAACCCTGCGGTACTGGAACCGGCAGGGGTGTCGGCGGAGGACATCGACACCTCGGACAAGGACAAGCTGCTGGCAGCCATCGCGAAGACGTACAAAGCGAAGGGCGGCACGCCCGGCACACTGGGCTTTGATCCAGTGGCCGGCGGCCAGGGCGAGCTGTGGCTTCTGGGCCAGGGCGGAAAGCTGATGGACGACGACGGCGCCCCGGCCCTGGACGATCCGGCCAACGTTGAGGCGGTCAACTTCCTCAAGGAGATTTACGACGCGCAGGGCGGCTACGCGAAGGCCAAGAGCTTCTCAGATTCGTTCGACACCTTCGGCAAGGACAACCAGTTCGCCAAAAACCAGGTGGGCGCGCAGGTCAACGCGCAGTGGTACGTGAACGTGCTGACTTCGGCCAACCCTGACGTCAAGATCGGTGCCACGCCGTTCAAGGACAAGGAGGGCAAGCCCTTCACGGTCGCCGGCGGCACCTCGTTCGTCATACCCGCCGGAGCCAAGAACGCCGATGCCGCGTGCGCATGGATGACTGCCCTGGTCAACGACGACGCGTGGGAGGCAGCCGGCAAGGCACGGGCAGAGAAAATCGCTTCGAAGCCGGGCGCGGTCAACACCGGACTCTTCACCGGTTCACCCTCTGCCGACAAACTGGTGCGCGAGCAGTTCGTGAAGCCGAGCGGCAACGCCGGACTGGACCAGACCATCGGCACGTTCTACGACGTCCTGCCGGAAGGGAAATCACTGGGCGCCTCCCCCGCGGGCCAGGCCATCAAGACCGAGCTCAACAACGCCATCGCGTCCGCACTCCTGGGCACCAAGCCGGCCGAGCAGGCCCTCAAGGACGCACAGGCAGCGGCCAAGCGGGCGTTCGACCAGAGCGGTTCCTGATTAGTACATCCCAGGATGTACTCTGGGAGGTATGGAGACACTGACCCACGCCCCGGTGCTGGCCCGGTTCGGCTACGCCGTCTCGGACCCCACGCGGGCGCGGATCCTGCTGGCACTGTCCGGTTCAGCCGCTTACCCCTCGGACCTCGCGGAGGCGTTGGGGGTGTCGCGGCAGAGCATGTCCAACCACCTCACCTGCCTGCGCGGCTGCGGGCTGGTGGTGGCGGTGCCGGACGGCCGGCGAACGCGCTACGAACTGGCCGACGGCCGGTTGGGCCACGCCATCCGCGACCTGATCGGCGTCGTGCTTGCCGTGGACCCCGCCTGCTGCGCTCCGGACGGGACATGCCGCGCGTGAGCACCGCACTGGACGTACGACGGCGGAGCCTCCTCACGCGCCGCATCCGCCTTTTCGCCGCGCTCACCATTTCGTACAACCTGGTCGAGGCGGGAGTGGCGCTGTGGGCTGGCAGCGAGGCGGATTCCGCGGCGCTGCTCGGCTTCGGGCTGGACTCGCTGATCGAGGTGGCGTCCGCCGTCGCGCTTTCCTGGCAGTTCGCCGCCAAGGACCCGGAACGCCGCGAGCACCTCACGCTGCGGATTATTGCCCTCTCGTTTTTTGCGCTGGCTGCATTCGTGGCGTTTGATGCCGCGGGCGCTCTGATCGGCGGCGAACGGGCGGAACATTCCACGCCTGGTCTGGTCATCGCCGCACTCAGCCTGGCAATCATGCCGCTGCTGTCCTGGCTGCAGCGGCGGGCGGGCCGGGAACTCGGTTCACTGACGGCCGTGGCGGACTCCAAGCAAACCCTGCTGTGCACGTACCTTTCAGCCGTGCTGCTGGTTGGCCTGCTCCTGAACAGCTCACTGGGCTGGTGGTGGGCCGACTCCGTTGCCGCCCTGGCCATCGCCGCGATCGCCGTCCGCGAGGGCATCAACGCCTGGCGCGGTGACGCCTGCTGCACCGTTCCGGCTGTGCCTGATGGCCCAGCCGCAGCGGCTGAAGAGGCCTGCTGCGAGGGTTGCAGGAAGCCGTAGCCGCAGCCCTGGCACGGGCGTAAAGTTCGCCTTATGGGCTGGGTTCAGAAACCGGCCCTGCCAGTGGGGCCGCCCATCCCAGGCATTCAAAGGGGCGGAACTGCAATGTTCGCAAGAGTCAGCACATACAAAACAGGGCCTGAGACTGTCTCGGATTCGGTCCCTGACGAGACCGTCCAAGCGGTCCTGGCAATCCCCGGCTGCCAAGGCATCTATTACCTGAGCGGTAAAGACGGCAAGGATCTTTCCATCACGCTCTGGGACAGCGAGGAAAGTATCGCCGCCAGCCGCGAGGCCGCAAACAGGATCAGGAACGAAGTGAGCGCGGCGGAGAAGCGGGAGATCGTTGCCGTTGAGGAATTCGAGGTGACGGCCAGCAGCCTCAGGAGCTGAAGCGACCGCCCGCTGCTGCACAGCAGGCGGGACTATTCCTCCACAAATTCCAGTAGGTCGCCGGGCTGGCAGTCCAGCACCCGGCACATTGCCTCAAGCGTGCTGAACCGGACCGCCTTGGCGCGCCCGTTCTTCAGCACTGCCACATTGGCCGGCGTCAGGCCTACCCGCTCGGCGAACTCTCCCACGCTCATCTTTTGCCGCGCCAGCTGCACGTCGATCCGGACCACAATGGGCATCAGATCACCGCTTCCATATCCGCGCGCAGTTCCGTGGCCTGGCTCAACAGCGCGCGGAGCACCACCACCACAAGGCCCAGCGCGGCACCGGCCACCAGCAGCAGGATCAGCAGCATGGGAAGGCCCGGATCGTCTGCATTGAGTACGACGGCGGCACTCACCCCTGCGAGCATCAGCCAGGCGGCAGCGATGGCCCAAACAATCGCATTGACCCACACCATGGCGGCCGCGGTGAAGATGCGATCGTGCCGGACCAGGGTGAGCAGCTTCCACGTGCTGATGATGACCACCTGCACGCATGCCAACTCGAGCACGGCAAAGACGGTCAGCGGCCACTGGAGCGGGGCGTCGTTCGGGTTCTCCCGGGCCATGTGCGCGAACTGCCCGGGCAGGGACAGGGTCTGGAAGACGAGCAGCAGCAAAAACGCCACCACCAGGACGATCCGAAGAGCCGGCACGGCCAGGCGAGTTGCAGTCATAGATTGAGCTTCGATCAAAACCTATCGAAAGTCAATTGATAGCTCCAAGCTCGGGGCCTAATGCCGGGCCTTCCAGCGGATCACGCCCGCGGCAGCCAGCCCGGCCGCCCCGATGGAGGCCAGCATTCCGCCCAGGGCCACAACGTATTCGGTGATGCTCATTGCTACCGCTCCCTCCGCGCCCGGATTCTTAGCCCTAAGGTAAGTCCGGAAGCTCAGGAACCGCCGAAGAACCGCCCAAAGGTTCGCTCAAGAAAACCGGGCGTCCCAGCCCGAGCGGACGTTTGGTGCAGCGAAGCGGGGCGGATGCGACTGATCAAAAGTAACCAAGGTGTGACCCATGGCACATGGGCGTGGGCTACGCTGGAAGAGGTGCTTTTGAGAAACGGGAAAGTGGCCGCGATGAGGCGGCCAGCTGTCAGCCCGCTTCGCCGCCTCCGGTCGCTGCGAAGCCTTTTCGTGTGCGTCCTGGCAGCCCTCCTCCTGACCGGGGCAGCCACCTATTCGCACGGCACCCGCTACGACCTCCCCGGCAACAACTTCCCGGCTGCGGCCGCCGTGACCAGCTCTGACGAGCCCGGCGCCTCGAGTGACCCGGAAGAGCTGTCGGACGATTCCGAGCGCAGGTTCGCCCCGCGCGGTGAACCTGCCCCGTTGCGCACCGGCGTGGTGGATCCTCCGCAGCTGTTCCACCGGCTGCCGGGCGACGCCGTCCTCTCCACCGGGCCGCCGGCGCAACCGGAATCCCATGCGCTCACACTGGCGGAACTTTCCATCAGCAGGACATAGACGGGTCGGCAGTGCCCCGTGCCAGTCCCTGCTGAACACACTTGGAAAGAGCAACCCATGACCCCTGTACAGCCCAGCGCACGCGTCCATTACCGTCCCGTGGAGGACCCGCAGCTGCTGAAGATGATGGCCACCCACATCCACTGCGGCGAGCCGATGCAGCTGCTCGCGGAACATCCGCCAGAGCGGGCAGACGAAAAGAACGACGGCGGCCCGCTCACCTACCGCTGCGCCTGCGGCTTCAGCTTCGACGAGGAGGCACCGGACGTCCCGGCCTGAGTTAGGGAGGGGTCTAGACCGGGCACTGCGCCGTGTCGATTCGACCATCCAGCGAAACGGTCACGCTGTTCACATAAGCTGGCTGCGTGCCTCTTTGGTTATTTGAAACGCTCTCCTATGCATCAACCACTGTAGGTGGTGCCGTCGCAGGAATTCTTGCCGAGAAGTTCCTTAATATCACCAGCCGGGTTATTCACCCGGTTTGGAATGTCACGGCCGGAAAATTTCTTCGCAGACGCAGGACGGCTCAGGACGCCAAGCTAATCGGCCTTTCCGAAACGTTTGCGGTTGGTGCCGCCAAGCATCAGATCTACATACGGCAATTTGCCCCACGCGGGTTTTCCGAACGTCACTTGACCGCGAGCAGGCTTCCAGACCAGCCAGCGCCAAGTCTCATTCAAAGCCTTCGCGAACCGCTGCGCCCGGCGTCACCTGCGGTTCTCGAGGCAGCCATTCTGGAAAAACGGATGGCACTGGAGGCCGCTCCTGAAGCCTGGAACGCGCAGAAAGTCGCTCTGAGGAGAATCAGGATCAGCCGGACAGGCAACCATGAAGAACCCACCATTGACCTCGGCTACGCCGTCACCGACTACGCCTCATTTCAAGCCATCGCCGAGGCTTGGGAAAATCGCTATAAGAGCCTTGATGACGCTGGTCGGGACCTCTCCGCAGAGGACCTGTGGGACGTTCTCCCCGGCCTGTCCAATTCCTTCGGCATCAATCTCACGGTAGAGACGGCAGACGACCACTTGGTGCTGACCCAGCGGAGCGGCAAAGCCAGCAGTGCGAAGAACCTACGTCATGTCTCGGTCAACGAGGGAATGGCGCTTGCAGACATCAACGCAAAGACCGACCTTCCTGATCCCTATCTGACTGCGCTTCGCGGTATTGAGGAGGAACTCGGAATTGATTTGAGCGGGGAACCCGACGTCCGGCAAAGGATTACTTTTCACAGTCTGATCTGCGACGTAACCCGATACGAGTGGGCCTTATTGGGCCATGTGAATCTGAGCCAGACCAAATGGACAAATGCCGAGATTCACAGCGCGCGAAAGCTAGGCGCTGCGCCGGACGACTGGGAGTCGAGCGAGCTGACGTTTATTTCGTTGGATCCGAAATCGATCGGGGCAGCACTTGCAGACGATTCCACATGGGTTGGGCACGGCTATATCAATCTGCTGCTTTCGGCCGTTTTTCGCCTCAGGGGTAGCCGCACGGAACTCCTGGACATAGCGCGGTCAACATTATTGGCACGGGCCACTCACGGGGAGCGGCCTTAGCGGTACCCGTCCACGATGGCCGCGGCGATCTCCTTGTAGGCCCGCCGCGTTTCGGGGCGCAGCGCGTCCAGGGTGACCAGGTCGCCGTCGGCCACTCCACGGTCGTGGGGCACGGCGATCAGCTCGCGGCAGATCCCGGCGAGGTGGTCCTCGATGGCGTCCTTGTCCACCCGGGAGGAGACGGCGTCCTTGTCGGTGATGACCACGATGGCGTTGCGGGCCAGCTCCTCGTAGCCGTGGCTGGCCAGCCAGTGCAGGGTGCTGCGGGCGCGCTTGGCGCCGCTGACGGCGTACCCGGCGGCGATGACCAGGCTGTCCGCGGACTGCAGGATCCCGCGCATGGCGTTGTGGGTGACGCCGGTGCCGCAGTCGGTCAGGGCCACCGTGTAATAGGAGGAGATCAGCCGGCGGATCCGCAGGTATTCCTCGGCCGTCAGCGAGTCCGAGACCTCAGGGTCCTGCTCGCCGGCAATGAGGTGCAGCCGGCCGGCGTGGTGCATGTATCGGGCCAGCGCGGTGAGCGAGTCCACGGAGTCGATGTTTTCCAGCAGGTCGCTGATGGTGCGGGGAGCGGACTGCTGGTAGATGCCCTCCCCCAGCGCGCGTTCCACCAGGTCGCCGGAGTCCGGGTTGGCGTCGATGGCGCAGGGCGCGTCGCCACGGTACTGGGCAAGCGTCAGGCCCACGCCCACGGTGGTGGATGTCTTGCCGATTCCGCCCTTGAGGCTGAGGATCGCGGTGTTGTAGTGGCCCTGCAGCTGCCGCGAGATGCGCTGCTCCAGTTCCTCTTCCTCGCGCTGCCGGGCGCCGGGGCCGAGGTTCACGGCGCCGCCGGTCAGGCTGTACAACGCCCCGCGGACGCCGCCCACGGGCCGCGGTTTCTGCTCCTTGACGAAGAGGCCGGGCGAGCTGATGAAGTCCGGCATGGGGCTGCCGGCGATGGTATCCGCCACGGTGGGGCGGGCGCGGCGGGAGGTCCGGGTTTCGGGAGCGGCGTCCGACGACGGCGGCTCCCCCGCCGTCTCTGTCTCGCCGGCTGCGGCGGCCGCCTCCGCCCAGGAGGATCGGCGCAGGTCTGTGGTGCCGGCGTCGGGCGCTTTGGAAGGGGGTGGGGGTACGGCTGGCATGGTTCCTGTCCGGGCATCGCCAAGGTCGCCTGCGGCGCGACGAAGGTCGCGGCGTCGGCGCAGCGGCGGCTGCCCTGCATCGTCTGCATGGGCGCGTGCGTTGTGATCCGCCGGATCAGGCATGTCTGTCCCCCCGGACGTTCGGCATAGGTTCTGCAACACTGCTTTTCACAGTAAGTCTAGGGGTTTTTGGCACGGATGCCGTGGTCAAACGCGGGTCAGCGCCGCTCCCACCACCGAAACGGTGACCATCAGGAGGAGCACCAGAACGGTGTAGCCCTGCCATTTGGGCCGGTTCTTGTGCGGGTTGATGTCGACGTACGGCACGGTTACACCTGGTCCTTCTGCGGGGCGGCGGGGACCGGAGCCGGGACGGTGCGGCGCTTATGCCGCAGCAGCTGGTACAGGACGGCGAATGGAACCAGCAAGGTGCCGAGGAGCGCGCAGAGCGCCAGGGCATAGTCGTGCAAGGCCATCAGTGCCTCCAGTGGTCGCGGTCGATCCCCCATGTCGGATCACGCGTGACGCTACCGGGCCTCCGCGCGTTTGACAAGTCACGTCAAACTTCGTGACAGGCGAGCCCCGCGGAGCCTTTAGTGGTCGTGCCGGGTCTCCTGCAGCCGCTTGATGAACCAGCGGGACTGTTCGGGGCCGTAGGGCAGTACGGGGATGGCCTTGGTGGCGTCCGACGGGGTGTCCCGGATGGACTGTTTGGCCTGGCGGACGGCGGTGCTCATGGTGTTGGCCATGGTCTTGACGAACTGGTCGCTGCAGGGCTGGCCGTGGCCGGGGATGAGGAATTCGTAGCGGTGGCGGAGGGCGGAGATATGCCGGAGCGCGTCCGCCCATTCCTCCGGGTAGGAGTCCTCGAAGGAGGGGTGGGCGCCCTGTTCCACGAGGTCGCCGACGTACAGGGTGGTGGGAGTCCCCACCAGAAGGTCGCCGTCGGTGTGGCCGCGGCCCAGGTAGAAGAGGGTGGCGGTGAGCCCGCCCAGGTCCACGAGGATGGGCTGGTCCTTGACGATGACGTTGGGGACAACGAGTTCCACGTTCTCGCCTTCGCCGGCGGACATTTCGGGTTCCAAGGTGCCGACGAAGCGGCGCTGCAGATCCCCGCGCTCGTCGATTTCCGCGGCACAGTTCTGGTGGGCCCAGAATTCCGTGACGCCGGCCTCGGCGAACACGGCGTTGCCGAAGAAGTGGTCGTAATGCGCGTGGGTGTTGACGACGACGAGGGGCAGCTGGGTCTTTTCCCGCACCGCATCGAGGATCTGCCTGCCCTGGCGCGGCCCGCAACCGGTGTCGATGACCATGGCCCGTTCGGATCCGACGACGAGTCCGGTGTTCAGCTGCGATCCTTCGGTGACCAGCACATAGTTGTCCGCGCCGACTTCGAGCCATTCTGACATTGTTTCTCCGTACCTCCGGCAAAGCAGTGTTCGTTCGTCTTGGCGTCGATTCTACCTACCGGGGCATGGAGTTTCGGGGAGCCAGCGCCGGGAGCTACCGTACGGCGGCCGCCGCGGGGCGCACGGGAAGCAGTTCCCAGGCGGCCGGATCCGTATGCGCTCCGTTCTTGATGGTTTCGAAGTGGAGGTGGCATCCGGTGGAGGAGCCGGTGGTGCCCACGGTGGCGATGAGCTCGCCGGGCTTGACGGCCTGGCCTTCGCGGACGCCGATGCTTGCCAGGTGGTTGTAGGTGGTGACCAGCCCGTTGCCGTGGTCCACTGCAACATGGTTTCCGCCGCCGCCCTTGGCCCAGCCGGCAGCGCGGACAACGCCCTCGTCGGCGGCGTGGACGCCGGTGCCGCAGGGGGCAGCGAAGTCCTTGCCCCAGTGGAACTCGCCGGGCTTGCCGGTGATCGGGCTGGTCCGCGGGCCGAACGGTGAGCTGGGGTTGAGGAATTCCAGCGGCGCCAGCAGGGCTCCGTCGGCAGGCCGCACCGGGGCAGCCGGGGCGACGGTCGCGGCGGCGGGCCGCACCGGGGTGGCCGCGGCTACGGCCAGCTTCAGCTTCTTGGGCTTCGGTTTTGCCATGGTGGCCACGGTGGTGCGGGTGTAGGACAGCGAAGCGGAGGACGGCGCCGCGACGGCCACCGCTGCACCGGCTTCGGGAGCGTCTACGGCGGCTCCGTCCGCGGCAGTGGCGTTGGACGGTACGGACTGCGGGGTGGCCACGGCGCCGTTGGCGGTCAGCGCGAGGGCCGAGAGTGCCACGACGGCCGTTCCCGCGCCGACGGTCAGCCGGATGATGCTGCGCCGCTGCTGTGCCTTGCGCCGTGCAGCTGCCCGTGCCAGATGTTTCCCCAAAAGATCTCCCATGGAAGCCGCCGCGAGGCGGAGATTTACGGTGGTTTCTTCCATGGGAGCACGGCGCCGGCGCCAAGAAAGCAAAAACAGGCGCTTATGTGGATAACCTAGGCAAACCCTTCACGGGGCTTTGGCGGGATGGGGAAATCTTGGGGTTTGATGCGTCATCCTCGGGGTGCAAACATCGTAGCCATCTGCGTTACAGCGAGCTTGGCCTACTTCCCCAGATAGTCTGCCAGCGCATCTTCGGCCGTCCTTGGATTGTATCCTGTGGCCCTGATCTTGCTGAGGTCAAGGACGCTGTTTGCGGGGCGCGGGGCGGCGTCCTTACCGGAGAAGTACGCCGCAGTGCTCACTCCCCGAACTGCTGCAGGGGATTTGCCGGACCGTTCGTATACCGTGGCGGCAACGTCAGCCCATGATTGCGGCGGGCCGTCGTTGCTGAGGTTATAGGTTCCGAACGCAGCCCGGGATTCCAGGAGGTGCACGATGCCCGCAGCAATGTCGCTAGCAAAGCTGAGACAGCCCACTTGATCGTTGACCACTGAGGGCTCAACTCCGCGTTCGGCTAGCGATGCCATGGTCCGGACAAAGTTGTGTCCATCGCCCACCACCCAGCTCGTACGGACAATGTAATGCCGTGGGACGACGCTGACCACGGCGTCCCCTGCTGCCTTCGTCTGTCCGTAGACGCCCAGCGGGGAGAACGGCTCATCCTCACGGTGCGATCCCTGGGTGCCGTCGAAGACATAGTCCGACGACACGTGAACCAGTGTGAGATCGTGGGCGACCGCTACCTGCGCAAGCTGCGCGACTGCTGTCACGTTGATCGCCCAGGCGGCTGTCCGCCCCTCAGCCGTTTCCGCTGCATCCACCGCGGTGTAGGCTGCGGCGTTGACGATCGTTGAGTAATTGTTCCAGTTCCGGCTGCGGAAGGAATCTGCATCAGCGAGGTCGAACTCAGCTCGTGATGCGAACTCCACCGACGGATTGGCGCCCCACACGCTGCGCATCGCTTTACCCAGTTGCCCGTCCGCGCCGATGACCAGGATCTTCTTAGGTCGCATTGGAGCCACCTCGGCCATCCGCGGGTGGGCCCTGTCCTTTTCGGAGAGTTCGGCCAGTTCCAAGGGAATCGGCCACCCGATCCCAGCCTCTTCGTCCGCGAGATTGAGGAATGTGTAGTTCCCTTGCGCGTCCGCCGACCAGTGATCGTTGACCAGATACGTGTACGCCGTGTTGTCTTCCAAGGTCTGGAAGGCGTTGCCCACGCCGCGCGGAATGAAGATCGCCTGGCTGGGATCCAATTCAGCGGTGAAAACTGCACCGAACGACGGGCCCTGACGCAGGTCCACCCAGGCTCCGAAAATCCGCCCCGTAGCTACAGAGATGAACTTGTCCCACGGTTCGGCGTGGATGCCCCGGGTCGTGCCGGTCTTCGCGTTGAAAGAGACGTTGTTTTGCACCGGGCGGAAGTCCGGCAGCCCGAGCGCCACCATCTTTTCACGCTGCCAGTTTTCCTTGAACCACCCGCGGTTATCGCCGTGGACCGGCAAATCGAAGAGGACTACGCCGGGGATGGGCGTTTCGTGGGCAGCTAGCCTTTTGGAGAACTCGATTGACATCGTTATTGGCCTTGGGCCTTGTAGCGGGCTTCGGTAGCGGCTTTCTGGGGACGCCACCATGCTTCGTTGTCCCGGTACCATTCGATCGTGTCTTCAATACCGGCGTCAAAATTTGAGAACTCAGGCTGCCAGCCCAGTTCCGTTCGCAGCTTGGTGGAGTCGATGGCGTAGCGGAGGTCGTGGCCGGGTCGGTCTATGACGTGGTCGTATGCATCAGACGGCTGGCCCATGTGCTTGAGGACGAGTTCCACAACGTCTTTGTTGTTCTTCTCACCGTCTGCTCCAATGAGGTACGTCTCGCCGATGGTCCCCCTGTCAATAATGGCAAGAACCGCGGATGAGTGGTCACTAGCGTGGATCCAGTCGCGGACATTTTCCCCCTTGCCATACAGCTTCGGTCGTATACCGTCGATGACGTTGGTGATCTGGCGCGGGATGAACTTCTCCACGTGCTGGTAGGGGCCGTAGTTGTTGGAACAGTTGCTGATCGTGGCTTGCAGGCCAAACGAACGCACCCATGCCCGCACCAGCAGGTCGGACCCCGCTTTTGTGGAGGAATAGGGGCTGGACGGGTTGTAGGGAGTCAACTCAGTGAACCGGTCCGGAGCATTCAGTTCCAAGTCCCCATAGACCTCGTCGGTAGAGATGTGGTGGAAACGCTTACCGTATCTGCGGGCAGCCTCGATCAGAGTGTATGTCCCGATGATGTTCGTATTCAGGAATGGCCTGGGATCCTGCAGCGAATTGTCATTGTGGGACTCTGCCGCGTAGTGAACTACGACGTCGGCCTTGGCCACCAGTCTGTCGACCAGCCCGGCATCAACGATATCCCCGCGCACGAACGCAAAGCGCGAGTCGGGGAGGTCGGCAAGTGATTCGAGATTTCCTGCGTAGGTCAGCTTGTCGAGCACGGTGACGTGGTGGGGAGTGTTGTCAACCAGGTAGCGGACGAAGTTGGAACCAATGAAGCCCGCGCCACCGGTAACGAGGAAATTCTGCATGTAAATCATCGTTCCACAGCAGCTGGATTTGGCCGAACTCTGAATGGCGGCAAGGATGTTCCTATGCGTGGAATCATTCTCGCCGGGGGGACCGGATCCAGACTTCATCCGATTACTTCGGGAATTAGCAAGCAACTGGTGCCGGTTTATGACAAGCCGATGATCTACTACCCTCTGTCGACACTAATGCTCGCGGGGATACGGGACATCCTGATCATTACAACACCCCATGACGCAGACCAGTTCCAACGACTGCTCGGAGACGGCTCCCAGTTCGGCGTAAACCTGACTTATAGCCAACAGCCGTCCCCTGACGGACTTGCCCAGGCGTTTATCCTAGGCGCCGAGCACATAGGCACGGGTCCAGTTGCACTCGTATTGGGCGACAACATTTTCTACGGCCAGGGACTTGGTGCTCAGCTCCGCCGTTTCGACAAGATAGACGGCGGCGCCATCTTCGGCTACCGCGTGGCCGACCCCAAAGCGTACGGTGTCGTCGAGTTCGATACGACCGGCAGGGCAGTGTCTCTCGAGGAAAAGCCGACCGCTCCGAAAAGCCACTACGCCGTCCCGGGCCTTTACTTCTACGACAACGAGGTCATCGAAATCGCGCGCGATCTGAAGCCATCCCCCCGCGGCGAACTCGAAATCACGGATGTGAACCGGGCTTATCTTGACCGTGGAAAACTCCAAGTAGAAATCCTCCCAAGGGGCACAGCTTGGCTGGACACGGGAACTTTCAACGACCTCAACGATGCGGCCGACTTCGTGCGCACCGTTCAAAAACGTCAGGGCCGCGCCATTGGCTGCCCTGAGGAAATCGCATGGAGGCTAGGTTTTCTCAACGACGACGAGCTTCGCGATCGTGCTCTCCCCCTCGCTAAGAGCGGTTATGGCCAATACCTCTTGGACCTGCTCGACGACCCGAAGGCAGCACAGGGGAACTGACTCATCTCTGGGTGTCTCCTGCGCAAGGACTGGGTACCCCTGATCACATCTCCGCCAGCAGCCCCTGCGGACTTTCGATCGCGTCTGCCACTAATCGCAGGAAACCCGCCGCCGTGCCGCCGTCGCAGACGCGGTGGTCGAACGTGAGCGTCAGCTCGGTGACCTTGCGGACAGCCAGTTCACCGTTCACCACCCATGGCTTGTCGATGATCCGGCCAACGCCGAGGATGGCAACCTCGGGGTAGTTGATGATCGCGGCGGAACCGTCCACACCGAACACGCCGTAGTTATTCAGCGTGAAGGTGCCGCTGCCCAGTTCGCTGGGGGTCGCCTTGCCCTGGCGTGCGACGTCGGTGAGCCGGCGGATCTCAGCGTCCAGTTCCCGGGCGGTCAACTTCTCCGCGGCACGGACCGAGGGTACCACCAGGCCGCGGTCGGTCTGGGCGGCGATGCCGAGGTTGACCCCGTCAAAGCCGATGATCTCCTGGGATCCGTCGGCCGAAGTTTCGATCCGGGTGTTGAGCTCCGGGTATTTTTTTAGCCCGGCTGTGACAAAACGTGCAATGAAGGCCAGCAGCCCAGGCACCTGGGAACCGCCGGCTTTGAGTCCCTTGCGAAGCTCCAGCAAACCGGTGGCGTCCACGTCCACCCAGACGGTTGCCTCGGGAATTTCGGAGCGGCTGCGTGCCATCGTGGCGGCAACGGCCTTGCGGACGCCCTTGACCGGCGTACGCGAAGAGATGCCCAGCCCGGTCCGCGCATCAGTATGCTCCGAAACCTGTTTGGCAGTGGCGGGCTCAAGCACCGGAGCCGTGGAGGGTTCAACCTGCGCAGTTTCAACGGTCTTAACCGATGGGGTATGGATGGCTGCCTCCACGTCGCGGCGCATTATCAGACCGCTCTCGCCTGAACCGCTCACGGAGCCCAGGTCCACACCGTGCTCCCGGGCCATACGACGGACCAGGGGCGAGATGACGGCGCCGATCTTCCCGGGAACGCGGGTCCGGAGCAGGGTGAGTTCCGGCGCCTCGGCAGGGTCGGTCCCCAAGGAGACGGGCTCAGAAGCCGCAGCCTCCTTTGAAGGTGCGCCGACCGTGGCAGTCGCGGCCCGCTTGGGCGCACGGGTGCGGCGGGTTGCGCCGTGTCCGCCGGGGGTGCCGTAGCCGATAAGGACGTTGCCGGACCCAGCCTTCTCCTCCTCGCGGTAGGTCTCGGCAGCTGCCTCCTCGGGCTTCTGCGGCGTGGCACCTGCGGGAGTCACCGAGATAAGCGGCTTGCCGACGTCGAGCGTCTGCCCCGGTTCGCCGTGCAGCTCGGCGACGGTTCCGGCATATGGGGATGGGACCTCCACCATGGACTTGGCGGTCTCCACTTCGGCGATGGGCTGGTCCACGCGGATCTCATCGCCAACGGATACCAGCCAGTTGACCAGTTCGGCTTCGGTGAGGCCTTCGCCGAGGTCCGGCAGGAGGAATACTTTCGTGTCACTCATGGTCAGTTCTCCCACTGGAGGTCGTCTACGGCGTCGAGGATGCGGTCCACGCTGGGCAGGTAATACTGTTCGAGCTTGGGCGCCGGGTAGGGCACGTCGAAGCCGGTGACGCGCCGGATGGGCGCGGCCAGGTAGTGGAAGCAGCGTTCCTGGACCCGGGCAACGATCTCGGAGGACACGGACGCGAACCCATGCGCCTCGGCGATCACCACGGCGCGTCCGGTCTTGCGGACGGACGCGGAGACGGTTTCGTCGTCGAACGGCACGATGGAGCGGACGTCGATGACCTCCAGCGAGCGCCCCTCCTCGGCGGCTGCCGCAGCGGCGGCGAGCGCGGTGGGGACGGACGGGCCGTAGGCGATGAGCGTTGCGTCAGTGCCGGAACGCGCGACGGCGGCGCGGCCTTCCGAGCTTGTCCCGGCGTCCGCGTTGGCCAAGTGCTGTTCCCGCAACTGCTCCAGGTCCACCATGTCCTTGGACCAATAGAGCTTCTTCGGCTCCATGAACATGACGGGGTCGTCGGAGTCGATGGCCTCGCGCAGCATCCGGTAGGCGTCCGCCACTGTGGCCGGAGTGTAGACCTTCAAACCCGCCGTGTGCGCGTAGTAGGACTCGGAAGAGTCGCAGTGGTGTTCCACTCCCCCGATGCCTCCCGCGTAGGGGACACGGATGACCAAGGGCAGTTTGACGGCGCCCTTGGTGCGGTTGTGCATCTTGGCCACGTGGCTGACGATCTGTTCGAACGCCGGGTAGGCAAAGGCGTCGAACTGCATTTCGATGACGGGGCGCATGCCGTTCATAGCCATGCCTACGGCCATGCCTACAATGCCTGACTCGGCCAGGGGTGTATCGAAGCAGCGTTGCTCGCCAAAGGTCTTGGTGAGCCCGTCGGTGATGCGGAACACCCCGCCCAGCATGCCCACGTCCTCGCCGAAGACCAGGACGGATTCGTCGGCGCGCATGGCGTCGGCCAGGGCGGTGTTGAGTGCCTTGGCCATGGTGACCGGCTGCGGCCCGGTGGCTTCGGCAGTGGCAGCCGCCGTGGCTGCGGCCCGGGCGGTGGCGGCGCTGACGTTGCCATTCGCCTCGGACGAGGTGGTGATGGTGGGGCTCATTTCGCGGCCTCCTCTGATGCTGCTTCGCGTACCAGTTCGTCGGCGAGCATGGCGGACTGTTCCTCCAACTGGGGTGTAAGGCTGGAGAAGACGTGCCGGAAGAGCTCCTGCGGGTCCACCGGGACGTCTTCGCTAAGGCCTTCGCGCAGCTGGGTGGCCACGTCTTCCGCCTTCGCGGCGATCCGGGCTTCTTCCTCCGCGTCGAGGATTCCGCGGTCCTTCAGGTAGGCGGTCATCCTGGTGACCGGGTCTTTGGCGACCCACTCGGCGACTTCGCTGTCCGCGCGGTAGCGGGTGGCGTCGTCGGCGTTGGTGTGCGCCTGCATGCGGTACGTGTGTGCCTCGACCAGGAGCGGGCCGGAGCCTTCCCGGGCGAGCTTGACGGCGCGGTCCAGGACGGCGAGGAGCGCCACGACGTCGTTGCCGTCCACGCGTTCGCCGGCCATACCGTAGCCCACGGCCTTGTGGGCGAGCGACGGTGCCACGGACTGGTGCGCCAGCGGCACCGAGATCGCGTACTTGTTGTTCTGCACGAAGAAGACCACGGGCAGGTGGAACACGGCGGCGAAGTTCAGTGCTTCGTGGAAGTCGCCTTCGCTGGTGGCGCCGTCGCCGCACATGGCCAGCACCACGGTGTCCTCGCCGCGGAGCTTGGCCGCGTGGGCGACGCCGACGGCATGCAGCAGCTGGGTGGTCAGCGGGGTGCACTGGATGCCCACCTTGTGCTCCGAGGGGTTGTAGCCGCCGTGCCAGTCACCGCGGAAGATCGTCATCACCTGCACCGGGTCCACGCCGCGGGCCATCACGGCGACGGCGTCCCGGTAGGTAGGGAACATCCAGTCCCCGTCGGAGAGGCAGAGCGCGGCCGCTACCTGGCAGGCCTCCTGGCCATGGCTGGAAGGGTAGACGGCCATGCGGCCCTGCCGGACCAGTGCGGAGTTCTGGTCATTGACGCGGCGTCCGACCACCAGCTGCTCGTAGGCGGCCAGAAGTTCGTCATCACCCGGGAGTGGGTACTCATGGCCAGGTTCGGTGCCCTGCTCGGCCTCGGCCCGGAGCCGGCCATCCGGGTCCACCATCTGGATCATGTGCCGCGCCGGCAGCAGGTAATCCTCCACGGTGATCCCGAATTTCTTGACAGCTTCGTCTGCGGAGATCGTCATTGGTCCGTCCTTCTGTAGCCACTATTCATTCACAGTATGGCCCTGCGGGTTGTTTCGTATCCAGTGGATCCCCGAATCGTGGAGATGGGCGCCGATTTGGCCTAGTCTGAAAGACGAATTGCGAGTGTGAGCTGCGCTACGGGCGGGAGTTGGAGACAAATTGACGGAACCGACGGCGGACGAAACCGTCCCGCTGGATGATGTGGACCGGAGAATTATCGCCGAGCTGACCCGCGACGGCAGGATGTCCGTGACGCAGGTGGCGGAGAACGTCCACATTTCCCGGGCGCACGCCTACACGCGGATCTCCCGGTTGACCGGCGAAGGGGTCCTGACCAGGTTCACGGCACTGGTGGACCCGATCAAGGCCGGGTTGAAGTCTTCCGCCTATGTGACGCTGAAAGTGCGGCAGCATTCATGGCGGGAGCTCCGCGAGCAGCTGCGCGCGATTCCGGAGGTGCACCACATTGCCCTAGTGGGCGGCGACTTCGACGTGATCCTGCTGGTCCGCACGACGGACAACACGGACCTGCGGCGAGTCATCTTCGACCAGCTGCAGTCAATGCCGGGTGTGCTGGATACTCAGACGTTCCTGGTATTTGAGGATCTGGACACTCGGTAGGGCAGGCTGGGTGCTATAGTGATCCGTTCCGATTTCGGGCCATTCCACTATTTTTCCCTATCTCGGCTCAGTTGTGCCCACAGGTCGCGAAAGTTCCGGGCGGCCGGGCAGGCCTGAAACGAACGGGTGCAGTCGAATGGCAGCGGGAACTCTTGTGGGCCCTCGCCTCAGTACGGATACGAGCCGAGTCTGGGACCGAAATCTTCCAGGCACCTATCCAGTAAACAGTCTTTGCACAGCCCTCCCTTGAGTATTCGCCATGCCCGCCTGCGGGTGCTCAGTAGACACCGCAAAGCAGCCATTTGGCGCGCTTCTCACTGCTGGGATCATCTGGTTTATTACTGCTGGGACTTGCGCAGGTTGGATGCAGGGGCGGCTGCTGACCCGTTTCGGGAAGCGGTCGTACGGCCTATATCAGTGCCACATCCCGGTGATGTCGCTGTTCCTGCATTCCCCAAAGATTGATTCCATCCCTATGCTCGCCCGCGCCCCCCTTATTGAGTGGCCTGCCATGGGTTCTTTCGATGTTGTCCCTGGCGGTTCGTTGAGTGGCCCTTCTTGCGGATAAAGGAGCGGAACGCTGAGCGGGTGGGGGCCCGCGCGCCCGCTCATCTCTCCCCGTTAGTTTCGTTTAGCGTCTGAGGTCAACCCGCCAGAAGACCTTCCCCATACGCGGCGTCTTGCCGGTCCATGCCACGTAGATCTTGTTGTTACTGAGGATCTGGATCCGTGGCGATGACGGCAAGGTTGTATCGAAAGTCAGGGATATGTCCGACAGCAGGGGTCGATATGCCATTGGGTAGGGAGTGGACAAGTTGATGGTGATTCCCGTGGCGCCGGCAGCGAAGGCCGCCGATCCCTGCGCCGAATATTTGGAGAGCTGCCCCCGGCCGGAGAGAGACGTCCTTGTGGCGTCAACCTTGACCTCTGGAGCGGCGTAGCCGCCACCGGTCCCGGGCTGTTTGATCCCGAATCCTTCGATGCTGACCTGGGACCCGTCAACCGAGGGCGCTACTTCGATGGCGGGCGCGGCGGTGCCCGCCACGGGCGTGGTTCTCAGACATTGGATGTTCACAAGGCGGATGTTCTCCACAGCCTGGATCCCGGTCCTGGTGACGAAGACTTCCCTTGATCCGCGGCCTTTGTCGTTATTCGTGTGGCCGCTGTAGCCATTCAGCGTCACGTTGATCGCGGAGTCAATCACGATGCAGTCGGAGTCCATGCGATTGGCGTTGATGTTCTCCATCAGGGTCGCCCCTGCACCGTCTCCGATGTAGATGCCGATCCTCGTGTCCAGGGTCGGGTTCCCGTCCAGATAGATGTTGGACATCTTGGTGTTGAACGGATTGCCGCTGGCGCCGTCGATGTAGATCCCCGCCCGCCCCTGGGGGGTGCCCGCCAAGGGCGGGACGACGTCCACGTTAGTGAGGGTGGTGTTGCCGGCCCCGTCAAAAACCCCGATGCCGTACTCGCACGACATGGCCCAAATGTAGACCTTGTCGATCTTCACGTCCCATGTGCTGATCCTGATGCACGAATGATTGAAGATGCTGTTCTGCACGGTGCCCATCGAACCGCTAACGAAGTGGATGCCTGAGCGATTCGCATTGGTAGCCCCATTTACGTAGATGGTGTCGAACAATGGACGGACACCGCCGGTGACAGTGATCGGGAAGTTCGTTCTGTTTGCGTCGCTGACATTGATTCTCATGTTCTGCATTTGGAAGCCAGCACCGGTGATGTCCAGCATCGTCTTGTTGTTGCCATTAGTCAGGGTGGTCGACAATCCGTTGCCGATGAAGCGGACTTCGGGGGCTGAGATAGTTGTCTTATCGTTCAGCGTGTACGTACTACTGCCGAACCGGATGACCTTTTCGCCGCCGGGCGCAATCGCTGCAGCGATGGCGCGCCCCAAGCGTGGCGTGTCATCGGTCTCAGCGCCAAGCCTGGGAAAATCGTCGATAAACGTTTCGGTCTTGCGCCCATAACTCGCTGAAAGGTCTGGGATTTGTGCGGGTGGTATCCGGGCTTCACCGTCCAGTGTCGCCACTCCCGACGGCGCGCCCTTTTCTGCTGTTGGCACATATTCGTTCATCGGTGCGGGGCTGCCTGAAGCGGCATTCGCGGACGCGACGGAGGCACTTGTGAACGCGGCAACCAGCGTTCCAATTCTGAAAAGGCTGCGGCGCTTCATGTCTCGCGGAGCCTGTCCGGTCTGATCCATGTGGCGAAGCTATTTGTTGGCAGCTGTGCCAACCAGCGTGGTGACTACTCCATTACATTCGGCGCTTCCGCGGGGGAGTACTTGGACGGTACTCAAACCACGCGCCGCGGGCGGGTAGAATCTGGGGCATGGATGGGGACTGGGCCAGCGAGCAGCGTGCCAACCGGGTTTATTTGGTGCTCGCAGCCGTCATAGTGGTGTGGTTGGCGGGCGCGTCGCTCGGGTGGTGGCTGGTGCTGCCACTGATCGGGTTCGCTGCTGCGGTGCGGTATCCGCTGTGGCGTAGCCGGTGGTGACCGCCTTAACAACGACCGGTCCCAGGTTGCTTCATGGGCGCCGTGGCCTTACCCGTGTCCTGGTGTTCTGCCTGATGGCGATTGCCGCGAACGCCGTCCTGATTCAGACGATCGCCTCGGAAGAATCCGTCCTAAAGAACGGCATCCGTGTTGGCGTGCTCGTGCTTGTGGGGCTCTCTCTAGCTGTCAGTGGGGTGCGTATGCCGGTGGGCGTGATGCTGCTCATCCTGTACTCGACGCTGATGATGCTGTTGCGGCAGAACCCTGACCAGCTGTCGTACATCTTCATTTTTGTGCTGGTGTTCCTGATGTTTGCGGTCAAGGAACGGGACCTTGAGAAGGCGCTCTTGTTGAGCTCCCTGTTTTCACTGGGGCTGGTGTTCGTGTTCCTTGGGCTGGGGATCACGCAGAACACGGTGACCGAGTACCGCAGCAGGATGACGTTCGGGACCAACGGTGTCCCATTCTTCTTCAACCTGGTCTACGGCGCGTTCACGATGCTGGTGTTCTATTTCCACAAGTATCGGTTCCGGAGCCGTCACTGGGTGGCGTTGGGTGCTGTGGCTGCCACGACCTACCTGTTCCAACTGACGGACGCCAGGGGTGGTTACCTTGCTTTTGGCCTGTTCGTGGCCGCGCTGTACCTGATGCCGGCCCTGTCCCGGTCGCTGTTTTTCCGTGGAGCAGTGATGGCCACCCCAGTGATATGCATTGGCCTGGCGTTCTATGTCGCCACCCTGTGGGGTGATGGGCAGGCTAACCGGTTGCTGAGTAACCGGCCGATACTTTACGAACGGTTCCTTGCAGAACTGACCGAAGCCGACGTGGTCCTCAGTACCAGCGTGAAACAGTTCGACCGGGCCGTGACTATTGTGGACAACTCCTACCTGCACCTGCTCATGGGCGGCGGTGTGGTGATGTTCATTGTGGTGTTGGTGTTGTTTGCCCGCGCCGTCTACAACTTGTTCAAGGCTGGTCGTCTGCCGGAGATTGCGTTCTTGGTGGCGACCTGTGCCTACTTCAATTCTGAGAGCATCATGCTCCGCATTGAGAACATGTTCGTCATCTACTTCTGGTACCTCGTCCTCAGATTTTGCGGTTCTCTCCGCAAAGAGGATGCCGTGTCGATTTCCCCGACACCCGTCCCTGAGCGGAAGGCGAAGGTCGCTCGTGTGCCGACGTGGGAACGGGATCTGGAGGCGCGGCTTGCGGCAGCCAAGAATCCGGGACAGATCAGTATTAAGACCCGCCCCGGACGGTACTAGGTTCGCTGCGCCGCCTGCTGATGCCTGGACTACCACGGATCCGTCGAGCGCACTTGTGGCAGTGATGGAGACGGTCACCGACGCACTCCCGCGCGCCGGTTTGGCTGCCGCACGGCCCGGCCGGTGCGCAGGGCTGCGGCGAGCTCGGTCTTCAGCCCGCCGCGGCCCTGGACGTAGATGCACTGATAGATCGTCTCGGGGCTGATGCGCGTGCTCTCATCATCGGGGAAATCGATCCGCAGCCGGGCACTGATCTGTTCCAGGGACAACCGTACCCGGGCCGTCAGCATCCCGGCTACGTAGAGTGCCAAGGCCTCGTTGGAAGCCAATTTCCGGGTCTTAGTCCCGCGTGCCAGCTTCTGTGCCCGGTCTTGGGCCGAGGACGCCAGATAAGGGCGCTTGCCTTCATTACGGATGTTCCGGCCCAGTTCCCTGCTGATCGTGGACGGGCACCGGCCCAAACGCCGGCCGATCTCACGCACCCCGCACCGGCCGCCCGCAATACGGCAATCAGCTCGCGTTCATCAAAGGACAAGAACCGTCGGCTGGCAGGCCTAATTCCAGGATTCACTCCACCATGCTGACGGACGATCAGCCGGGCCGCTGACAGGGAAAGGCCGGCCGCCTTTGCCGCGACCTCATCAGATGATCCAGACGACCTCGCCTCCCAGAAAACCCGGACCACCTCACGCAACATCTCCGGCCGACCAAAGCGTCCCACAACACCACCAATCACCCAGGTGTTGCAACAACCCCTTGAACCCGCCTTGCGTACTTCTTGAATATGCGGTTGCTTTGACGTTCCCTACTTAGCACGGAAGGACAAGTTGGACAGACGAGATCCTCCCGTCGTGGAGAGGCGCGAATCTTGGGAGCTGGCACCACAATGACCCCGAGACATCTGAACGAGCCCCGAGTCCTGAGCCGGCCGCCACAGGTATAATCGAAAAATCCGCAAATGGCTGCCTGGATAATTGGCAGAGCTGACGGGCGTCTACTCAGGGGGAAACAGGCTTGGACTTGCGCGACTACCTGCGGATTTTGCGCCGCAACTGGACAATTATTGTTGCGTTCGCCCTCGCCGGGTTGCTGTTGGGGGGTGCGGTTTCTCTTTTCTCGAAGCCCACCTACACAGCTGAGACCCAACTTTTTGTTGCTATACAAGGTTCCGGCACGGTTCAGGAATTACAGCAGGGAAACACATTTACCCAAGCGCGTGTCCAGTCATACGTAAAGACCGTAGTTTCCCCCGTGGTGCTGCAGCCCGTCATAGACACCCTAGGGCTGACTCTCACCGCTGAAGAATTGGCAGGCAAAGTAAAAGCGCGTACCGACGTTAACACGGTGCTAATTAGCATTGCCGTAGAGGATAATTCGCCTGTCCAGGCTTCCGCCATTGCCGCTGCCGTCGGTGACAGCCTGATCAAAGCCGTGGACATGCTTGAGAAGCCCAAGGCTGGAGGGACTTCCCCGGTAAGTCTTTCGGTGATAAAGCCTGCTGTTGCGCCGCTATACCCCTCTGCCCCGAATACCCGCTTGGACCTCATACTTGGCATGTTGACAGGCACTTTGCTCGGAGTTGGGTTTGCACTGTTGCGCACTACCCTGGACGCCCGAATCCGCAATGAGGACGACCTTCGCCAAGTGACCGAGAGTCCCCTGCTCGGAGCAATTTCCTACGACCAGGACGCCGAGGGCAGGCCTTTGGTTACCCAGCACGCCCCCCAAAGTCCCAGGGCCGAGGCGTTTCGGCAACTGCGCACGAATCTGCAGTTCGCCAACGTGACAGGGACGGCAAACACCGTGCTTATTACCTCGTCCCTCCCTGGGGAGGGTAAGAGCACAACGGCGACCAACCTTGCGATCGCATTGGCTCAGGCCGGCCGCACCGTTTGCCTTGTTGACGCGGATCTGCGGCGCCCAATGGTTGATGAATACTTGGGGCTTGAGCGCAATGCCGGCCTCACTACAGCCCTCGTCGGCGCGGCAAACGTGAATGACCTGCTGCAGCCGTGGGGCGACGACGAACTCTACGTCCTTGCGTCCGGGCAGATACCCCCGAACCCCAGTGAACTGCTTGGATCATCAGAGATGCAGCATCTGATCGAACGGCTGGGAGAGGCTTTCGACACAGTGATCATTGATGCGCCACCTCTACTGCCCGTGACGGACGCGGCAGTTCTTTCCCAGCACGTTGGGGGAGTCGTCCTTGTGGTAGGCGTTCAAAAAATAAAGAGGCATGATCTCGAAAAATCCCTTTCGAACCTCAGGCTGGTCGAGGCCAATCTTCTGGGGGTTGTGCTCAACCGCGTCCCCGCCAAGGGCGCCGATGCCTACAACTACGGGTACTACTCGAAGGAATTGCCATCGAAGGGTGGTCGTTCCATGGCCGCATCCAGGTCCCGTCGGGCGCACCCTGTGGCAGCAGAACTGTCATCGGAGTTGCCGAGAGAAGATGGAACGCGGACTGCCGTTCCTTGGCCAAGGCATGCTACTGGCGCGGCTCCCGAAATTGGCGCTTCCAGGCACTTCTGAGTCGGCGGACCATGTCTCGCAAGTCGCCTTTTCATCGGTACGACATGCCCCGGAGTACGGAATTTCTTAGGCCACCATCCCCGCGACTGTGTCTCGCACCAATCCTGCAGCCTTTGTGCCGGTAGCGGCGACCAGCAAAGGCGCCAACTCCAGCAGGCCCGGATGCGTGAATATGTCCGCCCCTGAACGTTTCAAAGCCGGCTCCCGCTCAAATCGCAACAGCGCGGCCCTCAGCGGAATCGAGGCCTCCCGGAGATTGTCCAGATCACACGGAAGCTCCCTTTCAGGATCCGCAAGAGTCAGCGCGGGTACGCCGATGGTCAGCGCATCAATGAGCGCCGTCGAATTGATACCTACCACAATGTCGCCGGGAATGAGAGACTCCCAGAAATCGGAACCATCCTCAATCCGGAAAGTGCCTGCTATGGCCTTCCAGTCATCGTCGAGGTCTGCCCCCGACAAACTGGGGTGTGGCCGGATACTGCACTTCAGGCCCCAACCCGTGGCCGCCGCGCAGAGACGGACCAGGGACTCCCGTTCCGTCTCGGACAGCCGTTCCATCGAATGCATGACCCTCAGCCGTCGTGGCGGCGCGGGTGCAACCGACTTTCGAATTTCCGGTCTCCCGACAACGTGGCAGTGGCTTTGCGGGCTTGCCGCGCGAAACCACCGAAGCTGGGAGTCACCCCATACCAGCACCTGGTCGGCGACTGGCGGCAGATAGTTTTGGTTGGGACTGCCATGCACCAAGGTAGCGGTTTTCCGACCGAGCTTCTTCGCCTGCCAAATCAGCGGCCGGCAATAAGCGGGCCGGTCGAAGTCCGCGAGCCATAAATGATCCTTGGGCAAACTGGATACCCATGAGTGGGCGAAATCGTAGCGCACTGCCTGCAGGACAAAAAGGACCTCAAGGTATATCTGTGAAAGGCCCTGGTAATGGGTGGCCTTGAGTACCGTCCGCCGACGCAGTCCAAGAGCACGCCACAGGTGGGCGGGACTGAGGCTCGGGCCAAAGGACCGGACAGTAAGGCTGGGGAAATGGTACATTCCGCGGGACAGGGGGGCATCTGCGAGCCTGGTGTCTCCCACGAGGTTTACGGTCACGCCGCCAAGCGCCTCCACAACGGCGGCTCCAAGACGCGCCCCATGTGCGACTGGATTTGCAAGGACGAAAGTAAGCTTCGCAGATACGGGCTTAGTTGGCCTACGTGCGGGCACCACGAGCAGAACCACCAGCACTGCCGCAGTCACCACGGCCCTAAGGCATTGGTGGCGGTGGCGCAGGTGGTCGCCTTGCTTCAGCGAGTCTGCAACCTCTTTGGCCAGGCTGGACATCTCCGGACTACAAGCCCTCATTGCACCGGGCGCCGGGCACGGCGCAGCACCGCTAGCACGCTGCCCATGCCGGCCAGTGCGAGCGACCGTAGCCAGGCCCACGAGGGTTCCCCGATTCCCGGCTTCGGCGAAGCTGGAAGAGGACGGAAATTCCGCTGAGTTGCCTCTAGAAATGCGAATCCCCAGCTGGCGTCCGGTTCAAGATACGCGCCTTCGGCCCACTCGTTCCACGCGTTAACGAAGACGAGTCCCGTGCCTTGCCGGTTATCCTCCGTACTTCTCGCATGGGACAGCCACTCCGCGTAGACCCTCGGGTTATGGCCCACGTAAATCGTGGCTTTATTTCCGCGGCGGGCCGTATTGTCCCAGCCAGGGGCAACGCCCCGATACCGGATGAATGACGGTTGCCTTCTGCGCATGAACCGTTTCGCCATGCGCTGATAGGACATGATCCGGCCTGCGAAATCGTCTCGGAGCCCCTTAACCGGAAGCAGCTGTGCTGATGCCAGGGTGTTCGAGCCCACTGGTGGGAATTCCGCGATCGCGTCGACACCGTACCACCCTGGTTGGATTCCGAACCTGGTTTCGGCGGCAATAACATGAAGCTCACCAAGTCCGTGTTCCTGCGCCAAAACGCGCCATTGGGACACAAGCTCTGCAGCATTTGGGATGTGATCGATTCGGTGGATAACAAGGACCAGGGCGCCGTCCACCCGAAGATAACGTTCATCCCGAAAGTACGGAAGAAAATCTGCAAAAATCTCCTCCGCTGTGGAGCCTGAGTAATTTTGCCCCACTAGAACCTCGTGCTCCTTGCCGTCCCAGCGTCGCGTCCAGTTTTCATTCGCCCATGAGAGGCAAAAGGGGAATTCCGGACCTGACCGGATGTAGTTGTCGACCGGACGCTCCAGTAGCCGGCGGCCATCAAACCAGTAGAAATAGAAGCAGAAGGCATCCACGTCGTACTGCTTGGCAAGTGCTGCCTGACGGTGCATGACTTCAACGGTCCGCAAGTCGTATTGCCCGAGTGTCTCGACCTGCCGTGGATGGTCATGACCATCAAACTGCGGCGTAGCCTTGCTGACATTTGTCCATTCTGTAAAACCGGGCCCCCACCATTCGTCGTTCTCAGGAATCTGATGAAACTGAGGCAGGTAGTATGCGACAGTCAGGGACGGCACCCCGCTCGACAGGTTGGACACTGCTAAACCTCCAATAGGGATGACTTTTGTGATGTAAGGGCCGGGAACGAATAGCGGCTTAGAGGGGCGGCGCCACTCTTGGCCTGAGCGCCCAGATACCGGCTCACAAATCACCCTGTTGCTCGACGGGATCCCCAAATCTGTGGAACTGCCCCCGCCACCTGCGGCGGGCCCCTGGGAGCGGCACCATAAGCAATTCCGGATGCCTCGAGTAAAAGCGCCAAGCCGAGGCGATCTCCCTAGTCCAAGGCTGAAGTCGGAATTTCTTGGTATCACGCTTCCATGCATGCACCCAGGAAACACCGGGAACCAGGATCACCTCCTGTCCACGGGCCCAAGCATCCAGGCCGAAGGCGTGGTCCTCGTAATACAGGAAATACCGTTCGTCCCAGCCACCTGCGGCGCGGATCCGTTCTGTGGACCCGCACACGCCTGCACCCATCACCCACGCCACGTACGTGGGTGCGCGTGACGTGTCAGGGAGGTAGTTCATGACCGAGCTGCCTGGAAGAACCATGCCGCGGTGTGCCAGTTTGTCCACCAAATACGGTAGTCCTCGGCCATTAGGCTGGATGGAGCCGTCAGGATTGGTCAGTTGCGGAGACACAATGGCGTCACGCTCGCTGATTACCCGTTCCAGGATCTCCAGTGAGGATGTATCAACCGTCACATCAGGATTGACGAAAGCTACATAGGTGCTCCGGGCGGCCCTCAACCCGACGTTGTTCGCCCGGCTGAATCCCAAGTTCTGGCCAAGCCGGACAACTTCCGCACCCATGCGTTCCGCGAACTCGGGCCCTCCATCACTGGAATTGTTGTCTACGACGATCCAACGTGCGCCGTTCAACTCCACCCCCTGCCACCAGGTGCAGAGTTCCTCCAGGTTGTTATAGGTGACGGTAATCAAAGTCCATGAGGACGCGGCCTGATTCAATCGCGAACTCCTTTCAGCACGGGGGCCAGAACAGAGGCAACAAAGAGGGATGCCACCCGCATGCGCGAACAACGTCCGCGGACAAACGCACGCGCGCAGAGAACGGCAAAGGCAGGAGTAGGAGGGCCGGCACTGAATACTCTGAGGACGGTTGCCTCGCGGGATGCGGGGTTTTCGCTTCGGCCCAGTGCCAGCCTGCACATGTTGACCCGCCACTGCCATCTGTGATCAACCAAGTAGCGCACAGACGAAATGAGCCCCGGTGAACGCCGCCAGAGGCGGACCGCCCGGTATAGGGGGTTTCGGCCCATCTCCTCGCCAATGACATTCGCTTCATGCTGGTGATAGTCCTGCACGATGTCGGGTACCGTCCGAACGCCCCTATCGAGAGCCGCGCAGAGTCCCAACCAGTGGTCATGGTACGCAACATCCGTTGGCGTGGGAAAAGGCAATGCTTTGGTCAGGAGATCGGACCGGAATACGGCCAGGGCACCGCTGATGACATTGTCCAGAAGGAGTTCTCCGACGTTGAAAAACCTGCGGTCAGTCACTCCCACCGGCTTCCGGGCGTCTCCTTTGGATTGTAGGCGGACGATCCGGGCTTGGCCGGAGACAAGGGAGGCGTCGTCGAGGTGTCCAAGCAACACGCTCAGTTTTTGTTCATACCAGAAGTCATCCTGGTCGGACAGAGCTATCCAGTGGGAAGAATTCGGAACCAGGCGAAGAATACGTTCAAAGTTCCGATAGAACCCAACCCTCTTCCCGAATTCGTGGACTACAAACCTGTCATCGTTCCCAACCATGCTTTGAAGGTAGGCTGCAGTGGCCGCATCAGTACCGTCTATTCCGATGATGCAGGTCCAATTCCGAACCGTCTGGCATGCAATTGAGGCGACCTGCTTCTTCAGCAGCTGCAAATCTGGTCTATAGACGGCCAAGCATATGGCGCCAAACTCATCCTGCATTAAGCACCCCCACGCGGCGCACATACCTGGCTACCTGTTTGCGGCGCACACCTGCGAGAGTGGCGAGAAGTCCCAAGCTCAGGACTGGCAGCAGCATGAAGTTATCCGGTACCAAGAGGCCGGCCACGATCAGGGCCGCAATGACGGAAATTTCCGGGAAAAGCTTTAGTGCCGGCACCTCTATTTCACTCCGTCCGCGCCGGATTGCGATGCTCATTGCCAGTTGGCACACGTGAAACAGCGGCACCGCGACAGCCAGGACTCTGATGTCCAGCGGCAAGCCTGCCAACACGGAGAGGCCTACCAGCAGCAATGCCAAGATCGCAGAAACGGGGGTTGTTATTGCAAGGATGGCTGTTCTCCCCGAAATGAATACAAGGTGAATGTTGGCCAGGTAAGCCGTCATGAACGGGGTGCCCGATGCCACGATGAGGGCAACCTGGGTAACTAGGTGCCCGTTGGCGACTGGACCTGCAACGAATGGAACAACCGCTGGGGCAAGAACAACAAACCCGCAGACAAGGAGTACGACCATAAGCATCATGGTTCCGTAGGAGGAACGCAATATATCTCCGCGGCTATCGCTTGGGGTTCGGTAGATCATCGGCGCCCAGGCATTGTTAATCGCGCCCAGGAGCATCATCGGCGCTGAACCGATGAGCAACCCGAGTTGGAGGCCACCAGCAGCTTCGAGGCCAACTACCCGCGAAGTTCCGGCCACGAGAAGCAGGGCCAGGAAGCTTACCGCCATTTGATGCGGAACAGTGGGTAGCCCGATGCTAAGGCTCTTTGCAAAATCCATGCCCACGAACCGCGGCCGTTGCCTCAGGAGGCACACTAGGACCGCCACGATTCCCACGGTCAAGTGAACTGCGGAGAGACCACTCAAATATGTTGGTGCAGTCCGCTCGACGTTTAACAGCAACAGGAGACCTACCAGTGGCCCGAGCACGGAGGCTGCGACCCCCAGCAGCACAAAGCTGGCCACTTGCTGCTCAGCACGGAAAAGGGACTGAGCGTTTTGAAGTAATGCCAAACCGAGGCAGGAGACGAGGGGATAGATCAGGATGGCCGGATCTGCCCCTTGCAGCACACCAGGCCCCCACCATGGCAACAGCAGCACGGCCAAACAAAACAAGACGGCCGCGCAGCCGGCGCCGGCCAGGACAGTCGCCACGGCGCCGGACCTGCCCGAGTCCTCCAAGATGGCCTGGCGTGTAATAGACGCGGCCAACCCCAGGGTAAGAAGCACAATCCCGAATTGGAAGACTGACACCGAGACAGCCACCACGCCATAGGACTCCGGCCCCAGAACACGCGTCACGAAGGGTGTTGCGACAAAATTCATCAGGATGGGCGCAATGGAAACCGACGCGTAAACTAGGCCGCGGCCAAGAAAACGGCTATTCACCGTCGCCCCGCTGGAATTCGCCAATATGGGCGACGCTCTGGCTGCAAGATGCCAAACTGCCGGTGCCCAAGAAATCCCCCAACCCTCCAGGCGGACGACATGGACGTATTCCAACGCCCGCCACGAACCAACGTTAGCAGTGTCGGCAGTCCGGAAAAACTGCGAATGTCCCAAAGGGGCACACATGGCGGGTCAGGCAGGCAACTTCGCATCATGAAGTATCCGTGCATGCGGCTCATCCGGCTCATGTAGGCTTTCCGTAAAAATCTGCTGGCTACGGGGCGTGCGGCCGCTGCTTGAGTCACAGGGGGGGCTTTGAACGCGAAAACGGATGCTTCCGGACTTCTTTCCGGAAAGATGACAGATGCCGAGGGCGGATTAGAGAATCTTTTGGTGCTGCCGTTAGTGGCCACGATGCCTTTTGGGGCGGGCAGCATTGGCAGGCTTTACAGCACCACGAAGCTCTCCTCATGGTGAACCAGCAAGAATCAGGCATGCGGGTTTTGCAGGAACCGGATCCTTGGCGGAGACGTTACGTAAGGCGACTTCAAATCGTCGATGCGAGCCTTGTCGCATGGGCCGTGGCCGGTGCGTACGGGGTTCGTTTCGTACTGGCCGATTTACCGGAAGGACCGGCGCAGGAAGGGCCATATATAGCCCTCTCGGTTGCGCTTGCAGCCGTCTGGTGGGCGATGCTTGGACTCTGGGGCGCTCGCGACGCTACGATTCTTGGTGCCGGATCAGAAGAATACAAGCGGGTTTTCGCGACGTCTGCCTGGCTGTTCGGATTCCTGGCCATCTTTTCCTACGCCCTCCGCATCGATACGGCCCGGGGTTTCGTCGGCTTGGCTTTTCCGGCGGGGGCTGTGGGTCTGCTCCTAGGGCGATGGCTTGTGCGACAGCATCTTACGGTCGAAAGAAAAAAGGGGACCAGCAGCTCCCGGGTCCTCATCGTTGGAAGTCCACCGGCGACCGACCACTTGATCCGGTCTTTGAGGAGCGTCCCCGCCGCGGGGTATCTGCCAGTAGCGGCGCATCTGCCCGGCGCCAGCTCCTCGTCGGCCGTACTCAAGGAACAGGGTGTGCCCGTTACCGGCGTGCAACCGGACGTGCCTTCCATCCTGGAGGTCATAGACTCCCAAAAAATCGACGCGGTGGCTGTGTCTGCTGGAGTACAAATGACCCCGCAAGACCTCCGGCAGTTAGGGTGGGAACTCGCTGCACGGGACATCGGAATGATCCTGGCGCCTGCTCTCACCGATGTTGCCGGGCCCAGGATTCACACCCAGCCTGTTGCGGGACTGCCCCTCATCCACGTTTCGACGCCGAAGCTCACCGGCGGAAAACGCGTGGCCAAGCGCACCTTCGACATCGCATGCGCGATCTTGCTTTGCATCTGGCTCGCACCGTTGATGCTGGTGCTGGCAGTCCTCGTACGGATGAGCAGCCCAGGCCCCGTTCTTTACAAGCAGGAACGCGTGGGCCTTCACGGCACGACGTTCAAGATGCTCAAGTTCCGGTCAATGAGGGAGGGCGCGGACGCAGAGCTCCTTGCACTCCTACAGGCGCAGGGTTCGACGGAAACCCCTCTCTTTAAGGTGGCGAATGATCCTCGCGTGACTCCCATCGGGCGGTTTCTGCGGAAATACTCCCTCGACGAGCTCCCTCAGCTTTTCAATGTTATCGGCGGGAGCATGAGCCTCGTTGGCCCCCGTCCCCAGCGAGAGGGAGAAGTAGCCCTGTACGATGACGCAGCACATCGGCGGCTGTACGTGAGCCCCGGCATGAGTGGTCTTTGGCAGGTCAGCGGCCGCTCCAACCTCAGCTGGGAGGAGAGTATCAGGCTTGACCTGTACTACGTCGAGAACTGGTCACTCATGGGCGACATCGTGATTCTGTTTAAGACCTTCACGGCTGTTTTGCGAACCACGGGTGCTTTCTAGCTTCCCGGTTAACCGGACTTTCACTACCCTTCTGCATAGATTAAAGGCAAATACTCCATGTACGAATCCCAAGAAATGCGCGACGAAGGAACGGCCTTGAAACCGTCCGGCCGAAGGCGCAAGCGCCCTGCCCGTCTTATCGCAGTGGTAACAGGCAGCCTTCTGCTGGTCGGCCTGATTCTGGCGGCGGGCGCCTCCTTGGCTGGAAAAGCGTCCACGATTCGAATGGAACTCGAGACGTCTAAACAGTTGCTGACGCAGCTCAAGGCGGAAATTGCTGGAGATGACCCTGAAGCGGCGATAGAGACGGTCAACCGCCTGAAACAGCACACTGCATCTGCGCGCGAGCAGTCCGCCGGACCGCTTTGGGCAGCGGCCGGAATAGTCCCATGGCTGGGTCCCAATTTTCAGGCTGCCGGCGAGATCACGGCCTCTGTAGACGACGTGGTGCGGCTGGGCGCAGCGCCGTTGGTGACCGAGTTCCATTCACTTGATTGGAACCTGGTCGCGCCCAAGAGCACCGGCGTAGACCTTGCCCCCTTGCAAGCCGCGGAGCCTAAAATCGCATCTGCAGCCCACGCCGTCCGGGCATCAGCACAGAGAATCAACAGCATCGACAGCAGCGACCTGGTTCCCCAGCTCTCAGGGCCCCTGGTGGAACTGCGGGACCAACTGATCTCCACGAGCAGGAGTCTGGACGCTGCAGCCAGCGCCGCGGCCCTCCTGCCCCGAATGATGGGTTCTGACGAGCCCAGAGAATATCTTCTGCTGATCCAGAACAACGCAGAATCCAGGGCAACGGGTGGGATACCCGGAGCCCTTGCAGTACTCACTATCGATAATGGCAAGATCGGGCTAAAGGCACAGTCCAGCGCCTCCGAATTGGGTCTGCTCGCTCCGCCTCTCCCTGTCCCAACGGAGCAGAAAGCCATTTATTCAGGCCGAATGGGACGATTCATCCAAGATGTCAACCTCACCCCTGATTTTCCCACTACCGCGAGCCTCGCCCAAGCGATGTGGGAGAAGAAGACCAGCCAGAGAGTCGATGGGGTGGTGTCGATTGACCCAGTGTCTTTAAGCTACATCCTCGGTGCCACGGGTCCGGTCCAAGTGTCCAGTCCGGCCGGCCCCGAAGCTGGGTTACCCGTTAAGCTCACCTCACAAAACGTCGTTGCAACGCTTCTTTCCGATGTATACGGCGCCATTGAAGAACCCGTTAGTCAGGACGCATATTTCGCAAGTGTTGCCGCCGACATATTCGGCGCCCTCTCCATGGGAAAAGCTGACCCAAAGAAGCTTCTGGAGGCCATCGCCCAAGGTGCCCAGGAAGGACGGATCCTTGTGTGGTCCCGGGATACAAAGGAGCAATCGTTACTCGCCCCCCATCCACTCAGCGGCTCCATCGACGGGCCGGGGATATCACCAGCTCAATTCGGGGTCTACTTCAACGACGGAACGGGGGCAAAAATGGACTACTATGTCACACGGACAGCCCAAGTAGTCAAAAAATGTACTCGGGACGGTTATCAGCAGGTTACCGTCCGTATCATCAGTACCAACAACGCCCCTGGAGACGCCGCCCATTCCTTGCCCCCTTACGTCACGGGCGGTGGGACATACGGCGTTCCCGCGGGGTCGGTCCAAACCAACCTCGTAGCCTACGGGCCTGTCCAGGCCAATGTGGAAGTGGCCAAAGTCGATGGACAAAGGACTAATTTCGCGCCGTACCTTCACAGCAACCGTCCCGTGGGTATGCTCTCCATCCGCCTTTCCCCCGGCGAAAGCAAAACAGTCGAGTTTACTTTCGGCGATATTGTGCAGCACACGGAACCGAACTTGGTTGTCACACCGACAGTGCAGCCAGTCAAGGAAGTTATTCTCCCAGCCATCTCCGAGCCGTGCGGCTAAAGGCTCCGCAGCCGGTTAACAATATGTAAACCGAGTGGATTGACATTGCTCACACTACAGTGTGGTGATAGCCTCTGGTTGGGATACACATCCGTGGTTCTGCACAGGTCTCGTGCGGAGGGGGAACTCCCCAACATCGGGTTCAAAAAATTCACAAAGTCTCCGGGGGGACACATGAAAAAAACGCTCGCGGCAATCGCACTTGCGGGATCCATCACCTTCATCGGTTCGCCTGCAATGGCCGGCGAATATCCGCCGCTTCCGCCTGCCGCCACTGTCAGTGACGCAACGGTCGTAGTTGGCGAGGAGTTCATCTTCACCGCGCAGGGCTTTCTGCCAGGGGAAACCGTGACTATCTCCATCGCGCTTACCACTACCGGGGCAGCGAACACCGGCGGCACTGCGCTGTCCGGCAAGATCCCTGTCTACCAAGCACCGCAGACGCTCGGTGCGACCGCGGATGCAGAGGGCAAGATCGCTGTTCCGCTTACTATCCATGAACCCGGCACCTATAGCATCACGGCTACGGGCAACACCTCCGGCGTCGTTGTAGGTCCCGTTTATGTCACTGTAGTAGCAGCATTGGCCAGCACCGGTGGAGGCGCAGACTTGGCAAACACTGGTGCAGACTCTGGCTTGATTCTCTGGGGCCTGGTCGGCGCTGGCGCATTGGCCGCAGGTGCAACCTCCGTGGTCGTTGTCCGCCGCCGTGCCAAGGCAGAGGTCGCCTAGTCATAGGCTCACCGCGACGTCATGAAGGGCTGGCAGTTCTTTCGAACTGCCAGCCCTTCATATTTCAAGCGTGTGGTATCACTAAACATCATGGGGAGACATCGGCGAAAGCACTCCCCGAATTGGATTTCGCCTTACCCTTCCCCCGGCCACAGCTCCTGCGCTGCGCACTGTTGGCACTTCTTGCAGCCATGGCCTTAGCGGTGGCCATTTTCGCCCTCCTGCGGACCTCCTGAGGCAATCTTGACCTTCCTCTCCAACCAGCGCGCCTGGCGAATTGTTCTTTTCGCGCTGCTCGGCCTGCTGGCATTCGTCGCCTACTGGCCGCAACCCGTGGACCAGCCCGTCCAGGGCGCTTTGACGGCCGTCTTCAAATTTCTCCACCGCCACGGAATACCCCACTGGGTAGATTACGAATTGCTGGAAGCATCGGCCAATATCGCGTTGTTCATCCCCATCGGATTTGCCAGCTGTCTAGCTTTTCCCAAAAAATCCTTCTGGTTGATCGGCGCCTTCGGGCTGGGGATCTCCGCCTGCCTGGAACTGGGACAATTACTGTGTCTTCACAATCGCTTCCCCAGTCCGCTGGACCTTGTCACAAACACCAGCGGAGCTGTCATCGGAGCGGCGCTGGCCGCCGTCGTGCTTAGGAGCCGGGTCCCGTCACCTTGCGGCGACGGGACCCGGAAACTCGAACGGCGGCTTAGCCGTTGATGAAGCCCTTCATCCAGGTCTTCAGCTCTTCACCGAACTCCACACGCTCGGAGGCCAGCGTGATAACGGCCTTCAGGTAGCTGAGCTTGTCGCCCGTATCGAAGCGGCGGCCCTTGAACACCACGCCGTACACTCCGGAACCTTCACCCTCGGCCGCGGCAAGGGTCTGCAGGGCGTCGGTCAGCTGAATTTCATTGCCGCGTCCCGGCTCGGTGTTTTCCAGCACGCCGAAGACGGACGGGTGCAGCACGTACCGGCCAATCAGGGCCAGGTTGGAGGGTGCCTCTGCCGGCGATGGCTTCTCCACAAGGCTGTTGACGCGGACGTAGTCCTCGCCCTCCACTGCAGTGACGTCCGCGCAGCCGTAGGCGCTGATCTGGGACGGGTCAACCTCGATCAGTGCGATCACCGATCCGCCGGTCTTCTGCTGCACCTCCATCATGGTGGTCAGCAGGTCCTCGGCCTCATCGATCAGGTCGTCACCCAGCAGGACGGCGAACGGCTCGTCGCCCACGTGCTGGCTGGCACACAGCACCGCGTGGCCCAGCCCCTTCGCTTCGCCCTGGCGGACGTAGTGGATGGGGCCCAGCTCCGAAGCGTACTGGATCGACTCCAGGCGGTCCTTGTCGCCTTTGAGCTCAAGCACGCGTTCCAGGCCCGGCTCACGGTCAAAGTGGTCCTCCAGGGAGCGCTTGTTGCGTCCCGTAATCATCAGCAGGTCCTTCAGGCCCGAGTTCACAGCCTCCTCCACCACATACTGGATTGCGGGGCGGTCCACCACTGGCAGCATCTCCTTTGGCATTGCCTTGGTGGCTGGCAGGAAACGGGTCCCTAATCCGGCAGCAGGAATGACGGCTTTGGTGATTTTTTTCCCGGTTGTCATAGGTGAACCCTACAAATGGCGGCTGCACAATGCCAATTCGGGGTTGCGCGGCAGCACCAACACATCTAGGGTTGCCGTCCCGCAAACACCTACCGCATCCATGAGCTCCCGCCCGGCCGCGAAGTTTGCACTGTTGATGGCGTCCTCGACCTGCTGTGCCAGCCATGCCAGCCGTTCGGCGCCGACCATCACCGACGCCACCCGAAGGCTGATCACGGCGTCCACCGCAGCCGGAAAATCATTGCGCACCAGGGCAGCCGCAAGCCGGGACCGGCGCGCCTCCCAGAGGGCAACATAATCCGCCGCAAAGCGGCATGCGATGTCCGGGCTCTCCAACTTATCCGCAAGATCCGCCAGGACCAGGGGATCCACGAGCGGAATGCCGCTGCCTGGCGCCCCATCCACGGCGTCGCCACTTCCGATATTCATGTTTCCCCCAAAAACGGTGCTGCATCTCTTGGCGGCAGGCCTTTCGCCTGCGGCTTTGCTTTAGTTGTTCTTTTTCTGTCCCAAAATCGCTTTAAGCCGTGCTTCGGCGTCGTCATCCGGGCGGGCTGCCGCCAGGTTCGCCTCGGTGATGGCCCGCACCACTTCCTCACGCTGGATGGTGATACCGCGGGGCGCTTCGATCCCGATCCGCACCACGTCTCCCCGGGACTCAAGAACGGTAATGACAATGTCGTCACCAATGAGAATTTTTTCATCGACTTTGCGTGTTAGTACCAGCACAGCGCCACTCTATCCCAACGCAAAATCGCGCTGATTGCTATATACAAAAGGGCCACGGTCATAGCCTTGGAGCGGGCGAGGGCCTGCCGTCCAGCCAGCCCACCGGTACTTCCAGCCGGTTCACCGATTCCGGCGTGCTTGTCCCATGGCTGTGCTCCACGGCCAGACCGGTCACCTCTACGGCCGCTTTGACGGCCCCCACCCACGACGCGGTGTCCGCCTCCTTCATCCGCGCGTCCACCGCCACCCATACCTGGTCCGCAGCGAGCGAGGCCAGCCCGGCAAAGTCCATGCCTCCCCCGCGCGCGGAACCGATCCCCCAAGCGACGAACACCGGGTAGCCGCCTTCGACGCCCGCAGCGCGTGCTGCCACCGCACCGGCCCGATTGCCCAGCGGAAGATACCCCTGCGCCGCGTGACTGCCGCCCGTGTACACGCCTCGGGTATAGACGTCGGCCGTTCCCACGCCGCCTGCCGCAGCAGCATCCTGCGCCATGTCCTGGCACACCTTCAGGGCGTCCGTCTGGAGGCCCACCACCACGGTGAGGTCCCCCGGATACCTGCCTGGCCGCGGGGCCCGGTATGCCCGGCGTCCCCGGACACCGGGCGCCGCCCCGTCCCCGGGTTGGGCTTCCAGCTTGGCCATGGCACCGGTGGATCGTGCGAGGTCCTTGACGAGCTCATCAAAGCCGCCGGACATGGTGGAAACCGCCGGAGCGGTGGCCTTCGCTGCGGCGGCCGCGGGACCGGAGCCGGCTTCGACCTGGTCGGCCTCCGCAAGCAGTGCGGCAATGCCGGCCCGCGGCCGGACCGCGGCGCTGCGCTGCTGTTGCAGTTCGGGCACGCGGACCGTCACCTCATAATGGCGCCTGGCCAGATATCCCTTGATGCCGCCTACGGTGACGGCCTCGGCGCTGACAATCCGGGCATCCGGACCGTACCGGCTCCGCACCCGTTCGCGCAGTTCCTCCATGGAACTGCCGCTGAGCTGGATTTCCATCGGTACGTCTAGAGTGCCGGCGCGAAAGCCGGAAGACGGCGCCCTGCATGGACGATGCCGCCCAGGGCGTGGGCGCCCAGCGACTCCAGGTAGGCGGTCCGTCGGCTGGCAGACAGGCGGGACTGCAGCTGCGGCGCGGCGGCCGGGGCCTCGCCCGTGTAGTGGGTGGCCAGGCCGTCCTGCAGAAGCCGGATCGCCTCGGCACGCTGCTGCGAGACGGCGGAGTGGGTCAGGCCCAGTTCCTCCGCCAACTCCTTGACCGTCCGGTCCTCGAAGTACACCTGTTCCACGATAAAGCGCATCTTCTCCGGCAGGGCCTCCACGGCCGTGCGCAGGAAGCCCTGTCGCTCCGAAAGGAGGACTTCGCTCTCCGGCGAGGCGCCGCCGTCGGCCACCAGGAACTCGGCGATGGTGCCGTCGATGGTGGACACCGTCCGTGCAGAGTCCGCCAGGGCGGCATCCGCGGTGGCCTGGTCCACGCCCAGGGCGGCGGCGATCTCAGTGGACGACGGCGCCCGGCCAAGTTCCGCGGTCAGGGTCTCCTGGACGGCCAGGGTCTCCCGGATCCGGCGCCGGGCAGAGCGGGGAGCCCAGTCGCTGGAGCGCATGTCGTCAGCGAAGGAGCCGATGATCCGGCGCCGGGCGTAGGCGCCAAAAGGGACTCCTCGGGACGGGTCATAGGAATCGGCGGCCGTGATGAGGGCGATGGTGCCCACTGATGCCAGGTCCTCACGAGAAATATGTGTGGCCTTGGCGCAAATATCCGAAACCAGATATCCCACCAGTGGAAGGTTTTCGAGCACCAGTCTGTCGCGTTCGTTCCGATCCATTTTTCCCCATTTTGACAAGAAACTTTTTGAGCCAACCAGTGTGTCAAGTTGTGTGACGCGCGGCTCCGGGAATAAAGCTACCAGCGAGTTGCCGGTGTTATTCCCGCTCAGCCGCAGGTTATCCATTGTTTTTACGCAGGATCCGTCCAGCCGCCGAATTATCGCGTTCCAAGGCCATCAAAAGCGCCTCACGCGGAGATCGGTTCGGCCATCCGGACGACGCCCACGGTCTCGATTCCGGTCTTCGCGGCGGTGGCCTCCTGGTAGGAAAGGACCACCAGCCCGCCGGACTGGGCAGACACCAGCCGGTGGACTGCAGGCCGGAGCGCCGGGGCGCACACCAGCACCGGCGCCTGCCCGGCCGCCTCCGCCCGCGCCACTGTGTCACGCACGGCCCCCAGCAGCGCCTCGAGCCGTCCCGGCGACATTATGATCTGCGTGCCGTGCTCCGAAGGGCGCATGCCCTCCAGCAGGCTTTGCTCCAGCAGCGGCTCGATGGTGAGCACCGCAAGGGAACCATTGCTGACATGTTTGGCTGCCACCACTGGGCCCAGGCCCTGCCGGGCTGCCTCGATCAGGCCCTCGGGGTCGGTGGAGACCTTGGCGCGCAGGGTCAGTGCCTCATAGATCCTGGGCAGGTCGTTGATGGGCACCTGCTCGGCCAGCAGACCCTGCAGCACCCGCTGTATCTCTGCCAGCGTCAGCAGCCCCGGAACCAGCTCCTCCACGGCGGACGGGCTCTGCTCCTTCACGCCCTCGTTGAGCACCCGCACGTCCTCGCGGCTCAGCAGCCGCGGCGCGTTCTCGGTGATGATCGCTGATAGGTGCGTCACCAGTACCGACACCCGGTCGATGACCGTGGCACCGGCCATCTCGGCCGCATGGCGCATTTCCGAAGGGACCCACTTGCCGGAGAGCCCGAACACGGGCTCTTCCGTTATGGTGCCGGGCAGCGCCTGCAGCCCCTCTCCCAGCGCCAGGACGCGGCCCGACGGGGCCTGGCCCCGCCCGGCCTCGACCCCGGCGATCCGGATCACGTAGGTGGACGCCGGCAGCTCCACGCTGTCGCGCGTCCTTACCGGGGGGATGACGATGCCAAGTTCCATGGCGATCTTATGCCGCAGCGAACGCACCCGGGCCAGGAGGTCGTCAGAGGCTCCCGAGACGATGTCTACCAGGTCCGGGGCCAGCTGGATTTCCAGTGCGTGTACGCGCATCTGTTCCATGATCTCTGCAGTGGGATCCGGCTTCGCCGCGGCCTGGCTTTCTGTTGCGGCTTCGAGGTCCGCCGCTGCCTGTGTGTCCGCGGCGGCCTTGACCCGTTGGGAGGCGAACAGCAGGAATGCGCCCACCAGGATGAACGGCAGCTTCGGCATGCCCGGAATCAAGGCCATGACGATCGCTGCCAATCCCGTAATCATCAGGGCGTTCCGGGACTGGGCAAGCTGCGAGGAAGCAGTGGAACCCATGTCCGATTCCGCGTTGGAGCGGGTAACGATCATGCCGGTGGCGACGGCCATCAACAGCGCCGGGATCTGGCTGACCAGCCCGTCTCCGATGGTCAGCAGGCTGTACGTGTCCAGCGCCTCCATGATTTCCATGCCGCGCTGGGCCATGCCAATGGCCACCCCGCCCAACAGGTTCACGATGATGATGATGATGCCGACGATCGCGTCACCCTTGACGAATTTTGATGCGCCGTCCATCGCGCCGTAGAAGTCGGCCTCCGCCGAAACCTCCGAGCGCCGCTCGCGCGCTTGATCATCCGTGATCAGGCCGGCGTTCAGGTCCGCGTCGATGGCCATCTGCTTGCCGGGCATGGCATCCAGGGTGAACCTTGCACCCACTTCGGCCACACGTTCGGCGCCCTTGGTAACCACCACGAACTGGATGACCACCAGGATCAGGAACACCACGATGCCGATGATCATGTTCCCGCCCACAGTCACCTGGCCGAAGGCATCAATGACGGCGCCGGCGTGCGCCTCGCCCAGGACCAGCCTGGTGGAGGCCACATTGAGGCCCAGCCGGAACAGCGTGGCCACCAGCAGCAGCGACGGGAACACGGAGAAGTCCATGGGCTTCTTGACGAACATCGTGTTCAGCAGGACCACCAGGGCGAACAGGATGTTCATCACGATCAGGAAGTCCAGCAGGGCTGCCGGGACGGGCACCACCAGGATCAGGATGATGCCTACGACGCCGACCGGTACCGCCAGTCGGCCAAGGTTGCGGTTCATCGTGCGCGCCTTCCGGTTGCGGGAGTGGGTGTGATGGGGGTGTGGTGGGTGTTCAGGGCGTGGGTGCCGGCGGCGGAGCCGCGGGCCTTGAGCTGCATGACGAACGCCAGCACCGCGGCCACCGCGCTGTACAGCTCGGCCGGGATTTCCTGGCCGATCTCACAGGACGCGTGCAGCGAGCGGGCCAGGGGCACGTCGCGGACCAGCGGCACGCCTTTGGCCTCCGCCTCTTCACGGATCCGCAGCGCGATGTGTCCGGAGCCCTTGGCGGTGACCCGCGGGGCCGACTTTCCGGCCTCATAGCGCAGCGCCACGGCGATGTGGGTGGGGTTGACCATGACGACGTCGGATTCGCCCACCGCGGCGATCATCCGGTTCCGGCTCATCGAAAGCTGCCGGGACCGGCGCTGGGACTTGACCAGCGGGTCGCCGTCGGAATTCTTGTGCTCGTCCTTGACCTCCTTCTTGGTCATCCTGGTGCGCTTCCGGTTCCGGCGCTGGACCACCAGGACGTCCGCAATGGCCAGCACAATGCCTGCGGCGACGGCGTACTGGATGAGGGCGCCGATGCCGCCGCCGGCCGAGGCCAGCAGTGATGCCACCGACAGGCCGCCGGCCGTCATGAGCACCGGCACCAGGCCCTGGATCACCAGGTACAGCACCAGGCCCACCACCGCCGTTTTCAGCAGGGCTTTGACGCCTTGCCAGAGCGCCTGGGTACCGAACGTCTGTTTCATCCCGGCGACCAGGTTGAACTGCTCGAACTTGCCGCGGAACTTACGGAAGTTGATGCCGCCCTGGCCTGCCGCTCCGAGGAACACGGCCACGAGGACCACCCCGAGCATCGGAAGGAGGCTGGCACCCATGGACCCGAGCCCATCACCCAACATGCGCAGCGCCTCTCCGGGGTCCGGGCTGCGGACCGCTGCAGAGACGTTGAAGAGCTGGTCGTTGGCTGCCTGCGCGGCCCGGTCCAGGGTGGAGGGCATCATCACAGCCGCGGCACCGATCCCCAGCCACGCCGTGAGGTCCTGGGATTTGGACAACTGGCCCTTGGACCGGACCTCCTTCATGCGCTTCTCGGTGGCCTGCTCTGTGCGCTCGCCGGAGTCCTGGGACATCTACCTCACCCCCATCAGCGTGTTGACGGCGTCGCCGCTGATCGCAGCCACCACCCTTGGCAGCGCCACGAAAATCACGGCCGAGAAAATCAGGGTCAGCAGGATCTTCAACGGGAAGCCCAGTGCGAAGGCGTTCAGGGCCGGCGCCACGCGGGTGAGCAGTCCAAGGCCCACATCCGCCAGGAACAGCACAACCAGCAGCGGCCCGGCAATCTGGACTGCGGCCAGGAACATGCCGGTGGTGCCGGTGACCATCAGCTCACCGGCACGGGCGAGGTCCACCGTGCCGGCGATGGGCAGGGCCGTAAAACTGCGGGCGAGGCCGCCCAGGATGAGCTGGTAGCCGTCGCTCACGAACAGGAGTGCCAGGGCGGTCATCTGGAACAGCCGGGTGAACTGGGCTCCATTGACCATGGACTGTGGGTCAAAGGCCTGGGCGAGCTGGAAGCCGCCGAAGAGGTCGATCAGGTTGCCGGCGGACTGCAGTGCGGAGAACACCAGCATGACCAGGAAACCCAGCACGCCGCCGGTGAGGATCTCCATGGTCAGGGCGCCCACGAATCCAGCGGTGTCCAGCGGTTCGTAGCCGGGCACTGTCTGCGGCGAGACGGCCAAGGCCAGCCCGATGCCCAGCATGGCCTTGACCCGCAGTGGAAAGGCGTTGTAGGAGAAAGGCGGGGCGATGGCCAGGAAGGTCACCATCCGCACGGATGCCAGCATGACGGCTTCCAGCCATGCCTGGTTAAGCGGGATTTCCACTACTAGCCGTTCCCCAGCAGCGAAGGGATTTTCTCGAACAGCATCTGGGTGAACGTCACGGCTTCGGAGATCATCCAGTGCCCGGACACCATCAGGACCACCGCGACGGCGATCGCCTTGGGCACGAAGGACAGCGTGACTTCCTGGATCTGCGTGATGGACTGCAGCAGCGAGATGCCGAAGCCCACGGCGAGCGCCGTGATCAGCACCGGGGCGGACAGCTTCGCCGCCAGCCAGAGGGCCTGCAGGCCGATGTCCATGACTGCGCTGGTGTTCATCAGGTCCCCGCGTAACTGCCCACGAGGGCCTTGATGATCAGGCCCCAGCCGTCCACCAGGATGAACAGCAGGATCTTGAACGGCAGCGAAATCATCACCGGCGGAAGCATCATCATGCCCATGGACATCAGCGCCGATGCCACCACCAGGTCAATCACCAGGAAGGGAACAAAAATGACGAAGCCGATGATGAAGGCTGCGCGGAGCTCGGACACCATGAAGGAGGGGATCAGCGTCAGCAGGGGCACCGCTTCCGGGCTGGCCGGGTTCTCCATGTTGGCTGCCCGCGTCATCAGGGCGATGTCCTCCTCCCGCGTGTGGGCGAGCATGAACGCCTGCAGCGGCTTCACCCCGGTCTCGTAGGCGGTGTCAAACGTCATTCCGCCGTTAAGGTAGGGCTGGAGGGCGGTCTCGTTGATCTGGGTCAGGACCGGTCCCATGATGAACAGGGACAGGAACAGGGCAAGTCCGGCCAGCACCTGGTTGGGCGGAATGGAGGGCAGTCCCAGGGCGTTGCGGGCCATGGCCAGGACTACGAAGATCTTGGTGAAGGAGGACATCATCAGCAGCAGCGAGGGCGCCACCGCAAGGAGGGTGATGCCCAGCAGCGTGACGATGGCGCCCGCAGGTGCCCCGTCAGGGCCGTTGATCTCGACGGAGAAACCGCCATTGGCGTCCTCCGGAGCGTCCGGATCCGAGGGCGGGGTGGGGTCCACCGGCGGCAGCGGTGCGGCGTGGCCGGTGGCGGAGGCCAGGAGCATCAGGGCCGCCGCCGCGAAAACGGCAGCAAGAAGGTGCAGCACCCCGATCCGGGGGCGCAGGGATGAAGCGGGCACGGTCAGTTCCTGGAACCATTCGTCAGGGCATCCGTGCCGGTTGATTGGACGGCATCCGTGCCGTTTTTCAGCGCATCCGCTCCGGTGCGCAGCGCCGCGGCGCTGTCCTGCCAGGTTTTGAGCGAGAGGATGGAGCCCTCCAGCCCGTTGCGCGATCCGCGCGTGCGGCGACGTTCACGGCGTTCCCGGCTGATCGCCGTCGTACTTTCACCCGTTTCCGCCGCCAGCGCGTCCCTGAAGGACGCAGCCGGGGCAGCCTGGACAGCGGCCGGTTCGGCCGTGCGGGCATCAGTGCTGTTGATCACCGTCACGGACTGCTCGGTGACACCGAGCAGGAGGCGCTGTCCGTCCGCCTCGACGATGACGACGGATGCTTTTTGGCCGATTCCCTGCCGGGCGATGAGCTGGAGGGGGCGGGAATTGCCGACGGCGGTCCCCGCGTTCCTGCCAACGCGCCGCTGGATGATCCACAGCAGGGCCAATACGGCTCCCAGCGAAAGGATAACCCGCAGCCAGAGAATCAGCTCGTCCATCAGTGGACGCCGTCGGCAATGTCGAGGATACGCGTGATCCGGACGGCGTAATCCTGATCCACCACCACCACTTCACCGTGGGCGATGACCCGTCCGTTGAGCAGGACATCGGCCGGCGCGCCCGCGGAACGGTCCAGCTCCACCACGCCGCCGGGCTCCAGGTTCAGGACGTCGCGTACCGACATGCGGGTGCGGCCGATTTCCACGGTCAGCGCCATCTCTACGTTGTTGATGCGGCCGAGCTTCCCGGCCATGCTGCCGTGCTGGCGCTGGTGGCTGTCTGCTGACGGAAACGCGGTCCCGCCAAGGACCCCGTTTTCCCGGACACGGATGCCGAACCAGCCTGCGGTGCTTTGCATGTCCCGCAACTCGAACACCACTGTCTCGGGGTCGCTAAACAGGGCGGTGGCATCCTCGTCCCGGCATTCGCCCAGGACGCCTGAACCGAGCGCCGCGCTGGCGTTTTCCATGGCGGGCCGCAGCACGTTCGCGGCCGTGACCAGGCCTGCGCCGCCGCCGGCAGGAAGGACTGAGGAGGCATCCACCAGGGCCAAGGCGATGTCCGCGGAAACCGAGCCGACGAAGTTGGCGCTGACAGCCGAGGCGGCGGCGCCTGGCGGAAGGGCGCCGGCGGCGGGAGCCGCAGTCAGGGGTACCGGAGTAGGCAGCAGCTCAACCAGGGCAGCTGCGGCTGAGGTTTGCAGGGTGTGGTTTGCGCTCATCGGCGGGTCTCCTGGGTATTGACGATAACTGCGGCCAGCCGGGCACCGTTCGCTCCGGGCGCGGCCTGTGCCAGCGCCCGGCCTTCCACGGTGATGTCCAGCGGCCGGTGGGTGGGATGCGGCAAGGGAACCAGGTCCCCCACCGCCAGGTTCAGGACGGTGGTGGGGCGCACGCTGGCCGGGGTGAGGCTCAGGGAGACATCCACGGGCACGTATCCCAGCTGTTCCAGCAGCATGTCCTTCGAGTTCTCCGCTGAGGCAGTGGGATTGGCGGCGCCGAGGCCCGCCAGCAGCACCTCGGCGGGCATGGCGATGGTTGCGTCCGACGCGTCCTCGCCCACCCGGATGCTGAAAGAAGCCACGATCATGAGGTCCGTGGTGGCGGCGGCCTGGGCGAACTGGGAGTTGTGCTGAATGCTTTCGAGGCTGATGGCCGGTTCCATGAGTGAACCCAGCGAGTAACGGAGGTCCTCGAGGGCGTCCTCCATCAGGCGCCGCACCAGCGAATGCTCGATCTGCGTGAATTTGCGCTCCGGCGCCGGCTGGCTTCCGTTGCCGCCCAGCATCCGGCCAACCCAGGCAAGGCCCGCGGCGGTGGGAAACTGGATCACCGCTTTGGAGTCCAGGCCCTCGAGCCGGCACAGCACCATGGCCGTGGTGGACGGCAGGGACGCGGCGTAGGCGTCATAAGTCTGCATCAGGACGTTGCCGAACGTGACCTGGGATTTGACCCGGACCTTGGCGGTCAGCTGGGTGCCCCACTGCCGGGCAAAGGTCTCAAAGGCCAGTTCCAGGATCCGGCTATGCTCGCGGGCAAGGGTGGTGGGACGCCGGAAGTCATAGACTTCCACCGTCCGGGGTGCCCTCGCCCTCGGGTTGGGATTCTGGTTTTCCTGTGGACTCACGGCTCCCACTATCGGCCGCGGCCGGCCGCTCGTAAGGCGGTCAGGTGCTGCGTGATTTGAGCACGCCGGGAATCAGGGCACGGACCGTTTCGCTTTCATCCGAAAGGACCACGACGTCGGTACGCCGGTTGAGCATCAACTCCTCCGCCGTTTTGCCGGGCGTCAGCGGACGCGCGGAACCGAACCCCACGGCGCGGATGCGCTCCGGTGCGATGCCACCGGGCCTGATGAGGTTCCGCACCACGTTGGTGGCGCGTTCGGAGGACAGCTCCCAGTAGCGGGGGTTTGGTGCGGCGACCTTGGCGGTGTGCCCTTCGACGGCCACCTCCCGCTTGGTCAGGGACACCACCGGGCGGATCGTGTCCAGCACGCGCACGGTCTGGTCCGTCAGGTCCGCGGAGTCTGGCCTGAAGAAGGACTCGGCGCCCACCAGCCGGATGCTCAGCCCGCGCTCGTCGATGGCGAACCGGACGGAATCCAGCAGGCCCTGCCGGGCGAGGTCCTTGCTGATGCGGGCCTTGATGGCAAGCAGTTCGTCCGTTTCGGCCATGGCAAGTTCAAGGTCCGTCATGCCTTCGAGCTCTACATCGACCTTTTCGGGCGGAACCACCACGCCTTCTGCGGTGTCCACCTTGCCCTCATCCACGACCCCGAAACCACTCGCCAGAGAGTTCTTCAGCTTCTCGAATTTTTGGGCATCCACTGAGGACATGGCGAAGAGCACGATGAACAAGCACATCAGGACCGTGACCATGTCCGTGTAGGAGGCCATCCAGCGTTCGTCCGGGTGCTCGTCCGGTGGGACGTAGGCCTGCCGTCCGCGACGGCGGGGCATCAGGCGGCGTCCTCGAGGCGGGGCAGCACGCCGTCCTTCCCTGCGCCCTTCTTCCCGGTTCCTTCCTTGGGCAGGGCGTGGGCCGGGACCAGGGCCCGCAGCCGTTCCTGCAGCAGGAGCGGCTGGCTGCCGGCCTGGATCGCCAGGACGCCTTCCATCAGCAGCTGCATCCGGGCCAGTTCCATTTCGTTGACCTTGGCCAGGCGGCTGCCCAGGGGAAGCCAGATGAAGTTGGCCGACAGCAGACCCCACAGGGTGGCAACGAAGGCGGCTGCGATCATGTGGCCCAGCTCGTCCGGGTTGGAGAGGTTCTCCAACACGTGCGTCAGGGACACTACGGTGCCGATGATGCCGATAGTGGGCGCGTAGCCACCCATGCCCATGAAGAATTTGGAGCAGGCGTGGTCCGACTTTGCCTTGGTGGCGATTTCGTCCTCGAGCATGATGCGCAGGTCTTCGCCGTCCGTGCCGTCCGCAACGTTCTGCAGGGCGCCGCGCAGGAAGGGATCCTCCTGTTTGCCGGCTTCCTCTTCAAGGGCGAGCAGTCCCTCGCTGCGCGCTTTTTCCGCCAGGACCACGATCTGGTCGATGCTGTCTTGGGGTTTGGTGGCACGGCCCATGAATGCCTTGGGCAGTGACTTGAACGCGCGGAGCGCCTCACGCATGGTGGTTCCCGCCAGTCCCACGGCCAGCGTGCCGCCCAGGACCATGATCATCGGCGCCGGCAGCAGGATGGAGTTCACGCTGGAGCCTTCGAGCGTGATCATGGCGTAGAGCGAGCCGAACGCCAGCAGCAGGCCGATAATTGTTGCGGGATCCATAGTTACTCTCAATGTGTGGGGGGTTGCTCGGCCGTGGGGGCCGGAGGGTGGACGATGCTCAGGGGCCGCGCTCCGGGCTCCGGGGCCAGGACCGGAAGATCACGGGCGGTGGCCAGGACCCGGGCACGCCAGTCGGCGATCAGGTCAATGACTGCGCCCAGCGGCTCCGTGACGATGTATTTGGCCCCGTCCACCATCACCAACGTGGTGTCCGGGCTGGCGTACATGCGTTCGATCAGGTCCGGATTGACGGCAAACTGCGCACCATTCAGACGGGTTACAACGATCACGGGGCCCACTCCTGCATTCCGAGCCCGGCGGGCTTTCCCCCTAGACTTTCGGCAGTCCAGGGCCAGCCGTTAGCATTCGGGTTTTGTCCACATGGGCCCTAAACGGCCGACAAAGCCCTCTGAGTGGACAAGACTCCCGAAGGCTAGCGCTTCAGGTTGGTCAGTTCCTGGAGGACCTCATCCGAGGTGGTGATGATGCGTGAGTTCGCCTGGAAGCCGCGCTGGGCCACGATCAGGTTGGTGAACTCCTGGGAAAGGTCCACGTTGGACATTTCCAGGTAGCCGCCGGAGAGGGTGCCCACGCCCGGATCCCCCGCACTGCCGATGACGGCGCCGCCCGAGTTAAGGGTGGACCGGTAGCCCGACGCGCCGGCCTTTTCCAGGCCACCAGGGTTGGTGAACGTGGCAAGTGCGACCTTTCCGACCGCTTCCTTGGCGCCGTTGCTGAAGGAACCAACAATCGTGCCGTCGGGCGACAGGGTGAAGGACTGCAGGGTGCCCGCGGCACGCCCGTTCTGGCCGGTGTTGACCAGGGTGTTCAGGCCCGCGTAGCCGGTGACAGCTGTGAGGTCCACGGTGATGCCGCCGACGGCCATGGTGCCCCCGCCGGTCTGCTTGCCGTTGGTGAAGGCGAGGTTGGTTGCCCCGGTGGCCCCGGCGCCGTCGTCGCCCGTTACTGCCCAGCCGCCGGCCGTGCGGCTGAAGGTGAGCACCATGGTGCGGGCGTTGCCGGTGCCGTCGAAAACGTCGACGTCGCGCACCAGCTGCGTGCCCACGGCGGCTTCGGAGGGGAGGTTGCCGCCCATGCTGGCACCGGTGGTGGCGGCCGCGGGTGCCGTAGCCTGCGGGTCAACGGTCAGGTTTCCGACGGCCCCGCCGGTGGGTACCTTGCCGTTGACGCCTTTCCAGCCCTGCAGGAGCGCGCCGTCCGGCGTGACAAAGCGGCCCTGGGCGTCCAGGTCCAGCGCGCCGGCGCGCGTGTAGAGCTGCTCGCCGCCCTTGCGGGTGACGAAGAAACCGTCCCCGGAAATCATCATGTCCGTGGAGCGGCCGGTGGACTGTGCTGACCCCTGGGCGAAGTTGGTGGAGATGCCCGCCACCTGGACGCCGAGGCCCACCTGGGCGGGGTTGGTGCCGCCTACCGTGGCGCCACCGGCACCGGCGCCCTGCGTCATCTGCGACAGGGTGTCCTGGAACTGGGTGGCCGAGGCCTTGAAGCCGGTGGTGTTTACGTTGGCGATGTTGTTGCCGGTGACGTCCAGCATGGTCTGGTGGGAGCGGAGACCGGAAATGCCGGAGTACAGGGAGCGGAGCATGGTATGTGCCTTTCGGGAAGGAATTCTTGAAGTTAGGAAGCGCCGGCGGCGATGCCGGTTACAGCGTCGAGGGCAACGGCCTGGCCGCCCACGGTGACCGAGGGGACCTTGCCTGCGTAGGAGACGGACGTTGCCAGGCCGGTGGCGGTCTGGCCGTCGGCTCCGGTGTAGCTGACCTGCTGTCCGATCAAGGCCGCCGCCGCGGAGCGCATCTGCAGGGAAAAGTTCTCTTCGGCGTTGGTGGAGAGCTGGTTCAGCTTTTCCATCATGGCCAGCTGGGTGGTCTGGGCGATCATCTCGTTGGTGTCCATGGGCGAGCTGGGGTCCTGGTTCTGCAGCTGGGTGACCAGCAGCTGCATGAACACTTCCCCGTCCATGGTCTGCTTGGGGGCCCGTGCCGGGGCCCCGGTGTAAAGGCCTGCATCCCGCGGGGCCGTGACAGCTTCAATTGGCATCCTTTGGTTCTCCTTGCTTCAGGCCAGTACGTCGAGGCCGGTTGTTCCGGCATACCGGAGGTGGGGGTGGATTTCCTGTCCGGGGAGGGCAGGGGAACTGACAGCCTGGAACTGCCGCGGGCTGTTGCCGGCACGTTCGGCGGGGCGGCCGCCAGTACCGTCCTGGGCGCCTTCATGGGCATGGTCGTCCGGGCCGCTCCGGGCCGAGAGATCGAGGTTGCTGCCGAGCCCCGCTGATGCGAGGTCGCGCTTCAGGTCCTGCAGGATGGACCGGAGGGCGTCACGGCCGGCGTCGTTCGGGGCGAACAGTTCCACCCGCACGCCCTCGGCGCCGATGTGCGCCCGGACCGTCACCGGACCCAGGTTTTCCGGAGTGACGCTCAGGGTCATGGTGTGCTGGCCGGGCTTTGCCGTGGCCAGGGAAAACACCGGGCCGGCCAGCTGCCCTGCCAGCGGCGCGTGGGCTGAGGCAGGAACCTGCCCGGCTGCCGGCGCGGGTGCCTGAGAGAGCGCCTGCGCTGGCGTCCCTTGACCGAGTGTTCCAGAGACCGGGCCGACGACGGCGGGTTGCGCCGGCTCCTGCAGGTCACCTGCGGCGGGGAGCATGTTCCCCCCGCTAGCGGCCGGAGTTGCCGCAGAGGCGAGAGTTCCCGCAGGGTCGAGGCTTACTGCAGGGGCGAGGCTTCCCTCCGCGGCCCCGGCAGCGGTCCCGCCATCGGCAGCGGTTCCGCCCAAGTTACCGGCGGCACCCTGCGCATTGCCCACCAATGGAGCCGCAGTCTGCTGCGTCACCGGGGTGGCGGATGCCGTGCTCAAGGCCGTGGCTGAGGTGGTGCCCGGAGTTCCGGTGGAACCCGTCGTGCCGCCAGACACGGCGAATGCCGCTGGAAGGCCGGGCGCTGCCGCAGTGGCGCTGACCGCGGCGTCAGTGGCCCCGTGCTGCAGAAGCTGCCGGGCCGCCGTCGTGCTCAATGCTGCCTCGGAACCCTGCGCGGCCGTCCCTGCGGACTGACCTCCCGGAAGGGGAAACGGCACCGCTTCTGCAGCTGTTTGCGCCGCAAGCGGCCCGGCAGCCGACGGACCCGCGAGGGACTCCCCGGCTGCCGGACCTGCACCGGAGACCATGCCTGCCTGCGCGGCTACGGTAGCTGCATCGGCCGGCACTGCCTCGTTCGCCGCGGACCCAGCCCGCCCGGACCTCTGCACGGAGGGTGCGGATGCGCCGGGCTCAGGTCCGGCGCCCTCCATCCCGCTGTTCCGTGCGTCGTTCCGGGCCGTAGTGCGGGCATCTTCGACGGCACGCTGGCGTGCCCTCTCAATGGCTCCGCGGTCCGCGGGTTCCGGTGCGGACGCCGCGGAGCGGTCCCCGTCCCCGCGGCGCTCAGAAGGCCCTGCTGCTAAAGCCTTCCGCATTTGGACGCCGAACCCGGCGTCCCCCATGCCCGCGGATTTGTCCTTGCGGGGCAGGGGAGCTGATGTCCCTAGGCGGGACTGGTCAATGGTTATCATCTGACGGCACCGGCCATCAGGGGTGAACGGGCCGCGGCCAGCAGCCCGGAAAGGTCGCCAGCACCCGCGGTCCCGGCACCGCCGGGCACGGAAGCGGCCGCGACGTCGCCGGCGGGCAGGATCCTGCGGATGGCGGTGACGTTCGCGTCCGTTTCCCAGGCGTCGCGGACCTGGATGGTCTTCCCCGGCTGGGGCGCATCGATGGCCTTGCCGTTCCCCAGGTAGAGGGCAACGTGGCCGCCGTTGAAGCTGAACAGCAGGTCACCGGGCTTGGCCTGGGCCATGGACGGCACGGCCGTGCCCTGCTTCATCTGGTCCCACGTGACGCGGGGCAGCTCGTAACCGAGGTCCCGGTACACGTTCTGCACGAAAGAGGAGCAGTCCAGGCCCACGGCGGGGTCGTTGCCGCCCCAGATGTAGGGCAGGCCGACGTACTTGGCCGCCGTCTCGCCGATCTTGCCCGCGCTGGCGGGCGGGCCGTCTGCGCCGGGTGCCGTGGCCGCGGGCGTTGCCGGGTTCAAGCCCGCGGTGCCGGTGCCGCCGAGGCCCGGCATGGACGCGGTCAGGGCTTCGAGGGCCTGGTCAAACGCCGCGGGGTCGGCCGGAAGTCCTGCGGCAGTGCCGGCCGGAGCCGGGCGCTGTTGGATCTGCTGCACCGGAGGGGTCTGTCCCGACATCTGCGTCAGCGCAGCGCGGATTTCCTGCATCCGTCCTACGGCTTCGATCATCGGCATCAGTGCTGCCCGCCGATCGTCCGGCCGCGCACTGCGAGTTCGTCCAGGCCGATCTGTTCGGCGCGCAGCGCTTCGCCGCGGGCGGCAGCATGGTGCCGGGCCTCCAGCTTTTCGATCCCGGCCGCGTGCAGGCGCGCCTGAAGGTAGCTTTCGTGCGCTGCGGCGGCAGCGGCCTGATGTTCGACGGCCAGCGCGTCCAGGGTGGCGAGCATGCTGCGCGCCGATGCCCGGGCCGCGGCAACAGCCAGCAGGGCAGGCGTGCCGCTGGCTTCGCTGCTGGTGGAGTCCAGTTCGTGCCGGGCGGCCCGCTGCCGGTCCGCGTGCAGTCCGGCAGTCCGGTTCGCTGCCGCCAGCGTGCTCGCGGCTTCGTCCTCCTGGAGTCGGCGCAGGCGCATCAGGCCTGCGAGGGGGAAGGGTCGTGCCATCAGGATTCTCCGAGGGTGGTGGTGAGGTTGATCAGCTGCGTCCAGGCGTGGTCCGCCGGGGTGCTTTCGTTCATGAATTGCTGCAGGAACGCCGCGATGGCGCCTTCATGGTCCAGTGCGGCGTCGACCAGGGGGTTGCTGCCGCGGGAGTAGGCGCCGACGTCGATCAGGTCCTGCGCGGCGTTCCGGGCCGCCATGACTTTCCGCAGCTTCGCCGCGGCTGCCGAATACTCCGGCGGGTTGACCTTGGAGGCCAGCCGCGAGATGGACGCCAGGGCGTCAACGGAGGGGAAGTGCCCGGAGACTGCCAGCCGGCGGTCCAGGACCACGTGCCCGTCCAGGATGGAGCGGGCCGAATCCGCGATCGGCTCGTTGTGGTCATCGCCGTCCACCAGCACGGTGTAGACGCCGGTGATGGATCCTTCGCGGTCGGTACCGGCGCGTTCCAGCAGCTGGGCCAGCACCGAAAAGGTCGACGGCGGGTAGCCGCGGGTGGCCGGCGGCTCGCCAACGGACAGGCCGATCTCGCGCTGCGCCATCGCCACGCGGGTCAGGGAATCCATCATCAGGACGACGTCGGAGCCCCCTTCGCGGAACGCTTCGGCGATGCGCGTGGCCGTGAAGGCTGCCCGCAGGCGCATCTGGGCAGGCTCGTCCGAGGTGGAGACCACCACGATCGACCGGGCCAGGCCCTCGGCGCCGAGATCGTCCTCGAGGAATTCGCGCACTTCGCGGCCGCGCTCCCCCACCAGGGCGATCACTGACACCTCGGCATCCGTGCCGCGGGCGATCATGGACAGCAGCGAGGACTTGCCCACGCCCGAGCCGGCAAAGAGACCCAGCCGCTGGCCGCGGCCCAGGGTGGTGAGCGTGTCCAGGACGCGCACGCCGGTTTGCAATGGCGTGCTGATCCGTGCGCGGTGCATCGCCGACGGGGTGGGGTGGTCCAGCGGAACCAGCGCCTCGGTGCGGAGCGGGCCCTTGCCGTCAATGGGCCGGCCCAGGCCGTCGATCACCCTGCCCAGCAGTCCGCGGCCGGTGGGCACCAGCAGGGCCACGCCCTTGGTTCGGACGGGGTCCCCGGCGCTGATGCCGGCGATGCTGCCCAGCGGCATGCACCGCAAGCCCGTTGCTGACACGGCCACCACTTCGGCGTCGATGCCTTCGCCGTCGCCCACGGTGACCAGGTCACCGATCGCGGCGTCAATGCCGGCCGCTTCCAGCCCCAGTCCGAGGACAGAGGAGACAGTGCCCACCCGCTCGGGCCGGGCTGCGCCGATCGCGGCAGAAAAGTTGGCGGCCCGGGGCCGCCAGTCGAGGATCGTCACGGTTGTTCCACCGCCAGTGCGCTCTTGGCCCGGGCCAGGGCAGTGCTGATTTTGGCATCCAGGAAACCGTGCGGAAGTTCCGCCACGGCATCACCGCAGCTGAGCGCGGGATCCGGAGTGAGTCCGACGGCGGGCCGGCCAGGTTCGCCGGCCGGGGACACGCCGTCGGCCATTGCCCGTTCCAGGACATCGAGGTCCTGCGGGTTCATCCGGATGGTGACGACCTCCAGCCCCTTGCTGCCGGAGAGGGCGCGGTCCAGCGCCGCCCGGGCTGCCTTGGAGCGGTCCGCCAGCTCATAGCCCAGGATGGCTTCGGCGAGCTCGACGGCGGCAACCACCAGGGTCTCCTCCGCGGCGGCAACGGTCGGAACGGTGCGCGCACTAAGGACCTCGGCTGCAGACTGTAGCAGCCGGGCCAGGTAACGGGCTTCACGCTGCTGCTCGTCGCGGCGCGCAGCCAGGTCGGCTTCCAGTTCCTCCAGCAGGCGCAGGCGCTCGGCTTCGGCGGCGCGGAGCCCGGCGGTGTAGCCGGCGGCATGCCCGTGGACGTACCCGTCGTCGTGAATTTCCGGCTCCGGCCGGCGCAGCTGCGGAAACGCCATCTGGGCGAACCCGTCCTTAGTAGACAAAGGCATCTTCGTCGCCCCTGCGCACGGTGATGGAACCTTCGGCCTCAAGCTCGCGGATGGACCGGACGATCTCGGACCGGGCCTCCTCCACCTGGGAAGAACGGACAGGGCCCATCGAACTGATCTCGGATTCCAGGATTTCGAGGTTGCGTTCAGACACGTTGGTGTGGATGGCTTCCAGCACGGCAGGGCTGGCGCCCTTCATGGCCAACGCAAGCACGGAGACGTTGACGCCGCGGAGGATGCGCTGGATGTCGCGGCGCTCCAGCTTGACGATGTCAGCGAAGGTGAGCATGCGGGAACGGATTTCCTCGGCAAGCTCGGGGTCGAGGTCCTGCAGGCCGTCCAGGACGGACTTTTCGGTCAGGACATCCGCACGGTTGATGATTTCCACCAGCGGCTGGATGCCGCCCACGGCGTCTACGTGTTCAGGTGCAACGACGGCGCCGGCCCGGGCCTTGAGCGTGTCCGCCACTGCGGCCACGGCTTCCGGGGTGGCGGTGCCCATGGTGGCGATGCAGTGTGCCACCTCGGTCCGGGAACCCTCCGACAGCCCGGACATGACGGCGGAGGCGGCGTGCGGCGGCAGGTGGGCGAGCACCAGCGCGATAGTCTGCGGAAGCTCGCCGTCGAGCATTGCAATGATCTGGCCCGGCTCCGCGTTGTCCAGGAATTCGAACGACTTGCCGGCCATGGAGGATGTCAGCCGGTCCATCACGCCTGCGGCGCGCTCCACACCGAAGGATGCCTCCAGGAGGCCGACGGCGAATCCCTTGCCGCCGTGGGCGTGCCGGCGGCCGCTGACCGTCAGTTCGTGGAATTCGGTGATGACGCTTTCGGCAACGCCGGCGTCCACCCTGCGCAGCTTGACGATCTCCGCGGCAATTTCCTGCGCCTCGGTCTCGGAGAACTGCTGCATGACCAGCACGGCTTTGTCCTGGTTCATCTGCATCAGCACCACCGCGACCTTTTGGATCCCGGTCAGTTCCTTTTGGACGGTGTTCATACCGGCTGCCTGTCATCGATCAGGCTGCGGAGGTATTCCGCGGTCCGTTCCGGATCGCTGCCCGCCAACGCGTCGATCTGGGCGCGCTTGAGTTCAATGTCGGCTGCTTCGACCGGGGGTACCGGCAGGGCCTGGATGTCGATGGCCGCCGTGGGCGGACCGAGGGCAATGGGGGCGGGGACCGTCACGAGTTCCGGCTGCGGGTCGTAGCGTTCGCCCAGATCCACCGGTTCCCTGAGCTGGTGGCGGGAGCGCCGGGCATAGAGGACAGCGGCCAGGAGCATGAGGAGGAGGACGCCGGCCACGATGATGGCGGTGCGGATGAGGCCCGCCATCCTTTCTGCCTCGGCGGCTGCGTCGGCGGCTGCCAATGCCTCCGCTGCCGCATCGGCCCCTGCGGTGTTGAAAGGAACGACCTGAACCGTGACCTCGTCGCCGCGGTCAGCGTTGATGCCAGCGGCCGCCTGAACCAGATCGGTGATGCGGCCGACGTCGATTCCAGCGGCTGCGGCGTCGTTGACGGCCACGGAGACGGTTTGGCGGGTCAGCGTTCCGGCGGGAATCTTCCGGGATTCGGTGACCTTGTTGACGGCGTTGTTGCGGGTGCTCTCTTCGGAGTTGAACGTCCCGCCGTCGCCGGTACCGCCCGGAACGGCAATGTTGTCCGGGCCCAGGACGCCCGCGGCAGGGCCGCCGGTACCCTCATAGGTTTCGGTCTTGGTGGACTCGTTCAGGGCCAGGTCTTCCCGGGGTGACGTGAAAGCCTCTTCAACCCGTTCAGCGGATTCGCGGCTGATGTCCGCTGCCACAGCGACCGTGGCATTGCCGGGTCCCACCACACGGTCCAGCATGGACTGGACGGAGTTCCGGACGTTTTCTTCGTAATCGGCGGCCTGCTTGTCGGCCGAGCCGGTGGCTCCTGCGCCGACGGCGGAAAGAACGGTTCCCTTCGAGTCGATGACGGCCACGTTTTCGGCCTTCATACCCTCGATTGAGGCAGAAGTCAGGTGCACGATGGCCTGGATCTGGTCTGCGCTGAGGGTGACGCCGTTCTGTGTTTCCACGAAGACTGACGCAGTGGGCTCGGATTTGGTAGAGACGAAGACGGTCTCTTCGGGGATGGCGAGCCGGACGGACGCCTTCTTGACGCCTTCCAGGGCGGTCACCGTAGCAGCCAGTTCGCCTTCGAGGGCACGCTTGTAGGTGACCGACTGCTGGAACTCGGAGGACGTCACGCCCATGTCATCGAGCAAGGCATAACCGGTGGCCGTGGAGGAGGGCAGGCCTGCAGAGGCAGCCTTGAGCCGCTGGTCATAGACATTGGCCTCGGGCACCAGGATGGTGCTTCCGCCGCCGCTCAATTCGTAGGGCACGCCGTCGGCCCGCAGCTGCTCCACAATGGTGCTGGCGTCGGAGGCCTGGAGCCCGGAGAAGAGCGGCGTGTAGGAGGGCTTGGTCAGCACGGCGGTCAGGGCGAAGCCGCCCAATGCCAGTACTGCGATACCAAGGATCACCAAGGTGCGCTGGGCCACGCTGAAGCCCTGGACCACCCCGCCTGCCCGCTGCAGGAAGCCGTTAATCTTCGGTGGCATCAGGCCTGCATCCTCATGATCTCGTTAAAGGCGTCAACGCCCTTGTTCCGCACGGCAGCGACAAGCTCCAGGGTCACCTGCGCCCTGGTGGACGCCAGGGTGGCGGAGTGGATGTCGTCAAGATCGCCGGTAACGGCCTTGATGGCCAGCTCCTTGGACGTGGCCTGCAGTTGCTGGAGGTTGTCCACGGCGCCCGTCAGCGAAGAAGCGAAGCCGTCCCCGTCGCTGGGGCTGACTGCTGCTGGATTGGCGAGGTAACCGGTGGGCGCGACGGACTGGACGGCGCCAATGGGGCTGATGGGCATCAGGATTTTCCGATCTGGAGTGCGGCCTGGTAGGTCTCTTTGGCGCGGTCAACAACCGCTGCATTTGCCTGGTAGCCGCGCTGGGCCATGATGAGCGAGCCCATCTGTTCGGCCATGTCGATGTCCGGGTAGCGGACGTAACCGTCTTCGTCGGCCAGCGGGTGGTCGGGCTGGTGCACCACGCGGCCTTCGGCGTCGCCGAATTCGGCTCCGGCGACGTAGACGCCGGCGTTGCCCTGTCCGGCCTGGGCCAGGACGTACCTGGCCTGGAAGGCAGCCCCGTCTGTAGAGGAAGCGTTGTTGATGTTGGCCAGGTTGTCCGAGACGGCGTCGAGCCATTTACGGTGGACGGTCATGCCGGTCCCGGCGATGCCGATGGCGTCAAAGGTCATCAGTTGGTCCTCATTGCTGCGCGCACTGCGGAGAAGCTTCCCTCGGCCGCACGTGCGGCGAACTGGTAGCGCAGGACGGTGTCGATGTTGGAGAGCGTCTCTGTTTCGAGGTTGACGTTGTTTCCGTCCAGTCGCGTGGGTTCGAGGGAGCCCTCAACGCTCGCCTGGGCGCGGCCATCGCCTGCCTTGACGGAACCGGCCAGGGCTGCTTCGAACGCTACCCTCTGGGCCTTGAAGTTCGGTGTGTTGACGTTGGCGATGTTGTTCGCAATGGTGCGCTGGCGCAACGCCAACCCGTCCAAGGCGCTTTCCAGCGCCACGGCTGATACCGAATTAAACACAGAGAAGCCCTACTTGTGCAGAAGTTTGTGGCGGCCGATCCATGGCCTGGGAGGTGAGGCATCCGTGCTCACCTAGTTCTATCGGCACAGCTTCCGGGCACGTAAGCGGCATCCGGGGATTTGTTACCAGTCGGTTGGGTTAGCCTTCGACGTCGAGGTAAACCGACTGCAGTGGCGGCCGGACGGAGGGAATGGCGTCCAGGGCAGCGAGGTGTTTTGCGGTGTCTTCCTTAGCCTGCTGCAGCGCGATGAGCGCCTGTCGCTGGGCGCGGAGGATCCGGTCGGCCCTTCCGGCGAGGCGCGCGGGCAGCGGGCCAAGGTCCCGGGGGGCATTCCACGGTGCGGATACGGGAGCCTCGTCAGTATCGCGATCCTGGGCGGACAGCAGGTCAGCCTCAAAATCGGCCAGCACGGACTCCCAGTCGGCGTCCGCACCGGATTTTTGGCCTGCCACCTCAGGCAATGCCAAGGCTCGCGCCGGATGCCGTCGCCGGCGTACGGGCGGGCAGCTGCGCCGCAGCTTCATGCCACGTCTGCTGCAGCGGTTCCAGGAGCCGGATGGCTTCGCGGGTGCGGTCCACACTCCGGTGCAGGTTGGCGGAGACCAAGGCGGAGGAAACGTAGTTGTAGATGCCCAGCAGGTTGTCTGCGCCATCCCAGGCTTTGGTGTCCAGGGACGCCGTGAGCTCGGCGATGATGGCTTGGGCGTGCAGCAGGTTCTCGGAGGCAACCGGCCAGTTTGCAGCGTCCTGGGCCGCTTCCGCCCGGCGCAGGTCCACTAGCAGACGGTCATACAGCATGGTCACGAGCTGAGCCGGCGTGGCCGAGAGGATGGCCTCACGGCGGAGCTGGTCACGCTGCCGGTTGAAGATTGCGGCTGTTGTCATGATCCTGAGTCTCCTCGGGGAAGGGTAGCGAGCTGGGAGGCGAGCCAAGCCGACTGTGAGTTCATGCGGCTGATCTGGACCTCCAGTCCCGAGTAGACACGCTTGAGCGTCTCTTCACGGACTGCCAGACGATCGTCCCATTTCAGGATCTGGTCCTGCATGTTCTTAACCACGGACTGCCGGCCGTTAATACTGGCGGTGATCAGCCCGGTGTACTTGTCGGAGCTGATGGTGGCAGCAGCTTCCACCCGGCCAGCGATCGTCTGCAGCGTCGACTCCACAAGCGCGGGATCTGCTGCCAGCGCGGCGGAGAACTTCGCGGAGTCAAAGGTGAAGTTTCCGTCCTTGGTGATCGTAATACCGATCTCCGAGGGTGATTTTCCACCTACCGGCTGGGATGCCGCCGAGAGCAGCCGGTGGTTGGCATCACGTACCGTGCTGTCGCCGGTGAAGTTGCCCGCCTTGGTGCCGGCGGATCCGGCCGCCGGGGTGACGGCGCTGTTGGACTTGATGTAGGCGAAGATGCCGTTGAGCGCGCTGACCAGGTCTTCGGCCTTCTTGGTGACCTGTTCGCTGTCTCCGGCAACGGTGACGGTGACCGGCGCGGTGGGCACAGAGGTGAGCGTCACGTCTACCCCCGGCAGCAACCGCGTAAAGGTGTTGGACGACGACGTGATGGCTTGCGCTGCGCCCGTTCCGGCCCACAGGGTGACCTGGGCGTCCCGGCCCGTCTTGATGACGGCGGCGCCGGTTTCTGCGAAGAGATCGGTGGCGGTACCGGCCTCGAGGTCAGCGATGCTGCCACGGTAGGCGGAAAAGGATCCTGCAGCACCAGAAGTTTCGGAGGTCAGCTGGAGCCTGTGCTCCCCGTTGCCGGTGGCGACCTTCATCGCGGTCACTCCGGCCGCCGCTGAAGCGTTCACGGCGGAGACAACGTCGTCGAGACTCGTGGATGCTGCGGTGACCTCGGTGCGGGTGCCGTCGGCGGCTACGAAGGTGAGGACCGGCGGGTCGTTAGGCCAGGCAGTCATGGCGGCGCTGACGCCCGCATGGGTCTGGGCCAGCCGATCAACAGTGAAGTCAACGGAACCGGCGGTGGCGCCGGGACCGGCTTTGGCCGTTACGCCGTCGGTGCTGGACGTTGCCACGAAGAGGTCCAAGGCGCCAGTCTTGGCAGTTGCCTTGCTCAACTCGGCCAGGGACGCGATTTTGGCATTCAGCGTCTGCAGGGACGTCACCATGCTCTGCGAGGCCGAAACCTGGTTCTTGAGCAGCGTCTGCGGGATTGCTTCAATCCTCATCAATGATTTGATGATCCCAGCGGTGTCCATTCCCGTGGCGATACCAGATAGCGCGAAGCCCATAAGAATCCTTGGATGTACTAGATGAAGCAGCTGTTGCGGACGGGACCGCTGCCGGCAGTGGCCAGGAAGACTTTGTTTGTCCTTCCTGGCCACTGCCGGCGGCGTTTACTTACCGTGTTACTGGTATTAGCCCAGCAGCTGCAGCACGCCCTGGTTGGACTGGTTGGCCTGCGCGAGCATGGCGGTACCGGCCTGGGACAGGATGTTCGAGCGGGTATAGCTGACCATTTCACCCGCCATGTCGGTGTCGCGGATGCGGGATTCTGCGGCCTGCAGGTTCTCGCGGGTGACGTTCAGGCTGTTGATCGCCGACTCAAAGCGGTTCTGCTTTGCACCGAGCTCAGAGCGGGAGGTGCTGATCGCCGTGATGGAGGTGTCCAGCGCCTCGATCGCGAGAGCAGCGTTAGCTGCAGTGTCTACGGTGATCGTTGCAGTCACGTCGCCACCGGTGGCGTTAGTGGTGACGACGCCGGTCAGAGCGGTGGCGAGGTCAGTCAGATCGACGGCGATGGTGTTGGAGACGTCCGTGCCTGCGTTACCGTTGGCCCCTACCTGGAACGACTTAGTGGAGCCGTCCATGAGGTTGATGCCGTTGAACTCGGTGTTGGTCTGGATTCGGTTCAGTTCCGAAGCCAGGCCATCAATCTCAGTCTTGATGGCGTCACGGGATTCTGCGTTGTTCGAGTCGTTACCGGCCTGGACGGCCAGGTCACGCATACGCTGCAGGATGGAGTGAACCTCGGACAGGGCGCCTTCAGCGGTCTGGATGACCGAGATGCCGTCCTGGGCGTTGCGCGCAGCAACGTTCAGGCCGTTGATCTGCGAACGCAGGCCCTCCGAGATGGAAAGACCGGCAGCATCATCAGCTGCACGGTTGATGCGCAGGCCGCTGGAAAGCTTCTCCAGCGACTTGGACAGGTCGTTCTGCGTGTTGGACAGGTTCCGGTGAGCGTTAAGCGCGGAAATGTTGGTGTTAATCTGCATACCCATGATGAATTCCTCCGTGATGTGGGTGAAACTAAGCCGCTCCATCCGTGGGGCGACACCAAGCACTATCGCCGCGGCGCCCGCGTCCGTTAGCCGATACAAAAAAATTCTTGATTTAACCTTGATGCAAGCTTGCACCTTCCCTTGGACCCAATGCCTAACGCCGGTTGCATACAGGACGACAGTGAACAGCGTAAGAAGTGCGGGACGCATCACTGCACTGGCATCCAAGGGAGTTGAATAGGCGCGTGGCGGCCAATGAACTGTCGGCACTGCTCTGGCGCGAACGGGAGCTCCTGGGACTCCTCACCTTCAAGCTTGAAGAAGAACAGCTGCTGTTAACTACGGGCAACACCAAATGGCTCCACCACGCCACCCGCGAGGTGGAACAGGTGGTGGAGCACCTGCGCTCCGAGGCACTCTCGCGTGAAGTGGCCGTAGCGGCACTTGCAGCCGAATGGAACCTCGGCGAGCAGCCCACGCTGCGGGACATCGTGGCGAAAGCGCCGGCCGGGCCCTGGGCGGAAATCTTCGAGGGGCACCTCAGGGAATTGCTCGCACTGACCAGCCGCATCAAGGAGCTGCGCGACGCCAATGAAATCTTCCTGCGGGCGGCCGTGAAGTCCAGCCAGGAAACGCTGGCTAATCTCCGCACCGAGGCAGGGACCTACGACTCCCAAGGCCTTGCCTCTCCTACTTCCGGTACGTCCCTTCTGGACCGGCAACTTTAAGGAAATCCGTGAGTACATTCAGCGGCCTCAATACGGCCTACACGGGCCTGTCCGCCGCCCGCCAGGCGCTCAACGTCGCAGGCCAGAACGTGGCCAACGCGGGAACCGAGGGCTACACGCGCCAACGGCTGGAGACTTCCGCCACCGGGCCTGTTGGCCGCACCGGCCTTTTCGCCAGCGGGCCCTCCGCAGGCCAAGGAGTCTCGGTGGACGCGATCGCCAGGCTGGGTAACGCCTACCTCGACGCACGGGCCCGGGCCAGCACCGCAACGGCCGGTTACACCGCCATCCGGGCCGAGGTCCTGACCTCCTTGGAGGACGTCCTGGGCGAACCCGGCAAGAACGGCCTCAGCGCCCAGCTCCAGCGGTTCTGGGGTGCCTGGCAGGACCTGGCCAACCAGGCCGGCGAAGCCGCACCCACCAATGCCGTGCTCCAGGAAGCGGGGGCCCTGGCAGCCCAGCTCAGCCGAGGATATGGGGATATCGACGCCCTCTGGAGCCGCACCCGCTCCGAGGTATCCGGTATGGCCCACCAGCTCAATGCAGCTGCATCGCAGGTAGCAGACCTGAATATCCGCATCCGCACCGCGCTCTCCGCCGGTGGTTCCGTGAATGAACTGGTGGACCAGCGAAGCCTTCTCACCGCGGAGATTGCCGCTCTGGCCGGGGGAACCGTACGCGACAATGCGGACGGCACCGTAGATGTTTTCGTCGGCGGCAACAGCCTAGTCTCGGGCGACCGGCACCGGACAGTCCAGATCGCCGGGGCAAACCGCATGGAAGAGGCGTCCACGACCCCCCTCCAGTTGGAGTGGACGCACCGCCCGGGTACCGCCGTCGGACTTGAAAGCGGCGAAATGGCAGGTTCCCTGTCCCTGCTGGCCCCGGCCAGCGCCGGTTCCGGAGGCGCCATCGCCGAGGCAGCAGCGTCCTACAACGCCTTCGCGGAGAAGCTGTCCAGCGCCGTGAACACCGTGCACCGCTCAGGGAACAGCGTGGATGGCAGCACCGGCCTGGACTTTTTCGGCCTCGCCCCCGACCTGGCCCCGGCGGCCGGCCTGCGCGTTGTACCCACGGATGCCTCCGGCCTCGCCACCGGCAGGCCCGGCGCGGGACCGTTCGATGGCAGCAACGCCGACACGGTATCGCAGATCAGTTCAGGCGCCGGCTCCCCGGACGATGCCTGGAACACCTTCGTGATCCAACTCGGTTCCGCCGCCAGGACTGAACTGCAGCGCGGTGTGCTGGCGGAAGCCGCTGCCAACACCGCGAAGGATGCCCAGTTATCCCAGGCTGCCGTGAGCCTGGACGAGGAAAACGTCAACCTCCTGAGTAACCAGCACGCGTACCAAGCCGCAGCGCGGGTCATGACTGCTGTAGATGAAATGCTGGATGTGCTCATCAACCGCACCGGCCTGGTAGGAAGGTAACCCATGATTGCGCGCTCAACGAACCAGACCCTGACCATCGCTGCGCAGCGGAACCTGCAGTCGAACATGACACGGATGGCGGCCCTGCAGGAAAAGGTCTCCTCGCAGCAAAAAATTACCCGCCCTTCTGATGACCCTTCGGGCACCGCAGCGTCCCTCAGGGTGCGCGCCGAGCAGGCAGCCGTGGGCCAGTATGGCCGCAACATCGCCAACGGCAACGGCTGGCTGACCACCCTTGATACCGCGATGGGCACTGCGACGGGCATCCTCAACCGCGTCAGGGACCTGACCCTGCAGGGAGCGAACGATTCGGTGCCGCCGGCAGCGCGCCAGGCGATCGCCGTCGAGCTTGAGGGCCTGCGCGCCGACCTGCTTAGCCAGGCGAACACCCAGTACCTGGGCCGCAGCGTCTTCGCCGGCACCTCGGATGCGGCGGGTGCCTTCACCGCTGACAATCCCCCGGCTTTTACCGGCGTTCCCGGTGCCGCGGTGGAGCGTCGGATAGCTCCCGGCACCACCGTCCGGGTGGATGCTGAAGGCGCGGCAGTTTTCGGCACCGGCGCAGGCTCCGTGTTCAGCCTGGTGGATAACATCGTGGCTGATCTTCGAGGCGGTGTGAATGTTGGCAGGCACCTTGCGCCCATCGACGCCAGGCATGAAGCTTTCATTGGACAATATGCCGACATTGGCACCCGCCATGCCCAGCTCCTACGTGCGGAAGAGATAAACATGGACCTTTCCGGCCTGCTGGAGGCCCAGCGTTCCGGTGTCGAGGATGTCGACGCCGGGCAGGCCATCCTGGAAATGAACCTCCAGGAGGTCAATTACCGGACCGCTCTGGCCGTGACAGCGAAAGTACTGCAGCCTACGCTCATGGACTTCCTGCGATGAGCGCTTTGACTTTCACAGCGCCGTTACCCGGGCTTGCGCCGTTCGTAGAGTTCGATCTCGAAGCCGTTGACGGAGCCGAGGGCCTTTATTCGCTCCGCTCGGCTGACGAAGCAGCACTTCGACTCTTCCTGCTGGATCCTGCCATCTACGCTCCGGATTACCAGCCCCGCCTGTCAGCTGCCCAGCTGGAACCGCTGGCCCCCGGCGACGCCGGTGTGCGGTTCCTCCTGGTGGCCAACCCGGCGGAAGAAGGCACCACGGTGAACCTCATGGCGCCCATCGTGGTGAACCCGGACAGCGGAAAGTGCGCACAGGTGGTCCTTGAAGGCAGCAACTGGCCGGTACGCGCCCAGCTTCCCCTCGCCGGGTAAGCAGCAAGGAGACCATAAGCCATGGCAGCGACGTCCGGCCTGGAGACGGAACCCTCGGGCAACTGGCAGACCGACCCCGCGACGCTGCGGGACGTCGTTCTGGACCGGGACGCCATGGAAGCCCGCCTGGAGGACTGCGCGCCGCTGGAACGGGTGTGGATCCTCAGCCTGCTGGACCGCACACGGGAAGCCATCCTCGAGGGCCGGCAGCTCTTGGACGCCTCGACAGACCCGTTACGTCCGCTGCTGGTCCTCGCGCACGCCTACCAGCGGCAATACTCCTGGCATGAAGCGGCCCGACTCCAGGAAGAAGCACTCCGCCAGGCACGCACCCGGGCCCGGGAAGCACTCGTCCGGCACCAGATCGGCCGCCGGTTCTTCGACGAAGCACGCTACCGTGATGCCGCAGCCGAATTCGAGTGGGCGCGCGATCTCTACCGGGCCACCGGGCACCGCGACCAGCTCATCGAGGACTGCCAGCAAGCGCTGGCCCGGGCCCGGGAACTCAGCCGGCAAATGGTCTGACGCCAGCCGCTTCAGTGCGCCGGAGGGCGTTCCTGGCTCTGGAGGTACGCCTCAAGCGTCGCTGCCGAAGCGCGGTGCATCTTTGCCGCCGTGGTGACGCCGACATGCCGCAGGTGCCATGGCTCATAGCTATAGCCGGTGACATCCTGCGCGTCCGCCGGGTACCTGACGATGAACCCGTACCGCCACGCGTTCTCGGCAGCCCAGGCACCGGCGGGCGTCTCGGCGAAACACGGCCTCAGAGCACACCCACCGGAGGGGTCAGCGATGTCCACGGCGAGCCCGGCCTGATGTTCGCTGTGACCCGGCTCCGCCGACAACTCCGATGCCCGCCCGGCGCCAAACTTCGCCACATATCCTGAATGCAGGGCGTCCTGTTCTTGATAAGAGCGGTATCCGCTGATTACTCGGACAGGTGCACCATCGGCCGCGGCGGCCTTCAGCATGGATGCGAGGTCCCGCGCAGCACCCGCCGTGAGCCGGGTGCCGGCCACGGAGACCAAGTCACCCGGAACGTACGTCAGCGGCTGGAGGGGGCGTTCCTTGGTGACCAGAAGCGGAAGATCCTGCTGGTGCACAGGGAGGTCCTCGGCGCCAAGGATCGCAGAGCCGGCAGGAACTGCAGCCTGAACATCCGGTCCGGCCGCACCGTAGGCTGCGGATAAAGCGGCCAGGCAGCCAGCGGCCACCAGGGCAAGATGCACGACGACGGGCTGCCGAGACGCGGTTCCATCGTCGGCAGCACCAACAAGCTTCCAAGAGCGTTGTTGCCGGTGACCTCCCGCTCTGTTTCCCTTCAAAGGCACGGCTGAACTATCGGCACAACTCTCACGACGGTTACTGCGGGACGAACTAGGGCACCCGACTGGTCCGCCTGTGCCGTCGAATCAATATCGCCAGCAGCAAGGCCAGCACGAATATGGACAGCGCGCCCAGGATGAACAGCAACCCGCCGGATCCCGGAACGGGGACCGAGGCCGCGTTCTCTCCCTCGTCCGGGAAGGTGATCCGGGCAGACGCAACACGTTCGAGCAGCCCGCTTTTCAAACGCACCTCAGCCGTCCACGGCCCGTTCGGGATCTCCGCCGGAAGTTCAAAGACCACCTCCCGTCTCTCGCCCGTGGCCAGGGTTGACGCCTTCTTGGTGTCAAAGGGGCCGGCAGAAAGGGCACCTGGACCGTCAGCCAATGTCAGGCTGCCTTGGAGGTCCAGGGCCCGTCCTCCTGTGTTCGTTACCAGCGCGCTCAGACGGGGCTTGCCGTCAACGCCCCGGACAGCGGTGAGGGAACCGATGGCGAAGTCCGCCGGTTTGCCGTTGCCTGGGCCAACGGAGAGGTAGACACGGATTCCCACCCGATTAACCGTTGTGACGCTTCCAGCCCGGGCGTCCGGGTTTGCGCTCCTCAATTCGGCCCAGACGGCCCCGTAGTGCTCGGCTTCCGCGGCATTCCGCGGCACCCGGATGGTCGTCCGTACCTCCGCGGATTCACCTGAGCCAAGTGCAATCCGCGGCGTCTCCAGGGAGACCCAGGAGCTCAGCTCGTTCCCTGTACCTGCATCCTCTCCGATGAAGGATCCATCCTGGATGCGGGCGGCCCCGGGGTACAGGTGTAGCGACTGGCGCGCCCCGGTATTGTTCCTGACCTGGATCCGGCGGTTGATTTCCGTTCCAGGCGAAACCCGATCCACGACATAGGCGCGCGCACGGGGATCATCCGCTGCCTTCGCCGGTATATCGAGTAACCGTATCTCCAGTCCCGCAGGGTCAGAAAGTACTGCTGCTGCTTCCGGAGAGGCAGGCGCTTGCGGACTGAACGCCCAGGCCGCAGGCATCGGCAAGACAGCGAGGAAAACAGCGACTATGGCTACGGCATAACGCACCGGTTACAGTACCGAGTGCGTGAGCGTGCCCGAATAAGTGCCGGCTACAGCGGTTGAGGGGATCGCAACCTGAAACGCAGCGGTCCACGACGCCGCGTTGTTGCCTACCACCATCGTTGCCGTCTGGACGGTTTTGGGCGTCGACAAATCAGACTGGCTAGAAGGAGTAACCACGGCTAGGCCTGTCACCGATGCCATGCCGGAAGGAATGTAGGCAGCCGCTGTTGCGGGAATACTGCCTGCACCTCCCACGGACGGCGTGAAATCCGTGGACCTGACCGTGGCGCTCCATCCAATCGTGCCTGCTCGGGTGTCGGTAACCTGCACCCCCGCGATGTTCGCAGTGGCAGTTGAACTTGGGGCGGCATCAGACAGAGCTGCCGTCGCCGGTGCCGTAATGGATAAGCCACCGCCAGTAACAACCACTGTGGTTGCGGTATCCGATGAAGTCGCGGCTGATGAGGGGACCGCCATCGCAGCCACCAGCACCGTCGTAGTCGCAACACCAAGGAAAAGATGGGAAATTCGATCCATTCGGGGCCTCCGCTTGTAGTGCCATGAACTGGGAGACAGGCAAACTGCCTGCGACCGCACGCTCCACGTACGACGTCAGCCGCTGTCCCCCGACTGCATGAAATTTAGCAGCCGATATGCCAATACACCTGAACTCACAGCATTGTGTCCGGATACACGGCGGCGCCATCGTTCGCCTGTGCTAAATCCCTTAGGACCAGAACATCCAGCGGGCCAGCATTTGCGGTGCGCCCAACTCCTATCGCGGTCAACACATCAGCAACGGAAAGCGAAGTCATGGGTCGCGGACACGGGTTCCGGAATTTTGGGGAAATCCTGATTAAATCCGGCTTGTTACCGGCGCTGTTCTTGAGCCCCGTCCGGCATAGTCAGAGCTATAAAGCGAATCCGGAAGCAGCCGTCAACGGCTGCTGCAGGGCACAGCGAAGGACCAGCCATGACGGCCAAGAGCATACTCACCAGCTTGCACACTCAGAGCCACTGGACCGCTGATGACGTCAAGATAAAGCTTGGGAGGGAACTGGAGTCCGATCCAGGCCTGGCGGACTTCGTGGCGGCAGCGCCCGATATGGCTCGCGCCCTCAAAGCCGTCCTGAACCTGGACCTTGGCGAACTGGCCGAGCGGCTCATTCGAGCTGAGATCAGAGCCATTCTGCACTAGGGAACCACTCACCTTGTTAAACCTCCTCTTCAGCCTTAGCATCCTTAGGCCTGTGCTAGCTTCTGCATAGGGACTGCACGCGGGAACAAAGGGGAACATCCGGTGATCATGAGCAGGCCGAAGGCACCGGCCGGCGATGGCGTGGCATGGTTACAGGCGCACCGGTTTTCCCACGAGCTACCGGGGCAGGCCTGGAGGTGCGGACCACCGGCACCGCTGCCTCCGGCGTCGAAGCCGTGCGGAAGTACAGCCCCGACGTGGTACTTGTCGATTTCGGGCTCCCGGACTTCAATGGTGTCGAAGCCATCCGGCAGATCCGGACGTTCAGTCAGACGCCGGTAAAGATGCTCACCGGACACGGGGAACTCGCGGACAGCCCTTATGATGCGGGGGTCAACGAGCTCATGGCCAAACCATTCAGCCCCCTGGAGCTGCGCAGGCGCGTGGAAAAGCTGCGCGCGAACCAGCGTCGGCCCGAAGACACCACACCGCGCTGTAGCTGCCCGCATCCGTCAAACTAGCCCTTGAATTGCGGCTCCCGCTTCTCCTGGAAAGCCCGGAAACCCTCGGCATAATCATCCGTCTTGCAGAGTCGTGCCTGCTCGGCGTTCTCCTCCTGCATGGACGCCCACAGGCCCAGCCGCTGGTCCCGGATGTGCGCCACCAGCTCCTTGGACGCCACGAACGCCCCCGTCGCCCCAAGAGCCACCCGGCCAGCAATCCCCCGCGTCGTCTCCAGCAGCGAGCCGGCCGGCATCGCCCGGCTGAACATTCCCTGCGCCACGGCCTCGGCGCCGGACATCAGCTCGGCGGTGTAGATCAGGTCCAGTGTCCGGTGCATGCCCAGCCGCTCCGCGAAGTACCAGTGCCCGCCCGAATCCAACGTGGCCCCCAGCTTGGCGAACGGCGAGCCGAACTTCGCGTTCTCCGCCACGTACACCACGTCCGTGGCCAGCAGCAGCCCCAGCCCGACGCCCAGGCAGGCCCCCTGCGCCGCCGCGAAGGTCGGGGCGGGGAACGCTGCCATCTTCTTCAGCAAGGGCTCCACCAGCCCGCCCAGGTACGCTGCGGCGTCGTCGCTCTCCGGCGTGACGCCCGCGATGTCCCGACCCGCGCAGAAGGCGCGCCCCTCTCCGCGCAGGAGCAGCGCCCGCACCTCGCCACGTTCGGCGGCGGCAGCGGCGTCGTCGTACGCCTGTGCTAAATCCTTCAGCGCCTGCTCGTCGAGCGAATTGAGCTTGTGCGGCGCGTCCAGCACCACCTCGGCAACATGGTTGTTGATGGACAGCGAAATCATGGAGCTCCTCAAATCGCGGAATAAAGGCTAAACGTCGAAGTCGACCGTGACTTCCTTGCTGGTGGGGTGGCTCTGGCATGTGAGCACATAGCCCTTGTCCAGCTCATCCTGCTCCAGCGCGTAGTTCTCGTCCATGGTCACGCTGCCGGTGACCACCTTGGCCCGGCACGTGCCGCACACGCCGCCGGCGCAGGCGAAGGGAACGTCCGGGCGGACCCGCAGCGCGGCGTTCAGGATCGACTCGCGGGCGTGCGTGGGGCTGGCCACCTCGCCCTGCAGACCGTCCAGCTTGAACGTGATCTTGTAGGTTCCCTTGGACTCGTCCACCAGCACGGGACGGCCGGCGTTGCCCTCGGGACGGTCCGGCTTGCCGGAGGTGAACAGCTCGAACCGGACGTTCTCCGGCTTCACGCCGCGCTCGGCCAGCGTGTCCCGGCACAGCTGCACCAGCTCGAACGGACCGCACAGGAACCATTCGTCCACATCGTCCGCGTGGATGGCAGTGCCCAGCAGCTGCTGCAGCTTCTCGGCGTCGATCCGGCCGGACAGCAGCGGCGCGATCCGCTGCTCGCGGCTCAGCACGTGGTGGATGGCCAGCCGCTGCGGGTACCGGTCCTTCAGGTCCGCCAGCTCCTCCAGGAACATGACGTCCATGGCGGCCTTGTTCGCGTAGATCAGGTCGAACCGGGTGTCCGGGTTGGCGGCCAGCAGCGTCCGGGCGATCGCGATCACCGGGGTGATGCCGGAGCCTGCCGCGATGGCCACAAAGCTGCCCGACTCCCCTGCCAGCTCCTCCGGGTGGTTCATCGAATTCATGACGTTCTGGTCCACCGACTGGCCGTCCCGCCCGTGCTTGGACACGAACGCGCCCATCGGGCTCATGACGTCGAGGGTGTCGCCGGCCTTGAGCTCGGCGTTGGCCCACGTGGAGAACAGCCCGCCCAGGTCCTTCTTGATGGCCACGCGGATCTCGCTGGTGCCGTCCGCGAAGCTCCTGGGCTCGGCGCAGATGGAGTAGCTGCGGCGGATTTCCTTCGGCTCCCCGGTCTCGTCCGGGAGCGTGGTGCGCAGGGCAACGTACTGGCCGGGCAGGTAGTCGAACTGGCCGGCGAGCTCCGCGGGCACGTGGAAGGAGACCTCAATGGCGTCGTCGGTGAGCCGGCGGACCTCCTTCACGGTGAGCGTGTGGAAGGACGGACGACGGCGGCCGGTCACCTGCGCTTCTTCGGCGGCGGTCTGGCGGACAACAGGCATGGGTGCTTCCTTTACAGGACTTTGAAGTAGTCGAACGGTTCCTTGCAGTCCTGGCAGACATACAGCGCCTTGCAGGAGGTGGAACCGAACCGGGTGAGTTCCTTGGTGTTGAGGCTGGCGCACTGCGGGCACTTCACGGTCAGGCTCAGGCGGATGGGGCCGGAGTGGCCGCCGGCCTTCGAGTTGCCGCTGGGCGGGGCGATGCCGTACTCCTGCAGCTTTGCCTTGCCCTCGTCCGACATCCAGTCCGTGGTCCAGGCGGGCGAGAGGACCAGGTCCACCTGCACGTCCTGGTAGCCCTCCTTCGCGAAGGCCGTCTTCAGGTCATCCCGGATGGCGTCCATGGCAGGGCAGCCCGAGTAGGTCGGAGTGATGGTGACCCGGACGCCCCGGGGCGTGCCGCCGTCGTCCGTCCCCTGCGTCACCTCAACATCGCGGAGGATGCCCAGATCAGCAATGGTGAGCACCGGAATCTCCGGATCGCACACCGTGGCAGCGATGTCCCAGGCCTTCTGGCGCTGGTCAATCCCGATGGTCATGACGGTCACCAGCTCGCCCCGGGATGCTCGCGGGCGAGGACCTGCATCTCCGCGAGAATATAGCCGAGGTACTCCGAGTGCCTGCCCTGGCGTCCGCCGCCGGGTGCGGGCGGGACGTCCGGGACGTCCAGCTCCGCCCCGGCCAGGATTTCGCCGGTGAGCCGGTCAAACTCCTCCCGGAGCGTGGAAGGCACGACGGCGGCACCCGCCTCAGCGAGGCGCGTCACCAGTTCATCGTCCTGGAAGAGTTCGTTGACGTACGGCCACATGGTGCGCAGGCCGTGGATCATCCGCTGGCGGGATTCCTCCGTGCCGCCGGCCAGGCGCAGGACCCACTGGGCGCTGTGGTCCCGGTGGTAGTCCACTTCCTTCACGGCCTTGGCTGCGATGGCGGCGAGCGTGTGGTCTGTGGACCTGGTGAGCTCTGTGTAAAGCAGGAACTGGTAGTAGCTCACCACGAACTGGCGGGCGATGGTGGCCGCGAAGTCCCCGTTGGGCTGCTCGAACAGCTGGACGCTGCGGAACTCGTGCTCGCGGCGGAAGTAGGCCAAGTCGTCCTCGGTCCGGGGCGTGCCGTCCTCGCGGGGCATGCCGGCGCCGGCGTACGTGAGGAAGCTGCGGGCGTGGCCCAGCTGGTCCAGGGCGATGTTGCCCAGGGCGATGTCCTCTTCCAGCTCCGGGGCCCGGGAGATCCAGTGGCCCAGGCGCTGGGCGAGGATCAGGGCGTCATCGCCCAGCCTTAGCGCGTACTCGGCGGCGTCCTGGCTGGGCCGGGCTGCACCGGTGCTGACCTCGAGGGCGATGTCCTCGGGACGGAGCGCGTTGCCGGGCGTGATGCGGGTTGCGGAAGCGTTGGAGTCGCCGCTGCCGCTCGGTGCAGCCACGCCGGTGGAGATGTCGCCGTGGCCTTCGGTATGGGTGGAGCTCACAGGTGCTTCACCCCTTCGCTCTTGGTGTAGTACGTGGCGTGCCGGTAGTCCTTGCCCTGCGGCGACTCGAAGAACGCGCCCTTGGAGTCCGGGTCGCTGGAGGCGATCGCCTCCGCGGGGACCACCCAGATGGAGACGCCTTCGTTCCTTCTGGTGTAAAGATCCCGCGCGTTGCGGAGGGCCATCGCGGCGTCCGGAGCGTGCAAGCTGCCGGCGTGGACGTGGCTCAGGCCGCGGCTGGACCGGACGAAGACCTCCCAAAGGCCCCAGGCGCTCCTGTCGTGGTGCTCCGGGGCGGGGCTTGCCTTGGGCGCTTCGCGGTTGATCTCGGCGGCGGCGCTTGCGGGGGCTTCCGGGTTGCCGTGGGGACTCATGCTGCGTATTCCTTTGCCTTGGCTGACTGTTTTGCTGCGTAAGCCGCCGCTGCCTCGCGGACCCAGGCGCCGGCGTCGTGCGCTTCCCGGCGGCGCTCAAGGCGCTGGGCGTTGCACGGGCCGCGGCCTGCGAGCACCTCATGGAACTCTTCCCAGTCCAGCGGGCCGTGCTCCCACTTCTTCGTGTCCTCGTTGAAGCGGATCTTGTCATCGGGGAGCGTGAGGCCGAGGACCTTGACCTGCTCCACCATCATGCCCACGAAGCGGCTGCGGAGCTCATCGTTGCTGAAGCGCTTGATGTTCCAGGCCATGGACTGCTTGGAGTTTGGGGAATCGTCGTCCGGCGGGCCGAACATCATCAGGGCCGGGGCGTACCAGCGGTTCACGGCGTCCTGGGCCATCTGCTTCTGCGCTTCGGTGCCGTTGGCGAGTTCCAGGAGGATCTCGAAGCCCTGGCGCTGGTGGAACGATTCTTCCTTGCAGATGCGGACCATGGCGCGGCCGTACGGGCCGTAGGAGGCGCGGCACAGCGGGACCTGGTTGCAGATGGCTGCGCCGTCCACCAGCCAGCCGATGGCACCCATGTCCGCCCAGGTCAGGGCCGGATAGTTGAAGATGCTGGAGTAGCGGGCCTTGCCGGCGATGAGGTCATCCATCATCTTGTCCCTTGTTTGTCCAAGGGTCTCGGCGGCGGAGTAGAGGTAGAGCCCGTGGCCGGCCTCGTCCTGGACCTTGGCCATGAGGATGGCCTTGCGCTTCAGACTGGGGGCGCGGGAGATCCAGTTGGCCTCGGGCTGCATGCCGATGATTTCCGAGTGGGCGTGCTGGCTCACCTGGCGGAGGAGGGTTTTGCGGTAGGCGGCCGGCATCCAGTCCCTGGGCTCGATGCGCGAGTCCTCGGCGATGATGCGGTCGAAGTTGGCCTGGCCTTCGGCGTCCAGCTGCGCCTGGTTCGTCTGGCCTGGGCCGCTCTGGGCGGGTGGCTCGGCGGGCACTGACTGCAGGGTATGCGCTGCCATGGTTGCTCCTATGCAATGACCTTCGGGGACGTGCGGAATTATTTACCGACCGTTCGTTCAGGATATGCGGAAGGGGCGCGGGGCGTCAAGCGTGTTGGGCGGGTGGTTCGTTGCCGGGCCAGCTGCTCCGTTTTTGACGCGCATATTCGGAATCGACTCGCAGGTGCGCCGACGCGGCCCATATATGAGGTGCGCCAGTGCAGGCCGGGGTCGAGAACAAATATGCGCGTCGAAAACATGTCCGCGGCGGCGGCGCCGGGCGGGCTGGTTATCCACATAGCCGGACTTTCCCCTCCTGCCGCCGGCTTGGCGCTGCCACCGTGGATCCATGCAAGACCTTCCGCGACTGCTTCTGGCCCGGGACCGAGTCGCGCATGGGCTGACGTCGGAGGACCTCGGTAAGCGCGTGCGTAACGGCGAACTGGTCCGCGTCCGGCACGGGGTCTACGTGGACGGGCAGGCCTGGCGGGACCTGAAGCCGTGGGAGCAGTACCGGGTCCGGGTGCAGGCAGCCGCGGAGACCTTCGAGAGTCCCACTGTTTTTGCGCGGCGTTCGTCGGCAAGCGTGTGGGGCATTCCCTTTATCGGGTACCACCATCCTGTCGAAGCATTGACGCAGAAGAACGACGGCGGCCGGTCGCGTGCGGGAGTCCGCCGCCACTTCGCTGCACCAGGCAGCGTGGATCGGGTACTTCGGGAGGGCCTGCTGGTCACCGGGCGCCTTCGCACCTCCTGGACTTGGCCGCTTTCCTCCCGTTTACCGAGGCGATCGCGCCCCTCGACCACGTGCTGAAACCGGATACTGCGCGCGGCCTGCCCGCCCTTACTAAGGCAGAACTGGAAGCAGGCATTGGCTCGAACTACTCCACGGCCGGGGCGCGCAGGATCCGGGCAGTCATCAAGTTCGCGGATCCTGACTCGGGATCACCAGGAGAATCCTTGAGCCGGGCACTGATCCATGTAGCGGGGTTTGAGGCGCCAATCCTGCAGTTCAACGTGCGGACAAGGGAAGGCTCATTGGGCTATACGGACTTCTATTGGAAAGAGGCCAGGGTGGTGGGCGAGTTCGATGGCGTAGAGAAGTACGTGAAGACCGAATACCTCAAGGGCCGCACCACAGCACAGGCGGTCGTCGCGGAGAAGAACCGCGAGAACCGGATCCGCGCCGCCGGGCTGCAGATGGTGCGGTGGGACTGGGCGGCCCTGATGGAACCCGGGCGACTGGAAGCCGACCTGGCGGCGGCAGGCGTGCCGCGCCGTCCGACGCGTTCTTCGGCACGGGGACGGCAGTGACGCCCGCTGGCAGCGCAGCGAAAACCCCACGAAACCACAGCCAACGCAGGTTTTCCGCAATAAGTCCCTTGGATGGATTTAATCCCCCAAAGCTTCCCGCAGGATCCCCCTAGATACCGGAATTGGGCGCATTTTGCTTGCTAACTTCGATTTATCGGAACAAGCCAAACGCAAAAACTTCTTCTTCTGCACGGCCGGTTCATTGATAAAGGCAAACCCGCCGTAAGCCGGGGACGCAAAGCCACGGGACCGCTCAGGGTCAGCCGGGCCACCACCAAACCGAAAGAGAAAAATCACCCATGCGCAAATCCGCAAAGATCGTTACCGCCCTGTCCGTCGCCGGCCTCGCTGTTGCTGCCGGCTCCGCCTTCACCGGTACCGGTCTGACCAACAACGCCGGCGAATCCCAGTTCGTCGGCGGTACCGTCAGCCAGGCCGTGTCCGGTGCCACTTTGACGAACGTCGGCTATGGCTTCTACGACACCGACACGCAGAACGAAATCAATAGCATCGCCCTGACCTTCGCTGCCGGCGCTGAGGGCAAGGCCGTCACGGTCACCACTACGGGCGGCAGCGGCGGCACGTTCACCTGTGAAGCAATCGGAGCGGCCACGGCCAACGTTTCCAACTGCACGTTCACGGCAACTGCCACCGAATCGGGCTACACCGGCCTCACGAGCCTCGCGGTTTCGGTAGCTAACCCGGCCTAGCACCACTGGGAACGGCCCGTCTGATTGGGGGCGGGCCGTTCCTCCTTCTCTAGTGAATAGGTACCGTTCATGACCAACCGACTGGCCCGACGCCTCTCAGGAGTGTTCATTGCACTGGCTGCCGGTCTTGTTGCATTGGTCGGAACAGCGCTGGCCAGCGGCCAGTTGGCGATCGTAGTAACCGAGGGCGTCAGCATGCAGCCCACGTACTACCAAGGCGACCTGGTCGTCGTCTCCAAGGCCAAGTCCTACTCCGTTGGCGACATCGCCGCCTACAAGCTTTCCAACGAATACGACGTCGCCCTTCACCGGATCGTCGGCGGCAACGCCCAGTCCTTTGTTTTCCAAGGCGACAACAACGAATCCATCGACCCCCTCCAGCCGGGGGCCGACAACCTCGTGGGGCGGGCCATCCTGCACGTCCCCCACGCCGGAACGTGGCTCAACGTCCTGACCAGCCCTCCCGTCCTTGCCCTCATCGCATTCGCCCTCATCGCCAGCGGCGGAACCGCCGCCGCAACCCGCAAGAACCGCAGAAAAAGGAGAGCCGCAGTGTCCCGCCACCTCAGCGAACGCCCCGCGAAGCGACTGCCGGATGCCCGCCTGTCGATCAGCAGCCTGTCCCCCTCCCTGCGCATCGCCGGAGGTACCGCCGCTGTTCTGGCAGTCCTGGGCGCTTCCCTGGGCGCCGCCGCCTGGGCGGGCCCGCTCGAGGAATCCAGTTCAGCCGCAGTCCAGAGCGGCACCAGCATGAAGTTCTCCTACACCGCCGACGTCGGCCGGAGCGCCGCGTACGACGGCACCACCGCCGCTTCCCCGGACCCGGTCTTCCGCAAGCTCGCCGACACCGTGCAGGTCGGTTTCGCCTACGAGGGCGAGCCCGGGACCATTGCAGTCAACGCCGAACTCTCCTCGCCGAGCGGTTGGCGCTCAACGGTTCCGCTGGCAGAAGGACAGTCCTTCAGCGGCAACACCTACGAGGGCACCGTCACGCTGGATCTCGACGCCCTGGAGGCCAAGGCCGACGCCGCTGCTGCCGCCACCGGACTGGCCATTTCCCCCGTCTCGCTCGCCGTCGTCCCGGAAGTCAACACGGAATCCAGCGCCGAGTTCCGTCCCGAACTTAAACTCAGCCTGGCTCCGCTTCAGCTCTCGCTGGTCGGCGGCGAAGGAGGGCTCACGGTGACGGACAGCTCTACCAACCAGCGCACTGTCATGGTGCCGAGGACCATTGGCCCCGATGCGTGGAGCATCACCGCCGAAGCCGCCCGGATACTGTCCGCCCTGTTGCTGCTCGCCGGCGTCATCACGGCCGCGGTTGTTCTCCTCCTGGCAAACCGGAGTACCCCTATGGACGAAGCCACGGCCATCCTCCGCCGCTATGCGAACCTCCTGGTCCGCGTCCACCCCATGCCGGCAGCCCAAGGCCGACCGGTCATCGAGGTGACCACGTTCGCAACCCTGGCCAAGCTCGCCGAGCGATATGGCCTGCTGGTCCTCCACTGGAACCGCAGCGGCGTCGAGACCTTCATTGTGCAGGACGAAAACATCACCTACCGGTACCGATCGGGCGCCGGCCACTCCCCCGCAGAACCGGCCGTAACGCCAGACGTCCAGGACGCCTCCGCCGTCGAATTGCTGCCCAAGCGATAACCGCGCACGTCAAAATGGGTTCCGACGGCGGCCGGTGGTACCGTGACGCCTATGCATCTCAAGGCCTACCAGCGAGGCCCCATCCCGCAGCGCCCCAAGAAGAGAAAACCGCGGAAGGTTATCGCCGACGTCGGGCGTTCCTCCGCATCCTTCGCAGGCAGGCAAGTGGCCATGCTGCGCAAGGTGGGCCAGCTGCTGGTCCCCAGGCATCCGGCCCAAGTCATCGTCATGGGCTTCCTGCTGGCGATCGCAGTGGGCACCGGGCTGCTGATGCTGCCGGTGGCCACGCCCGGACCGGGAGGCGCGTCCTTCCTCGAATCGTTGTTCACCGCCACCTCCGCCGTGTGCGTCACCGGACTAATCACCGTGGACACCCCTGTGTTCTGGAGCGGGTTCGGGCAGGCCGTGATCCTCGGACTGATCCAAATCGGTGGCTTCGGCGTCATGTCCTTCAGTACGCTCCTGGGTGTGCTCATGGCCCGGAAACTGGGGCTGCGCTCCCGGATGCTGGCGGCCGCCGAAACCAAGAGCACGGGCTTTGGTGACGTCCGGTCGGTGCTGTTCGGGGTCCTGAAGATCACCGTCGCGGCCGAGGTCATCCTGGCCGCCGTACTGACGCTGCGTTTCGCGCTGGCGTACGACTACCCGGCCGGTGAAGCCATCTGGTTCGGCGCCTTCCACTCGATCTCCGCGTTCAATAACGCCGGCTTCGCCCTGTATTCGGACAGCCTGATGGGGTTCGCGTCCGATCCCTGGGTTCTGCTGCCGGTGGCGGCCGCGGTGATCATCGGCGGGCTCGGTTTCCCCGTGCTGTTCGAACTGCGACGCCGGTACCGCCGCCCGATCCACTGGAGCATGAACACCAAACTGGTCCTGGCCGGCAGCGCAACGCTCCTGGCTGGCGGCACCCTGTTCCTCACCGCCGCCGAATGGACCAACACGGGCACGATGGCAGGCCTTTCCCCGGGCGACCGCATACTGAACGGTTTCTTCCAATCCGTCATCACGCGCACCGCGGGCTTCAACAGCATCGACATCTCGCAGATGCACCCGGTCTCCTGGATGGGGATGGACATCCTGATGTTCATCGGCGGTGGCCCGGCCGGAACCGCCGGCGGCCTGAAGGTCACCACGTTCGCGGTGCTGTTCTTCATCCTGTCCACGGAACTGCGCGGCGGCACCGCAGTGAATATATTCGGCAAGCGCCTTTCCCGCGCGGTGCACCGGCAGGCGATTACCGTGGTCCTGCTGGCCATCGCGCTGGTGGTGGCCTCCACGATGTTCCTGATGCTCATCACCGACTTCGGGCAGGAGCGGATCCTCTTCGAGGTGATTTCCGCGTTTGCCACCGTGGGCCTGTCCACCGGCATCACCGCCGGGCTGCCGCCAGCCGGGCAGGTGGTGCTCATCCTGCTGATGTTCATCGGTCGCCTGGGTCCCGTGACACTGGGAACCGCACTGGCCCTCCGCAGCCGCCCCATACTGTTCGAATACCCGAAGGAAAGGCCCCTCATTGGCTAAGGACATCTTCTCCCGCAAGGCCGAGCGCGTGGCGCAGACGGACTCCGTGGCCGTGATCGGCCTTGGCCGTTTCGGCGGGGCACTCGCCCTCGAGCTCGAGGCCCAGGGCACCGAGGTGTTGGGCATCGACACCAATGAGGAAATCGTGCAGTCCTACAACGGCCGGCTCACCCATGTGGTCCGCGCGGACTCCACCCGCGAAGAGGTGCTGCGCCAGCTCTCGGTCCACGAGTTCGACCGGGCCGTGGTGGGCATCGGCTCCGACCTTGAAGCCAGCATCCTCACCACCTCCCGCCTGCTGACCTTCAAACACCCCGAGATCTGGGCCAAGGCCATCAGCGAGCCGCACGCCGAAATCCTGGACCAGCTGGGAGTGCAGCACGTCATCCGGCCCGAGCATGACATGGGAAAGCGCGTGGCGCACCTGGTCCGCGGCGCGATCCTGGATTACGTGGAGTTCGAGGACGACTTCGTGATGATCCGCACGCAGCCGCCGTCCGAAGCCCGCGACCGTCCGCTCGGCGTCCTGGGCCTGCGCGACCAGTACGGGATCACCATCGTTGCGGTGAAGCGTCCCGGCGGAACGTGGCAGCACACCACTGCCCAGACCGTGCTCTACGAAGAGGACCAGATCATCGTGCAGGGTCCCAAGAACCTCGCTGAGGGGTTCAGCACGCGGGCATAGCCGCCCTTGGCAGCTATCGCCGATCCTGATTGCCCGGCACGCCATGCGGCGGCGGATTGACCGGCGGACCTGGAACGTTGGCCGGCGGCGGGGTACTGGGCTCACCCGAGCCTGCCTCCGGCCTCGCGGGAGTCTCCGGACCGCTCGGGACGGCGCCGCCCTCCAGGTCCTTCACCCTCTTTTCGAGGATCTGCAGGACGGGCAGGCGGTTTCCGTGCTCCTTTTCATAGGCGACCAGCAGGGACAGGTCCTGCTGGTTCAATCCGGCGATCCGGGTGGGCAAAGTTCCCACCGGCAAATGGTCGTAATCGGGCAGTGGCAGATCCTTGTGCTCAGGTGCATCGGTCATGTTCTTCATCTCCGTCTCTAATGATCTGTTCCGGAGCCATCATGATAAGTAGCCTTAATAAGCTGATGAAAGGGTCTCCGCAAAGTAGTAATGCGGCGAGGGCCGTTCCAGGGATGGTAGTCAGTGCTTGGATGTCTCCAGCAGCGCTGCGATCCGGGCACGAACGTCGCGGGGACGGAACGGCTTGATGATGTAGTCCGCGGCGCCGGCCTCGAGTGCGGCTTCTTGGTCCGCAGCGTGGGCGCGGCCAGTGAGCATGACAACGCGGCTGCAGCTGATCTCGCGGACTTTCCGCAGGACTTCCATTCCGTCAAGGTCCGGCAGGCCCGCGTCGACGGTCACCACATCCGGCTGTTCGGTGCGCACCAGTTCAATTCCGGAGCGGCCATCCGCAGCGGAGAACACCTCATAGCCGGATTGATGCAGCACTGCCTCCAGCAGGTTCCGCATGTCCAAATCGTCTTCAATGACAACCACGCGTATGCCGCCCATGGTGCCTCCCGGAAGTCCCCCAGCCCTTGCCCAGCGCAAAAGCCGCATTCCCCCGATAAATTGCAGTCTACGCTTAATACTTACTTCCGGCCCCGGTATGAGCGCAAGTGATAGCGGAAAATCAAAAATCATTGCCGCCGAAATATCGAAATGCCGAATCGCCCCTCGCCAACGCGGAATACATAACGGACGAATAAGGGTTCTGACAACAAATGGAATAACTCGGGCGAGTGAATTCCGCAAGCGTGCTTCCCGGGTGCGGGCCGGGCCTTGACGGCCGGGCCGGGCATCCGGGAAACGCTTCTCCTAGTGGGACATGCGGTACTGGTGGTGGAGCTCCGTGCTCGGTTTGATGGCGGCCGCTGTCACAACCAGGGCCACACCACCTGCGATCCACGAAGTCCAGGCAGCCCCCACGGTGCTTGAGTAGCTACCGAGCCAAGGGGAAAGGATCAGGCCGGCGGCGAGGACCGCCTGCACCCACTCCATGACCGGCGTGCCGGGCATGGCCAGGTTGATGATTCCGCTGACTACCAAAAGCCCGCCGAACGCGAGCATCAGGGTGGTGGACATGCCTTCCTGCCGCATCCACAGGACTGACGCCGCTGCCACAAGCCCGGCAGCCACGCTGACCCAATCCTGCCAACGATGCCACTTTTCCATTGGGTCCTTCCTTCCTGTTCGACGCGGGGAACGCACCGGGCGTTCCGGGCGTGTGGACGGATAACCGCCCACACTCCTATTGAACTCCTAAGCGGAGGTGTTTTACAGGGCAGTGACCAGCAATTACGCAACACAACTGGGTCTTTTTGATCCGGTGATGGGGGTTTACGGTAGTCCCACGGAGCCGCCCGCCCGGGGTGGCCTGGCAGGAGGACTTTCCATGACAACGCACGTCGCTGACTGCAGCGTAACGAACTGTTCCTTTAACGACCACACGAACTGCAACGCAGCCGCCATCACGGTCGGCGGCGCCGAAAACCATGCGCACTGCGCCACCTTCATTGACACCGGATCCCACGGCGGCCTGCCCAAGGTACTCGCCGACGTCGGAGCATGCCAGCGCGGCGAATGCATCCACAACGACCACCTGATGTGCAAGGCCCCCGAGGTGCATGTCGGCCCCGGCGCCGACAACGCCGACTGCCTCACCTACTCCCACAAGTAGAGGCCCTCAAACCCCGGAGCACCCGGCGCGGCCAGGCCCCGGGTGCTCCGGTGCTGCCGCGCTCCGGCGCCGCCATGCTCCGGCGCTGCCAAACCTCAGGCGGGCACCACCGAAACCGAAGCTGTACCACCCGGCCGCGCGCCGCCGTACGCTCCCCAAACAGCGCGGGCTACTTCTGGTAAACGTCCGGGATGCCGTCCTGGTCCGCGTCCACCTTTTCCCGTTCCTCCTCGGCCCGGTACTGCCGGTTGCGGGTCCGCAGCACGGCCGTCGCCAGCAGCGCGGCCAGCAGCGAGGCAGCCAGGATGCCCACCTTGGCGTGGTCGTCATGCGGGCTGCCCAGGCCGAAACTCAGCTCGGCCACCAGCAGCGACACCGTGAACCCGATGCCGGCCAGCAGGGCGACACCGAAGATGTCGATCCACTTGAATGAATCGTCCAGCCGCGCCTTAGTGGCCTTGGTCAGGACCCACGTGGTGCCCAGGATGCCGATCGGCTTGCCCAGGACCAGCGCCACGATGATGCCCAGCGCCACGGGATCGGACAGGGCCGAGAGCAGCCCGTCCCAGCCGCCAACGGCCACGCCGGCGGAGAAGAAGGCGAAGATCGGTACGGCCACACCGGCGGAGATCGGCCGGAAGCGGTGTTCGAAGATCTCGGCCAGCCCGGGGCCGCCTTCCGGACCGAGCGCCCGGGACTTGATCACGGGGACCGCGAAGCCGAGCAGCACGCCGGCCACGGTGGCGTGGATGCCGGAAGCGTGGACCAGGGCCCAAACCACGACGCCCAGGGGCAACAGGATCAGCCAGGCAGCGAAGACCTTCCGGCCGAAGAAGTGCCGGTACTTCTGCGCCAGGAACGTGTAGATGGCCAGCGGGATGAGCGCCAGCAGCAGCGGTTCAAAGTGCAGGTCACTGGTGTAGAAGAAAGCGATGATGGTGATGGCGATCAGGTCATCCACCACGGCGAGCGTGAGCAGGAAGATCCTCAGCGCACTGGGCAGATGCGAGCCGATAATGGCCAGCACGGCCACGGCAAAGGCGATGTCCGTAGCCGTGGGAATGGCCCAGCCGCGCAGGGTTCCCGGGCTGCCAAGGTTGATGGCCACATAGATCAGCGCAGGTACCAGGACACCGCCGGCGGCCGCGGCGACAGGCACGATCGACTTGTTGATCTGGCGCAGGTCCCCGGCCACGAACTCACGTTTCAATTCCAGGCCCACCAGGAAGAAGAAAATGGCCAGGAGTCCGTCGGCAGCCCAGGCGCCGAGGCTGAGCTCCAGGTGCCAGGGCTCGTAGCCCACCTTGAAGTCGCGCAGGGCAAAGTAGGAGTCCGACGCCGGCGAGTTGGCCCAGATGAGCGCGATCACCGCAGCGACAACCAGCAGGGCACCGCCTACGGTTTCCTTCCGGAGGATCTCGCCGATACGGAGGGCTTCGGCGTAACTGCCGCGTCCGAGGATGGTTGACCCGGCGCGCGGCGGGGTGGGTGGCGGCGTTGAATTCATGAAGGATCCTTCTGATTTTCGGGTTCGACAAAGCTGTTGCCGACCAGACTTCCCGGCGCACCTGGAACCCATTCTATGGGGCGCGGGTCACACTGCCGCAAACCGGGGTCGGCTGCGGAAAGGCAAACCGCCGGCCATAGCACAGCGGAAAAAGTGGCCCGATTCACAATTTTCCCATCCGTCACGGGAACGGCTCCGAATTGCCTGTGTCCCCTGTCCGGGACACGTCCCCACCCGGGAGACCGCCCCGATCCGGGGCACCGCCATTACTTGTATGAGGAGACCGCATTCCGATGAACAAGAACAAGACACTTCGCTTCCTGGCCGTTCCCACCCTGGCGCTCGGCGCCCTGGCACTGTCCGCCACGTCCGCCATGGCGCACGACGGCGCAGAGCATTACCAGTCAACGCTGGGCCAGATCAACGGCAGCTCCGCTTCCGGCACCATTACGGTCGATGTCACCGGCAACCAGGCCCACGCGGTCCTGAAGGTCTCCGGCCTGGCCCCCACCTTCAACGACGCGCCCTACCCGCACGTCCAGCACATCCACGGCGGAGCTGAGGGAGTCTGCCCTGCGCCGGGTGCGGACGCCAACGGCGACGGCGTCATCTCCACCACCGAGGGCAACCCCAGCTACGGCGAGATCGTGACCACGCTGTCCACCAGCGGCGACACCAGCCCAGCCGCCGGTCTGGACCTCAAGGTGGCTGGCCAGGGCGCCAGCTACACGGTTGACCGCACCTTCGAACTCAACCCCGAGACCAAGGCGGCGCTCGAGGCGGGCACCGCAGTGGTGGTGGTCCACGGACTGGATCCCGCCACCCTCAGCAAGGAGGCCCAGGCCGCCAAGTCCGACCTCGTCCCGAGCCTCCCGCTCGCAGCAACTTCACCGGCACTGTGCGGAACCCTGCAGGCGGGCCAGATGGCCATGCCGGTGGGCGGCGCTGACACGGGCGTCACCGAGGGAACCACCAACGACGCCGGAGCACTCGCCCTGGGCGGCGGCCTGGTGCTCGCCGCAGCCGCGGCCGGCACCTACGTAGTCCGCCGCCGCAACGGTTCCGCAGCCTAGGCCCGCCGGACACTACAGGTGAAATCCATGGATTCCGGCCGCCGCGGGGGCTTCCGTGCCCCCGCGGCGGCCGGGCTTCTCCTGGCCCTCGCGCTTGCAGGGTGCAGCACCCCTGCCGGTCCAGCCAACAACGGAACGTCCGACGCCGGCACCCCGCCCGCCGCTTCCGCCCCACCTTCCAGCAGCGCCCCGGATGCTCCGGCCACCACAGCCGCCGCACCCAAGGCAAAGGCGCCGGCCGCACCCAAGGCCCCTGCCGCCGTCGTACGTCCTGTCCTCCCCCGGTCCGAACCGAAGGCGCTGAACATCCCGTCGGTGGGCCTGCGGACGGAACTGATCCACCTGGGCCTGCGCCCGAACGGCTCGCTCGAGGTTCCGGAGGACACCGGCAACGGCGCCCCCGCCAGCTGGTACACCGGTTCCCCCACCCCCGGCGAACGCGGCCCGTCGGTCATCCTGGGCCACGTGAACGCGCTGGGCGGCAATAAGGGAGTTTTCGCGGACCTGCGCCGGCTCAAGCCCGGCGCAGACATCAACGTGACCCGCGCCGACGGCAGCACCGCGGTGTTCACCGTGGAACGCGGCGCCCTCTACGAGAAGGACAACTTCCCCACGCTGGAGGTGTACGGCAACACGGACGGCTCCGAGCTGCGCCTCATCACCTGCGACGGCTACGACCCCGCCACCGGACTCTTCGACGACAACTACGTAATTTACGCCAAGCTCAAGGCCTGACGGCCGGAACGGATCTGCCATGAAAAACCGCACACCACTGGTGGCCTCGGTCATGCTGTCCGCCGTCCTGCTCACCGGCTGCTCCGCTGCAGCTGCGACCCACCCGGCGGGCGGCCAGGGAACGCACGACGGCGGCCACCACCAGAGCGCGGGCGTCCCCGCCCGCGCGGCTGCCGAGGGCCCCAGCGACGCCGCGAAAATGGTGTGCGGCGACCAGCCGATGGACCGCCTGGTCGCCATCCTGAAACTGGACACACCCCCGCACACCGTGAACGACTGGGCAGACAGCACGTTCACCTGCACGTACCACCTGGACCAGGCGTCGCCCGCGGTGCCGGGATCGCTGGACATCTCGGTACAGGAAGCCCGGGATGAAGCCACCGCACTGGAATACTTCGACGCCATGCAGGCCCTCGCCCCTGACGCCACCCCGATCGACGGCCTGGCCAACCTGGGCTTCCCTGCCTACGAAACAGCGGATGGCAAGGCGGTGTTCCAGAAGGACAGCTTCGTGCTGACCGTGGACGCGTCCGGCCTGCCCACCGCCGTGGGCCCGGATGCCGTGACCCGCAACGCCTTGGCGTACCAGCTGGCCACGACCATCCTGGCCTGCTGGGTGGAGCACGGGTGAGGCTGAGTTAGCCGAGCGAGCCGAGCAGCTCCGCACATGCGGCCTCGCACCGGCGGCAGGCTTCGGCGCAGATCCGGCAGTGCTCGTGCATGCCCGCGTGCTGCTCGCATTCCGTGGCGCAGACCGAACATGCGGTGCGGCATGCTTCCAGCAACGAGCGCACGATCTCCACGTTGGTGCCGGTCTGCCGGCTGAGGACGCTGCCAGTGGCGGCACAGACGTCCGCGCAGTCCAGGTCCGTGCGGATGCAGCCGGCCAGGTCCTTCACCATGTCCTCGGCCAGGCAGGCGTCCGCGCAGGACGAGCAGGCCTGGGCGCACTGGAAACAGGCGGCGATGCAGGCGGCAAGTTTTTCCTTGTCGACGGCAGGGGTTCCTGCGGCTCCGGGGTGCGAGCCGAGCATTGCGCTGATGTGGTGTGTCATGTCCTTCTCCGTTCTGGTGAGGTGCACTAACCCGCCCCACGCTATGCCTTAAGACCCTTGACTTGTATACCCCCTAGGGGTATCTTCAAGGTGTTGTCAGTGAAGTGGTATGTCCCGGCAGGCGCCCCGCGCCGCCTCTCACAGCCGTTCAACCCCAGCAGCCATCACTCCCTCGACGGAATGGAAACTGACATGTGTGGAACTGAAATCCGGACAACCCTCCCCCTCGCCTCCGCGGGCGGCTGCAGCTGCTGCGGCCCTGCCGAGGGCGCCACGAAGGCTGACGCCGGCGCCCAGGCGCGTCCCGCCGTCGTACCTTCCCCGGCATCTGGCGCGCCCCGCGAATTTGCCCTGGAGGGTCTCACCTGCGGGCACTGCGCACAGACGGTGGAGAAGGCCCTGGGCGCCCTGGCAGGGGTGGACGCGGCGAAGGTGGAACTGGTGCCCCGCGGGCGGTCGCGGCTCACGGTGACCGGCTCCGCCGCGGACGCGGACCTGCGCCAGGCGGTGGCCGCGGCCGGTTACGCAGCGCTCTGACTCCGGCCCGGGGCAGCGCGCCCCGGGCACCCTCCTTTCCTAAGGCGGCACCATGCAGGACCACAACCACCATCACGACGACGGCGCCACCCCTTTCGCGCCCACTGTCACCGAGCACGTGGGGCACGGCGCGCACGGCGTTTCGGGGCACGCGGGCCGCGGCGCACCTTCGGGCCACGCCGGCCACATGCCAGATGACGACCACGCCGTCCACACCCACGGACAGCACGCCGGGCACAGCACCGCGATGTTCAGGAACCGGTTCTGGCTGACCCTCGCCCTGTCCATCCCGGTGGTGTACTTCAGCCCCATGGTGGGCCACATCTTCGGCTACATGGCCCCGATGTTCCCCGGCTCCACGCTGATTCCGCCCGTCCTGGGCACCGTGATTTTCCTCTACGGCGGCCAGCCCTTCCTCAAGGGCGCCGTACAGGAGATCAGGAACCGCAAGCCCGGCATGATGCTGCTGATCGGCATGGCCATCACCGTGGCGTTCGGGGCATCGTGGGTCACCAGCCTGGGCATCGGCGGGTTCGATCTCGACTTCTGGTGGGAGCTGGCCCTCCTGGTGGCCATCATGCTGCTGGGCCACTGGATCGAGATGCGCGCACTCGGCTCCGCCCAGGGCGCCCTGGACGCGCTGGCCGCCCTCCTTCCGGACGAGGCGGACCGCATCACGGACGACGGCGGCACGGAGACAGTGCCGGTGGCGGACCTCCGCGAGGGAGACGTCGTCCTGGTCCGGTCCGGCGCGCGGATGCCGGCCGACGGGACCGTGGTGGACGGCCAGGCCGAGTTCGACGAATCCATGATCACCGGCGAGTCCAAGACCGTGCCCCGCGGGCCGGGCGACGCCGTCGTGGCCGGAACCGTCGCCACGGACAATACGGTCCGCGTGCAGGTCACGGCCGTGGGCGACCAGACGGCGCTGGCAGGCATCCAGCGTCTGGTCGCCGAGGCGCAGGCGTCCTCGTCACGGGCCCAGGCCCTGGCCGACCGGGCGGCCGCCTTCCTCTTCTACTTCGCTGCCGGCGCCGGCGTGATCACGTTCATCGCATGGACCCTGCTGGGCAGCGTCCCGGACGCCGTGACCCGCACCGTGACCGTTCTGGTCATCGCCTGCCCGCACGCCCTGGGTCTGGCCATCCCGCTGGTCATTGCCATCTCCACCGAGCAGGCCGCCCGGGCCGGAGTGCTCATCAAGAACCGGATGGCGCTGGAACGGATGCGCACCATCGACGTGGTGATGTTCGACAAGACCGGCACCCTGACCACCGGCGAGCCGGACCTGAAGGACGTGGCCGCCGCGGAGGGCGTGGACCCCGACGGGCTCCTGGCCCTGGCCGCCGCGGTGGAGTCCGACAGCGAACACCCCGTGGCCCGGGCGATCGTGCGGGCTGCCCGCGAGCGCGGCCTCACCCTGCCTGCGGTCTCCGGCTTCACCTCCATGACCGGCCGCGGCGTGCGTGCCACCGTGGACGGCCGCACTGTCCACGTGGGCGGGCCGGCTCTGCTCCGCGAGCTGGCCGTCGTCGAGCCTTCCGCCCTGGCCGAATCCACCCGTGCGTGGATGGACCGCGGGGCTGCCGTGCTGCACGTGGTTGACGAAGGCCGCGTGCTGGGCGCCGTCAGCCTGGAGGACGCCGTCCGCGCCGAATCCCGGCAAGCCGTGGCCGCGCTGCAAAACCGCGGCGTGAAGGTAGGCATGATCACCGGCGACGCCCGCCAAGTGGCCCAGGCCGTGGCCGAGGACCTGAACATCGACGAGGTGTTTGCCGAGGTCCTGCCCGCGGACAAGGACAAGAAGGTGGCCGAGCTGCAGGCCCGCGGCCTCAAGGTGGCCATGGTGGGCGACGGCGTCAACGACTCCCCCGCCCTGGCGCGCGCCGAGGTGGGGATCGCGATCGGGGCCGGCACGGACGTGGCGATGGAATCTGCAGGCGTGGTGCTGGCCGGGAACGACCCCCGCGCCGTGCTGTCCATGGTGGACCTCTCCCGCGCCAGCTACCGCAAGATGTGGCAGAACCTGGTCTGGGCCACGGGGTACAACATCCTGTCCGTGCCGCTGGCCGCCGGCGTGCTGGCGTTCGCCGGAGTAGTGCTCTCGCCCGCGGCCGGGGCCGTGCTGATGTCCGCATCGACGATCGTGGTGGCACTGAACGCCCAGCTGCTGCGCCGCGTGAAACTCAACCCGGCCGAGGTACGTTAAACACACCATGCCCCGACGCTCTCTCACATCCCGCGGGTTTTTCCGCGACCCTCTCGCAGGCCCTGCGGGCTTTTGGGCGACCCTCTCTCAGCTGGTGCTGATGCGCGCCGCCGTGTTCCTTGGGGTCCTGGCCCTCATCGCGGGGATCTTCGGGATGCACGTGATGACGGGGAGCCATGCGTCGCACGCGGGGGCTGGCCATGTTGCCCACTCCAGCACCGCCCACTCCAGCACCACCCACTCAGGCGACCCGGTGCACCCGGGTGGGGTCGCCGTCGTCGTACTTTCCGCCGGTGCTGCCTGCGCCGACAGCTGCCCGGAGGCCGGGGAGCCGTCGGCGTCGTGTGTTCCCTCGCCGAGCTCGGGAGCGCTGGCCGTGGTGACGCCTCCGGTGGCCGCCGTCAGCATGGCCCCGCCGGTTGACGCTGCCGCCCCCGCCTACTCCTACATTCCGTCCAGCCCCACGCCCTGCGACCTGTCCATCAGCAGGACGTAAACCGAACCGAGGTTCCCCGCCCACAACCGGTTCAACTTTAAGGACGAATTCCGCATGAACACCGCACTGAAGACCCTGACCGTCACCGCTGCCCTCGCCGCCAGCCTGGGCCTGGCCGGCTGCTCCTCCGGCTCGGGCTCCGCGCCCACCGGCGGCAGCAGCATGTCCGGCATGGACCATGGCTCCAGCCCGGCCAGCATGATGCCCGACGCCAACGCCGACCACAACGCGGCGGACGCCATGTTCGCGCAGATGATGATCCCGCACCATGCCCAGGCAGTGGAGATGAGCGACATCGTGCTGGGCAAGCAGGACGTGCCCGCCGAGGTCACCGCGCTGGCCACGAAGATCAAGGACGCCCAGGGCCCCGAGATCGAGAAGATGACGGGGTGGCTGGAGAGCTGGGGCCAGCCCACCATGATGCCCACCGATTCCGGCCACGGCATGTCCGGCATGGTGGACGCGGACGGCATGGAGAAGCTGAAGGCCGCCCCCGGTCCCGAAGCCGCCAAGCTGTTCCTCGAGCAGATGATCATGCACCACGAGGGCGCCGTGGAGATGGCCCAGCAGGAGATCGGCGCGGGCAAAAACGCCGACGCCGTGCAGTTGGGCCGCGACATCGTCGCCGCGCAGCAGGCTGAGATCGCGGAAATGAAGCAGCTGCTGGCCGAGCTGTAGCTTCTCCTCCCTCCCGTTGCTCTATCAGATTTGGTCGCTAAACCCGGGTTTTAAGGACCACAACTGATAGAGCAACGCGGGAGGGGGTGCGTTAAGTGAGAGAGGGTCGCGGGGCGGCCGTGTTAAGTTGAAATGCGCGGACTGCACGGTCCGCGCGCCGGCTGGAAAGAGAACTCCTTGGACACGTCCGCACCAGTAAGAATCCTCACCGTCTGCACGGGCAACATCTGCAGGTCGCCCGTGGCCGAGAGGCTGCTGCAGGCAGGGCTGGACCAGGTGGTGCCGGGCGGGTTCGAGGTGGCCAGCGCCGGCACGCGGGCCATGGTGGGCGACCCGATGCAGCCCATCTCGGTCGACATCGTGCGCACTTTCGGCGGCAGCCCGGACCACTTCGCCGCCCGCCAGCTCTCGCCGAAGATCCTCCGCGGCGTGGACCTGGTGCTCACCATGACCTCCGGCCATCGGGGCGAAGTCCTCCAACTGGATGCTTCCCTCTTGAAGCGAACGTTCACCATCCGGGAGTTCGCGCGGATGCTGGACGTGCTGGACGAGCGCGCTTCCGCCGGTGCTGACCCGCACGCCGGCGGGCCTGCCGCGGGAGGAGGGGCCGGCGTCGGGCGTTCCACTGCAGACGCGGACGACGGCGGCACCCCCTTCGCTGCCAACGCCGCCTATTGGCGCGGATTGCCCGCCCGTGCGGCCGGGGTCCGGCATCTGTCCCTGCCGGCGGATTCGAGCGAGAACGACATCGTGGACCCGTACCGGCGCGACCCCTCGGTGTACCGGCAGATGGAGGACCAGCTCGCCCCGGCCATCGTGTCCATCCTGCGCCACGCCCGGCTGAACGCACCCTCCGCCTAGCACCGCCCGCGAAGCAGCCCGGCCGCGGGCCCGGACCCGCGGCAGGGCTGGTGCAGGCCCGTAGAGTGTGGATTTTTGTGCGGGCTTCCTGCGGATTCCCCCGATGAAACGTCTCCCATGCCGCAGTAATTTTCGGCGATGGGCACCCAGCAGACCTATTCAGGCAACGCCGCTCCCGGCCCTCCCGGGAAGCCTCCCCGGCACCGGCTGCGGCGGATCCTCCTCGTGCTGCTGGCTGTGGCGGTCCTGATTCCGGCCGCCGGAGGGGCGTTCCTGTTCTCGCTGGGCCGGAACTTTGACAGCCAGAGCACCACCATCGAGAACCCGTTCCCCGATGAATCCCTGCGTCCGCTCCCCAACGCCCGGCCTGCCCAGCCATTGGCCGGCGGGGCTCCGGGGGACGTGACAGGCGCGGCACCCGGTTCCGGTCCGGCGGCCGGTGGGACCACCGCTGAGGGCGGCACTCCGGCGGGCGGGCCGGCAGCGGCCGGGGCACTCAACATCCTGGTGATGGGCAGCGACAGCCGCGGGGCGACCCCCGGCGAAGCGCTGTCCGGCACCAACTCCAACCAGCGGGCGGACACCCTGATGCTGGTCCACATCCCCGCCGACCGGTCCCGGATCTATGCCGTCTCCCTGATGCGCGACCTTTGGGTTGGAATCCCGGGATACGGGACGGCCAAGATCAATGCAGCCCTGGCCTACGGCGGTGTACCCCTCATGGTGCAGACCGTCGAGTCGCTGTTCCACCAGCGCATCGACCATGTGGCGATGATCGACTTCGAGGGCTTCAAGGATCTGACCGATGCCCTTGACGGGGTGGAAGTCACTATCACCCAGCCCTTCGTGTCACTGCATGGGAAGTTCACGTTCACCGAGGGCCCGGCGGTTCTGGACGGCGAGCATGCCCTGGCGTTTGTCCGCGAGCGGTACGCGTTCATCGACGGCGATTACCAGCGCGTGCGGAACCAGCAGGCCTTCGTCAAAGCCCTCCTGGCCAAAAACCTCAGCGCCGGCACGCTGCTCAACCCCTTCAAGGTCAGCGAGGCACTGTCAGCCATATCGCCGTTCATCAGTGTCGACAGCGGGCTGAACGCGGCGGCCCTGGCCCGGCTTGCCCTGGAGCTGCGTGGAGTGGGTCCCGGCGACCTGGTCTTTTTCACGCTTCCGACGACGGGAACCGGCACGTCCTCGGACGGCCAGTCGATCGTGCTGCCGGACTGGGACGCCGTTGCCGCCATGGGGCAGGCACTGGCAGGTGACAGTTTGGATACGTTCGTAGCCAACAGGGGATTGGCGGGCGGAGACTGATCCCACCAAGCACGATGAGGTGGAGGCAGACATGAGCGATCCCGCTGGCCCCGGCCCGGAATCCCAGCCAAGCCCGGAGTCACACCCGCATGGCGACGCCTGGCACCAAATGTTCCACGGGCGGAGGCGCTGGATTGCGGCACTGCTTGCCGTGGCACTCGTGGCCACCGCCGTCGTCGTCATCTTCAACCTGAACCGCGCCGGCACCGGGGCCGCACCGGCCGCCAGCCCCACCGCGACGGCTACGCCCAGCGCCACGCCGTCGGCGACCCCCACCAAGACCAAGCCGCCCGCCCCTGCACCTATCCCGGAGCTGCGGGCCGTACCCATGAACGTGCTGGTGATCGGCAGCGACAGCCGGGCGAACGCACGCAAGCAGGCGGCGCACACGGCGGCCACCGGTGAGGCGTCGGACCAGCGGGCGGACACACTGATGGTGGTCCATGTCCCGGCGGACCGGCGCTCGTTGACCCTGATTTCGATCAACCGGGACACCTGGGTGGAAGTGCCTGGGGTCGGCGGCGCGAAGATCAACGCGAGCCTGGAACGCGGCGGCATCGACCTGGTGCAGCGGACGGTGGAGCAGCTGCTGGGAATCAGGATCGCGCACACGTTGATGATGGACTTCCACGGGTTCAGGGTGCTCACAGACCGGCTGGGCGGGATCGACGTCAACGTGGCCACGCCGTTCCAATCCACCCATGAGACCCGCCACGTCTTTAAGGCCGGGGTGAACCACCTCAACGGGCAGGCGGCGCTGGAGTTCGCCCGCGAGCGCTACGCCTTTGCCGACGGCGACTTCCAGCGGGTGCGCAACCAGCAGACCCTGCTCAGCGCCATCCTGGCCCGGCTGACCGCCCGCGGCGCGCTGAACAACGTCACGGCCGTACGCGCGCTCGTGGACATGGCCAGCTGCTGCCTCACCGTAAACAAGGGCTTCGACCCGGCCCAGGTGGCGATCCTGGCCTACAGCCTGCGCAACCTCGACGTGAAGGCGGTCCGGAGCATGACGCTGCCCAACGCCGGGATGGGGTACGTGGGCGAACAGTCCGTGATCTTCCCGGACTACGACGCCATCGCCAGGGTCGGGGCGGCGCTGCGGTCCGGGCGGGTGGCGCAGCTCGCCGGCTAGGGCCCCGCCCCGCCCGCATGAGCGGCCCTGGCCCGCTTGACCGCTGCTGCCCAACCACGCTTATGCGGGTCGCGGCCGCTCGTGCGGATACAGGACTGGTCCAGCCGAGCTTGTGGCAGGGTTCAGCGGGCCCTCACCCGGCGTTCACCGTTCTGTCAACGGCCGTGCCCCGCACCGCGGCATCCTGAACCCATGACTGACACCTCACGCCTTGACCTTTCCCGCCGCACACTTTCCCGCCGCACGATGGTCCGCGGCTCAGTCCTCGCGGCCGCAATGGCTTCCGTCCCGGCCGCAGCCAATGCGGGCCCCGCGACGTCTCCTGCCGGCGTCGCGCTGGTCCGGAACCGGCTGACCCTGCCCAGCGGCATCGCCACCGGCGACGTCACCGCTGACTCGGCGGTCCTGTGGTCGCGTTCTTCCGGCACCGGGCGGATGACCGCGGTCCTGCGGGCCGTGGACGACGGCGGCGACATCCTCCGCGGGCGCGGCGCGTTTGAGCGGATCCTCCGCGGCCCGCGCGCCACCCAGGCGTCCGACTTCACCGCCAAGATCCACGCCTGCAACCTGCCCTCCAACACCCGGTTTGCGCTGGAGATCAGCTTCGAGGACGACGGCGGCGCAGCCGGCGAGAGCGTCCACGGCACCTTCCGCACCGCCCCCGACACCGGGACGTACAACGGCGAGGGACGCACCGGCGGGACGAGCAACGGAGGCGAGGTCCCGCCGTCGTCCGCGCAGAGCTTCGTGTGGACCGGCGACACGGCCGGGCAGGGCTGGGGCATCAACGAAGAGATCGGCGGCATGCGCGGCTACCGTGCCATGCACCAGACGCGGCCGGACTTCTTCATCCACGCCGGGGACACCGTGTACGCCGACGGGCCCATCGCCGAGACCGTGGTGGAGAAGGACGGGCAGGTGTGGCGGAACCTGGTCACGGAGGAGGTGTCCAAGGTAGCCGAAACGCTCACCGAGTTCCGCGGCCGCCACCGGTACAACCAGCTGGACGCCAACATGCGCGCCATGTTCGCCGACGTTCCCGTGATCGCCCAGTGGGACGACCACGAAACCACCAACAACTGGTACCCCGGCGAGATCCTGGAGGACCCCCGCTACACGGTCCGCGACGTCAACACGCTCGCAGCCCGGGGCCGGCAGGCATGGCAGGAGAACATGCCCATCGCTGATTCGTCTGCCCTGTGGCGGCCAGGAACGTTTGACGACGCCGGGCAGTACCAGCCGGCGCGCATCTACCGGAAGATTTCCCGCGGCCCGCAGCTGGACATCTTCAGCCTGGATATGCGCACGTTCAAGTCGCCCAATACGGACGGCAAGGAGGCCTACACCACCAACATCCTGGGCCAGGAGCAGGTGGACTGGCTGATCCGCGAGGTCAGCAAATCCAAGGCCACGTGGAAGGTGATCGCCGCGGACATGCCCCTGGGCGTGATCGTGCCGGACGGCCCGGTGAACCAGGAAAGCGTTTCAAACCGCGACCCCGGCGCTCCGCTGGGCCGCGAACTCGAGATCGCCGGGGTGCTGAGTGCCTTCAGGCGCAACGGGGTGAAGAACGTGGTGTGGCTGACGGCCGACGTGCACTACTGCGCGGCACACCACTACTCCCCTGAGCGGGCGGCATTCACGGACTTCGACCCGTTCTGGGAGTTCGTGGCCGGGCCGATTGCCGCTGGATCCTTTGGACCGAACAAGATGGACGGCACGTTCGGGCCCGAGGTGGTGTTCTCCAAGGCCGGGCGCTTCCCCGGCGAATCACCGCGCGACGGCGAGAACCAGTTCTTCGGTCACGTCCAGCTTGATTCGGACACGTTCGCTGTCAGCCTGCGCAATGCCAACGGCACAACGGTGTTCTCCAAGGTGTTGACCCCGGAACGCTGACCGCCGCCGGACTTCCGCTGCGGATTCGGACAAGCGCCCCTCGGACCCGGGCTGCGCTTGTCCGGATCCGCAGCGGCTGTCGGGAAAGTTAGCAGTTGTGGTCCTAGCGGAGATCCGGCAGGCGTCTGTCCAGGTGCTGGCCGGTCACTATCAGGGCAGCTGTGGCGGCAACCACAGCGCCAAAATAGCTGAGCGTTCCGAGTATGCCGAAGCTTATGTCGAAGGTCCCCCGAAGGACCAAATACGCAGCGAGTGTCACGATGACAACAAGCCCGGCAAGGGTTCCCACCCGGGAGCCCCTAGACGTGGTTGTGCCTGCACCGAGTGAGGCGGCGTAGTCGCGCGGTTGCCCGAAGGCCTCGACGCCGCTTTCCCCGCTCTCGGCCAGGTGGCTGCTTACTTCCCGCAGCGTGCTGCGGACCATCTGTTCGTCCTGCTTCCGCTGGCGCAGTTCGTAGGCCAGAGCCTGAAGGTATTCCTGCGTGGTCATCGCTTAGCCTTGTCTCTCGTGAAGCAGGTTCGTGATCAGTTCGGTAAATTCGGTCCAGTCCCGGGTTGATTCCTGCAGCCGGTCCCGCCCTTCCGGGGTCAGTACATAGAACTTCTTCCCCGGCCCGGCGTCTCCCTGGCGCCACTGGGAGCTGACAAGCCCGTCCGACTCCAGCCGGTTCAGCGCCGGATAGACGGTTCCGCCGCTCAACCCCTCGAAACCGGACGCCCGCAGCAGCTGGATAATCTGGTACCCATAGGCCTCGCCGCCCACGGCGATCGCGCGGAGGATGCCAACGGGAAGGACGGCCCTGACCCAGTCGCTCGGCCACCGCTTCTCGATGCTCATAACTAGATAGTGTCACAACCTAAGTGGTGAGGCAACGCACGCGGGCCCGTGCCGCCGTCGTGCGTTATTTTGGCCGTCCGGTGGGTAAGGGCGCTGATAGTGTTCCTGCATTCGGCACCGAACGCGGACGGGAGTGATTGTCTTGAACGACGACGGACTGACGGAGGCTGTGCAGGAGGCCGGGGCGGTGGAACTGCTCCTGGTCCGGCACGGCGAGAGTGAGGGCAACGTTGCGGCCACGGAGGCGCGGCTGGCCGGGGCGGAAGTCATCGATGTGCCGGCGCGGGACGCGGACGTGAAGCTTTCCACGACAGGGCAGGAGCAGGCCAGGGCACTGGGGACTGCCCTGGCCCGGATCGCTGAGGAGTTCCGCGCCGACGCTGTAGTTTCCTCGCCCTACGCGCGCGCCCGGCAGACGGCGGAAATCGCCGTGGAAACGGCGGGCTGGCCGGCCAAGGTGGTCACCGACGAACGGCTCCGCGACCGGGAACTCGGCATCCTGGACCGGTTGACCCGCCTCGGCGTGGACAACCGGTTCCCCGAGGAGGCGGAGCGGCGGCTCTGGCTGGGCAAGCTGTACTACCGTCCGCCGGGCGGGGAGTCATGGGCCGACGTCGCGCTCCGGCTGCGGTCCGTGCTGGGCGAGCTGAACAACCTGGGCACGGGCCACCGGGTCATGCTGGTGTGCCACGACGCCGTGATCATGCTGTTCCGCTACGTCATGGAGGGCCTCTCCGAAGAGGAACTGCTCGACCTGGCCGCCAGCACGTCCGTCCTGAACGCCTCCATCACCCGCTACGTCCGCCCGTCCGGCGCGGGTCCGTGGACGCTGGAGAGCTTCAACGTGGCGGACCACCTGACCGAGCAGGGCGTCGAGGTCACGGAGCACGCCGGGGATGCCAGTGTCCACCCCCGGTAATTACGACGGCGGTGCCGCGGCTTCCGAAGCACAGCCCACACTGGTCACGCCCTCCTTCCTCCGCGACTGGCCGCTGCCGGCCGCCGGTGAGGACAAGTACTCGCGCGGCTCGGTGCTGGTGGTGGGCGGGGCGCGGGCAACCCCCGGTGCGGTGCTGCTGGCCGGGACTGCGGCTTTGCGGGCGGGGGCCGGGAAACTCACGCTGGCCGTGGCCGAGTCGGCGGCTGTCCACGTGGGAGTGGCCCTGCCGGAGTGCGGGTCGATCGGGCTGCCCGAGAACTCTGATGGGTCAGTCCTGGCCAGCGGCCTGGACCGCATTTCCAGCTACCTGGAGCGGGCCGACGCGGTCCTGGTGGGACCCGGCCTGGACGACCTGGACCTCGCCGAGGATCTGCTGGCGGCAATGCTGGAGCGGGATTCGGCCGCGCGGGAGGAACCTGATGGTGACGCCGGGCGGGACGGGGGCCCCGCCGTCGTACTCGATGCCTACGCTTTGGGCGCCCTGCTGCGGTTGGAAAACAAGCTGGACCCTTGGCGCGGGCGGCTGATCCTCACCCCGAACCCGAACGAGGCAGCGGTCCTGCTGGGCCGGGATGCCGGCGATCTTGGTGCCGACACCCTTGAGGCGGCCGTGACCGAGGTGGCTGCCCGGTATGACGCGGTGGTGAGCTGCCAGGGGGTAATTGCACGTCCGCCGGGGAACGGCCGCGGCGAACCGGATCTGTGGAAGATTACGACCGGGTACGGGGGTTTGGGGACGTCGGGCAGCGGTGATGTGCTGGCCGGGGCGATTGCGGGGCTGCGGGCGCGCGGGACCACCGGCCCGCAGGCCGCCTGCTGGGGAACGCATCTTCATGCCGCGGCTGCGGACCGACTGGCCAGCAGGATGGGCCCGCTCGGATTCCTGGCCCGCGAGCTCGCCGACGAACTTCCGGCGCTGATGCTGGAACTCGGCTCCTGACCCAACGGGGGAAGTGGATGGCCCCCGGCTGGAGCCGGGGGCCACCGTACGGGAAGGTCGCGCATACGCTGTCGGTGCGCTGTCTGGCGCTGTGGCGTGCACAGAATGGCGAGTCGCCCCAAAAAGGCAGCCAACAGAAGGGGCGCGGCCTCCCGATCCTATGGAATTATCCTGTGGAACTATGCGGCGATCTCTTGCTTCGACCCCTTGGTTTCGATCTCGATCTTGCGCGGCTGCGCCTTTTCGGCGACGGGGATCCGCAAGGTGAGGACGCCGCCGTCGTAATTGGCCTTGATGTTTTCCGCGTCGAGGGTATCCCCGAGGATCAGCTGGCGGCTGAATACGCCGCGCGGCCGCTCGGAGGCGATCAACTCGGTGTCCTTTCCGGCCGGTTCGGGGCGTTCGGCCCGAACGGTCAGGACATTCCGTTCCACATCCAGGTCCACAGAATCCACCGCAACCCCAGGCAGGTCAAAGGCGACGACGAATTCCTTGTCCTCCCGCCACGCGTCCATGGGCATCGCAGCCGGGCGCGCTGTCGTACCGAGGACCTGCTGGGCCAGCCTGTCCAGCTCGCGGAACGGATCGGTTCGCATCAACATGGCTTCCCTCCTCGAAAGAAACAGTCTTCTTTTTCAGCCGATCTGTGGTGGCTGATATAGATTTTTTAGCACTGCGAGGGGAGATCTTCAAGCGGTTCGAAAGAGATTTTTTGAACGTTTTTTGGGCTGTCGACGCATGCGGCAAGGGCCCTTCCCTGCCTGGATCGGTTCAGCCAGGCAAGAGCCCCTTTCGCGCTGTCGCTAGCTTCTGGTCGGGTCCGGGCGGAGCGGCGCCGGGCCCGGGTCCGGAACAGGCAACGGTCCGGGAGGTTCCGGGGTAGGGAATGGCGACGGCGGCCCGGGCGGATGCGGCTGCGTGGGATCCGGCTGGGTGGGGTCGGGCCCCGGTTCGGGGAACGGCTCGGGTTCGTGCACTGGCGGGATGGTCATGGAACTTCCCCTCTCACGCTGGGCGGATGTGCCTGAAGTGTCAGAATACGCCCCCGCCTTGGGCATCGGTACGCCGCCCCCCGATGCTCTATCAGTTGTAGCTCCTAAACCCCCTGGATAGGGACCTTAGGTGATAGAGCATTGGGGAGAATCCTGCGGGAAGTGAGAGAGCATCGGGGGGCGGGTTTCCCGGTAGCGAACGCGGCGCCCTATTTTCCGAGGGGGTCTATATATTGAAGGCATGACCTCCACTCCCCTGCAGGATCCCGCCAGCACTGCCCCCGCCGCGGCGCCCACGCCGCCTGTCGCCAAGCGGAATCCCGTGGAGCGGAAGCATCACGGAGACACCTTCGTGGACAACTACGAGTGGCTGCGGGACAAGGAATCTCCGGAGGTCGTGGCGCACCTGAAAGCCGAAAACGCATACCAGGAAGCCATCACCGCGCACCAGGAACCGCTGAGGGAGGCGATCTTCCAGGAGATCAAGGGCCGGACCCAGGAAACTGATCTGTCCGTCCCCCACCGGAAGGACGGCTGGTGGTACTTCAGCCGGTCGGTGGAGGGCAAGGAGTACGGCATCCAGTGCCGCGTCCGGGCCAGCGATACCGAGGACAAGATCGCCGACTGGACCCCTCCGGCGGTTGAACCCGGGACCGAAATCCCCGGCGAGGAAGTCCTGCTGGACGGCAACGTGGAGGCGGAGGGCAAGCCCTTCTTCTCCGTGGGCGGTTCGGCCGTGACCGTGGACGGCAACCTCTACGCCTACGCTGTGGACAACTCCGGCGACGAGCGGTTCACCCTCCGCATCAAGGACCTGCGCACCGGCGAACTGCTCCCGGACGTCATCGAGAACATCTTCTACGGGGTTGCCTTCTCTCCCGACGGCACGCGCATCTTCTACACCGTGGTGGACGAGACGTGGCGCCCCTACCAGGTGAAGGCGCACGTCCTGGGCACGCCCGTCGCCGACGACGTGGTCATTTACCAGGAGGACGACGCCGCCATGTGGCTGGGCTTCGAGCTCTCCTCGGACCGGCGGCACCTGGTGCTGGGCATCGGCTGCTCCGAGTACAGCGAGACGCGCCTGCTCCGCTTCGACGACCCCTCCGGCGCCCTGACCACCGTGATTTCCCGCGATGAACGCATCCTCTACGAGGCCGAGCCCTTCCTGCTGGACGGCCCGGACGGGCAGAAGACAGAGCGCATCCTCCTCACCCACAACCGCGGTGCCGTGAACTCCATGGTCTCCCTGGCTGACCCGGCCGGGCTGGGAAAGCCGCTGGCCGAGCAGAACTGGCAGACCGTCGTCGGGCATTCCGAGGACGTGCGCGTCAACGGCGCGGGCGTCACCGCCACGCACCTGGTCGTGTCCATCCGCAAGGACACCATTGAGCGGGTCCAGGTGATGGGGCTCACCGGCCTGGGGACGCCGGCGCAGGAAGAGCCCGTCGAGCCGGCGTTCGACGAGGAGCTCTACACGGCCGGCGTGGGCGGATCGGACTACGACGCCCCGGTGATCCGGCTGGGCTACACGTCCTACTTCACGCCGTCGCGCGTTTACGATTTTGTGTTGCCCACCGCGGAACGCCCCGCCGGGGAGCTGCTGCTGCGCAAGGAAAGCCCGGTGCTGGGAGGCTACGACGGCAGCGATTACGTCGCCACCAGGGAATGGGCGACGGCGGCGGACGGCACGCGCATTCCGCTGTCCGTTTTGCGGCACAAGAGTGTGCGGCAGGATTCGACGGCGGCGGGCCTGGTCTACGGCTACGGGTCCTACGAGATGAGCATGGACCCGGGGTTTGGCATCGCCCGGCTGTCGCTGCTGGACCGCGGCGTGGTGTTCGTGATTGCGCACGTGCGCGGCGGCGGTGAGCTGGGCCGGAAGTGGTACGACAACGGCAAGAAGCTCGCCAAGAAGAACACCTTCACTGACTTCATCGACGCCACCGACTGGCTGGCGGCCTCTGGCTGGGTGAATCCGGCGCGGATCGCGGCGCTGGGCGGCTCGGCGGGCGGCCTGCTGATGGGTGCGGTGGCCAACCTGGCGCCGGAGAAGTACGCCGCCATCGTGGCGCAGGTACCGTTCGTGGATCCGCTGACCAGCATCCTGGACCCGGACCTGCCGCTGTCCGCCCTCGAGTGGGAGGAGTGGGGCAATCCCATCACGGACCCGGACGTGTACGGCTACATGAAGTCCTACTCCCCCTACGAAAACGTCCGCGCCGCGGCTTACCCCAAGATCGCTGCCGTTACCTCTTTCAACGACACCCGGGTCCTCTACGTGGAGCCGGCCAAATGGGTGCAGGAACTCCGGAACAAGACCACCGGGTCCGAGCCGATCGTCATGAAGATCGAGATGGACGGCGGGCACGGCGGTGCGTCAGGCCGGTACGTGCAGTGGCGGGAGCGTGCGTGGGACTACGCATTCATCGCCGATGCCCTGGGCGCTACCGAACTGCTGCCGGGCGCCGGGCTGAAGTAAGATCGGCGGCAGCTGAGCGTACGAAACCGTAGGCGAAGGAGAGCCATGAAAAGCTTCGAAGTGGTGGTCATCGGCGGCGGCAACGCGGGTGTGTCGCTGGCGGCCCGGCTGCAGCGGTACGGGGTCAAAGACGTGGCGCTCATCGAGCCGAAGGACCACCACCTTTACCAGCCGCTGTTTTCGCACATCGCCGGCGGGCGGGCGACGGCCCAGGAGGCGGTCCGCACGCAGGAGTCCGTGACCCCCGCCGGTGTCACCTGGATCCGGGACAGCGCCGTGGATGTGGATGCCAACGCCAACACGGTCACGCTCGCGTCCGGGTCAACGGTGGCCTACGGGCAACTGGTGGTCTGCCCCGGCCTGCAGTACGACTGGGACACCGTGCCGGGGCTGGCCGAGGCCGTCCACTCCCCCCATGGCGCCTCGCACTACGAGTTCGACCTGGCGCCCAAGGCGTGGACCCTGCTCAGCGGGATGACCTCCGGCACCGCGGTGTTCACCATGCCGGCCGGGCCCATCAAGTGCGGAGGTGCGAGCCAGAAACCCATGTACCTCGCCTGCGATTATTGGCGCCAGCAGGGCGTCCTCGACAAGATCCGCGTGGTCATGGTCCAGCCCTATCCCACTGTGTTCGGCGTGCCGGAGGTGGACCGGGAACTGGACCGGAAGATCGCGGAGTACGGCATCGAACTGCGCACGAACAGCGAACTCGTGGCCGTGGATGCGGCTGCCCAGACCGCCACTATCCGCAACCTGGAGACCGGCAACGAGGAACAGCTCCGCTACGACGTGCTCAACGGAGTCCCGCCGCAGTCAGCACCGGACTGGCTGAAGGCAACGGACCTCCCGGCCGCCGGGGACGACGGCGGCTTCGTGGAGGTGGACCGGCAGACGCTGCGGCATCTCCGGTACCCCAACGTCTGGTCGCTGGGCGACGCCGCAGGCACCACCAACTCCAAGTCCGGCGGCGCCCTGCGCAAACAGACCAAGGTCCTGGCAAGAAACCTGGTGGCCGCGCGGAAGGGCAAGCGCCTTTCCGCCAAGTACAACGGCTATTCCGTGTGCCCCTTTACGGTCTCGCGCGACACCGTGGTCTTCGCCGAGTTCGACGACCGTTATCGCCCCATGCCCACCATCCCGCGCGTGCCCACGTGGAACGAAAGCCGGCTCTCATGGGTGGTGGACCGGGACATCTTCCCGAAGATCTACTGGAACCTCATCCTCAAGGGCCGCGCCTAGGACAACCCCGATCGATTGCTCCGATAATGCCGTTTTGCGGCCGCTAAACGGCATCTAAGGAGCACTCGATGAAGAAACGACGGCGGCCGTCGCCTCCGCGATGGCGCGCTCCTCGTCGGTGGGCACCACCAGGACGGGCAACCCGGACTGTGGCGTGGAAATGACGCGTGGTTCCTTGGACCGCTGACGGTTCAGGCCGCCGTCGAGCTCCACGCCCAGCGCACCCAGGCGGTCGGCGACGAGCGCCCGGAACTGGTGGGAGTTCTCGCCGATGCCCGCAGTGAACACCAGGGCCTTCGCCCCGCCGACAGCCACGTGGTACCCGCCGATGTACTTGGCCAGGCGATACGACGTGACGGCGAGCGCCATGGCAGCCCGGCCGTCGCCGGACTCCGCGGCTTCCACGACGGAGCGCATGTCGTTGTTGCCGGCCAGTCCCTTGAGTCCGGATTCGCGGTTGAGCATGGTGTCCAGGTCCTCGGGCGTCCAGCCGGCCCGGCCGAGGAAAACGAGGATCGAGGGGTCCAGGTCGCCGGAGCGCGTGCCCATCACCAGGCCCTCGAGCGGCGTGAACCCCATCGAAGTGTCCACCGACCGGCCGCCCTGGATCGCCGTGGCTGAGGCGCCGTTCCCCAGGTGGGCGATGACGCCGTCGAACTCTTCCGCCGGGATGTCCAGCAGCGCGGCGGCCTGCCGGGTGACGTACTCGTGCGAGGTCCCGTGGAACCCGTAGCGCCGGATGCCGTGGTTTGTGTAGAGCTCGTCCGGGACGGCGTAGCGCCAGGCGTGCTCGGGGATGCTGCGGTGGAAGGCGGTATCGAAGACGGCCACCTGCGGCAGGTCCGGCCATTTCCTGGTGATGGCGCGGATGCCCAGCACATTGGCGGGGTTGTGCAGCGGTGCCAGCGGGTTGAGCCGTTCGATGGCGCGGGTGATTTCGTTGTCAATGAGCACGGGCTCCGCGAAGCGTTCACCACCATGCACCACCCGGTGCCCCACGGCGCCGAGCTGCAGGTCGCCCAGGTCCTCGTGGATGGCGGCATCCACCTGCTCCAGCGCCTCGGCATGGTCGCGCGGGCCTTCGATCTCGCCGTCGCCATCCCCGCCGTTGCCCATGCCGATCTTCTCGATCAGCCCCTCGGTCAGCACGGATCCGGCGGCGACGTCGCGCACCTGGTACTTGAGCGAGGACGAGCCGGAGTTGATGACGAGCACGAGCATGAAGGGCCTCCTGAGCCTGAGCTTCCGCGGTTCAGTTCCACCCTATCGGCTGCCCCTCCGCGAGACGGCACTACGCCAATGCCCGACGCCGGGAGTGCCGTTGAGTGCCACCTCGCGGGTGGGTGCGGGGGCGGGATTCTTGCGGATCCCTGGGCGCTGTGCCTACAGTCAGCGGACAGGCCGGACCACGCCGAGAGGACATCGCATGACCAACGAGCCCACACCCGCCGAGGACAACGACCCCACCAACACCGGATCCAGCAGCACCGCCCCGCTCCCCGAAGGAACAGGCGGAACGCACGACGGCGGAGCTGGCGCCGGCTCTGGCGGCTCCGGCACCAAGGATCCCACCGGCGTCGAGGGTGCCAACCCGGCGCTCGACGACACCGGCGCCCTCAAGGCCAAGGAAACCGGTGAGGCCCCCGAAGCCCCGGAAGACACCGAGGGCCTGGACCTCAGCCCCCAGGGACTGTCCGACGAGCCCGCCAAAGAGGAAGACCCTGAAAGCCTGGCCAAACCGGACAACAGCTAACCAGGGGGCTGCGTCGCAGTGCCCCGGGCTGGAGGCGGTTAAGCCGTGAGAGTCAGACGCGCTCCTTGAAGGACTCCACCTTGGCCGGATCGCGCTCCGCGACGGGAAGCATGAGCTCGTCGATGCGTGCCATGAGCGAAGAATCAAGCTTCACCCCGGCGGCCTTGACGTTGTCCTCCAGCTGCTCGGGCCGCGACGCACCCACGATCGCGGCCGAGACGTTCGGGTTCTGCAGGACCCATGCGACGGCGAGCCCGGCCAGAGAGAGCCCGGCCTCGTCAGCCAGCGGCTTGAGCTGCTGCACCCGCGTGAGGATGTCCTCGGTCAGGTAGCGGTTTTCCTTCAACGAGCCGTCGTCCGCGGCGAATCGTGAATCCGCCGGGGCGGTCTGGCCCGGCAGGTACTTGCCGGTGAGCACGCCCTGCGCCAGCGGAGACCAGCAGATTTGGCCGATGCCCAGTTCCTCGCTGACGGGGACGATCTCCTCCTCGATGACCCGCCACAGCATCGAATACTGGGGCTGGTTGGAGATCAACTGGATCCCCAGGTCCTTGGCCAGGGCGGCCCCGGCACGGATCTCGTCCACGGTCCACTCGGATACGCCGATGTACAGCGCCTTGCCCGCCCGGACGATGTCAGCGAAAGCCTGCATCGTCTCTTCCAGCGGCGTTTCGTAGTCGTAGCGGTGGGCTTGGTAGAGGTCCACATAGTCGGTCTGCAGCCGGCGCAGCGAACCGTTAATGGATTCCATCACGTGCTTCCGGGACAGGCCGCGGTCGTTCTTTCCTTCCCCGGTGGGAAAGTAGACCTTGGTGAACACTTCAATGCTCTCGCGGCGGGTTCCGGCCAGCGCCTCGCCCAGCGCGGTCTCCGCACGGGTTCCGGCATAGGCGTCCGCCGTGTCGAACGTGGTGATCCCCAACTCGAGCGCCTTCCGGACGCACGCGGTGGCCGCCTCCTGGTCGATCTGTTCGCCGTGCGTGACCCAGTTGCCGTACGCGAGGGCGCTGATGTACATGCCTGATGATCCAAGTTTGCGGTATTCCATCAGTTGCCTGCCTTTGCTGTTGTTGGATTGGTGCTGGTCCTGGCCGGGGCGGCTGTGCTGCCGCGCACCACCAGGCGGGTTTTTACCGTCCGGGTGCCACGCTCGGATTCCGAGCCGGGTGCCCCGGCCACGCGGCGCTCGAGGGCAGCGACCAGCAGTTCCGCGGCGGCCGCCCCCTGGCCCCGGACATCCTGGTCCACCGTGGTCAGGTCCATGACCGGCGCGAAGTCGTGGTTGTCGAAGCCTACGAACGAGATATCCCGCGGGATCTCCAGCCCGGCCGCCTCTGCTTCCCGCATGGCACCGAACGCCATTTCGTCCGAGCCGACGAACACAGCCGTGGGCGGGACCGGCGCTGCAAGGAGCCGCCGCATTGCCGTCCGGCCCCCTGCCACGCTGTTCGGGGCGGACTGCTCGCAGTCCGCCGCCGGCGTAATGCCCGCCGCGAGCAGCGCCTGGCGGTATCCGGCAACGCGCGACGGCGGCGCGGCACTTCCCGCGGTCACTTCGGCTTCGTCGTCGATGCCGACCATCGCAATGCTTCGGTGCCCCAGGTCCAGCAGGTGCCGCACCGCCGCCCTGGCCGCCGCACGTTCATCCACCCTGACGCTGCCGAAGATTTCAGAGGACTGGCCCAGGACGACGACGGGCAGGTCCAGGGCGCGCAGCATTCCCACCTCTGCCTGTGACAGTTTCAGCGACAGAACCAGCACGGCGTCCGCGCGGCCCCGCAGAACCCCGCCGCTGAAGAACCTGCGGCGGCCCTCGCCGTCGCCGAGTTCGAAGAGCAGGACGTCCCGCCCTGCCGCGCGGACGGCCCCGGCGGCACCGGAAACCACCTGCCCGAAGAACCATTTGGTAGCGTCGGGCACCACCACGGCAACTGTGCCCGTCACGCCCGTGGCAAGCCGGGCAGCACTGGGCAACGGCTGATATCCAAGCTCGGAAGCCAGCTGGCGGATGCGTTCACGGGTCCCTTCCGAAACTCCTGGCAGCCCGCGCAGCGCTCGCGACACTGTGGAGGCCGCCACGCCCGCGCGTTCAGCGACCTCGTCTATTCCTGCACCCACGGGAAACCACGGTATGCCCCGGACGGCGCTTACGCAAGCGCTTGCGTAACAGGGTGCGCGGGCAGCCCGCGTCATCCAGGGCCACCCTCAGACCCGGCGTCCGCCGTCGAGCTTGACGATGGGCAGGAAGGCGGGCGCCAGTTCTAACCCTGCGCCTGGATCGCCGTGATGGCCACGGTGTTCACGATGTCCTCCACCGTGCAGCCGCGCGACAGGTCATTCACCGGCTTCCGAAGCCCCTGCAGGACAGGGCCGACGGCGACCGCACCGGAGCTTTGCTGCACGGCCTTGTACGTGTTGTTGCCGGTGTTCAGATCGGGGAAGATGAAGACGGTCGCCTGACCTGCCACGGACGAACCCGGCATCTTGGACTCGGCAATGGAGGCGTCCACGGCCGCGTCGTACTGGATGGGGCCTTCGACGGCGAGATCCGGGCGGCGTTCGCGGACCAGGTCCGTGGCCTGCCGCACCCGGTCCACGGCCTCGCCGGAGCCGGATCCGCCGGTGGAGTAGGAAAGCATGGCCACCCGCGGCTCCACACCGAACTGCGCCGCGGTCTCGGCGGACGCCAGGGCGATGTCCGCGAGCTGCTCCACGTTGGGATCCGGGTTCACGGCACAGTCGCCGTAGACCAGCACGCGGTCCGGCATCAGCATCAGGAACACGGAAGACACGATCTTCACGCCCTCGCGCGTCTTCACGAATTCCAGGGCCGGCCGGATGGTGTGGGCGGTGGTGTGCGCGGCACCGGAGACCATCCCGTCCACGACGCCCAGCTGGACCATCATGGTGCCGAAGTAGCTGACGTCCTGCATGATTTCCAGGGCCTTGGGCAGGTCCACGCCCCTGTGCGCGCGCAGCTCCGAGTACTTCTCCGCGAACTTCTGCCGCAGGTCCGAGGTGGCGGGGTCCACAATGCTGATCCCGGTCAGGTCGATGCCGCTGGCGGATGCCAATTCGCGCACGTCCGGTTCCGGGCCCAGGATGGTGAGGTCGCAGACATCGCGGCGGTGCAGGATTTCCGCGGCGCGCAGGATCCGGACGTCCGTGCCCTCGGGCAGGACCACATGGCGGCGCTGCGACCGGGCCCGCTCGATCAGGTCGTGCAGGAACCGCAGCGGCGTCATGCGCTCGGCCCGCGGCAGATGCAGCCGTTCCACCAGTTCAGCCTCGTCCACGCTGCGGGACCACAGGCCCAGGGCGGAGGCCACCTTGCGGCGGTGCCCGGACCAGATTTCGCTCCGGACCTCGGAGATGCGCTTGGCGGTACCGTAGGTGTCCTCCTCGGCGGCAAAAACCGGGAACGGGGCCTGCGCCAGGAGCGGATAGATGTTGGCATCCGGGGCCAGGCCGCCCGTCAGGATCAGCCCGGACGGCACCGGGAATTCCGGCGAGAAGGAGGAGGCCAGGCACGCGACCATCACGTCCGCCCGGTCCCCGGGAACGATCACCAGCGCACCCTCGTCCAGCACATTCAGGAAATTGCCCACACTCATGGCCGCGACTTTGACGTCCTTCACGTCGCGCTCCATGTCCGCCCGGCCGGCGATCTGCCGCACGCCCAGCGCCGCCGCCACCTCGCCGGTGGTGGGCCGGGCGATGTCCTCCAGCTCGGGGAAAACGTAGACGGGACGCCCGGAGGCGCCGGGCTTCACAGCGGCGGCGATAGCACCGACGTCGTCCGGATTTGCGCGGTTGATCATGATGGCCAGCAGCGAGCACTTCTCCGCGGAAAGCTCCTTGCGGGCAACCTCGACGGCGGCCGTCGCCTCCTCGACGGTCCGTCCCTTCGCGCCGACCACGGCCACCACGGAGGCGGCGAGGTTGTTGGCCAGCCGGGCGTTCAGGTCGAATTCGACGGCGGCGTCCTGGCCGGTCAGGTCCGTCCCCTCCACGATCACCACGTCGCAGTGGCGGGAGATTTCGGCGAAAATTTCCACGCAACGGGCATCGATCTCGGCCCGGTTGCCCTCGGCCAGCAGCTCGCGGACCTCCTGGAACGTCAGGCCGCCGCGGCAGCGCTCGTCGTCGAGCTCGAACCGGCTCTTCATCAGCGCCACCATGGGGTCGTCCCCGGGGCCCTGGACCACCGGCTTGAAGAATCCGATCCGGTCCGCATGCCGGTGGAGGGTGTCCGCCAGGCCCAAAGCCACGAGTGACTTGCCCGATCCGGGTGTGGTTGCGCTGACGTAGATCCCCTTGGCCATGGTCCGCCCTTAGGTAGTGGTGATGCAGGTCCACCCCAGTCTTTCACCCGGGGCACCCCAAGTGGCAAAGCGCCCGCCGCCGTCGTGCGTTCCCGCCCGGTTGCTCCGCGCGGCATGGACGCGGCGCGCCGTGCCCGACGGCGTGTTCCCTCGAAAAGCGGACTCCTCGCCAAAGCAACTGGGCACGAAGGCGCGGCTGGCTCGACGCCCAACTCTTGACACCGACCCCCTTCATGGGATTACCTAATGAACATTCGGTAAATAAAGCTGGAGGCAATGACGCATGGCTGGAACAACCCTCTCGGGCCCACCGCACCAAATCCTGGAGAACGACTACGCCTCCGAGTGGATGGGCATCGACGTCATCGCGCTCAGCGACGGGCACGCCACCATCCGGATGACCCTCCGGCAGGAGATGCTCAACGGCTTCGGGATGGCCCACGGCGGAATGATCTTCGCCTTCGGTGATACGGCCTTCGCCCTCGCGTGCAACCCGGCCGTTCCGGCACCCGGGGAAGAGAACAGCATCACCGTGGCCTCCGGCGTCGACATCAATTTCCTCAAGCCCGCCTTCCGCGGCCAGGTGCTCACGGCAGTGGCGGACCGCCGCTCCAGCGCGGGCCGCAGCGGACTGTACGACATCCAGATTTTCGCCGCCGACGCCGGCACCCCGCCTTCCGATTCCTCCGCAGACCCTTCCGCGCCCCAGTACGGCCAGCTCATCGCCGAGTTCCGCGGACGCAGCCGCACCATCCCCAAGAAGTAGGAAAACCATGTCCCTGCATGCCCCCGAAACCCCCGTCACCTCCACCGCGTCAGCGGACGCCACAGGCTCGGACGCCGTCCTGGACCGCGAGGAGACCATCTCCCGCGACGAGCTCGAAACGCTCCAGCTGAGCCGCCTGCAGCACACCGTTCAGTACGCCTACGACCGCGTCCCCCTGTACAAACGGAAGTTCGACGACGCCGGCATCCACCCGCGCGACCTCCGGGAACTCAGCGACCTGGGCAACTTCCCCTTCACCACCAAGGAGGACCTCCGCGAGGAGTACCCCTTCGGCATGTTCGCCGTCCCGCAGGCTGAAGTAGCCCGCATCCACGCCAGCTCGGGCACCACAGGCCGGCCCACCGTCGTCGGCTACACCAAGCAGGACCTGGCGGACTGGGCCAAACTGGTGGCCCGCTCCCTCCGTGCCTCAGGCGTCCGGCCCGGCATGAAGGTCCACAACGCCTACGGTTACGGCCTGTTCACCGGCGGCCTGGGCGCCCATGCAGGCGCCGAAGCGCTGGGCTGCACCGTCATCCCGATGTCCGGCGGCCAGACCGAACGCCAGATCCAGCTGATCCAGGATTTCCAGCCGGACGCCATCCTGGCCACGCCCACCTACCTGCTGACCATCGCCGACGCCATGGCGCACATGGGCATCGACCCGCGCTCCACCTCATTGAAGTACGCGGTCCTGGGCGCCGAGCCGTGGACCGAAGAGATGCGGCACGAGCTCGAGGTCACCATGGATATCAAGGCCTGCGACATCTACGGCCTGTCCGAGGTCATGGGCCCGGGCGTTGCCGGAGAAGCGGTGGAAACCCAGGACGGCAGCCACATCTGGGAGGACCACTTCCGCCCGGAGATCATCGACGCCTACAACCCCGTGGTGGGCAAGGAGAACGTCCTGCGCGACGGCGAACACGGCGAACTCGTGTTCACCTCGCTCACCAAGGAAGCGCTGCCCATCATCCGCTACCGCACCAAGGACCTCACCCGCCTGCTTCCCGGCACGGCCCGCCCCGCGCACCGCCGCATGGGCCGCATCACCGGCCGCAGCGACGACATGATCATCCTCCGCGGCGTGAACCTCTTCCCGTCCCAGATCGAGGAGATCGCCCTGCGCATCCCCGAACTGAGCCCGCACTTCCAGCTCGAGCTGACCCGCCCCGAAGGCCAGCGGATGGACCAGCTGACCGTGCGGATCGAGCGGCGGGACGCCGTCACGCCCGAGCAGAGCGCGACGGCGGCGCGCGTTTTGAAGGAGCAGATCAAGATCCACGTGGGTTCTTCGTGCGCCGTGGACGTGGTGGATCCGGGATCGCTTGAGCGGTCCAACGGGAAGCTGCGCCGCATTTACGACCTGCGCCCCAAGGGATAAACGACCGACCGTTCGTGAGAAACTAGCCTCTATGCCCAGCACAGCAAGCACAGCAGCCGCCGCCCCCGCGGGTACCAAGCGGGGCCGGCCAGGCTACGACCAGCAGTCGGTGCTCCGCATCGCGGTGGACGTCTTTAACCGGCACGGTTATGACGCCACCTCGATGGGCATTCTGGCGGAGAACCTTGGCATCTCCAAGTCCGCGATCTACCACCACGTGCCGTCCAAGGGCGACCTGCTCAAGCTCGCCCTGGACCACGCACTGGGCGGACTGGAATCCATCCTGGAGCAGCCGCAGGCCACCTCCGGCGCGGCGGACGCCCGGCTGGAATTTGTGCTGCGGCAGACGGTGGCGGTCCTGGTGGACCGGCTTCCGTTTGTCACGCTGCTGCTGCGCCTGCGCGGCAACACGGAGATCGAGCGGGATGCGCTGGAACGGCGGCGCACCTTCGACCACAAGGTCGCCGCCCTGATCTCGGCTGCCCGCGATGAAGGCACGCTGCGCCAGGACATCGATCCGCGCACCGTCACCCGGCTGCTTTTCGGCATGATCAACTCGATTGTCGAGTGGTACAAGCCGGGCGGTTCGCTGTCCCCGGACAAGCTGGCGGACGACGTCATCACCATGGCGTTCGACGGATTGCACGGGCACTCCTAGCACGGACCGGCGCATTCCTACGTCCTCTCCCACGAGAATACTAAGCGTACTTGGTATCAATGCCTCTGCCGGTTACGGTGGGACAAAGACCACTTACGCAGGAGGTTGCCGCCGCTGGAGTCCAGGGAAGGCGTGCAGCTGACGGCGCAGGAAAGCTCCTGGCTGAACTGCGCGGCCGAAACCCCGGCGATACCGTAGGCTTCAAGATCAAACGCGGGGACCAGAGCCTGGACATCCAGGCGGACCTCGCGGAACGGCCCACCAGTAGAACCACCCGATAGGAAGGTCAGAACATGAGCCACCCCAAGGAAGACGCAGACGCAGGCTTCATCGTCCCGGACCCGTCCAAGCTGCGCGAGGACATCCCCGGCGACGCCGGCGACGAAGCCAACGCAATCCGGTTCAGCGAAGAGCAGGCGCTGATCGAGGAGCAGTCCCACGGGCTCCGCCCGGACACCTACAGCGTTCCGTCCGGAGGCCCCACCATGGAGGAGGCCCGCGGCAACATGGACCTCTCTGACCAGAGCAGCACCGACCACGGCACGGGCCCCGAGGACGACAGCAGCGACGACGGACTGCACGCCGGAGCCGAGTCCTGACCATCCCATAAACGCCTAGGGGGTGCCCTGGAATCTTCCAGGGCACCCCCTAAGCTATTTTTTTGGTTTGCCGGCCCGGATCAGCTCCGTCCGGTCAGAGTTGGTACTCCGCCTGCGTCCCCAGGGTTTCGTGGACGCAGAGGATGTTGTGCTCGGTATCCATGAACCAGGCGCACTTCTCGGAGTCCGTGGTGCAGATGTGATTTTCAGTCCTCAGGTCGGGCAGATCGTAGTCCTGAAACTGCACTCCCCTGTCTTCCATCTCACGGACGGTCCGTTCAATGTCCGTCACCTCGAAGCTGAGAGCCGTGTGCTCCGAATGCTTGCCGTCCGTAACCGGCATCAACTGCAGCATCGGGCCGCCGTCAGTGCCGAGCAATTCGCTTCCATCGTCTGTCATACCGCGGTGCGGGAGTCCAAGTTTCTCCGTGTAGAAACTGTGGGCGCGGGCTGCATCATCGACTGGCAGGATGGTAGTGGCTGTGTTCAATCTCAATGTCATGTGGCCACCTCCTACGGGCAAAATTTTACGCCCGTCCGCCCCCAAAAACCCCCGGGATGCTCTATCACTTATGGTCCCTAACACCGGGTGTTAGGGACCATAAGTGATAGAGCGAGGGGGGCGGGGGTGGGTTACTTTTCCACAAGGGTCAGGACGTCGTAGGTGGCCACGATTTCGTCGTTCTGGTTGGTCAGGACGGCATCCCAAGAGACCTCGCCGTACTCATCCGTCTCGCGCGGGGTGATCTTCTTGGCGGTGAGCGTGACCCGGATGGAGTCGCCCGCGGCCACCGGCGTGATGAACCGCAGGTTCTCCAGCCCGTAGTTGGCCAGGACGGGGCCCGGAGCGGGCTCCACGAACAGCCCCGCGGCCCAGCTGAGCAGCAGGTACCCGTGCGCCACGATGCCCGGGAAGAACGGGTTGGCTTCCGCCGCTTCCTGGTTGGTGTGGGCGTAGAAGGTGTCTCCGGTCGAGTTGGCGAACGCTGTGATGTCCTCCAGGGTCACCTGGCGCAGCTCGGACCGGACGGCGTCGCCGATGCGGAGCGTGGACAGGTGCTTCCGGAACGGGTGCGTGCCCTCGGTTTCCACAGTGAAGTTTCGGTCCGCCCCGGTGTGCCAGATGCCGGTAACGGCGGTGAGCATGTTGGGCGAACCCTGGATGGCGGTGCGCTGCATGTGGTGCATGACGGAGCGGATGCCGCCGAGCTCTTCACCGCCGCCGGCACGCCCGGGGCCGCCATGGACCAGGTGCGGCACGGGTGAGCCGTGGCCGGTGGAGGTGCGGGCGTCCTCGCGGTTGAGCATCAGCACGCGGCCGTGGTGCGCTGCGATGCCGGTGACCAGTTCACGCGCCACATCTGGGTCGTTCGTGCACACGGACGCCACCAGGGAGCCGCCGCCCCGGGCGGCGAGGCGGACGGCGTCGGAAAGGTCCTCGTAGCCGATCACCGATGAAACCGGCCCGAAGGCCTCCAGCGAGTGGATCGCTTCCGCCTCGGGGTCCTGCCAGTTCAGTACCACCGGGGACATAAAGGCGCCTTCCTCCACAACGCCCGTGGCACCGTCAGCGGAGGTGACCGACGGCGAATCGAGCGTTCCGTACGCAAGCTCACCGCCGGCGTCGAGCATGGATTGCACGGCCGCGCGGACATCGTTAAGCTGCTCCACCGAGGCGAGCGCGCCCATGGTGACGCCCTCGGCCCGCGGATCGCCCAGGACAACGCGCTCGGAGATCCGCTTGCCGATGGCCGCGGACACGGCCGGGACCAGCTCCTGCGGCACGATGGCGCGGCGGATGGCGGTGCATTTCTGCCCGGCCTTGGCCGTCATTTCCGTGACAACCGACTTCACGAAGGCGTCGAACTCCGGCGTCCCTTCGACCGCGTCCGGGCCAAGGATGGCGGCGTTCAGGGAGTCGGTCTCGGAGGTGAAGCGGACACCGCCCTCCACCACGTTGCGGTGCGACTTCAGCGACTGCGCGGTGGACGCGGAGCCGGTGAAGGCCACGAGGTCGCGGTAGTCCAGGACGTCCAGCAGGCCACGAACGGAGCCGGAGACCAGCTGCAGCGAGCCCTTCGGCAGGATGTTGGATTCGATGATGGCCTTCACCACAGCGGCGGCAACGTAGCCGGTGGGGGTGGCGGGCTTGACGATGGTGGGGACGCCGGCGATGAAGGCGGGCGCCAGCTTCTCGAGCATGCCCCAGACCGGGAAGTTGAACGCGTTGATCTGTACGGCAACGCCGGGGATGCGCGTGTAGATGTGCTCGCCGGCGAACGAACCGTCCTTGGACAGGACCTCCATGGGGCCGTCCACCACCACCTGCGCATTAGGGAGCTCGCGGCGGCCCTTGGAGCCGAAGGTGAAGAGGACGCCGATGCCGCCGTCGATGTCGATCATGGAATCGATCTTGGTGGCGCCGGTCTGCGCCGAAAAAGCGTAGAAGTGCTCGCGGCGGGCGTTGAGGTACTGCGCCAGCTCCTTGAGTTTGAGCGCGCGCTGGTGGAAGGTCAGCTTGCCAAGTTCGGCCTGGCCGACGGTGCGGCCGTGCTCTACAACGGCGGCAAGGTCCAGGCCTCCCGTGCTGACCCGGGCCAGGAGCTCACCCGTGCTGGCGTCACGGACGGGGACAGCGGAAGCTGCCGAACCGGCGTCGGGCGTCCACCAGCGGTCCTGGACGAAACTGGGGACGGTCTCGACGGTGTCGACCGTGGCCTGGGGAGCTGTGGCAGTGGTGGTCATCGTTGACGGGTCCTTCCAACATGGGGGCAGACGAAGACGGTCGATCATTACTGACCGGCCGTTCGGTAATATATCTACAGTACATGAATGCGCCGTGGTGCACACTAGGAATTCGCACACCGGACGTTCCGCCAAGGCCGAGGAGAACCCATGACCGCGCACCACTCCCCCACAGACGCCGAGCTGTGGAAAATTACCCTCGGCGAGCTCGACGAGAAGATGGGCGTGAAGATCGTCGAGGAATCCGTCCAGCGGGTGGTGGCCACCATGCCGGTGGCGGGGAACCGGCAGTCGTTCGGCCTGCTGCACGGCGGGGCGTCCCTCGCCGTGGGCGAGGCAGTGGGCTCCTGGGCCGCCGTCATCCACGCCAGCACCCTCGGCAAGACCGCCGTGGGCGTGGACGTTTCGGCCACCCACCACCGGTCCGCGCGCGAAGGCCAGATCACCATCACCGCCACCCCCATCCACCTGGGCGGCACCCTCACCACGCACGAGGTGCTCATCACCAACGAAGCCGGCCAGCGCCTCTGCACGCTCCGCATCACCAACCTCCTGATGGAGAGGCGCACGCCCAAAAAGTAGGGTACTTAGTACTCGTGACGGCCGCGCCGGGCAGGCGTAGCCTACATCGGACACCCCCTTGTCCCCCCAGACGTCAAAGGAGAACCCGATGGACAACGTACGACGGCGGCGCCCGGCCTTAGCGGCCTTCCTCGCCATCCTGGCCATGGCACTTGGCTCCACGGCCATTCCGGCGGAAGCGGCACCCCCGCCGAAGGACGTGGATTATGTGGCCCTCGGCGATTCCTATACAGCAGGGACGGGTGCGGGCGCCTTTGTCCCGTCGGCGCCGTGCACGCAGACGGCCGGCGGCTACGTCGACCTTCTCGACGCCGTGGACCCGGTTTCCCTCGCCGGAAACGCGGCCTGCCACGGCGCACTGCTCGTGGATTCGTCGAACGGCGTTACCAGCGTCCAGGCCCAGCTCGGCGGCCTGGTGGCGAGCGGCCGGCTCTCCAGGGACACCGAGCTGGTCAGCGTCACCGCCGGCGCCAACGACATCGGGGTCAGCACCATCCTCTACGCCTGCGCCACCTCAACTCCGGAGGCCTGCACCGCTGCCACTTCCGCTGCGGCGGCTGCCCTCCCCGCCGTCCACGCCAACCTGGTCCAAACCTTCGCCGCCATCCAGAGCTACGCACCCCGGGCAAGGATCGCGGTGCTGGGCTACCCGATGCTTTTTGATGCATCGAGGGCGCCGCTCATTTCTCCGGCGGCACAAACCCTGGTCAACAGCGGAACGGCCGGGCTCAACCTGACCATCGCGTCCGCTGCGGCAACCGCCAAGAACCTGTTCGGCACGCAGGTCCAATACGTCGACGTCACAGCCCGGTTTGCAGGCCACGCCGTCAACTCAGCGGATCCGTGGATCTTCCTCGACAGCGGAAACCTGTTCGATCCCCGAAATTTCCATCCGAACGTGGCGGGACATAACGGGTATGCAGACGCACTGCTGGCCTCAGTCAGCCTGAAGCAGCTGGCCCGGGCGTAGCCGGTCCTAGGAGGGAACGCCATCCCCGGCTACGCTGGGCACAACACCAGCAGCGCGAGCCAAGGGAGTTCAGATGTCAGGTACCAACCCGGACCCGGACGACGACAAGATTACCGGCCTGGAACCCGGCGGCGGAGTGCCGCCGGGCGAAACACCCCCGGGTGAAGGCTCTGTGGCGGGCACCCAGGAGCCGCGCCAGCCCGGTTCCGGGAAGGGCCAGCAGGTGTTCTGGATAGCCGCCATCGGCGGCGGAGTGCTGTTGTTCCTGCTGTTCTTTATCGGCTACATCGTGGGGCTGTTCGGCTAGCTGCCGGCCGCCGGCCAGTCGAAGAACCCCTTGCCGGTTTTGCGCCCGAGTTCGCCTCGGGCCACCTTGTCCCTCAGGATCTGCGGCGGGGCGAACCGCTCGCCCAGGGTGGAGTGCAGGTATTCAGCGATACCGAGGCGGACATCCAGCCCTACGATATCGGTGGTCTTCAGTGGCCCGGTGGGGTGTTTGTAGCCCAGCACCATGGCGTTGTCGATGTCCTCGGCGGATGCCACGCCTTCCTCCACCATCCGCATCGCCTCCAGCGCAATGGCAACGCCAAGTCGCGAGGAGGCGAAGCCGGGAGCGTCATTGACGACGACGGCGGTCTTGCCGAGCGCCCCGACCCACCCCTTTGCCGCGGCAGCGAGTTCGGGAGACGTGCGCTCGCCCAGCACCACCTCGATTAGGGTGGACGCGGGGACTGGGTTGAAGAAGTGCAGGCCCAGGAAGTTCTGCGGCCGGGCCAGTTCCGCGGCGAGGCCGTTGACGGACAGCGACGAGGTGTTGGAGGCCAGGTACGCATCCGCGGCCAGCCGCTCCTCGATGCCGCGCAGCGAGGCGACCTTCAGGTCCCAGTCCTCGGGAACGGCTTCCACGACCAGCTGCCGGTCCTTGAAGGCGTCGTAGTCCACGCCGACGGCCAGCCGGGACACCATCTCGTCGAGGTTGGCATCCGTGGCGCCGCGCTCGATGCTTCTGGCAGCGGCGGACTCCACCCGCTCGCGTGCGGCTTCGGCGGACTGCTCGTCGCGTTCCACTACCAGCACCGCCGCGCCCTTGATGAGGAACGCATGCGCGATGCCGGCCCCCATCCGGCCGCCGCCGAGGACGCCGACGGCGTGGGGCAGGCCTGCGGGGAATTCCGAGTTGGTCATTGCTGGTCCTTCTTCTGTGATTTCTTGTCCAGGAACGCCTGCATGCGGTCGAACTTGGCCTGGGACTCAAAAAGGATTCCCTGGGCCAGCTGGTCGATCAGCGGGTGGGCCTCCGCGGGGGCGTGGAACACGGACTTGGTAATCCGCACGGCCAGCGGGTCCTGCCGGCCAATCCGGTCGGCCAGGCTATGGGCAGCGGCCATGAGTCCGTCCGCGTCATGGATTTCGGTGATGAGGTTGACCGCGAGGGCATCCTCGGCGCCGAGGATCCGGCCGGCCAGCAGGATCTGCTTGGCCACCGGCTCCCCCACAAGTTCCTTGAGCCGCCAGCTCGCGCCTGCCGCGGCCAGGATGCCCAGGCCGGTCTCGGGGTTGCCGATCTTGACCGAGGGCGTGCCGATCCGGAAGTCCGCGGCGTAGGCCAGCTCGGCGCCGCCGCCGAGACAGTAGCCGTCCAGGGCCGCGATCACGGGCATGGGCAGCTTCGCGATCCGCACGAAGATGGTGGAGTTGATTCCCTGCAGCGCGTCATCGCGCCGGCGTTCGCGGAGCTGGGCGATGTCCGCGCCCGAGGCGAAGACCCCTTCAACACCGGCGATGATCAGGACCTTCGGGTCCTGCTCCAGCGCGGCGCAAACAGTATGGAGTTCATCCACCATCTGCTGGTCGATCGCGTTGCGCACCTGCGGGCGGTTCAGCAGCACCACCACCCGGTCCGGGCGCTCTTCGACCAGCAGCGCCTCAAACTTTTCCGCGGCCAGGTCCACGGCGCCGGCCATCAGACCTTCTCCAACAGCATGGCCGTGCCCTGGCCCACGCCGATGCACATGGTGGCCAGGCCGATGCGGGCATCCTCGCGCTCCATCCGCCCCAGCAGCGTGATCGCGATCCGGGCCCCGCTGGAACCCAGCGGGTGCCCCAGGGCGATCGCGCCGCCGTCGTTATTCACGATCTCCGGATCCAGGCCCAGGCGCCGCATGCTCGCCAGCGACTGGGTGGCGAAAGCTTCGTTAAGTTCGACGGCGGCAAGGTCGCCAACGCTGTAGCCGCTCCGCTTGAGCACTTTCTGCGTGGCCGGAACCGGGCCGATACCCATGATTTCGGGCTCGCAGCCGGCGGAGGCACCGTCGATGATGCGGGCCCGCGGCACCAGGCCCAGTCGCTCGATGGCAGCTTCGGAGGCGACGATAATCGCCGAGGCGCCGTCGTTCAGGGTGGACGAATTGCCTGCGGTAACTACGGAGCCGCCCGGAATGACGGGGCGGAGCCCGGCGAGGACGTCCATGGTGGTGCCCTGGCGCGGACCTTCGTCGGTGTCCACCAGGGTCTCGGACTTCCGGGTCTTCACGGTCACGGGGACGATCTCGTCCCTGAAGCGTCCGGCTTCGATGGCCGCCAGCGCACGCTCGTGGGAGCGGACGGCGAACGCGTCGGCATCCTCGCGGGAGATGTTGTCCACCCGTGCCACCTCCTCGGCGGTTTCCGGCATGGAGTAGGTCATCTTGCCGTCGCGGGCGAGTTCGCCCTTCTGGAACTTCGGGTTGACGAAGCGCCAGCCGATGGAGGTGTCGAAGATCTGGCCGGGCTTGGCGAAGGCGGTGGCGGGCTTTTCCTGGACCCAAGGCGCGCGGCTCATGGACTCGACGCCGCCGGCGATGACGATGTCCGCGGCGCCTGCCTTGATCATCTGGCTGGCCTGGATGATGGCGCTGAGGCCGGAGGCACACAGCCGGTTCACGGTGATACCCGGGATGTGGAGGGGAAGTCCGGCAAGAAGGATGGCCATGCGGGCGACGTTGCGGTTTTCCTCGCCGGCTCCGTTGGCGTTTCCGAGGACCACCTCGTCGATGCTGTCCGGATCCAGCCCTGCCCGGGTGACGGCCTCGCGGACCACCAGGGCGGCGAGGTCATCGGGTCGGACGGACGAGAGCGCCCCTCCGTACCGGCCCACCGGAGTACGTACTCCGCCAACAAGGAAAGCCTGCGGCCCTGCGGTTGCAGCCATGGAAACACCCTTCACGCGATCAACAGCACTGTCTCGGCGGGCGGCACCGCGGGCATGACCCACTTACCGACCGTTCGTTCTGTAAATAGTACACGCCCCGCCGCCGCAAGACACCCCGGCCGCAGGCTAGGCTGATTCGGCCTTGGCCGCTATGTCCGCCAGGTCCCTGGCCAGCGCCTTGCGCGTTGCGGCCATGCCCAGCTTGCCGAAGAGTGCCATCAGGATGCGGCTGGCGGCAGTGGGCTTAATGATCTCCGCCCCGAAGGTCAGCGTCAGGTCGGTGCCGCCGTCGCGCGGGGACAGGCTGAACCGGGTGGTGTAATCGGCGCCGCCCTGCACAGCCTTGACCACCGTACTGCGGGCGGGTTCCGCCGATGCCACCCACATCTCCATGGTTTCAGAACGGCCGAACATTCTCCGGGTCTCGCGCCAGCGAGTGCCCTCGCCGTAGGGGCCATCGGTGAGCAGCTGCACCGATTCCACACCGCTGAGCGTCGCGGCGGAGCCTGGAATGTCGGTGATCACGGCCCATACGCTCTCCGGCGACGCCTGAATGTGCTGGGTGAGGGTGGTGGCATGTTCCATAGCTTTGAGCCTAGTCTGATTCCGCCTGGCGGGCTTGAAATAGTAAGCAAGCTTCGTGTTATGGTGAAACCGCATTGTTTGATCACCGGAAACGAAAGGAGGCCACCACCATGGGCCTCGGAGACAAGATCGGTAACGAAGCAGAAGACCTCGGCGGCAAGGCCAAGGAAGCTGCTGGCAACGCAACGGACAACGACCGCCTGAGGGCAGAGGGCCAGGCCGACCAGGTCAAGGCGGACGCCAAGAAGATCGGCGAGGACGTCAAGGACGAGTTCAAACGAGACTAAGGCCTTCCCGCCAGCGGCTGCGGCCGCTATGAAGGCAGCACGGCGGGCACCCCTGCGGGGGTGCCCGCCGATTTTCGTTGGCAGGGCGGCAGGAGGGGCTCCGCCCGGGACACCGCGCATCCGGCACGGAACGGGCATGGAAGGTAGGATCTTCCCTACGCCCAAGCCCTGAGCAGCGATGATCCGCGGCCGCAGGGCAAAACGCCCAAGCACCCGCCACTCCCCCTTGACGGTGCCTGGCAACAGCTACAGGAGGCCCTCCGCATGCCGGAACTCACACCCGCCCTCTCCGGGGAATGGCGCATCGACCCCGACCACTCGCGCATCGGGTTTTCCACCCGCCACGCCATGGTCACCAAGGTCCGCGGCGCCTTCAATGAGATCGACGGAACCATCATGGCCGACGCCGAGAATCCCCTTAAGTCGTCGGCGAAGGTCACCGTCAAGGTAGACAGCATCGACACGCGTAACGCCCAGCGCGACGAGCACCTCCGGACCAATGATTTCTTCGATGCGCCCACCCACCCCGAAATCACGTTCGAGAGCAACCGGGTGGACCAGATCGAAGAGGGCAACTTCATCGTCAGCGGCGACCTGACCATCCGCGGCGTCACTCAGGAAGTCAGCCTCCCCATCGAATTCCTCGGTGTGGAGCGGGACGCCTTCGGTTCCCTGCGCGCCGGTTTCGAGGGTTCGCGCCGGATCGACCGCCAGCAGTTCGGCGTCCGGTGGAACACCGCACTGGACTCCGGCGGGCTCATGGTCTCGGACAAGATCACGCTCGAGTTTGAAATCTCCGCGATCAAGGTCGAATCCTAGCCACCGCCAACCTGTACAAACGCCAACGGCGGGCCACCCGGGAAGGGCGGCCCGCCGTTCGTCGTCATTGCCGAAAGCGTTAGCTGAACAGCTCCGACTTCGGTTCGTTGTTCCTGACCTTCTGCCAGCCCAGCCACAGCAGCAGCGAGAACAGCGGAATGGTGGCCAGGGTCCAGAGGCCGAGGTGGAAGACCTCGCCGGACTTGCTGGTCATCGTGTCGAACCCGATCAGGATGGTGATCACCAGCAGGGAGGCCAGGCCCACCCAACTGCTCCACACACCGCCCGGTGCGGGCAGGGCAGAAACCTTGCCCTTCTTGGTGCGCAGCGCGATCTGGCTCGCGAAGATGGCACCCCAGGTGAAGATCACGCCGATCGACGCGGAGTTGAGGGCGAGATCGAACGCGTGGGAACCGCCCAGCCAGATGTTCAGCATGATGCCCACCAGGTACACAGCGCCGATGGCCAGGATGGCGGCATACGGCACGTGGTTCTTGGACATGCGGGTCAGCCATTCCGGCGCGTGGCCGTTATTGGCCATGGTGCGGAAGATCCGGCCGATCGAGTACAGGCCCGAGTTGCAGGAGGAGAGCGCGGCGGTGATGACGATCATGTTCATGACATCACCCATCCACGCCAGGCCCATCTGGCCGAACACGGTGACGAACGGCGAGGTGCCGGCCACGTACTGGTCAGAGGGCAGCAGCATCGCCAGCAGGGTGACGGAACCAACGTAGAACACCACAATGCGGAGCACGACGGCGCGGATCGCCTTGGGCACTTCCTTCGCCGGATCCTGCATTTCGCCGGCGGTGATGCCGACGAGCTCGATGCCGTTGTAGGCGAAGATCACCGCATTGAGCACCAGGATCATGACCAGTGCGCCCTTGGGGAACATGCCGCCTTCGGCAGCGAAGAGGTTGGCCACCGAGGCGTTGCCGTCACCCACCTGGGCGTTGGTGATGACCATGAAGCTACCCACGGCCAGGAAGATGACGATGGCGCCCACCTTGAGGCAGGAGGCCCAGAATTCGAACTCGCCAAACGCCTTGACACTCAGGAGGTTCACGCCCACCAGGAGGAGCAGCGCCGCGATCGCAGACATTTCAACCGGCACGTTGGGGAAGAAGAACTGGAAGTACAGGCCGATGGCGATGAGCTCGGCGATGCCGGTCATGGCCCAGTTGATGAAGTACATCCAGCCCGACAGGTACGCGCCCTTCTTGCCGAACATTTCGCCGGCGTAGCTGACGAAGGACCCGGAGGTCTGGCGGTACATGATGAGCTCGCCGAGGGCGCGCATCAGGAGGTAGGCGATGACGCCCGCAATGGCGTAGGAGAAGATCAGCGCGGGGCCGGTGGAGGCCAGCCGGCCGCCTGCACCCATGAAGAGTCCGACGCCGATTGCGCCGCCCATGGCGATCATGGTGACCTGGCGGCCGCTCAGGGCCTTCGCGTAGCCCTCAGCGCTGAGGGAAGAATCGAGGGCTGTGGATGGCGCCGCGGCGTTCTTGAGTTCTGTTGGAGTTTGGGACACAACTATTCCTTGTGGGTTGGGATTTTCGCCGCATTCGGTGATAGTATGACCTGGCTCACATATTCGGAATTTTGCTCGTGAGGCATCCGTTTATAAGCGCAATTGGGCACACCGCCGAAGCTCGAGCGGCCTATCCATCCTACAAGAAATTTCGTATGCCACCGTGACCGGGGCTACAGCCTGCGGTGGCTGGGCTCACGCGGCGCGTGCCGGAACCGCCTGCCGGCGCCGCTTCGCTTTGGCAATCCGGGTCCCGATCAGCCCCTGGCGGGGGCTGAAAAGGTACACCAGCGCGAACACCGTGCCCTGCGCGAGCACCACCATGGCGCCGGATGCGGTATCCAGGTAGTAGCTGAGATAAATGCCCGCCACCGAACATACTGCGGAAATCGAGGGCGCGATCAGCAGCATCCTGGAGAACCTGTGCGTCAGCAGATATGCCGTGGCACCGGGAATAATCAGCATGGCCACCACCAGCACCACGCCCACGGTCTGCAGTGCCACTACGGAGGTGAGCGCCAGCAGGCCCAGCAGGAGCGCACCAAGCCGCCGGGGCGAGAGCCCGATGGCGTGTGCGTGCGTGGGGTCGAACGCATACAGGGTGAGGTCGCGGCGCTTCAGGATGAGGATGACCAGGGCCACAGCACCCAGCACCAGCACCTGGATGAGGTCCGGGACGCTCACGCCCAGCAGGTTGCCGAAGATGATGTGGTTCAGGTCCGTCTGGCTTGGCGTGACGGAGATCAGCACCAGGCCCAGCGCGAACAACGAGGAGAACACGATCCCAATCGCAGCGTCCTCCTTGACCCTGGAGGTATTGCGGACCACCCCGATCAGCGTCACGGCCACCAGTGCGAACACCAGCGCCCCCAGCGCGAACGGTGCGCCCACAATGTAGGCGAGGACTACGCCGGGGAGGACCGCATGGGACACAGCGTCGCCCATCAGGGACCAGCCGATCAGCACCAGCCAGCAACTCAGGACAGCGGAGACAACGGCGGCAAGCACCGTGGTCAGCAGGGCCCGGACCATAAAGTCGTAGCCAAGTGGTTCCAGGAGCAGTTCCATCAGGCAGTCCGACCTTCCGTGCGGTGGGCTTCCTGGTCCAGGACATCAAGTCCAAACGCCATGGCGAGGTTTTCGGGCTGGAGCACCTCTTCGGGCGGGCCGTGCATGAGGACCCGGTGCATCAGCAGCACCGCCTCGTCGCACAGCCGCGGCAGTGCATGGAGGTCGTGGGTGGACACCAGGATGGTGCAGCCGTCCGCCGCAAGCTCGCGCAGCAGCCGGGTGATGGTGGCTTCGGAGCGCTTGTCCACGCCGGCGAAGGGTTCGTCCAACAGCATGGTCGTGGCGCCCTGGGCGATCCCGCGGGCCACGAAGGCGCGCTTCTTCTGGCCGCCGGAGAGCTGCCCGATCTGCCGCCCTGCAAAGTCCTGCAGTTCCACCCGCTCCAACGCGTCGTCCACCGCCTCCCGGTCCGCCTTGGACGCGCGGCGGGTGAAGCCCTGATGCCCGTATCGGCCCATCATCACCACGTCCCGGACGGACAGCGGGAACTGCCAGTCCACGTCCTCGCTCTGCGGCACGTAGCCGATCCCCCCTTCCCTGCGCGCCGCGGAGGGCGGCTGTCCGTGGATCCGGACCGTGCCGGCGTCGGGCTTCACCATTCCCATGATGGCCTTGAAGAGAGTGGACTTGCCGGAGCCGTTCATCCCCACCAGCCCGCAGACCCGCGCCGGTTCCAGGGAGAGCGATGCCGAGTCCAGCGCCAGGACATCGCCGTAATGGACGGTGACGCGGTCGACCAGGATGGCGGGGGAGGTCATGATGCCGCCCCGGTCAGTGCCCGGACGATTACGTCCGCATCATGGCGGATGAGGTCGAGATAGGTGGGAACGGGCCCGTCCGCTTCGGACAGCGAGTCGACGTAGAGCGTGCCGCCGAATGCCGCGTCGGTGGCGCCCACTACCTGCTGCATGGGCGCGTCGGAAACCGTGGACTCACAGAAGACGGCCGGAACCCGGTGCGCCTTGACGTATTCAATGGCTCGGGCGATCTGCTGCGGCGTAGCCTGCTGCTCGGCGTTCACAGCCCAGATATACACCTCTTTGAGCCCGGCGTCCCGCGCCAGGTAGGAGAAGGCACCCTCACAGGTGACCAGTGCGCGCTGCGCTTTGGGCAGGGCCGAGAGCCTGGTGGTCAACTGGTCCTGCACAGCCTGCAGCTCGGCCTTGTATGCCTCCCCGTTGGCTTTGAAGGTATCCGCATTCTCCGGGTCCAGGTCGGAGAACGCCTTGACCATGTTGTCCACGTAGATCTGCACGTTCAGCGGCGACATCCACGCGTGCGGGTTCGGCTTGCCCTCGTAAGAGTCCTCGCTGATGTCCATCACTTCCACACCATCGCTGACCACCGCGTGGGGCACGTCCAGGCCCTCCACGAACTGGGCGAACCAGGCTTCCAGGTTCAGCCCGTTGTCCAGGATCAGGTCAGCCTTGGAAGCCTTCCGGATGTCGCCGGGGGTAGGTTCGTAGCCGTGGATTTCCGCGCCCACCTTGGTGATCGATTCCACCGTCAGCTTGTCCCCCGCAACGTTACGGGCGACGTCGGCCAGCACGGTGAAGGTGGTGAGGACCACCGGCTTGCCGCTCCCGCCCACCTCGGGGCCCCCGCCGCAGGCGGTGAGGAAGAGGGAAAGCGCGACGGCGGCAGCGGCTGCGGCGCGCAGGAGAACCCTCGGACGAGGGCGAGCGTGGGGCGCAGGATTCGGAGCAGCTACTTTGGCGCACCGAAACAAATTTTTAGGCATACCGAATATTCTAGTGGATGTCCGATTCGCCCTGCAACGCTCCACCGCCTCCCAACCAGGTAGCGCCAAGTGCCGCTTTGGACCCTCAAAACGGCACTTAGCGCGACCTGGTTGGGAGATAGGGTGGACATATGCGTACCGCCCGCCGGCTTCCGCCGGCACCCGATCCCCGGATGTACCGTTTCTCGCGCCTGGATTACTCGGCACTCGGTGCTTATGTCGCCATCGGGGTAGTGTTCGGGATCGCGGCGGGACTATTGGAACCGTTCCTGCGCAGCCTGGCCCCGTCCCCCGCGGCCCTCTCCTACGTCGTGAACCTGTTCTTTTATGCCTCCGTGGGAATATTGGCCCTGCTCGCAGCCCGGAAGGTAGTGCACCGTGACCTTCAGGTCCTGGCCACCCGCCCCTGGTTCACGCTGCTGATGGTGCCCGCCGCCGTCGTCGGAATGCTCATCCTGACTGCCCTCCTGGTTTCCTGGGTAGGCGAAAGCCAGACGTCCGCCAACCAGGAAGGCCTGCAGGAGCTCATGCAGCAGGTCCCGGCCTGGCTCATGGTGCCGCTGCTGGTGGTGGTGGGTCCGTTCGTGGAGGAATACATCTTCCGGCACCTGCTGATCGGCAAGCTGAGCCGGCGCCTGAACACCTGGCTCTGCTGCGCCCTGTCCGTCATCCTGTTCGCAGGCATCCACATCGCCGGCCAGGAAGCCATCACCCTGACAGCACTCATGCCGTATATCGCCATGGGGGCCACACTGGTTTTCGTGTATGTCTGGACCGGAAAGAACCTGATGTTCTCCTACTTCGTGCACGCCGCGAAGAACCTGCTGGCCGTGGTCTTCCTCTATGCCATCCCGCCGGAGGTCTTCGACCAGCTGCAGCAGGTCCAGCCCTAAGCCAGGCTCACGCCCAACATGAGGGTGCCGAAAGGGTTCCGCGCCGGGCTGGGCGGCCGTAGCGTGGGCACATGGGACTCACTATCCAGATCGTCGTTGACTGCCGGCAGCCGCACCAGCTCGCGGACTGGTGGGCGGAGACGCTGCAGTGGTCGGTGGAGCCGCAGGATGAGGCCTTCATTCGCTCCATGGTCAGCCAGGGGTACGCCACGGAGGACCAGACCATGACCCATCGCGGCAACCTGGTGTGGAAGGACGGTGCGGCCATCCGTCCGCCGGAGGAAATCGACGCCAAAGCCCCCGCCCGGCGCATCCTCTTCCAGTCCGGCGTGGAGGAGAAGTCCGTCAAGAACCGGGTGCACTGGGACGTCAATCTCGCAGGCCGGGACAAGGACGAAGCCCGGCGGGAGCTCGAAGCCCGAGGCGCCACGTACCTCTGGTCCGCCAGCCAGGGGCCGCATTCGTGGCACACGATGGCAGACCCCGAAGGGAACGAGTTCTGCATCAGTTGAGGCCGATTACTAGACTTGGACGGTGAGCAACCAAATCCCGTCCAAAGTGTCCGACATTTTCGATCCCACCCGCTGGCGCCTGGTGTCCGGATTTGAGGACTTCCAGGACATGACCTACCACCGCCAGGTGGAACGGGACAGCGATGGCCAATGGGTCCGGGACCTGCCCACGGTCCGGATCGCCTTCAACCGGCCCGAAGTCCGGAACGCCTTCCGGCCGGGAACCGTGGACGAGCTCTACCGCGCCATGGACCACGCCCGCATGACGCCGGACGTTGCCACCGTGCTGCTCACCGGCAACGGCCCCTCCCCCAAGGACGGCGGCCACTCGTTCTGCTCCGGCGGCGACCAGCGGATCCGCGGCCGGGATGGCTACCGCTACGCAGACGGCGAAACCCAGGAGACCATCGACCCGGCCCGTGCCGGTCGCCTACACATTCTGGAAGTCCAGCGGCTGATGCGCACCATGCCCAAGGTGGTCATCGCCGTCGTCAACGGCTGGGCCGCCGGCGGCGGACACTCGCTGCACGTGGTCAGCGACCTGACCATCGCATCCCGCGAGCACGGTAAATTCAAGCAGACTGATGCCACGGTGGGCAGCTTTGACGCTGGCTACGGCTCGGCCCTGCTCGCCCGGCAGATCGGCCAGAAGGCCGCCCGCGAGATCTTCTTCCTGGCCCGCGAATATTCCGCCGAGGACATGGTCCGGATGGGTGCCGTGAACGAATCCGTGGACCACGACCGGCTCGAAGAGGTCGCTCTGGAGTATGCGGCGGACATCGCCCGCCAGTCGCCGCAGGCCATCCGGATGCTTAAATTTGCCTTCAACCTGGCCGACGACGGACTGGCCGGCCAGCAGGTTTTCGCCGGCGAAGCCACCCGCCTGGCCTACATGACGGATGAGGCCGTGGAGGGCAAGGAGGCCTTCCTGCAGAAGCGCGACCCAGACTGGTCCAGCTTCCCGCACTACTTCTAAGTCAGGAGCGGCATATGAACAGCGAACCGTCCGCCGGGGTCCCCCTCAATGTCGAACCCGCGCTGAAGGCTCTCTCGGCCGCCCTCCACGGTGAGGGTCCCGCCGTCGAACTCTCGGTCGATGCCACCGGGGAACTGATGGTGGGGCATGTGGAGACGCCCGGTTGCGACGACGCCGTGGTGGTGGTCCGCACCTCCGGTTCCACAGGCGCGCCCAAAGCCGCCGTGCTCACCGTGGAGTCGCTGGCCGCGTCCTCGATGGCCACCGCGATCGCACTCAAGGGCGAGGGCCAGTGGCTGCTCGCGCTGCCTATCCAGTATGTGGCCGGCGTCCAGGTGCTGGTCAGGTCGCTTTTTGCAGGGACCCGGCCCTGGGTGATGGACATGTCCGGCGGGTTCACCCCACAGGCCTTCACGGCGGCGGCACTGGAACTGACGGACACCATCCGTTTCACCTCGCTGGTCCCCACCCAGCTCCAGCGACTCCTGCAGGACCCTGCGCCGGACACGCTCGCCGTACTGCGCCGCTTCAACGCGGTGCTGCTGGGCGGAGCCCCGGCACCGGCACCGCTCATGGCGGCCGCCCGCGATGCCGGTGTGCGGGTCATCAGCACCTACGGCTCCGCGGAAACCTGCGGCGGCTGCGTCTATGACGGCTACCCGCTGGAGGGCGTCTCCGTGCGCGTGGACCCGGACGGCCGGATCCTCCTGGGCGGCGACACCATCGCTGCCGGTTACTTGGAGGCGCCGGACCTGGAAACGGGCATCTTCTTCGAGGAGGGCGGCGTCCGCTGGTACCGCACCAGTGATCTGGGCCGCCTGGACGACGACGGCCGGCTCACCGTGCTGGGCCGCGCCGACGACGTGATCATCACCGGAGGCATCAAGGTGTCCGCGGCGCGGGTCCAGGAAGAGCTTGAAAAGTCCGACGGCGTGAGCGCAGCTTTCGTGGCCGGCGTACCGTCCGCCGAATGGGGCCAGGCCGTGACTGCCTATGTGGCGCTGGCGCCGGGCGCCGTCCCGGAACAGCCGGGAACCGGACCGGAGCTGCAGAGCGCAGGTTTGGCAGAGCGTGGTGCCGCGCTGGAGGAGCAGTGGCACCGCACGCTGGGTCTCCTGGCCCCTAAGACCGTCCTGCCCGCGCCGGAGCTGCTCATGCTCCCGAACGGGAAGCCGGACCGCCTGGCCATGACCGCGAAACTGAATGCACTGCACCGGGGAAAGTAAAGTGGATCTGCACCATAGCGGCGGAAGCACCATCCCCCGTCCTGCCGCACTTCCGAGCCAACACGAGGTACTGACCGTGGCCACAGCCGCACAATGGATCAAGGGCGCCCGCCTTCGCACGCTTCCGGCGGCGATCGCGCCGGTGCTGATCGGTTCCGCCGCAGCCTATGAGATGGATTCATTCCTTTTGCTGAATGCAATCCTGGCGGCGCTGGTGGCGCTCCTGCTGCAGGTGGGCGTGAACTTCGCGAATGATTACTCGGACGGCATCCGCGGAACCGACGACGACCGGGTGGGCCCGCTGCGGCTGGTGGGCTCGGGCGCCGCCGAACCCGACCACGTCAAATATGCCGCGTTCGGCGCCTTCGCCGCGGCGATGGCCTGCGGGCTCATCCTCGTTGTCATCACCCAGAGCTGGTGGCTGATCCTGGTGGGGCTGGGCTGCGTCATGGCCGCCTGGGGCTATACCGGTGGCAAGAACCCTTACGGCTACCTGGGACTGGGCGACGTCTTCGTGTTCGTTTTCTTTGGCCTGGTGGCCACCTTGGGCACCACCTACACGCAGGCCGGCCAGATCAACCTGCCCGCCATCATCGGTGCGGTGGGCACCGGCCTGATTGCCACAGCGCTGCTGATGGCCAACAACGTCCGTGACATTCCCACGGACATCCAGGCCGGCAAAAAGACCCTGGCCGTCCGTCTGGGCGACAAGCACGCCCGCGAGAGCTACGTCCTGATGCTCGCCGTGGCCATCCTGCTGGTGGTGGTGCTGGCTCCGGGACGGCCGTGGATGCTGATCGTCCTGCTGCTCATCCCCGCCTGCCTGATGCCGGCCTGGCTCATGATCAACGGCCGCAAGCGCAAGAGCCTGATCCCCGTCCTGAAGCAGACGGGCCTGATCAACCTCGGGTACAGCGTGCTGTTCTCAGCGGGACTTGTGCTCAGCCACGGGCTCTAGCGGTACGGGATCCAGCAGTACGGGTCCAGCCACGGAACCGGGCGCTACGGGTTCTTGCGCTCCGTGGCGTCGTTGCGGATGGTGGCGTCCGGGTTGGCGTCCAGCAAAGTATCTTCGGCGTCTGCATCCTGAACCTCGCCGGCGGAGCGTATGGGCTTGGCCTTGCCGGAGAAGCGGTGGTGCAGGGCGGCAGCAGCTTCATCCCGCTGCTTCTGGAAGAACAGGTAGCTTACGGCGAAGGCGATGAGTGCAGCCGCCACCACAGACATCAATGCGCCCAGCTGCAGGAACAGGAAGAGCACGAACAGGGGCACAAAGAGTGCCAAACGGATCAGGGAATATTTCAAAACGGCCACTATTCAAGTTTAGCCGCCTCCGCCGGAAGCCCCTGCTCCCGCGGGCTATAGACTTGATGGCATGCTCCTCCGTGTGGCTCTGGCCGTCGCAGTCCTCGTCATCTTCGTGTATGGCCTGGTGGACGTGATCCGCACTGATGCCCGCCTCACCCGGGGCATCTCCAAGCCCGCCTGGATCGTGGTCATGATCGTGTTGCCCGTACTGGGCGCAATCCTGTGGCTGCTGATGGGCCGGCCCCGCGGCGGTTCGGCCCAGCCGCAGACCTACCGGCACCCGACGGCGCCCGACGACGATCCTGATTTCCTCCGCAACCTTGAGGCCCGCCGCCGCAACCAGGCCGAGGCGGCCCGGCTGCAGAAGCTGAAGGATGAGCTGGAAGCGAAGGCGCGGGAACAGCGCAACGGCCACGACCCCCGCGACACGGGCGGCCGCGACACCGGCACTCCGGGCCCCCAGGAGCCCTAAACCTGCAGGAGCTTTAGAGCCCTGAGTACGAGTGCAGCCCGTTGAAGAACTGGTTCACGATGGTGAAGTTGAAGATCACGCACAGGTAGCCCACGATCGACAGCCAGGCCGCCCTGGTCCCCGTCCAGCCGCGCGTGGCGCGGGCGTGCAGGTAGCCCGCGTATACCACCCAGATGACGAACGTCCAGACTTCCTTGGTGTCCCAGCCCCAGAACCGGCCCCAGGCCTTCTCGGCCCAGATGGCGCCGAACATCAGCGTGAACGTCCACCCGATGAAGGCGATGGCGTTGATGCGGTAGGAGAGGTTCTCCAGGCTCAGTGCGGAGGGGACCAGGCGCATGAAGCCGAGTTTGTCGGGGCCGCCCGCGGCCACGGTCTTCTGCCGGTGCGCCTGGACCAGCTGCAGTGCGGACATGGCGAATGTCAGCGTGAACAGGGCGGACGAGAGCACCGCGATGGACACGTGGATGATCAGCCAGTAGCTCTGCAGAGCCGGAACGAGGTGTCCCACGGGGGTCCAGTACGCCACGGAGGCGGCTACCAGCATGATGATGCCCAGGCCGACCACGAAGGTGCCCAGGAAGCGCAGGTCGCGGCGGATCAGCACCAGCAGGAAAACGGCGATGGCCACGAACGCGCCGGTGGTAAGGAACTCGTACATGTTGCCCCACGGCACGCGGCCGGCACCGAGCGCCCGGGTGACCACGCCGGCGCCGTGGATGACGGCGCCCAGGATGGTCAGGGCGACGGCGACCCGCGCCGGGGCGCGGCGTTCGCCCGCGTACTTCATATCGGCGTCGGCCATGACCGCCCCGCCCGTCCCGGACGCCTTGGCCGCGGACGACGACGGACGTTCGGCCCGCCCCGCCGGCCCGTCCAGGCGGGACGCGCCTGAGTCCGGGTCACCGGCGGCTGCCGGCTCACCGGACGCGCCGGCGCCCACGACGGCCGGAACCGCCACCTGTCCCCCGGCCTGTGCCGCCTTGAGGTCGATGGCGCGCAGGGCCTTGCTGCTCTTGGCCAGGTCCCAGGCGAAGGCGATGAAGGCAACGGTGTAGGTGCCTGCCGCGAGCAGCATGAAGAGCTCGCTGTACTGGCCCATGGTTTCGTTGATTCCGTACGGCATTAGTGGTCCTTTTCGGGCCCGGCGGGGCTTGCTGGGGTGGGGCTGCCTGCGTCATTATCGCTGGGGCTGCTGGGGGGTTGCTGGGATTGCGGAGCGTCGGAGTCGTTGTCCAGCTGCCATTCGGTGGTCAGGAGCCGGCGGATGGCGGCGGCCTCGCCGGCCAGGCGGTGGTCTTCGCCGCGGGCGAGGAGGCCGTACTCCACCGTGGTGCTGCCGTCGTCGGAGGTTCCGGTGCGTACCCAGGCGCGGCGGCGGTTGATGTACAGCGAGGCGACCAGGCCGGCCACGGCCAGCAGCGCGAAGATCAGCGCATACAGCTGGCCGGGGTTGTGGTGGATGTCCACGCCGATGTACCGCTTCACGCCGTCGAAGCTGATGCTGCCCTTGCCGTCCGGCAGGGTGTAGCTGGTGCCCGGAGCCAGGGTGATGCCGCCGGCGTCCAGGTTGCGGGCGTTGAGCGGTGTCAGGTCCGCCACGTCCAGCTCGAAGACGTTCTGCGGGGCGCCGGCGTCCAGGCCGAGGTCGCCGTAAAACGAGTTCAGGGTCAGCTGCGGGTTGAACAGGTCCGGATCGCCGCTGAAGGACACGCCCTCATCGGTGACGAACGCCGTGGGCAGGAAGAAGCCCACGAAACCCAGTTGGTCGGGCTTCGCGTCCGGGACCTTGATGACCACGGAGGAGTAGTAGTTGTCGCCCTGCAGCTTGGCCACCACGGGCCCCTGCATGGCCACGTTGCCCTCACCATCGCGGATGGTCACCACGGGCGCGTAGCCGTTGCCGGTCAGGTAGATGCTGGTGCCGCCCAGGGTGACCGGATCGTTGACCTTCAGGACTTCCTGCCTGGCAGGGGCGTCCGGGCTTTCCCTGGTGGTCACCGCGGCGGAGAAGTCGATGGGCTGGCCGAACTTCCCCTGCGATTCACGGTCGAACGTGATGTCGAACTTGTCCAGCTGGACCGAGTACGGCTCCAGCTGGCTGGACTGGAAGTTGGTGCCCGGCGTGAACTGGTCGTAACCCACCAGGGTGTTGACGAACGTGTCACCCTCCACCAGGATGCGCTGGCCGCTGTAGCCGAACAGGCCGCCGGCGGCCACGGACACCAGCACGCCGATCAGCGACGTGTGGAACACCAGGTTGCCCACTTCCTTCAGGAAGCCGCGCTCGGCCCCTAAAGATGGCTCCGCGCCGCCGTCGTCCCTCACCTCAACGCGGTAGCCGCGCTTCCTCAGCAGTGCGGCGGCACCGTTGATGGCGTCCGACGCCGGGATCCCGGCGCGTGCGGGAATGGCCAGCGTGCCGTACTCGGGCAGGCGGGAGAGGCGCTTGGGGGTGCGCGGCGGCTGGGAGCGCATGGCCTTGTAATGGGCTATGGCGCGGGGCACCACACAGCCGATCAGCGAGGTGAAGAGCAGCAGGTAGATGGCGGAGAACCAGACAGACGAGTAGACGTCGTACAGCTGCAGCGAATCCAGGATCTTGCCGTAGTCCGGGTTGTCCTTGATGTATTGGGTCACCACGGAGGGGTTGGCGGGCCGCTGCGGGAACAGGGAACCCGGCACGGCGGCCACGGCCAGCAGGAGCAGCAGGAACAGCGCCGTGCGCATGCTGGTCAGCTGGGTCCAGGCCCAGCGGAGCATCTCCCGGGGACCCAGTACCGGCAGGGCGGCCTCGGCCTTCGCGCCGGCGTTGCCGCTGGCCTTGGACTCGGGTTTCGCCTCTGTCACGGCGGATTTCGCTTCTTCGTTCACACGCTCGCTCATCAGATCGGCAACTTCACGTCGGTTTGGAACCAGTACTGCAGCTCGGTGACCCAGGCGCCCCACACGCCGCTGGCCATCAGCAGGCCCAGCAGCACCAGGATGCCGCCGCCGGTGCGCTGGATGGCCACGCGGTGTTCACGGAAGAATGCCATCACGCCCATGCCGCGGCGGAGACCCAGGGCGATCAGGAGGAACGGGATGCCCAGGCCCAGGCTGTAGACGAAGGCGAGGAACGCACCCTTGGCCGCGGAGGACCCGCCCGAGAGACTCAGGAGCTGAACGGCGGAATAGGTGGGGCCGATGCACGGCGCCCAGCCCAAGCCAAAGGTCAGGCCCAGCAGCGGCGCGCCCCACAGCCCCGCCGGCGGCTTGGCATGGATTTTGGCGTCCCGCTGGAGCCAGCCGAAGCCGCCCATGAACACCACGCCCATCACTATGACCAGGATGCCAAGGACCTGCGTGATCCAGGCGTTCTGGCTGCCCGTGATCAGCGTCCCCAGTTGCCCGAACGCGCCGCCCAACAGCACGAAAATGACGGAGAACCCCAGGACGAACAGGCCGATCCCGGCCAGCATCCGGCCGCGCTTCTGCTTCTGGAGGTCAACGCCGCTCAGGCCCGTGACGTAGCCCAGGTATCCGGGAACCAGCGGCAGCACGCAGGGGGACAGGAAAGAGACCAGCCCGGCCAGCAGCGCCACCGGGATGGCCAGCAGCAGCGAACCGTTGAGGATTGCTTCGGCGAATGGACTGTTCACGGCTGGCTACTCTGCCACGGCCGCGGCGATGAGGGCCTTCAGGGTGCCGCGCTCGATCTCGCCAAGCACGCGGGCGGACACGCGGCCCTGCTTATCCAGGACCAGGGTGGTGGGAACAGCTCCGGGCGGGACGATGCCGGAGACGGCCAGCAGCACGCCGCCGTCCTTGTCGTCGAAGCTGGGGTAGGTCAGGCCGAACGTCTTGTCGAACGCTTCGGCGGTGGCCTTCTCATCGCGCAGGTTCACGCCAAAGAACTGGACGCCCTGATCCTTGAACTCCTGGTGCAGGTCTTCAAGGATGGGGGCTTCCACCCGGCAGGGGGCGCAGGCTGCGAACCAGAAGTTCAGCACGGTGACTTTGCCCTGGAAATCCGCGGGGGTGACTGCCGTGCCGTTGAAGAGCGTTCCGGTCACCTGCACCGGGGCCTTGCGGTCCGTCGCAGCGAATTCGGTGACGGAGCCATCTCCGGCCACGTAGTTCTTGTTGTCCCCGGCACGGGCCTGCTTGGCCAGCGCGTCTTCCTGCGCACAGGCGGACAGGCCCAGGGTCAGGGCCGCGAGCGTGAGGCCGCCGGCAGCCAGGATGCTGCGCCGGGAGGCGGCCGGCGCCGAAGGCGCGCGCCCGGTGCCGTGATTGCCGTTGTTCGTCTCGCTCACTACTTACCCTCAGTCATCACGATCAGGCTCCCGGCGTGCTGGCCGCACCGGGAAGAAGGGAGGCTGCCGGCTCGGTGTACTCGACGCGCAGAAGCGAGCCGCCGTCGTCAAACACCAACGAGGTGATGGAGGTCAGCGTGCACTCGCGCTTGCGCGGATCATGCCAGAGGGGCTTGCCCTCAGCGCTGAGCCGGGTAGCCCAGATGGGGAGCTGGTGGCTGACCATGATGGCTTCGGGACCCGCCGCGCCGTAATCGCTGCCGGCCAGGTCGATGGCACGAAGCCGTGCTTCCTGGACCGCGGCCATGACCCGGGCCGCCTGCTCCTTGTACGGTTCACCCCAGGACGGGCGGAGGGGGTTGACGAGGTGGGGCCAGTGCTTGGGCTTGCGCAGCTCGGCCTTGGTGACCTTCAGGCCCTCGAAGTAATTTTCCGCCTCGATGATCCGTCCGTCCGTGTGGATCTCCAGACCCAGCGCCTCCGCCGTGGGGCGGGCGGTCTCCTGCGCCCGGTCCAGCGGGGACGCGGCCAGGTAGGTGATCCGGGCCCCTGCGGCCGCGCGCCGGACGAAGTGTTCCGCGAGCATCTCAGCCATCCGGCGGCCCAGCTCCGAGAGGTGGAATTCGGGCAGCCTGCCATACAGCACGCCGTCAGGATTATGGACCTCGCCATGGCGGAGCAAATGGACAGTGGATTGGGGCATGTTTACCAGTTTCTCAAAGATGGCGTGCGATCCGAAATCTTCTACATCCGGTAGAACCGGAGATTTTCGAAAAAAGTTCCCGCCGGAGGGAACAAAACATGCAAACGCATGTTTATACTAATTGCAGCAGTTAGTTGAGACTTCAACAGATGAAGCGTCAACGGCCAGAACGCACCGCACAACCGCACAGCACTTCCATACAAGGAGCATCATCATGGCACTTCCCGCAGACGTCACCACCGGCACCTGGACACTGGACAAGTCCCACAGCGAGATCGGTTTCACCGTCCGTCACGCAGGCATCAGCAAGGTCCGCGGCCAGTTCACCGAGGCAGCGGCCACCCTTGAGGTCGCCGAGAACGTTGCCGATTCCAAGGTCAACGCCACCATCCAGACCGCCAGCTTCGACTCCGGAGACGTCAACCGCGACGGCCACGTCAAGGGCGAAGATTTCTTCGACGTGGAGAAGTTCCCCGAGATGACCTTCGTCTCCAATGGCCTCGTGGCAAAGGGCAACAGCTACGAGCTCGCCGGCGACCTGACCATCAAGGGCGTTACCCGTCCGGTGGTCCTGGAAACCGAATTCAACGGCGTTGCAGTGGACCCGTTCGGCAATACCCGCGCCGGCGTCTCCGCTGAGACCACCATCAGCCGCAAGGACTTCGGCCTGACCTGGAACGCTGTCCTGGAGACCGGCGGCGTGCTGGTCAGCGACAAGGTTGCCATCAACCTGGAACTGGCCTTCATTGCCCCAGCAGCATAGGCATTAGCTTCCACCACACCCGCGCCCCGGCACCCGGCTCCGGCAGCCCGGCGCCGGGGTGCTGTTTTAAGCCCCGTTGTCCCCACAACGCGCCCGCGCGGGGGTACGGTTGAGCTAAGCCATGCCGGGGGAAGGGCAGGACCGATCCCGGCAGTACCGTTGGAAGCACTTCTGGAAAAGGACCGCCCATGAGCACTCCCCCTGTCCCCCCGCCGCCCGGACCGAACGATCCCCAGCAGGGAAACAGTGCGGGGAACCCGGGCGGTTCAGCGAATCAGCCGCCCCGCTACGGTGAGAATGCGCCGCAATACGGCCAGAACCCGCCCCAGTATGGACAGAATGCGCCGCAGTACGGCCAGAACCCGCCCCCGGCTCCCGGCTACGGTCAGCAGCCGGGCGGCCCGGTACCGTATGGCCAGAACCCGCCACAGTACGGCCAGCCGTCCTATGGCCAGTCCCCCTACGGCCAGCAGCGGTACGGCCAGTCCCCCTACACCCAGTACCCGTCCGAGCAGCCTGGCGGCGGCAAGGGTGAGGTGCCGCAGCTGGTCAACGTGTCCTTCTGGCTGCTGATTGCATCGGGCGCCATCTTTGTCATTTCGCTGCTCATGGGCCTGGGGGACCTGGACAACCCCGTGTTCCGCCAGGAATTTGAACGGCAGCTCGAGGGCAGTGGCAACCAGGTCAGCTACAACGACATCAAGGGCATCATCGCCGGCACCATGGTGGTGTTGGGCATCATTGGGGCGGCGCTGTACTTGCTGGTCGCTGTCTTTGTCCGGAAGGGCAAGAACTGGGCCCGCATCCTGGGAACAGTTCTCGCGGCGTTCTCCGTTCCCGGGCTCTTTGCGGGACTCACCATCGGAACCCTCGGCACGCTGCTGGGCATCGCGGCCATCGTCCTGCTCTACCTGCCTGCCACCGCCCCCTACTTCCGCCGGCAGCCTTTCGCCAACCCATACGGCGGCGGCATGGGCAACCCGTACGGCCGGTAACCACACAGCATCTGCACGCGGCGTCACCCGCGCACAGCAACGGGCGCAGCCCCGGACACAGCCGGAACTAGGCGGTCTGTTCCGGAGCCTGCGCCCGTTGCGCGTGGTACGCCAGGATCTGAAGTTCGGTGGCCATGTCCACCTTGCGGAGGTTGACGCCGTCGGGCACCTGCAGGATGACCGGGGCAAAGCTAAGGATGCTGTGGACTCCGGCCTCGACCACCCGGTCGCAGACGTCCTGGGCGACGGCCGCGGGCAGCGCAAGCACCACCATGTTGGCTCCGGTCCTTTGCAGGACTGGCTCCAGATCCGCCACGTCGCTGACCCGCAGCCAGCCCACCTCATTGCCCACCACCATCTGGTCGGCGTCAAAGATGGCCACTACGTCGAAACCGCGGGATTCGAACCCGCCATACCGGGCCAGGGCCTTGCCCAGGTTGCCGGCACCCACAATCGCCACTTTCCAGTCATGGGTCAGGCCGAGGGCCGCGGCGATGTTGCGGCTGAGGTACTGAACCTCGTAGCCGACGCCCCTCGTCCCGTAGGACCCAACGTGCGATAGGTCCTTACGCAGCGTGGACGAACTCACGCCGGAGACTTCGGCGAGGGATTCAGACGAAACCCGCTCCACGCCGTCGGCCATTAAAGAGTTCAGCGCGCGCAGGTAGATGGTCAGCCGCGCCACGGCGGCTGGGGGAATTTCCTTCCCCGGCGCGCCCGGAAGGTCCGCAACCGGATGCGGAGTGTGGTCCATCGCGGCCATCCCCTCCTTTGTGCTGCGTCGTGACTCCACTCTAGGGCCCCTCCGCCGGTGCCAACAAAGCAGCCGCCATCACGTGAACCGGCTCCCTTACTGCGCCATGGCGCGCTCCAGCACGCGCTGCAGGCGGTTTTCGTCGATCTTCCAGAAGTCGCGCTGGACACCGTCCACCAGCACGACCGGAATCTCCTCGGCGTAGCGGTCCCGCAGTTCCGGGCGCTGGTCCACGGATTCCTCCGTCCAGTCCAGGCCCAGCGAGGCAGTAACGCGTCCGACGGCGTCGCGCGCCTCTTCGCAAAGGTGACACTCGGATTTGGTGATCAGTACGACGCGCGGGGTAACCATGCATTAACGGTAGCCCCGTTCGCGGGGACGCGGTGACGGACGGGCGCGTCCCAGGCCCCGCCCGACAGAATGCCGTCAGAAGAGCGGCGAGAGCCCGTTCCAGCCCGGCCCCACTGGGATCCGGGAAAGGAAGCCGCCGGTGCCGCTGCCGGGGTAGAGCCACAGGACGCCGGTGCCGTCGCGGGCCAGCAAGTCGGGGCGGCGGTCGCCATTAAAGTCACCGGGACTTACGACGGCGGTCATTACGTTCCAGCCACTGCCCACCCGGGCGCGGGGCAGCCAGCCGCCCGCACCGTTCCCGCGGTACAGCCACAGGTAACCCGTCGCGCTTTCCCGCGCCAGGAGATCGGCGGCACCGTCGCCGTTCATGTCCCCCGGGCCGACGATGGCGTTGAAGATATTCCAGCCGCTGCCGACCCTGATCCGGGGCAGCCAGCCTCCGGTGCCGTTCCCGCGGTACAGCCAGAGGTAACCCGTCGCGCGCTCACGGGCGAGGACATCCACCCGCTGGTCGCCGTTGAAGTCACCGGGGCCGACGATGGCGCTGAAGATGTTCCATCCGTTGCCGATGCGGATCCGGGGCAGGAAGCCGCCGGTACCGTTGCCGCGATAGAGCCACAGGTAGCCGGTGGAAGTCTCCCTGGCGATGATGTCCAGTGCGCCGTCCCCGTTGAAGTCCCCGGGTGTCTCGAGCGCATTGAAGATGTTCCAGCCTTTGCCGATCACCACGCCGGGAAGCCGGCCTCCCCGGCCGTTCCCGGGGTACATGCGCAGCTCGCCCGTGGCGGGCAGGCGGGCAAGGATGTCCGTGTTCCAGTCGCCGTTGAAATCACCGGTGGACCCCGAGAGCGTCGATGCCGGGATGGGCAGTGGCGTGAAAGCGTATGGATCACAGGTCAGGTCGTAGTCCCGGGTGTCGTCGTACCACTGTGAAATATAGACGCGTCCTCCGGAGAAACTCGGCTGGCGGCAGCGGTCCAGTGCCTCGCCGGGATAGTCCAGCCGGCCGGCCGTTGCCCACACCGGGACGCCCGGCAGGCGCCAGGAGCCTGTGATGCCGGCCCACCCGGACTCGTAGGAGTAGAGGCCGTATGAGAATTTCGCGTCCCGCAGGGCGCGCATGATGCCTTCGATGATGTACCGGTTATCGCGCTGCTGCGCTGCGCTGGCCGTGGGCCAGGGCTGGGCAGGCCGGGGTTCGACGTCGATCCACACCACCGGCGGCGCGAAGCCCACGCGGGCCAGGCTGTCGATGGCGAACCGGGCTTCGGCGTATCCCACGTTGGAGAGCTGGCCTGCGCGGGTGGCGGCGGACCAGGGCCCCCGCGTCCCGTAGGTGGCGAGCTGGGCAGGCGTGGGGAAAGCCGCCATGGTGTACGCGTGCGCCGGCTTGCCGTTGGTCCTGGCCCAGTCCACCTGGCTCGCCAGGCACGGGTTCTCGGTGAAGGGGAGCCCCTTCGTGAGGCCGATAATAACGAACTGGGACGACGCGGGCGGTAGGGGCAGGCCATAGCCGCCCACCGCCGTCGGGCATTGTGGCCACGAAATATCGTGGCCACTGAGCGATGCAGCCTGCGCCGAAGGCGTGCCGGGGACGGAAGCCAGGAGGAGCGCGAGGAACACGAGCACGGCCGTCAGGGACCGCTTCCCGGACCGCCGCGCGCGGGATTGACTCCCTGAATGACGACCTTCAGCATCCATCGCCGCCGCTCCTTTGCCTCCACCCAGTGTAGGTCCGGGAAGCGGCGGGCCGCCAGCTTCCGGGCCTCCCTAACGTCGGCGGACATAACAACTAGACTCGACACCATGCCCGAGGAGAAATACGTCGCCGTAGTCACCAAGCCGGTTGCGGCGCCGCAGCCCGGCGAGGCGGCGTTCTTCGATGTGGACAACACCCTGATGCGCGGGGCCAGCCTGTTCCACGTGGCCCGCAAGATGCACCAGCGCGGGGCCTTCACGCTGCGGCAGGCGGCCGGGATGGCGTGGAAGCAGTTCATGTTCATGGCCCGCGGGGAAAACATGGATGACGTGCATGCCGTCCGCGATTCGGCTCTCAGCCTGGCGGTGGGCATCAGCGTCGATGACGTCAGGATCCTGGGCGAGGAGGTCTACGACGAGATGATCGCCTCGCGGATCTGGCCGGGCGCCAAGGCCCTCGCCGAACAGCATCTGCGCGTCGGACGCCGGGTATGGCTGGTGACCGCCACCCCCATCGAGGTGGCGACGGTGATCGCCACGCGGCTGGACCTGACCGGAGCGCTGGGCACGGAGGGGGAGATTTCGGAAGGCTTGTACACCGGCCGGCTGGTGGGCGACATCCTTCACGGCTCCGCCAAGGCCGTGGCTGTCCAGGAACTTGCGCACGCCCAAGGCCTGGACCTGAAGCGCTGCTGGGCCTACAGCGATTCCTATAACGACATTCCACTACTGACTCTGGTGGGCCACCCGGTGGCAATCAACCCGGACTCCCGGCTGCGCAGGCATGCCCGCGACAACAACTGGCCCGTCTACGATTTCCGGGCCGGACGGCGTGCCGCAACGCTCGGGCTCAAGGCCGCCACCGTCTGCGGCGCGGTGTACGGACTCTGGAAAGGCTTCGCCCGCATACGCGGCCCCCGCGTCTAAGGTTGGTCCCTCTTCCGTCCTAAGCTTCTTAGCGGATCCGGCCCTTCAAGGCCCGGTTCCGCGAACAAGCCCAGGACCGCGGCAAAAGAAAAGCCCGCCGCCATGAAGGCGACGGGCAGTTCTACGCTGTGCGAAGTATTTACTTCTTGTTGCGGCGCTGGTGACGGGTCTTGCGAAGCAGCTTGCGGTGCTTCTTCTTGGCCATACGCTTGCGACGCTTCTTAATAACTGAACCCACGAAAGTTCCTTACCAAACTAGATGCAGTACCTGTCTGATGGAAATGGTTCGCGGACTGAGCAACGAACTGACAACTGACAGATTCTTACAATGACGTAAAACGTTCCTTAACAGGGTACCGCTTATCCGGAGCGGCTCCTGACAGTCCTGCTCAGGCGGTCTCCGTGTGCCCTTCCACCACGGCACCCTGCAGGTACTGTTCGACGGCGGTTTCCGGTACCCGGTAAGAGCGGCCGAAGCGGACGGCCGGCAGTTCACCGGCGTGGACCAGACGGTAGACCGTCATCTTGGAGACCCGCATGACCTGGGCTACCTCAGCCACGGTCAGGAACTTCGCGTTGGAGAAGTTCTGCTCTGCCGACATTTCCTTGAATTCCTTTGCTGACGGATGGACACAGTGACCCCATGTAATGCCAATGCGGTGTTCTGATGCTGAGCCATCCACCAACCACCTATTTGGACACTCTAGTTGTTCCTGTGGCAGAAGTGAAAGTGCCGGCGGGCACTTTCTCTACGCGGTCCGGCGCTTCCGGGCCGACGCCGCCAGCTGGTCCAGGACGGAAACCGTAACGTCCCATTCCATGCAGGCGTCCGTCACGCTCTGGCCGTACACAAGGTCAGCCTGCCCCGCCGCGTTCTCCGCCACGTCCAGGTTCTGCGCGCCGCCTACCAGGAAGCTCTCCAGCATGACGCCGGCCACCGCCTGGGCCGCCGTTCCGCCGTCCTCCAGCTGCGCCCCGATCTCCAGGGCCACCTCGGCCTGGCGGTGGTGGCTCTTGCCGCTGTTGGCGTGGCTTGCGTCCACGATCAGGCGGGGGTTCAGGTGCTTGGCGGCGAGCTTTTCGGAAGCACGTTCGACGTCGGCTGCCGAGTAGTTCGGTCCCTTGCGGCCGCCGCGGAGGATCACGTGGGTGTCCGGGTTTCCGGCGGTGGCCACCAGGGCGGCCCGGCCGTCGCCGTCGATCCCCAGGAACGACTGGGCTGCGGCGGCGGCACCGCAGGCGTCGATCGCCACCTGGAGGTCGCCGTCGGTGCCGTTCTTGAAGCCGATCGGCATGGACAGCCCGGAGGCAAGCTGGCGGTGGATCTGGCTTTCGGTGGTGCGGGCCCCGATGGCGCCCCACGCGATCAAATCTGCCATGTACTGCGGGCTGATCGGCTCCAGGAATTCGGTGGCGGTGGGCAGGCCCAGTGCGGTGACCTGCTGCAGGAACTGCCGGGCGGTGCGCAGGCCAGTGACCATGTCGTGGCTGCCGTCCAGGCGGGGATCGTTGATCAGGCCCTTCCAGCCCACGGTGGTGCGCGGCTTTTCGAAGTACGTGCGCATGACCACCAGGAGGTCTTCCTTGTGCTTCTCGGCCTGGCTCACCAGCCGGCGGGCGTATTCCAACCCGGCCTGCGGATCGTGGATGGAGCAGGGGCCGACGATGACCAGGAGGCGGTCGTCCACGCCGTCCATGATGGCGCGGACTTCGTCACGTCCGCGTTCGACGACGCCTGCCGCCTTTTCGTCCAGGGGCAGTTCCGCGATGAGGTCCTGGGGCGTGGGGAGGGCGGTGAATTCGCTGACTCGCAGGTTTGATGTGGAGTTCTGGGCTGTTGCGGTGTTCATGTGATGGGGTCCTGTTCCAGATGGGAAGCGGGCCCGGAATTCAGAACCCGCCGGAGAAACGGCGAAGGGCAGAGAGTGATCTCTGCCCTGTTGGCTCTGAAGGTAGTTGGATGCGTGTCAGTTAGACGCGGGCCCCTCCAGAGCCAACGAAAAATACGCATACCAACGGTTAGTCATGGAAAGACGATAACCGCGGCCCACGCCATCGGCAAAAATCACGCCGTAACATTCGGGGGTTGATGTGGTCCGACCACATCACGTACAGTGTGAGGCAGACCACGCCAGCACGCCCAACGAAGGACGCCATGACGCACACGCTCCAGCCCAGCAACCCCGAGGCGACCCCCGCTCCGGAAACCACGGACATTCCCGCAGCGCCGGCACCTGCTGGCGCGCCGGCGTCGTCCGCTGCTTCCGGCTCCAAAGGTCCCGCCGCCAAGGTCCCCGCCGCCCTCAAGCGCCGGATCCCCAAGTACTCGGACCTCGCGCCGCTGATGCAGTTCAAGAAGCCCGAGTTCAGCAAGGACGCCAGGCTCAAGCGCGCCAGCACCATCTGGGAACTCCGGGACATCGCCAAGCGCCGCACGCCGCAGGCACCGTTCGACTACACGGACGGCGCCGCGGAAGGCGAAATCACGCTCCGCCGCGCACGCGAGGCGTTCCTGGACATCGAATTCCGTCCCGGGATCCTGCGGAACGTGTCGACCATCGACCTCAGCACGGAAATCCTCGGCAAGCCGTCGCGCCTTCCCGTAGGAATCGCGCCCACCGGATTCACCCGGATGATGCAGTCTGAGGGCGAGTACGCGGGGTCGCAGGCTGCGGAGGCCGCCGGCATCCCCTACACCCTCTCCACGATGGGCACTGCCTCGATCGAGGACGTCGCCGCGGCCGCGCCGAACGGCCGTAACTGGTTCCAGCTGTACCTCTGGACAGACCGTGACCGTTCCCTGGAACTGATCGAACGGGCCGCCAAGGCCGGAAACGACACGCTCATGGTCACGGTAGATACCGCGGTGGCCGGCGCCCGGCTCCGCGACGTCCGCAACGGCATGACCATCCCGCCGGCACTGACCCTCAAGACCGTCCTGGACGCGTCCTACCGCCCGGCCTGGTGGTTCAACTTCCTGACCCACGAGCCGCTGACCTTCGCTTCCCTGTCCCGCTACACGGGCACGGTGGCGGACCTGATCAACTCGATGTTCGACCCCACGCTTACCTTCGAGGACCTCGACTGGCTCCGTGAAACGTGGAAGGGCAAGCTCGTGGTCAAGGGCATCCAGACCGTCGAGGATGCCCGCCGGGTTGTTGACCATGGCGCGGACGGCGTAATCCTGTCGAACCATGGCGGCCGCCAGCTGGACCGCGCGCCGATTCCGTTCCACCTGCTTCCGGAGGTCAAGGAAGCCTTTACCAGGGACAACACGGACGCGGCGATCATGCTCGACACCGGCATCATGAGCGGTGCTGACATCGTGGCCGCACTGGCACTCGGCGCGGACTTCACGCTGATCGGCCGGGCGTATCTGTACGGGCTGATGGCCGGTGGCCGGGCCGGCGTGGACCGCACCCTGCAGATCCTCGAAAAGGACATGGCCCGCACCATGGCGCTGCTGGGCACGAGCCGGATCTCCGAGCTCACCCCGGATCACGTGCGCCTGCTAGGAAAATAGGCTCGCGGGCTACTTCTTCCGGCCGAACTTGGGGAGGTTCGCCAGCAGGTCCGCTGCCTTCGTGGCGGCGCGGCCTACGCTGCGGCCAATCTGCTGGGGCACGGTGTCGTCACTCAGCGCGGCAGCAGTTCCGCCGGGAATCACGACGGCGGGACTCAGTTCCGCACCGTCCCTCGCCAGGACGCCAGCAGAAACGGCCTCGGCAGCAACCTCGTCCGGCGCACCGGCCGACGATTCAGCAGTGGAACGGGCGGCGGTTCCCGACGACGGACGGCCTGCACCGGGCTTCGCGTGGGTTTCCCGTGCGGCCGGCGCGGTGCGGGCGGCGGCTGCGCTGCCGACGTCGAACGTCTCCAGCCAGTGCGAAATGCCCTCCAGCGGTTCCCGGTTCAGCGCGTAGTAGCGCTTCTGGCCCTGGGCGCGCATGCTCACCAGCTGCGCCTCGCGGAGCACTTTCAGGTGCTTCGAAATCGTGGGCTGGCTTGCCGCAAGCTCCTCCACCAGCTCGCCAACAGCCTTGTCCCCCGCGCGCAGGGCCACCAGGATGTCCCGCCGGGTCGATTCCGCAATGACGGCAAATACGTCGTCTGTCACCATGCCTCCACCCTAGCGACATATACGCCGAAAGGCATCAACTATTTCGCGGGGTGCAGGCGGTAAAACGAGCGGCCCCGGTCAGTCGAACCAGGGATCCAGTCCGTGCAGCGGGAAGACAGCCTTGCGGGTGGCCATCACGGTGCGGTCCACGGCATCGTTCGGGTCGAAACCCACCTCCCAGGACCGCCACCACAGCTCCACGTCGTCGCCCATCAGGGCAGGCGCGGCGGTCCCGAACTTCTCCCCGACGTACTGCCGCCAGTCCTGCGGGACTGGGGTGCGCACCGGCACCGGCCGCGCCGCAGCGATCGCCACCAGATGGCTCCAGGACCTGGGCACCACGTCCAGCACGCTGTATCCGCCCCCGCCGGTCGCGATCCACCTGCCGCCGCAATGGCGTTCCGCGAGGTTCTTCACGGCGGTGGCGGCCTCCCGCTGGCCGTCCACGCTCAGGTTAAGGTGTGTGAGCGGATCATCACGGTGCGAGTCGCAGCCGTGCTGGCTGACGATCACCTCGGGAGCAAAGGCGGCGACCAGCTGCGGCACCACCGCGTAAAACGCGCGCAGCCAGCCGGCGTCGCCCGTTCCCGCGGGAAGGGCGACGTTGACCGCTGTCCCCTCCGCCTGCCCACCGCCGATCTCATTGGCGAATCCGGTGCCGGGAAAGAGGGTCAGGCCGCTCTCGTGCAGCGAAATGGTGAGGACCCGGGGGTCGTCCCAGAAGATGCTTTCCGTCCCGTCGCCGTGGTGCGCATCGACGTCGATATACGCCACGCGCTGGATACCGCCATCGAGCAGCCGCTGGATGGCCAGGGCAGCGTCGTTGTAGATGCAGAAACCGCTGGCGCGTTCACGGGAGGCGTGGTGCATGCCGCCGCCGAAATTGACTGCGTGGACTGCCGACCCGGCCAGGATGCTGGTGGCCGCCAGAAGCGAACCGCCGGCAAGCCGGGCAGCGGCCTCGTGCATGCCGGCGAAGGCGGGGTCGTCCTCGGTGCCCAGGCCCCGTTCCAGGTCAGGTTCTTCCGGGTCGGCGCTGACACGGCGGACCGCGGCCACGAAGTCGGCCGAGTGGACCGTTTCCAGTTCGGGGTCCGAAGCGACGTCCGGAGCCTCCACCGTGACGTGCGCCAGGTCGAAGAGGCCCAGGCTGCGGGCCAGCCGGGCGGTGAGGTCCATGCGTTCCGGTGCCATCGGATGGCCTGGCCCGAAGTTGTAGGCCGTCATGTCCGGGCTCCACACCACCAGGGTCGGCGGCGCGGGCTGGGCGAGGCCGGGGAGGTATGTCATCAATCACAGGCTACCCGAGCACGGCCATCGCACTGCCCGGCCATTACGCGGCATTAGTGGTTTACTACTGAAGGAAGCCGTTTCAACCGAGGAAAGCCACATGACGCAGCGCGAGTCGAGGCCCGCCACCCAGGCAGACTGGCAGCAGGGCTCCGGCGAGCACACGGGGCTCTGGGTCCTGACGCGGCTCCGCGACTTCATCGATACGGTGGCCAACACTTCACCGGCACGCTTGGCCTTGACCGCGTTCGGCTTGGTGGTTCTGCTGTTCACGGGCCTGCTGTCCCTGCCCGCCGCCGCAGCCAACGGCCAGTCCACCCCTCTGCACGATGCAATGTTCACCGCAGTTTCGGCGGTGTGCGTGACCGGGTTGACCGTGGTCACCACCGCCACGCACTGGTCCTTCTTCGGGCAGCTGATCATCCTGATCGCGATTTTCGTGGGCGGCCTGGGCACCCTGACCCTTGCCTCCCTGCTGGCGCTGATGGTCAGCAAGAGGCTGGGTGTGCGCGGCAAGCTGATCGCGGCCCAGTCCATGAACAACGCCGGCCGCCTGGGCGAGGTGGGCACGCTGCTGCGGATCGTCATCACCACCTCGGTTGTCATCGAAGCGACTCTGGCCGTGATCTTGGTGCCCCGATTTCTCATGATCGGCGAGAGCCCCGGCCAGGCGCTCTGGCACGGGGTCTTTTATGCCATCTCCTCGTTCAACAACGCCGGTTTTACTGCCCACGCGGATGGCATCATCCCGTTCGAGAATGACCTGTGGATCCTGGTCCCCATCATGGTGGGCGTGTTCGTGGGCAGCCTGGGCTTTCCCGTGGTCATGGTCCTGCAGCAGAACGGGCTGAACTGGAAACGCTGGAACCTGCACACCAAGCTGACCATCCAGGTTTCGCTGATCCTCTTCCTGGCCGGCGCGCTGTCTTGGGCGGCCATGGAGTGGGAGAACGGCTCCACCATCGGCGGGATGGGAACCGGCGACAAAGTCATGCACTCGTTGTTCGCGTCCATCCAGATGCGCTCCGGCGGCTTCAACCTGGTGGACCAGAACCAGATGGAATCCACCACCATGCTGCTGACGGACGCGCTCATGTTCGCCGGCGGCGGCTCGGCGTCGACGGCCGGCGGCATCAAGGTAACCACCATCGCCATCATGTTCCTGGCCATCATGGCGGAGGCCCGGGGCGACACCGACGTCAAGATCTACGGCAGGACCATCCCGGAGGGCGCCATGCGCGTTGCCATCTCGGTGATCGTGGCCGGCGCAACACTCGTTTCCCTGGGAGCTTTCCTCCTGCTCCACATCAGCGGGGAATCACTGGACCGGGTACTCTTTGAAACAATTTCCGCCTTCGCCACCTGCGGCCTCAGCACCAACCTGAGCGCCGAGGTGGCGCCTGCGGGCAAGTATGTCCTGACGGCCCTGATGTTCGCCGGCCGCGTCGGTACCGTCACCCTCGCCGCCGCGCTGGCCCTGCGCCAGCGCAGCCAGCTGTACCACTACCCCGAAGAGAGGCCCATCATTGGCTAGTTCCTCAGACGCTCCCCGGCGCCCTGCCCATAACGCCCCGGTGCTGGTCATCGGGCTGGGCCGGTTCGGTTCCTCCACCGCGGAACAGCTGGTCAAGCAGGGCCGAGAGGTCCTGGCCATCGAACGCGACCGGTCCCTGGTCCAGAAATGGGCACCCTTGCTGACGCACGTGGTGGAAGCCGATGCCACGAATATCGACGCCCTCCGCCAGCTCGGGGCGCAGGAGTTCAGCTCCGCCGTCGTGGGCGTTGGGACGTCCATCGAATCCTCGGTGCTCATCACCGTCAACCTGGTGGACCTGGGCATCGAGCACCTGTGGGTGAAAGCGATCACCCCCTCGCATGGCAAGATCCTCACCCGAATCGGTGCCAACCACGTCATTTACCCGGAGGCGGACGCCGGCGTGCGCGCGGCCCACCTGGTATCCGGCCGAATGCTGGACTTCATCGAGTTCGACGACGACTTTGCGATCGTCAAGATGTACCCGCCGCGCGAGACCGTGGGCTTCACGCTGGACGAATCCAAGGTGCGCTCCAAGTACGGCGTGACGATTGTTGGCGTGAAGTCCCCGGGCGAGGACTTCACCTACGCCCGGCCGGAGACCAAGGTGTCCTCGCGCGACATGCTGATCGTCTCCGGCCACGTGGACCTGCTGGAGCGTTTCGCCGCCCGCCCCTAGTCCCTCAGCGCACCCGTGGTTCCCAAAATCAGCCCAGTTGGCGGGTGATCTGCGCCGCCCGGTCCGCCGCGGCCCGCGCACCGGCGGCGATGATGGCGGGGATGCCCTGCTCGTCGAACGTGGCGATGGCCCGTTCGGTGGTTCCGTTGGGGCTGGTTACGGCCTTGCGGAGCGCCGCCGGGTCCGCGCCGGGCTCGGCCAGCATGAAGCCTGCGCCGGCCACGGTTTCGCGGGCCAGCAGCAGGGAAAGTTCGGCGTCAAGCCCCAGTTCGACGCCCGCGGCGGCCATGGCTTCCGCCAGGTAGAACGCGTAGGCCGGGCCGGAGCCGCTGATGGCCGACAGCGCATCCACCTGCCCTTCGGGTACCTCCACCACGGTGCCTGCCCCCTTGAGGATCTCCTTCACCTTCTGCAGCTGCTCGGGGCTGCAATTGGTTCCCGGTGATACCGACACCACGCCGCGGCCCAGCTTCGCGGGCGTGTTGGGCATCGAGCGGATCACAGGCTGGCCGGCGGGCAGCGCCGCCTCAAGCTGCGCAATGGAGACGGCGGCGGCGACGCTGACCACCACGGTGTCCGGGGAGAGGGAGCTACTGATCTCGCGGGCCAGGTCTACGATTCCCACGGGTTTGACACCAAGCACGACGACGGCGGATCCCTTGGTGGCCTGTCTGTTGTTGTCGGGTTCCTCCTCACCGGCGATGGCGGTGATTCCGTGGTGGCGCTCGGCCAGTTCCGCGGCGCGCTCGGCCCGCCGGACGGTGGCCACAATATCCGCCGGGTCCGTGCCGGCTTCCACCAGCCCCGCCAGGATGGCTTCGTTCATGGACCCACAGCCAAGGAATGCGATTCGGTTGCTCATGGCTCCATCATTGCAGTTCGGCGTTAACGGTGCAGGTCTTACAGGCGACAAAGCGATTCACAGGTCGCTCCCATGTTGGACGCAGGCTGCTCACAAGTTGGGGTCCTAGCGTAGTAACTACCTCATTGAGGGTGCGAGTGATGCGGCAGGCATGGGGATGTCTGCCGGGGCACCGGAGGTCCCTGCCGGGTTTTCCCCCATTTTCCCGGCTCCGGACCCCGGTGCTCCCGCATTTAACCCACGGTGCACGATGCGCCAGCTAGACGCGGGCAACCACGTGCGGCGCCGGCTCCAGCGGCCCGGCAAATACCAGCTGGTCCAGGCGGCGCAGGATCAGGCCCTCCCGCAGCGCCCAGGGGCAGATCCTCAGCTTCTTGAACTCGAAAAGCTCCAGCGCGGCCTCCGCTACGAGCGCACCGGCCAGCAGTTGGCGGGCCCGGGCCTCCGAAACGCCGGGAAGGTGCAGCCGGTCCTCAGATTTCATGGCGGAGATGCGCTGTGCCCACACCCCCAGGTCCGTAGCCCGTAGCTCGCGCTTGACGTAAGGCCCGGCTGCGCTGGGAGCCGCCCCGGCGATCCGTGCCAGCGAGCGGAAGGTCTTCGAGGTCCCTGCCACCACATTGGCCCGGCCCAGCCCGTCAAACTCACGGACGGCGGGCTTGAGCGTGTCGCGGATATAGCGCCGCAGGTCCTTGACGCTCTTGGCCGTGGGCGGGTCCTCGGCCAGCCAATCCCGTGTCAGGCGGCTGGCTCCCAGCGGCACGGACGTGGCCACCTCCGGCAACTCGTCCTGGCCGAAGGCCATTTCGAAAGACCCGCCGCCGATATCCAGGTTCAGGATAGGTCCGGCGCCCCAGCCGTGCCAGCGCCGGACCGCAAAGAAGGTCATGGACGCCTCTTCGCTGCCGGTCAGTTCCTGGAGGGTGACCGTGGTTTCATGTTTCACCCGGGCCAGGACCTCCGGACCGTTGGTGGCCTCCCGGATCGCGGACGTACAGAACGCCAGCAGGTCTTCTGCCTTGTGCCTCGCCGCGAATTCCCACGCCTCCAGCACGAATTCGGTGAGTTCGTGCTGGCCGGCGTCGTTGATGCTGCCGTCCGGCTCCAGGTACTGGACCAGGGACAGCGGCCGTTTGTGCGAGGCGAACGGCACCGGGCGCGCGCCCGGGTGGGCGTCCACCAGCAGGAGATGGACAGTATTGGACCCGATATCGAGGACGCCTAGCCGCATGGAGCCATTATTGCTCGTCGGCCCGCTTGAAGTCGCGCTTGATGTTGGCAACGCCTTCGGGATTGATTTCGAAGCCGTAGGCCGCGCCCGGGTTTATCACCATGCCCAGTTCGTCGCCGATGTTGGCGATGATGGCGGCGCCCTGGGTGCCCAGCACGTTCGGGGCCGCCTCGAGGTACTGGGCGTCCACGCGGCTGGGGTGGGAGAAGACGGCAAGGACGGGGTCGCCGTCGGCGTTGGCAAGAACCAGGGGCTCCACCTGGGAGTCCTCGCCCTCGATCCCGTCCGGGCTGACGATGTAGACCTCGTTGTTCAGGAACGAGAGGATCACATCCACAGGGCTGGCATCGGGCTGTCCGCCCTTGGCGAGCTTCTCCTCGAGGTCGTTCAGCGGAGTGGTGTCGGCAATGCCGGGCTGTTCAGTCATATACCTACCTGATCATGCACCGCCCGGCACCGCAAACGCCCTACTTCTTCGCGGCTGCCTTCTTCTTGGCCGGAGCCTTGCGGGTGGCGGTCCGCTTGACCGGGCCCTTGGCGCGCTTCTCCGCGAGGAGCTCCACTGCCTGTTCGCGGGTGAGTTCCTCCAGGGACGTGGACCTCGGCACAGTGATGTTGGTGATCCCGTCGGTAATATACGGCCCGAACCGGCCTTCCTTCACCACGATGTTCTTCTCCGACACCGGATCCGGGCCGAACTCGGCCAGCGGGGGCACAGCTGCGCGCGCACCGCGCTGCTTGGGCTGCGAGTAGATCTCCAGGGCCTGTTCCAGCGTGATGGTGAAAATCTCCTCTTCGGACCCGATGGACCGGGAGTCCGTGCCCTTCTTCAGGTACGGACCGAAGCGCCCGTTCTGGACCGTGATGGGGTTGCCCTCCCCGTCCTGGCCGAGCACGCGCGGCAGGCTCATGAGCTGCAGCGCCTCGTCCAGCGTGACCGAGTCCACGGTCATGGACTTGAAGAGCGAACCTGTGCGCGGCTTGGCTTTGACCGGTTTCTTGGGCGGCTTCGGCTTGCCGTTCTTGTAGTACTCCACCGGCTGGTTGGCGATCTCTTCCTCGGTCATCTCGGGAATGACCTCGGTGACGTAAGCGCCGTACCGGCCGTTCTTGGCCACCACCGTGTGGCCGGTGTGCGGATCGGCGCCCAGCACGCGTTCGTCCGGCGCCGCCGTCTCCATCAGCTCGACGGCCTTCTCGGCAGTGAGCTCATCCGGAGCCAGGTCCTCGGGCACGTTGGCCCGGGCGTTCTCCACCACCTCGCCGGTCTTGGCGTCAACGGTGGGCACGGTGCTCTCCAGGTAGGGGCCGAACTTGCCCACGCGGAGCGTGATACCGTCCGTGATCGGCACCGAGTTGATCTCCCGCGCGTCGATCTCGCCCAGGTTGTTCACGATGCTCAGCAGGCCGGGGTCAGAGTCTTCACCGAAGTAGAAGTGCTTCAGCCAGGCGGCGCCCACCTCCTGGCCGTTAGCGATCTTGTCCAGGTCGCCTTCCATGTCAGCCGTGAACTCGTAGTCCACGTAGTCGTGGAAGTGCTGTTCCAGCAGGCGGACCACGGAGAAAGCGATCCAGCTGGGCACCAGCGCGGAACCCTGCTTCCGGACGTAGCCGCGGTCCTGGATTGTGGAAATGGTGGACGCGTACGTGGACGGGCGCCCGATGCCCTTCTTTTCCAGTTCGGCGGTCAGCGACGCTTCCGTGTACCGCGGCGGCGGGGAGGTCTCGTGCCCGACGGCGACAATGTCCGAAGCCGTCAGGGCGTCACCCTTGGCAACGTTGGGCAAACGGCGGGCCTCATCCGAGTCGTCGTCGCCGCGGGTCTCGTCCTTGCCCTCTTCATAGGCGGCCAGGAAGCCGGGGAAGGTGATCACGGTGCCGGACGCGGAGAACTCGGCGTCCCGGCCGTCGGCGGCAACGGCGCCCAGGCGGATGGTGGCCGTCGAGCCCTTGGCATCCGCCATCTGGGACGCGACCGTGCGCTTCCAAATCAGTTCGTAGAGGCGGAACTCATCGCCCGACAGCTGCGACGCCACCTGGGCCGGAGTGCGGAAGGAGTCACCGGCGGGACGGATGGCCTCGTGGGCTTCCTGCGCGTTCGCGGCCTTGTTGGAATAGACCCGGGGCGACCCCGGGACGTACTCGGGGCCGTACAGTTCCGAAGCCTGCCGGCGGGCAGCTGTCAGGGCCTCATCGCTCAGTGCCGAAGAGTCCGTACGCATATAGGTGATGTAGCCGTTTTCATACAGCCGCTGGGCGATCTGCATGGTGCTCTTCGAGGAGAACCGCAGCTTGCGGCCGGCTTCCTGCTGCAGCGTGGACGTGGTGAACGGTGCAGCCGGCCGGCGGGTGTACGGCTTGGTGTCAACGGAGCGGACCGCGAAGGAGGCCTCCTGCAGCCCTGCCGCCAGCGACGCAGCGAGTTCCTCATTAAGGTGCGCCACGTTGCGCGAGGTCAGTTCGCCGTCGTCGTTGAAATCGCGGCCGGTGGCGACCTTGGCGCCGTCCACCGCGGCAAGTTTGGCCTTGAACGAGGCCGAACCCGCGCCGAACTGCCCGGTCAGGTCCCAGTAAGACGCCGCCTTGAACGCCATGCGCTCGCGTTCGCGGTCCACCACCATGCGGGTGACCACGGACTGCACGCGGCCGGCGGAGAGGCCACGGGCGACCTTGCGCCACAGGACCGGAGAAATTTCGTACCCGTAAAGACGGTCCAGCACACGGCGGGTCTCCTGCGCATCCACCAGGGCTGAATCGACGTCGCGCAGGTTGCCCATGGCGCGCTGGATGGCTTCCTTGGTGATTTCACCGAACGTCATCCGGTACACCGGGACCTTGGGCTTGAGCACTTCGAGCAGGTGCCACGCGATGGCCTCGCCCTCGCGGTCCCCATCGGTTGCGAGGTAGAGTTCGTCGGCGTCTTTGAGCGCCGCTTTGAGTTCGGTGACCTTTTTCTTCTTGTCCGGCGAGACCACGTAGTAGGGCTTGAAGCCGTTTTCAATGTCGACGGCGAACTTGCCCACCGGGGTCTTCTTCAGTTCCGCAGGCAGCTCGGACGGCTGGGGCAGGTCACGGATGTGACCGATGGAGGCCTCCACAATGAAACCCTCGCCGAGGTACTTGGCGATGGTCTTGCTCTTGGCCGGAGACTCCACGATCACGAGTTTCTTGCCGGTTTTGGCCTTGCTTGGCACGGTGCTCCTACGGAAAAGGGTTGCTCGGGCAGATGAGCCCATATTTGCCTAGTTCACCATATTTTGGCCGATTGTGCGCATTCCTGTGGAAAAGCGCGGGCTTGTGGAAAGGCCTCCCGGCGCTCAGGCGGCGGGGATGAGGAACCCGTCACGGACCAGGTTTTCCACCTCGGCCAGCAGCCCCGTCCGGAACGTCGCCGCGTTGAAGTCCTCTCCCCCGCCGAGCAGCGCTTCCAGGGCTCCGGCGATCTGCCCGGCGGTCAGGTCGCCGTCGCATGCGGACACAAAGCCGGCCAGCTCCGTGCTGAGCAGGTTCGTCCGGCGCAGCCCTGCGCCCTGCCGCAGCAGGATCACCCCTGGATGTTCCGCGCCGGGCCGCTGGTGCCTTTCCTCGGTGACGTCCCCGGCCACGAGCAGGTGTGCGTCCTCGATGCTGTGCGCGGCAAGCCAGTCGGCGCGCTCCACCAGGGCGCCCAGATGGGGGCCGATGGGCTGTTCGATGGGGTAGGTGATCTCCTCGAACCGCCGGATGCGTGTCCCGCCCCGTTCCGCCGGCCGCCGCAGCCACACCATCCCGAAGCCGATCCCTTCCACCTTGCGGGAGGCGAAATCGGCGAGGTAGGCGGCGTAGGCGTCCCGGTAATGTTCACGGTCGCGGCCTTCGGAAGCGTCGCGCAGCCATGTCTCCGCGTACTGCTCCGGGGTGACCTGCTCGCGCTGGATGAACCAGGCGTCGGTGTCCGGACTGGCCCACTTCTGCGGCCCCTCCTGCCATTCCATCCCCGCAGGCACCTCCCAGTTGCCCAACAGCTGGGCTGTTCCGGCCGGTTCCAGCACGGACGGCAGGTCCTGGATCAGCGACGACACGATCTGGTCCCCCGGCAGCCCGCCATCGCGGTACGTGAACTGTCCCGCCGCGTCCTCCCCGGCGGTGCGCGGGGTGATCACGAACGGCGGGTTGGAGACAACCAGCCCGAACTCCTCGCCTGCCACGGGCTCCAGCATGGACCCGCACCGCAGGCTCACCCGCTCCGAGAGCCGTTCCGGGTCCACGGACAGGGCCTCTGCGTTAAGCAGGATGTTGAACCGCGTGAAGGCCAGGGCGCGTTCGGAAATGTCCGTCGCAGTGACGTGCTGGCAATGGTGCAGCAGATGGAAAGTCTGGATGCCGCAGCCGGTGCCCAGGTCCAGCGCCCGTTCCGTGTGGCGGCGGATGGTGGCCTGGACCAGCGTAGTGGAGGCCTGCCCGATGCCCAGCACGTGGTCATGCCGCAGGATCCCGGCCTGCTGGTGCGCGGCGAGGTCGCTGGCCACCCACAGTTCGGCCCCGCCGCTGCCGTCCTCGTTCTTGTCCCAGCCGTAAGGCCGCAGGTCCGCCCGGGCCGTGAATTTCCCGGTGCCGGGCACGGGCTGCAGCAGCCCCAGCTCCACCAGGCCTTCGGTACGGATGCCCGGGAGGGCGGCGTCGAGCGTTTCACCTTCCTGCGGTTCGGCCAGCAGCCACAGGCGCACGACGGCGGCAAGCGCCGCTGCGGGCCCCTCGCCGCGGGCCGCACTTTCGGTAGCCAGCAGGGCGGGGATCGTCTGGTCGCGGTCGAGCGCGGTGTAGGCGGACTCACCGAGGAGGCCGGCCACGCCGTCCAGCGTGTAGTCCACCGCGCGCAGGTCCGCGGCAAGGGCGGCAAGCTGCTGGGGAAGGTCGCTGCGGGGGGCGTCGGGGGTGTTGCCGGCGGTGAATTCGTAGGAGGTAGGCACGGCTCAAGTCTAGGGTGGGCACAGGAGGCCCCACTGGCCCCGGTAAATTGGAGGCATGGCCCTACCCTTCACCTCATTCCCGCGCGCCCTGGCCGCCGCCGCAGTCGCCGCCGTCCTGGCCGGCACTGGATGCGCGCCCCGGCTCTCCGTGGAGGACGCCGACGTTCCGGCCTGGCAGGCCACGGCGATGCCATCCGCCGCCGGTGTGGTGGCCGAAAAGTCAGGCAAGCTTCTCTCCGCCGAGCCGGTTGACCGCACGGAGGAGCTGCCGGCCGGTGCCTACGCCGTGACACTGGTCTGCGAGGGCGGCGGCAAGGCCTTCCTGGCCGTCAGGTCAGGCGAGAAGGATGTGGCCGACCTCGGAGCTGCCTGCTACGGCACGCCCGAGCGCGCGAAAGTCACCCTTGCCACGGACGGGCCCCTGGAATTCAGCATTTCCAGCGTGGACGCGCCCGTCCTGTACGCCTACCACATAGTGCCCGCAGGATAGCCACAACTGTGGCGCGCGGGCGCTGGCCCCGTGCGGCCGCCAGGCCTAGAGTCGAAGTATGGCCGCCTCCCCGGGCGCCACGGACCGCAGCGGTCCGGAGCTCCCACCGCCCGGGCGACGGTCCCGCAAGGCCGGCCGGGGAACCAAGGCGGGCGCCGTCGTCGCCCTTAGTGCCTTCATTGCGGCCGCCGCCGTGGCCGGCTGCGAATATACGTACGACGACGGCCGGGGCTGGAGCAGCCCAGACGCCACCGCCGCGCCGGGTCCGGCGTTCACGCGGAACCCGCCGCTGGAAGCGGTCCCGGCGGAGTCACTGGGGGCCTGGGTGGTGGAGGCCCTGCCCGGAACGGATCCGCCCGCGTTGCAGGTAGACGCCGGGTTGCTGGCGGCGGGGGAGACTGCTACGGCTACCACACCGGCATTATCGCCCGGCTCCTATGTGCTCTCGCTGGCCTGCCGGAGCACGGAACCGGTGAATTTCACTGTCCGCAGCGACACGTTGGCGCTGGTGGACCTGGGCCTGCGGTGCGGCATCACGCGCGAGAACGTCATCTACCTGCCGGCAGACACCGCGCTGGAAGTCCGGGTGGAGGCGTCGGCGGAAGCAAACTACGCCTACCGGGTACGGAAGCTCTCACTCCAGGGATTTGGAACGTCAGGCTGCACACCCGTCGGGGCAGCGGAGCGTTTCCGGACTGGCGGCGCAATCGGCGCAATAGAGCGTGAGGGTCCGGCAGCTGGGGTTGGAGCAGTTCTCGAATTTGCTGGTGGGCGCAGAGCAGCGGGTGCATTGGCCGATGGTCTTGGCTTCGTCACTGAACTCCAGGTGCATCCGCTTGTCGAAGACGTAGAGGGAGCCTTCCCAAAGTCCCTGGTCCTTGAATGTTTCGCCATAGCGGACGATCCCGCCGTCCAGCTGGTAGACCTCTTTGAACCCGCGGTTCACCATGAGGCTGGAGAGCACCTCGCAACGGATGCCGCCGGTGCAGTAGGTGACAACGGGTTTGTCCTTGAGCCCGTCGTACTTGCCTGACTCAAGTTCCTTGATGAAGTCATGGGTGGTGGCAACGTCCGGCACCACGGCGTCCTTGAACTTGCCGATCTGGGCCTCAAACGCGTTGCGGCCGTCGAAGAACACCACGTCCTCGCCGTTCTTCTTCTTGGCATCCACCATTTCGTGGAGTTCCTCCGGCTTGAGGTGGGTTCCGCCGCCCACCACGCCATTGCCGTCCACTTTGAGCTCGCCCGGGGCGCCGAAGGAAACGATCTCGTCACGCACCTTGACGCTGAGCCGCGGGAAGTCGTCTGCGCCGCCGTCGGACCACTTAACGTCGATGCCGTGGAAGCCCTTGTATTCGCGGGTGGTCTTCACGTACTGCTTCACGGCGCCGATTTCGCCGCCCACGGTGGCGTTGATGCCGTCCTTGGAGATCAGGATGCGCCCGGTCAGGCCCAGCTTCTCGCACAGGGCACGCTGCCAGAGGCGGATCGCTTCGGGATCCGCGATGGGGGTAAAGCCGTAAAAGAGCACGATTCGGTTCAAAGCCACGTGTTTAAGGGTACCGGCACCCCTGAGACCGGATCACAATTGCATAAGCTCTCTTCCGGGCCCTGTTCCTGATGCGCGCGCTGGAATAGTCTCAATCCATGAGTCCGGAAACCATGGTTGAAGACATCACTGGCCTTCTCGAAGTATGGGTGGCCGGCTGGGCAGGCTGTCGCGGGTACCAGACGGCCAAGGAAGGGCGGTTCCCTTCCGCGCTCCGGTCGGATACCACCGGCGAGTGGGAATACTTCGCCTCGGACCCTGCCGATGACGAGTTCGCGGCGCTGGCAGCCAAGACCGCAGAGGTACCAGCCCGTGGCTTGACGATCCTCACGAACGACCCCGCGCGGTATGCGGCGCTCGCCGCCCGCCACGGCCTGAACGTCACCTCGGACACCCAGACCATGATGATTGTCGACATGGAAACGCAGGACGCCGAGGACCCATGGCTTTCGGATGATGACCTCGCGCTGACCGCCACCACCGAGAACGGCGTCCACTTCGCGGAGGTCCGTTCCGGAGACACCCTGGCCGCCAGCGGACGCGTGTTCGTGGTGGGCGAGACCGCGGTTTTCGACAAGATCATCACCGAACCGGCCTTCCAGCGCCGTGGCCTGGGCAGTTTCATCATGCGGGCCCTGGCGGCGCAGGCTTTTGAGCACGATGTCCAGAGCGGCCTGCTCCTGGCTTCGGTGGACGGCCAGAAACTGTATTCCCACCTCGGCTGGAACACGGTCTCGCGTGTGCTGATGCTTTCTTCCTCGCAGGACGGCGCCGACCTCTCCCTGAGCTGAACCGCTCCTGCCCGAACCGGGTTGCCTGACCGGAGACGGTTATCCCCACGGCGAACCGGGCCGCGCCTGTCTTCGCCGGGTGAAACAATATTGGGGTGAACCCCCATGACTCCCTGATTTCCCTGCTGGGCCGCGGTCCGGATCCGGAACAGCTCCGTCATGTCCACACCATCCCGGCACGCCATGCGGTCCACAGCCCGTGGCCTGACTGGGTGCACCCGGATCTGGTTGCCGCTTACGGGTCGCTCGGCATCCATGAGCCTTTCCGGCACCAGGTCGACGCCGCGGATCTTGCCCACCGCGGTATCCATACCGTCGTGGCCACCGGCACGGCCTCCGGAAAATCGCTTGCGTACCAGCTGCCTGCACTTGACGCTATCCACCGCTCTGAACTTCGTGTCCTCGCCGAACCGGGCAAGATCCACGACGACGGGGCCGTCACTCTCTATCTTTCCCCCACCAAGGCGCTGGCTGCCGACCAGCTCAACGCCATTCGGGCGCTGCAGCTCCCCACCGTCCGTGCGGAAACGTACGACGGCGACACCGACCCCGCGGCGCGCCGCTGGATCCGTGACCATGCCAACTTCATCCTGGCCAACCCGGACATGCTCCACTTCGGCATCCTCCCCAACCATGCCTGGTGGGCGTCGTTCTTCCGCCGGTTGCGGTACGTCATCGTCGATGAAGCGCACAGCTACCGGGGCGTGTTCGGATCGCACGTGGCCAACCTGATGCGCCGGCTGCGCCGGATCTGCGCGTATTACGGGGCGGGTCGGACGTTCCCCGAGCCGGTCTTCATCGCCGCTTCCGCCACCGCATCCGAGCCCGATGTCTCCTTCTCCCGCCTCATCGGCGCTCCGGTCACCGCCGTTTCGCATGACTGCTCGCCGCACGGCTCCACCACCGTCGCCTTTTGGGAGCCTGCCCTGACGGAAGCCCGGGGAGAGAATGGCGCCCCACAGCGCCGGACGGCAGTCGCGGAAACCGCAGACCTGCTCGCGAACCTGGTCTCCGCCCGGATCCGCACCATCGCGTTCATCAAGTCCAGGCGGGGCGCGGAGACAATCTCCTCGATAACCAAGCGCCTGCTGGACGAAGTGGATCCCAGCCTGCCCCAGCGCGTGGCTGCCTACCGCTCAGGTTATCTTCCCGAAGAACGGCGCCAGGTGGAACGGTCGCTGCGTGCGGGGGAGCTTCTGGGGGTCTCCAGCACCTCGGCACTGGAACTGGGGATCGACATCTCGGGCCTGGACGCGGTGCTCGTTGCGGGCTGGCCCGGGACCAGGGCATCCCTATTCCAGCAAATAGGCCGGGCGGGCCGGGCGGGCCAGGACGCCGTGGCCGCCTTCGTGGCCAGCGACGACCCACTGGACACCTACCTGGTCAACCATCCGGAAGCCATCTTCGACGTCTCGGTGGAAGCCACGGTCTTCGACCCGGCGAACCCTTATGTGCTGGGCCCGCATCTTTGTGCGGCCGCGGCGGAACTCCCGCTGGGACCTGCGGAACTGGACCTGTTCGGTTCCACGGCGGAGAGTCTGCTGGACCGACTGGTGGCGCAGGGATACCTGAGGCGCCGGCCCGCGGGGTGGTTCTGGACGCATTCGCAGAGCGCGGCGGGGATGGTGAACCTGCGGGCGGATGGCGGCGGTCCGGTAAGCATCGTGGACGCCGAGACCGGTTCCCTGTTGGGGACGATGGATTCGCCGCAGACGCATTACCAGGCGCACACCGGTGCAGTGTATGTCCATCAGGGCGACACCTATGTGGTGGAGGACCTGAACGAGGACGATCACTGCGTGATGGTGCGCCGGGCGAATCCCGACTACTACACGACGGCCCGGGACGTGACCCAGATCGAGGTGCTCGAAACCCAGCGCACCATGCAGTGGGGCGGCGTCACCGTGCACTTCGGCGACGTCAAAGTGACCACACAAGTTGTCTCCTTTCAACGGAAAGCGCTGATTTCCAACGAGGTTTTGGGGGAAGAACCGCTGGACCTTGGTGCGCGGGACCTGTTCACCAAAGCCGTGTGGTTCGTGGTGGACAACCGTTCCCTGACGGGAGCCGGGCTCATCGAAGCCCAGTTCCCAGGTGCCCTGCACGCGGCCGAACATGCCGCCATCGGATTGCTTCCGCTGGTGGCCTCCAGCGACCGGTGGGACATCGGCGGCGTTTCCACTGCCCTCCACGCGGACACCGGAGTGCCGACGATCTTTGTCTACGACGGGCATCCCGGCGGGGCCGGTTTTGCCGAGCGCGGGTTCGATAAGGCCAAGGTCTGGCTCGCGGCCACGCGGGACGCCATCAAGGCCTGCGAATGCGACTCAGGCTGCCCCTCCTGCGTCCAGTCCCCCAAGTGCGGCAACAAGAACAACCCCTTGGACAAAGCAGCGGCGGTCACACTCCTGGATGTCCTGCTGCGGCACGCAACTGACAGCCCGGCCGCAGCCACAGCCCCGGCCCCCACTCCGGCTGGCTCTTCGGCCGGGCTGTAGCAGGCTATGGCGGTGGTCCGGCACGGGAATGGCCTCGGGCCGGACCCGCCACTGTCCGCTCCACGAGTTCCGTCCGGACTTCCACCGTCTGGCCGGTGCCTTCGACACAGCTGACCACGGTTGCTCCATGCCGGGTGGCCACCTCGAGGGCCACGGTGCACGGGTCCCCTTCAGTGAGTCCCCGCAAGGCGTCCGCTGCTGCCAGCGCCGCCAGGTCCGCGGCTGACGCTGCCCTGCCCGCAAAGACGGCGGCCTGCGCGAACAGGAGCGCCCCGGCCATAAGCATCAGGACCGTCAGCGCCAACCCCACCGCCAGGATTGTTCCGGCGCCCCGCTCTCCATGGCTGGAGCGCTGAATTCCGGAACCCCGCGGCATATCGGAGGGGCTCATTCGGATGCCTCGCTCCGCGTGGAAGCCCGGGCGGTAAGCGTCCACGGAATGGATGCCCCCAGCGGCCCACCAACTCTGTCGGTGACCGTCACGTCCAGCCAGCCCCCATCGGCCGAGATCACCGCGGCTGCCGTACTGCCGGAGAGGCGGGCAACGATGTCCTGGACAGCGGCGGGATCCTCGCCGCGGGCCAGGGCGCGGGCGCCGGCACGTGCTCCTTCTTCGAGCCGTACCTGCGTGATACCGGCGGCCGCAGCAGAAAGCAGCATGGCCAGGAGCAGCAGAACGGCGGGGAGCGTCACGGCAAATTCCGCCGTCACGGCACCCGTAGCCGGGGAAGGAGTCACGGCCGGCCTGCTCATGGGAGTGCCAGCGCCGTACGGATCAGCGTCAGGAGGAAGCCACGGACTTCATCACTCCGGAGGATGAATACCAGCAGCCCGGCGAACCCTACGGCGGCCAGAGTCGCGATGGCATATTCTGCGGTGGCCATACCGGCTTCCGCTGCGGGATGCCTCTCCACGCGCCGGACCGGAAGAGCGGTCACCGGTCCGGCCGCAGGGTACGGGGCACCAGTTGGTGCCTCTTCGAGGGGCGGCACCAGCCGGAGGACGGGAGGACAGGCGGCATCCGTTGAACGCTCAGGGTTGAGAGCACCCTGTGTGCGGGCCGCATGCGGAGGGGCGGCCGGCGCTCCGGCGCCCCTAATGCGGTGGCTGTAATGACGGGCGTACATGTGCTGGTTCCTTTCGTTGGACCGGCCTGGATTGCCGGCTGACTTGACTCTTCCGGCCAGAACACCCAGCGGTAAGCCAGCTGTGCGTGTAAGTGGACAACCCACCCAGACCGGGCAGCTGTGGAGGACAAGACAGCTGCCCGGACGCCGCGACATGACGTGTCCAGCTGTCCCGGAAGGCACTGTCCAGGCTTACCCCGGTACCAGTGCCAGCAGGACGGGCACTACGCCCAGGCAGATGAAGGCGGGAAGCGAGCAAAGACCCAAGGGCACCACAAGCTTCACGCCCAGCGATGCTGCCCTTTTCTCCGCCGCCCTGAACCGCTCCCGGCGGAGCCGGGCAGCCTGGGCGTAGAGAATCGCGGACGAGGGGGCGCCCGTCAGCGCAGCGAAAGCCAGCGCGTCGCGCAGTTCCAGGATCCCGGGATGCCGCACGGCCGAGCTGCGCCAGGCAGTTTCCCAGTCGGCACCCATGGCTAAGGCCGAAACCACTGGGGTCAGGGTATCCCGGTACCGCGGCGAGGAAGCGGCCGCCACCAGTTCAAGGGAACGGCCGATTCCCGCGCCGGCGTTCAGCATGGCTGCCACCAGTTCGAGCATCATGGCGGTGTCCCGCAGTCCCGGGGCGTCCCCGGCAGGGTCCGAAGTCTTCTGTTCGTTTCCGGGCGCCTGCCGTACCAGGGACCGGAGTCTCTTGGCAGAGTTGGAGAGGCCGGCCAAGGCGAGAACCACGGCCGCAGCAAGCAGGGCAAACAGCTGCACCGCGGACGCCACGGCCGGACTTGGCCATGCTTCCGTCATGGCATGCCGGCGGCGGCCGCCGCTGCCACGAGCTTCGCGGACCAGATGCGCCCTGCCACCGTGAGTCCGGCCCCTGCGGCGAGCGCGGCCAGGCCCAGCGGCGTTCCGAGCAGGACAGCGAGGGGGTCAACGCCAAGGACAGCCCCGAGGCCCAGCCCCAGGACCGGGAGCCAGGTGAGCAGCGCAACTGTGGCTTTGGGGCCCGCGAGCGCTGTCTGTCGGGCGGCGTCGGCGTCGTCTTCGACTTCGAGCTGGGCGGCGAAGCGGGTGAGAACGTCTGCGAGCGGGCAGCCGCTGGCCTCTGCGATATCGAAACACGCCGCAAGGTCGGCCCAGACCCGCGAGTCGCGGTGCCGCCACGAAGCCCTGCCTGCTCCCCCGCCGGACAGTACCCTTCGGATCGCAGCCGACACGGGAATGCCGTTGGCGGCCGCAGCCCGGGCGGCGGCGAGAACCTCCACGGACGCCGGGTGGAGGCTCCCCGCGACCGGCTCTGCTCCATGTCCGACGACGGGCCTGCCGTACAGGAGCCACAACTCCTCCCACAGCCGCCCGGGGGAACGACCACCCTTCAAAAGTGCCGCCAGCTGCTGCGCCACGAGGGTGAGGGAGACACCTTCGTTCCCGTCCCGGCCCGCCCTCTTTGTCCATGACAGGCCGGAACGCACCAGGCCGGCAGCTCCCGCACCGCGGCGTGGGAACGGTCCGGGCGGCCCGTTCTGCTGGGGCCGTCCGGCAGCAGCTGCCGCCCTGAAGCCCGCCCTGCGGAGCCTCGCCGCGGCACCCGGGGCATGGCCGAAAGCCAGGACTGCGGCCAAGCCTAGGAGGAAAGCAGTCAAGGCGGTCATCCTGTGCTGCCCGTTTCCAGCCCGAGCCGACCGGCCAGAGCCGCCCAACCTGGTCCCCGCCGGAGCACGCCGGCCGGACCGGACTCGACTGCCGGGCGCACCGCGAGCCCATGCCCGACGTCTACCATCACACCAATACACGTGACCCGTCGCCCGAGGGGAGTGCGTTCAACGTGGACGACGGCGTCGAGGGCGCTGGCGGCCTGCAGCCTGACGGCTTCCGGCCCCATTCCCGCAAGGGCACCCAGGGCGGCAAGGCGGGCAGGTACTGCGGCCGCGGTGTTGGCATGGATGGTGCCGCCACCGCCGCTGTGTCCGGTGTTCAGCGCCGTCAACAGTTCCCGCACCTCGGCGCCGCGGCACTCGCCCACCACCAGCCGGTCCGGCCGCATGCGCAGCGCCTGCCGGACGAGCTCGCCGAGGTCCACCGCCCCGCCGCCTTCGAGGTTGCCGTGCCGCGACTCGAGCGACACGATGTGCGGATGGACCGGGTTGAGTTCGGACGCATCCTCGATGAGGACCAGCCGCTCCTGTTCGGCACAAAGACCCAGCAGCGTGGACAGCAAAGTGGTCTTTCCCGAGCCGGTTGCGCCGCTGACCAGGAAACTCAGGCGTCCCGCCATCAGCCGCTCCAGGACCTGCCGGATGTCGGGCCCGAACATTCCGCTCTCTTCCAGATCGGACATCGTGAACACGCCCTCGCGCCGGATTCTGATGCTCAGCAGCGTCCCGGCGGTGGACACCGGCGGCAGCACCGCGTGAACCCGGTAACCGCCGGGAAGCCGGACGTCCACGCAGGGTGATCCATCGTCCAGCCGCCGCCCGCCAGCGGCGATCAACCGGCAGGCAAGGGAACGGAGCTGGGGTTCGCTGTCGAACTCCACTGGGGCGGGCTCGATCCCCCGCCCGCGGTCCAGCCACACCGAGCCCGGGGCATTGACGAAGATGTCCGTCACGGCCGGGTCCTTGGTCAGTTCCTGAAGCGGACCAAGCCCGTTCAGTTCTGCGCTGATCCGCTCCACGGCGGCAAGTGAGCCGGCGGTCCCCAGCAGCCTGCCGGTCGCCTGGACGGCTGCCGCAACCCTGGACGGCGTCACCTGTCCTGCGTCCGCCAGCACCGATTCGCGCACTGATTCGAGGAGTCCAGCGTCCATGGCGCCGTGCGCCCCGGTCCTTCGCTGTCCGGCACCACGGGACATGGTTGGCTGCCCCGCACGCAGATCCCGGCGCTTGAGAGCGCCGCCATCTGCGTCATCCGCGCCGGGTACGCCTTCGGCGGTCCGGCCCTGCCATCCGGCCGACCAACCGCCCGGCCCGCTCATGCGTCCGCCCGCCCCGCTCATGCGACCTCTCCGCCGGCCATCACGTCACCCAACGCATCCAGTACCGACGCCGCGAAATGCCGCACGGCCCGCCGCTTGCCAAGCTCCAGGAGGCGCCCGGCCTCCATGGCCGCTGCCACGCTCCGCAGTTCCGGCATTCGTCCCTCTATGGGAAGTCCGACCGCTTCCGCGATCAGCGGCCCGTCCAGGGCGGCTCCGGTCCCTCCTCGCACCAGGAGCCCCGCTTCCACGGGCGGGAATTCCTTCAGGAGCCGGGCCGCGGCCACGGCCGCCTTCAGCTGAGCAGGGACAACCACCAGGACCCGGTCGCAGTCCCAGCCGAGGGTGGCCAGCTGTTCGGCGCTCCTGCCGATATCCACCACCACCAGCTCATAACCGCGTCGGGCAGCATCCAGCACTGCCGCCGTGGCCACCGCGGGGACGGAGACGGGCTGGTCACGGCTGGCTGGCCAGGACAGGAAGGAGAAACCGCCGGCCACAGGCAGGGAGTCAGCCAGCTGCAGGGGGTCGACGCTGCCGCTTGCCCCGGACAGGTCCGGCCACCGCAGTCCGGGATCCTCCTCCGCGGCGAGCGCCAATTCAAGCCCGCCGCCCCATGGATCGCCGTCCACCAGCAGCACCCGTACGCCGAGGCCGGCCGCCGCCTGGGCGATCCACACGGCCGCGGTGGTGGCACCCGCTCCCCCGCAGCCGCCGGTGACACCAAGGACGAGTCCCCCCGGGTCGGGCGACCGCGAGCGGCTTAGATGGTCGGCCAGCCACGCGGCCGCATCAGGCAGCACGGCCACCCGTTCAGCTCCCAGAACGGCGGCCAGATGCCAGAGACTGTCGCCCTCCCCGTCCAGCCCCACCACCACGGCGGGCGCCCGACGGCGCGGCGGCAGCTCCCGCACATCACTGCCCACGAGCACCGCGGCGGCTTCGTCCCAGTAGCCGGCCGCGGTTCCGGCGTCGCCTGCTACGACAAGACCGGCTCCTGCAGCGGCGACGATCCGTTCCACCTCACCGCGCAGGACCGTCGAGGCGGTCACCAGCAGCACGTCGCCGGCACCCCCTTCGCCCCGCGGCGCCCCGCGAGGTGATGCACCGGAAGCCGGCGCACCCGGAGGTGTCATGTCCGGCAGCCATGCCCCGCCCTCCCTCGCCGGAGGTGCCGTGCCGGTCGGCGGGGACGGGGTCAGCTCATGCCTGCTCATGGCCCAACTCTTGCGGCGGCAAGGACCGCCGGTAAGGGGCAGCCTTCCCTATGTGGAAAAGTCCGGCTGTGGAAAGAAGGCACAATTGAACCATGTACCTGCTGCTGGCCGCCCACCCTGACGGTGCGGTGTTGCAGCAGCTGACCCAGTCGGGCCATCCCTTCCCCGCAAACCCGGAACCGCGGCTGGCCAGCGCAGCGGAACTTCCCGCCGTCGTGCGCCGCTTGGAAGCCGGCCGCACCGAAGGCCAGGCGCCGCGCTGGATCTGGCACCGCACCCGCGACTGGTACCCGGATCTGCTGGCAGCGGGGGTGGAGCTGGAACGCTGCTATGACCTCTCGCTGTGCGGCACCATCCTGGCGAACTCACAGTTCTCGGCCCAAACGGACTACGCCAAAAGCGCCGTGGTCACGGCCAGCGACGAAGACCTCCTGCCTCCCAAGGCGCTCCTTCCGCCTGCTCCCCCGGCGGAGCAAGCGGCCCTGTTTGATGCCTCCGGGCCCGCGCCGCGGTTCACACCCGAGGAGCTCCGCGCCGAGTTCGCCGCGCAACAGGCTGCGCTGACCGCGGTGGAGCCCGGCGGGAACCGGCGCGGCCGCCTGCAGCTGCTGCTGGCGGCCGAGTCGGCGGCCGCCATGGTCGCGGCGGAGATGCAGCACGCCGGCGTCCCATGGCGCGAAGACCTGCACGAACGGATCCTCGCCGACCATCTCGGTCCCCGCCCTCCGGCCGGCCGGCGCCCCGAAAAACTCGAGGCGCTGGCCGCCGAACTGCGCCTCCTCCTGAATACCCCAGGGCTGAATCCGGACTCGCCCCAGGAACTCATGCGCGCCCTCCACCGGAACGGCATCGAAGTCAAAAGCACCCGCAAGTGGGAGCTGCGGGAATCCAGTCACCCGGCCATTGTGCCCCTGCTGGAGTACAAAAGGCTCTCCCGGCTGCATACCGCGAACGGCTGGGCCTGGCTGGATGCCTGGGTAGCCGGCGGCCGGTTCCGGCCGGAATACGTGGTGGGCGGCGTGGTGTCCGGGCGCTGGGCCTCTCGGGGCGGCGGCGCGCTGCAGATTCCCCGGCAGGTCCGCGGGGCTGTGCACGCGGTTCCGGGCAACAAACTCATTGTGGCGGACGCGTCGCAGCTCGAACCCCGGGTCCTGGTGGCCTTGGCGCAGGACACCGTCATGGCCGAGGCAGCCCGGGACCAGGACCTGTACGCGGGCATCGCGGCGAAGGGGTTCGGCGGCGACCGCGCCAAGGCGAAGATGGCCCTCCTCGGAGCGATGTATGGAGCCACCTCCGGGGAGGCCGGGCGGCTGATGCCCCAGCTGGCACGCACCTATCCCCGCGCGGTGGACTTCGTGGAGCAGGCGGCGCGGGCCGGGGAGAAGGGCGGAACAGTCACCACCAGGCTGGGCCGCAGCAGCCCGCCGCCGTCGGACCGGTGGTACCAGAGTCAGCGCTCGGCGACTGCTGAGGAACAGCGCCGCGCCGAATCCATCGCACGCGCGCGGGGGCGCTTTACGCGGAACTTCGTGGTGCAGGGTTCTGCGGCGGACTGGGCAGCGTGCTGGCTGGCGGAATTACGACGGCGGCTCCGCACCCTGCGTGCCGCAGGCACCCCTGCCGAGCTGGTCTTCTTCCTCCACGACGAAGTGATGGTCCATGCCCCGGCGGATGCCGTGGGCGCCTGCGTCAGCGCCATTGAAGAGGCAGCCAATGCGGCGAAGGAGCTCCTGTTCGGCCCGATTCCGGTGGAGTTCCCGGTGAGCGTCGCCGTCGTGGATTCCTACGACAACGCCAAATAAGCCTGCTACTTCAAGGAAAGTAACCTACCCGACGGTAGCTCGACGGCCTTCTGTGATGGCCGTTACAGTCATAACTGCGACTGATGCAGACCGGTCCATAATGACTTGATGCAACGACGCATTTCAGGGGAGGTCCGTATGGCGGGCAGATTTGAGATTCACCGGGTGGGGGACGAGGACTATCGGCTCCGCCTCACCGACTCCGACGGCAACACGGTGGCCGTCTCACCAAGATTCAAGTCCCTGCACACGCTGCGCGAAGGCGTGAAGGCAGTGCGCGAAAACGCCGCCACGGGGATCGTGGTGGACCTGCGCCAACAGCAGGCCTGACAGGGCCGGCCTGATAAACCAGGCCCTACACCCCCACTTTATGTTTCCGGGTCCGGTCCCAGGGGACGGCCCAGCCGAGCTGCTCGAACAGCCCGTTCAGCACGATCCCGGTAAAACCCCACACCAGCACGCCTTTTACGGTGAACGCGGGACTGTCGAAAGTGCGCCCTACGCGCCGCACCGTGGCCATGACCCGGTTGTCCGGATCCAGCAGGTCCCGCACGGGCACCCGGAAGACCTGCGCGGATTCCCCGTAGTCCACCACCCGGACGGGCGACGGCGACTGCCACCAGCCCAGCACCGGCGTCACCAGGAAATTGCTGTGGGCCAACCCGAGTTCCTGGAGCGTGCCCAGCACCTCCACTCCACCGGCATCCAGCCCGGTCTCCTCCTCGGCCTCCCGCAGCGCCGCCTCCACCGCGGTTTCGCCGGGATCGATCCGTCCGCCCGGAAACGCCACCTGGCCCGGATGCGAACCGAGCGTATGCGCCCGCTCCAGCAGCAGCACGTCCAGATCAGCAGGTGCGAGCGGCTTCTCCGACGCCGCTGGAACATGGTCCAGCGCCCCGAACAGCATCAACACTGCAGCCTTGCGGGCGGTGGCGGCATCCACGGTGAGTGCGGCCCACAGCGGATCAGGCTCGCCCGCCATCCCCTCCTGGTTCCTGCGGACCAACTCCTGCAGGTCACCCCGCGCGCTCACGGGGCAGCCCGCCGGGATTCCATCCTGATTTCCGCGGCCCGGTGCGTCTCCGCCAGCAGCCGGGCCAGCAGTTCCTCGCTGCCGGGCGCGAGCTCGTACTTGAGCAGTTTGGCCGCCTTGGCCGGGTCCGTCTCGCCCAGGCCATAGCTCGGGCAGAGGTTGGCCACCGGGCACGCCCCGCAGGCCGGCTTCCGTGAATGGCACACCCTCCGGCCGTGGAAAACCACCCGGTGAGAAAGCATGGTCCAGTCGCGCGGTTCGAACAGCTCGGCCACATCGGACTCAATCTGCACGGGGTCCTCGGACAGGGTCCAGCCGAAACGCCGGGCCAGCCGGCCGAAATGGGTGTCCACGGTGATGCCAGGCACGCCGAAAGCGTTGCCCAGCACCACGTTCGCCGTTTTTCGTCCCACTCCCGGGAGCGTGACGAGGTCCTCCAGCCGTCCGGGGACCACGCCGTCGTACTCATCCACGAGGCGCGTGGCGAGGGCGATGAGATTCCGGGCCTTGGCGCGGAAGAAGCCGGTGGGCTTGATGATTTCCTCAAGCCGCGCGGGCTCGGCCTCTGCCAGCGCGCGCGGGTCAGGGTAGGTGCGGAAGAGCAGCGGTGAGATCAGATTGACCGTGACGTCCGTGGTCTGCGCGGACAAAACGGTGGCAACCAGCAGCTCGTACGGGTTGGTGAAGTCCAGCTCCGCATGCGCGTACGGGTACTTCTCCGCCAGGATCCGGTTGATGCGCCGCGCCCGCCGCTTCAGCGCAAGGGCCGACTCCGAACTCACCGCCACCATGGCAGGCTAGCCGCGTTCGATGTTGCTGAGGTCCCGCAGGACTCCAAGCCGTCCGTCGGTGTGCTGGACCAGGAATTCGTGGCCACGGTCCTCAAGCGCCAGGACCCAGCCGCCTGGCTCGATCACGAACGCCGGGGCACCGGTCTCCGGGTCGACGGCGGTGCGGTGCTGCGCCACGGCGAACCAGAACGCCTCGGGGACGGGCTGCTCGCCGGAGTCGTCCGGGCGGCTGGCAGGGTCCACGGTGGCGCCGATCTGCTGCTCTGTCCTGACCTGAGGATGGACGGCAGTGGCCGTCGGAGGCTCCGCCGCGCGCGGGGCAGCCTGGGCGGCGGGGGCACCCTGCTGCGCGCCGCCGTCGTGCGCTGCTTCGGGTGCCGCGGCGGGGGCGACGGCGTCGCCCAGTTGGGTCTGTTCCTCGGCCGGTGCGTTGGCAGGACGTACGACGGCGGTGGCCTGGGTTGCCGGGAGCTGCGCCCCTTGGGCGGTCCACTCGAAAACTTCGGGCGCGGTGGAGACGGGTGCTGCGGACGCGCCTGCGGCAGCACTTCCGGTCGCAGCACCTCCGGCGGCAGGGGCACCCGGCTTCACCGCAGACGACCCTGCGGTATGACCACCCAGGAGCCGGCCGCCCAGCGGCGATTTCCCGGCGCCAGCACCGGCACCCGCTGTGGCGGGCCGGGGTGCCTTCGGAGGACGCGGCTTACGCAACGGCACCGCCGCTTCGCGGGCCACCACATGGGCCGGCACCTCGGCGCGGCCCTGGAAGTCGGCGGAAAGGTAGGGCAGGAAGCGGCCCAGGACGGTGGCGGCGAAGAGGACCACGGCACCGATCAGGCCTACCAGGAAGCTGGCGCTGAACGCAGCTGCGGTGGCCAGGAAGAAGAAGGCGAGCCCAAACGATGCGGTCACGGAAGCGAACTGGTCGATTGAGAGTGAACCGATCCGGATCTTCGTCTGCGGCGCCAGCCTGCGCGCCGCGAACAGCGCGGAGACTGTCAGCGGCAGGATGATGCCGAGGCCCAGGAAGAACTGGTTGTTAAGGTTCCACAGGTTGTACCGGCCACCGAAGAGGGGCAGCAGGGAGGCGGCGAACAGGATGAGGGTCGCGGCGAAAACCGCCAGGTCCCGGACGGTGAAAGGACCGAGGACAGCCTGCTGCACACCGTCCGCTGTGGAGTTGTTGCCGCGCGCGCCTTCCGCGCCCTGGGTCGCCGTTCCGGGCTCTCCGGACTTTGCGGGGATCGACGCGGCGGGATCCGACGCTGCGGGATCAGACACTGCGTCCGTATCCGGGGCCGTTGTCCGGCCGTGGCTCTGCTGGTCCATTCTGCTCTCCTTAGCGTGGCGGCACCGGGGCTGTTTGGCCCCGTCAAACTGTGCCGTCGTACAGCGGATCCGGCCGTCCCAGGAATTCGTGGTTCCTGGCCCAGCCGGTCCGAAGTAAAGTCACAATTCCATTTCACCCTAGCCAAGAGCCTGCATGATCACTAGCTGAACGGGCGCCCGGCTGCTCTGGCCGAAAGCTGCGCCGAAGCCCCCGGCGGACCATTCACCGCTTAATAAACGCCGCTCACGGGCTGCCTTGTGACACGGCACACACGCAGGCCGCTGCAGCCATTACCCTTGAACCCGGAACAGCTCTTTGCGGAAATTCCGCCGGGCGGGCGCCTGCCATGCAAGCGGCGGAGCCCGGCCCATGGCGGAGGTCCGCGCAGCAAAGATCGATGAATGATGAGGTTCACATGTCCCAGCACGCAACCAGCTCCGCGGCTACCGCTCCCGTCCAGGCGCAGTCCAGCCAGGAAGGTGACGCCTTCGAAAACCTGCTGCAGGAGACCAGGGCTTTTGCGCCGTCCCCCGAGTTCGCCGCGAACGCCGTCGTCACCGCCGCAGACTACGAGGAAGCGGCGGCGGACCGTCCCGCGTTCTGGGCGAAGAAGGCCCGCGAGCTGCTGACCTGGAGCAAGGACTTCGACCAGGTCCTGGACTGGTCCAACCCGCCGTTCGCCAAGTGGTTCGTCGGCGGGGAGGTGAACGCCGCATACAACGCCCTGGACCGGCATGTGGAAAGCGGCCGCGGTGATCGGGTTGCCATCTACTTCGAGGGTGAGCCCGGCGACACCCGCACCTACACCTACGCGCAGCTCACCGAAGAGGTCAAGAAGGCAGCCAACGCCTTCGAATCCCTTGGCGTGGCCAAGGGCGACCGCGTGGCCGTCTACCTGCCCATGATCCCCGAGGCCGTCATCACGCTCCTGGCCTGTGCCCGGATCGGTGCCGTGCACTCGGTGGTGTTCGGGGGCTTCTCCGCGGATGCCCTGCGTTCCCGGATCGACGACGCCGAAGCGAAGCTCGTGGTCACCGCGGACGGCACCTACCGCCGCGGCAAGCCCAGCGCCCTGAAGCCTGCCGTAGACGAGGCCCTCGCCGCCGCCGGCCACACCGTGCAGAACGTGGTGGTGGTCAAGCGCAACGGGCAGGACGTGGACTGGACCGAGGGCCGGGACCACTGGTGGGCGGACACCGTCGATGCCGCCTCCACCGAGCACACCGCCGTTGGCCATGACTCCGAGCACCCGCTGTTCATCCTTTACACCTCCGGCACCACCGGCAAGCCCAAGGGCATCCTGCACACCACCGGCGGGTACCTCACCCAGGGCGCCTACACCCACAGGGCAGTCTTCGACCTCCACCCCGAAACGGATGTCTACTGGTGCACGGCCGACGTCGGCTGGGTCACCGGCCACTCCTACGTTACCTACGCGCCGCTCATCAACGGCGCCACCCAGGTCATGTACGAGGGCACCCCCGATTCCCCGCACCAGGGCCGCTGGTGGGAGATCGTGGAGAAGTACAAGGTCTCCATTCTCTACACTGCCCCCACCGCCATCCGGACCTTCATGAAGTGGGGCCGGGAGATTCCGGACAAGTACGACCTCTCCTCCCTGCGCGTCCTGGGCTCCGTGGGTGAATCCATCAACCCCGAAGCCTGGATGTGGTACCGCAAGGTCATCGGCGCAGACCGGACCCCCATCGTGGACACCTGGTGGCAGACCGAAACCGGCGCGCAGATGGTCGCCCCGCTGCCCGGTGTCACCGCCACCAAGCCCGGCTCCGCGCAGGTTCCGCTGCCCGGCATCGCCGTGGACGTGGTGGACGAGAACGGCGAGTCCGTACCCGACGGCCACGGCGGTTTCCTGGTGATCCGCGAACCGTGGCCGGCCATGCTCCGCGGCATCTGGGGCGACCCGGAACGGTTCAAGGACACCTACTGGTCCCGGTTCGAGAACATGTACTTCGCCGGCGACGGCGCCAAGAAGGACGAAGACGGCGACATCTGGCTGCTCGGCCGGGTGGACGACGTCATGAACGTCTCCGGCCACCGGCTCTCCACCACGGAAATCGAGTCCGCGCTGGTCTCGCACCCGTCCGTGGCCGAGGCAGCCGTGGTGGGTGCCGCGGACGAAACCACCGGCCAGGCCGTCGTCGCGTTCGTTATCCTCCGCGGTGACGCCGTCAACAACGGCGACGCCACCGTGCAGGAACTGCGCAACCACGTGGGCAAGGAAATCGGCCCCATCGCCAAGCCCAAGAACATCCTGGTGGTGCCGGAACTTCCCAAGACCCGCTCCGGCAAGATCATGCGCCGCCTCCTCAAGGACGTCGCCGAAGGCCGCGACCCCGGCGACGCCACCACCCTCTCGGACCCGACCATCATGTCCCAGATAGCGGCGTCCCTGCGGAAGTAGGGGCTGCCGAGTGGCAGTCATCCTACGCGTACTGGCTCGTTCCTTGCCTTTGACGCACGCTTCCGGATAACTGCCACTCCTTCGCGTTTGGGTGGCCCTAGACTGGGACCAGCCCCTGCCTCTGCCCTAAGGAACCCGGTCACATGCTTGCAGCAGCCCGACATCAGGCCATTGTGGATGCTGTCCAGCGGGAGCGGGTGGTGCGGATTTCGGATCTGGCTGCCCAGCTGGGCGTGTCGCTGATGACGGTGCGGCGCGACATTGAGCAACTGGAAGAGGACGGGAAGCTTGAGCGCATCCACGGCGGTGCGAAACTTCCCGGGGACGCCAGCGCGCACGAGCCCGGGTTTGAGCTGAAATCCACCCGATTGACCGCCGAAAAGCGGGCTATTGCGGTGGCCGCAGCCGCCCTTGTGCAGGAAGGGATGGCCGTCGGCCTGAGCGCGGGCACCACTACGTGGGCGCTGGCCCGGGAACTGGTGGGCGGGCCGCGCATCACGGTGGTCACCAACTCGATGAGGATCGCCGATCTCTTCCACCCCGGCGGATCTGCCGTGATCCTGATAGGTGGCGAACGCACGCCGTCGGACGCCCTGGTTGGTCCCATCGCGACGGGTGCGCTAAGGCAGCTTCACCTTGACCTGTTGTTCCTGGGTGTCCACGGCATGGATGCCGGTGCCGGCTTCACCACACCCAACCTGCTCGAGGCGGAGACGGACCGCGCCTTCATGGCCGCTGCCCGGCGGACCGTGGTCCTGGCCGACCACACCAAGTGGGGCATGCTGGGGATCAGCACCATCGCAGCCCTGGACGACGTGGACGAGGTGATCAGCGATGCCGGGCTCAGCGCCGAAGCCCGGCGCGTCGTTGGCGAACGGGCGAAGCTGCGTGTGGTGCCCGCTTAGGCGCGGTTATGCTGATCCCCGCCACATGATGGTCGTCTCCAGGACGCGGGGCGTCCCCGGCAACCCATGAAGCTGCGCCAGGACCAGTTCAGCGGCAGTACTCCCCAGGAGGTCAGCCGGCTGGCGGACGGTGGACAGCTGAGGCCTGCAGCGAAGGGCCCAACTGCTGTCGTCGAAACCCACAATTCCTATATCCTCCGGAACCCGCCGCCCCGCCTCCTGTAATGCCGTCATGGCGCCGGCCGCTACGGCATCTGACGCCGCGAAAACCCCATCGAGGCGGGGGGCCCGCCTCAGCAGCTCCTGCATTCCTTCCAGACCGGCGGCATAGGTGTACAAGGGGTATTCCACCACCAGGTTCGGGTCAAAGCGGTCGCCCATCGCCACCCGGAAGCCGGCAAGACGGTCCTTTCCCGAGTCACGGTCCAAGGCACTGGCGATCATGCCGACCTGTTCCCGCCCTGTTTCCAGCAGCCTGTTGGTGATGCTGCGGGCGGCCTCAACGTTGTCAATGGCTGCGTATGGCAGCGCGGGAGTTCCCTCCGGGTGGCCGACAAACGCCGCGGGCAAACCAATCTCCGCTATGGCTGCCGCAATGGGATCTGAAGCGCGCGCCGAGATGATGACTGCACCGTCAACCAGGCCACCGCGCAGGTAATCCGCCACCCTCCGGCTGTCCCGGTCGGAATCAATAATGAGCGAAACCAGCTGGTAATCAGCCTTCGACAGCACCTCATTGGCGCCCAGCAGGATGGAGCCGATGTTGGGGTCTTCGAACAGCAGCGAGTGGGGTTCGTGAATAATCAGCCCAATGGCCCGGGATTCCTGGGTAACCAGGTTGCGTGCGGCGCTATTGCGGACATATCCAACCCGTGCAATAGCTTCTTCCACGGCCTGCTTGGCTTCATCGGAGACGTACTTCTCCCCGTTCATGACCCGTGAAACGGTCCCCCTGGAAAGACCGGCGGCGTCCGCGACATCGTTGATGGTGGCGCGGCGGGCACGGGTGCGTGTCAGCGACATATTTGTACTTTAGCGGAGTCGGGACGGTGAATGTCCGGCCGCCGGCATTGACATGGCCTCAGGTGGCACCGTACTCTGGGAACGTTCCCAGATGATGCGCATCACAACTTTTGCGTCGGTCTGGGAGCGTTCACAGAGTTCGTTGAGACAACAGCGTCCAAGACCAGGGCTTCCCCGTCTTGCGCGTCCGTCGCAAGCCGAAGGAGCAGGGTTGAACCCCACCAACACGTCAGTTGCCGAGCTTTCCGGGAACGGGCAGCTCGTTTACGGCTGCGACTACAACCCTGAACAGTGGGATCCCGCCGTCTGGCAGGAGGACGTCCGCCTCATGAAAGAGGCAGGAGTCAACCTCGTTGCGGTAAACATTTTTGGTTGGGCCGAACTGGAGTCCTCCCCCGGGACCTACTCCTTTGACCGTCTTGACCAGGTACTGGATTTGCTCCACGCACACGGAATCGGCGTCAACCTTGGCACCGGCACCTCGTCCACCCCTGCGTGGCTGACTACCCTTCATCCGGAAATCCTCCCGGAGTCGGCCGCAGGGGTACGGGCATGGCCCGGCGGGCGCCAGGCGTGGTGCCCCAGCTCACCGCGGTACCGGGAACACGCCCTCCGGCTGGTGGGCGAAGTAGTACGGCGGTATGGCTCGCATCCTGCAGTGCGGCTATGGCATGTTTCAAACGAATTGGGATGCCACAACGCCCTCTGCTACTGCGACGTCTCCGCCGCCGCTTTCCGCGACTGGCTGGCCGCCCGTTACGGCACCCTGGATGCACTCAACAGCGCCTGGGGCACAGCGTTCTGGTCCCAGCGCTACTCCGCCTGGGACCAGATCCTGCCTCCGAGAACCACGGTCTCCACCAACAACCCCACGCAGGTGCTCGACTTTCACCGGTTTAGTTCTGATGAGCTCCTTGGCTACTACCGGTCTGAGGCGGAGATCCTGAGAGAGCACAGCACGGTTCCGGTCACCACGAACTTCATGGTGACGGCGCACATCCGCAACCTGGACTACTGGTCCTGGGCGCCCCACATGGATGTCATTGCCAACGATCACTACCTTGACCACCGTCTCGACTCCCCCATAGTGGAGCTGGCCTTCGCCGCCGATGCCACCCGCGGACTTGCCCAGGGCCAGCCGTGGCTGCTGATGGAACATTCCACCTCGGCCGTGAACTGGCAGCCCCGCAACATCGCCAAAGTCCCGGGCGAGATGCTCCGGAACTCCCTTGCACACCTTGCCCGCGGGGCCGACGGGCTCTGTTTCTTCCAATGGCGCGCTTCCGTCCAGGGCAGCGAAAAGTTCCACTCGGCCATGTTGCCCCACACCGGAACCGATTCAAGGATCTGGCGGGAGGTCTTGGAACTGGGCAGCATCCTGGCGAAGCTCAAGGAAGTCGCTGGCACCAAAGTGCAATCAGAGGCCGCCCTGATCTTCAGCTGGGAGGCATGGTGGGCCTACGACCAGGAATCACACCCGTCCTCGGACGTGCGCTATCTGGACCAGGTCCACGCCCTGTACAAGGCCCTCTGGGAGACCGGGGTCACCGTCGACATCGTCGCTCCCGGTGCTGATCTCTCCGGATACAAGCTCGCAGTCGTCCCGGGCCTCTATCTTGTCCGCGAGGACGAGGCTTCAGCGCTGGAGATGTACGTGCGGAGTGGCGGGCACGCCGTCGTCACGTACTTCAGCGGCATCGTGGACGAGAACGAGAAGGTCCTTACTGGCGGATATCCGGGCGCGTTCCGGAACCTGCTGGGCATCCGGTCCGAAGAGTTCTATCCGCTGACACCGGGCCAGACGCTGGCCCTGGACAACGGATCCACCGCATCCCTTTGGACAGAAGCCACCCGCCTCGAGGGCGCGGAAGCCAGGGCGTCGTTCAGCGAGGGCCACCGGGCAGGGACGCCGGCTGTTACCCGCAACCGCTATGGTGCCGGAACCGCCTGGTACATCGGTACCGCCCTTGATCCGGCCGGCATCCGCGAGGTTGTCGCCGAGGCCGCGGGTGAGTCGGGAATCTCAGTATTGGACTCTCCGCAAGGGCTCGAGGTTGTTGTCCGCTCCAGCACGGACGACGGCTATGTCTTCCTCATCAACCATTCTGATGAGGAGCACAAGTACGCGGTGCACGGCCACGAGCTCATTACGGGCGAGGACGTCTCCCACGTCGTCGCCATCCCTGCGGGCGCCGTACGGGTTGTCCGCACTGCCAATCCCGAATCCCCAACCCATGGCCTTCGCACCGGTCAAAAGGATGATGAAAGTGACTAAACCAACCATTGCTCCGGCCCCGGCGCCGGGGTTGCCCCGAAGCCGGAAACCGAAGACAACCGGCGCGCAGCGCCGCTCGGTTTTCCTTTTTATCGCGCCTTTCGCCATTCTCTTCCTGGCTTTCTATGCAGTCCCCATCACCTTCGCCGTGGTGCAGTCGCTGCTGACCGTGGAACGCAAGGGAACTTTCGGGCGCCCGCAGCAGGTCTTCGGCGGGCTGGCGCAGTACCAACAGGTATTCCAGAACACAGAATTCTGGGAATCCGTGGGCCGCGTCCTCCTCTTCGGTGTGGTTCAGGTCCCCATCATGCTGGGCCTCGCCCTCCTCTTCGCCCTTCTGCTCGATTCCCCGCTGCTGAAAGGCAAGAAATTTTTCAGGCTCGCATTCTTCGCCCCCTATGCCGTGCCCGGCGTCATCGCCGCGATCATGTGGGGGTTCCTGTACTCGCCGACGCTCTCCCCGTTTGAGGCCGTCACCTCAGGAGTCAACTTCCTCTCGGCAGAACTGGTCCTCTGGGCTGTGGCCAACATCGTCACTTGGGTCTACGTGGGCTACAACATGCTGATCATCTATTCATCCCTCCTGGCGATCCCCACTGAAATCTATGAAGCGGCCCGGTTGGACGGGGCCAGCAACTTCCAGATCGCGTGGCGCATCAAGATTCCACTCGTCACTCCTGCCATCATCCTCACCGGCGTGTTTTCGATTATCGGAACGCTCCAGCTCCTGGCTGAACCGCAGACCCTGCGCAGCTTCAGCTCCGCCATCAGCAGCACGTTTACGCCCAACTTGGCGGTGTACACCACCGCGTCTGTCCCCAACTACAACCTTGCCGCTGCGTTCTCCGTGGTGCTGGCGCTGGCAACGTTCGTCCTGTCCTTCGTCTTCCTCAAGGCAACCCAGCGGAAGGTCACCCAATGAGCACGGCAATGACTACTTCAAAGACACAGAGTTTCGAACAGGCCACTTCCCGCGGACCCCGGCACAGCATCATGTCCCGCGGAGCTGCCATGCTCGTCATGGGTGTCTTTACGCTGTACTTTCTCACCCCCATCTGGTGGCTCCTGGTGTCCTCCACCAAGACCGGCGGACAGATCACAGGCACGGCCCCGCTGTGGTTCACAGCGGAGTCCGTCTCCACGTTCTTCGCCAACCTGGGAAACCTCTTCACCTACAACGATGGCGTCTTTGGACGATGGCTGGCGAACAGTGCGCTCTACGCCGGGCTCGGTGCCCTGCTGGGCACCGTCATAGCAGCCATGTGCGGCTACGCCTTGGCCAAGTACGAGTTCCGCGGCCGGGAAGCAATCTTCAATGTCGTGCTGAGCGGCGTACTGGTCCCCGCTACAGCCCTTGCCCTCCCCCTGTTCCTGATTTTCAGCGAAGTTAAGCTGACCAACACACTATGGGCCGTCTTCCTGCCCAGCCTGGTCAGCCCCTTCGGCGTCTATCTGGCACGTATTTACGCTGCGGCAAGCGTGCCCACGGAACTGCTGGAGGCCGCCCGGCTCGACGGTTCCTCGGAAGTCCGGACGTTCTTTACTGTTTCCACCCGGCTCATGGCACCTGCGCTCGTGACAATCTTCCTGTTCCAGTTTGTGGCGATCTGGAACAACTTCTTCCTGCCCCTCATCATGCTTCGCGATCAGGTGCTCTTCCCCGTAACCCTCGGGCTGTATGCCTGGAACAGCCAGATCAGCCAAATCCCCGAGCTCCGCATCCTGGTGATTGTCGGAGCGCTCGTCTCAATCCTCCCGCTCATCGGAACGTTCCTGGCACTTCAGCGCTTCTGGAGCAGCGGGTTGGGCGCCGGAAGCGTCAAATAGCCTCTTCCGCTGCCTCACTCACCGTTCCGCGGCACCCGCCCGGGACACCACCCCATTTGATAGGAACAGAAATGCGCGCGCATTACGGAAAAGCCACTGCAGCCTTTGCCATCGCTTCAGCGCTGGCCCTCGCGGGATGCTCAAGCGGAGGCGGAACCGCAGAAGCCGAAGCCACCTCAACCTGTGAACCGTCCTCCGGTCCGGTCGAGCTGACCTTCACCACCTGGGTTCCGGGCATGGACAAGGTAGTGGATCTCTGGAACAAGGAAAACGAAAACATCCAGGTGAAGGTTCAGACAGGCCCCAACGGTAACTCGGGCACCTACCAGAACTTCTTTAACCAGTTGCAGGCCGGCAATGCCCCGGACCTCGGACAGATCGAGTACGACGCGCTCCCCAACTTCCGGGTACAGGACGGCCTCGAAAACATCGCCGCCTGCGAAGGCGTGGCTGACGGCAAGGATAAGTTCGTTGACTGGACCTGGGGCCAGGTCACCTTTGGGGAGGAAGACGCCGTTTACGCCATTCCCCAGGACAGCGGACCCATGGCAATGTTCTACCGCGCGGACCTCTTCAAGGAAGCAGGCATCAAAGTCCCCACCACCTGGGATGAATACGCCGCAGCCGCAGAGCAGATCAAGGCCCGCGGTTCCTACATCACGAACTTCCCGCGCAGCGATGTCAACTGGTTCGCCGGCAACGTCTGGCAGGCGGGCGGGCAGTGGTTCTCAAGCGAGAACGATCAATGGGAAGTGAATCTCGCAGGCGGGGAGTCCGAAAAGGTGGCCAATTACTGGCAGGACCTTCTGGACAAGAAGCAGGTCTCAACACTGCCTTCCTTCTCCGATGAATGGAACGCTTCCTTCAACAAGGGCCAGCAGTGGACCTGGGTCTCCGCGGTGTGGGGTGCTTCCACCCTGGCCAGCGGCGCTCCCGACACCGCCGGAAAATGGGCCGTGGCACCCATGCCGCAGTGGGAAGACGGCGGCAAGACGGCAGGCAACTGGGGTGGTTCTTCCACTGCAGTGCTGAAGGGTTCCAAGCACCCCTTTGAAGCCGCGAAGTTCGCGCTGTGGCTGAATACCGATCCTGAGGCCCTGGCTCTGGCCAACAAGTTGGGCGGGCTTTACCCGGCAGCCAAGTCGGCCACGGAACTTGAGGCATTCACCGGCGGGGTTGACTACTTCGGCGGCCAGAAGATCTATGAGGTATTCGCCGAAGCATCAGCCAACGTCGACCCGAACTTCACCTGGGGTCCCACCATGACGCAGACCTACACCGATGTTTCGGACGGATTCGGCAAGGCCTCCGGAGGCGAGGGCACGCTCCTGGACGCCCTCAAGAACGGCGAAAAGAAGACCATCGACTCCCTCAAGTCGCAGTCGATCCCCGTCAAGGAATAATTAAAGGGAACCTCCACAAGGGATTATCTCCCTCACCAAAAAGGTCACCGTCCCCGCCGGGTGCGGGGATGGTGACCTTGTTTCCGGTAAAACCGCCGTCACATTCGGCATCCTCGTAGGAGTAGCTATGGATCCCCTGCACCTCCGTTCCGCCGGCACCAGCCTGGTGATCAGCTTCGACAGCGGGGAGGCTGAGGTCATCCACTGGGGCGCGGACCTGGGCGCCACGCTGCCGGACCTGGCCATCCTCACCGCACCCGTCCCGCACTCGGCCATCGACGCCCGCGTCCCCGCCGGCCTGCTGCCGCAGGCTTCCTCCTCCTGGCGCGGCCGGCCGGGGCTGCGCGGCCACCGGATCACCGACGGTGCCGCCGGGCTCGACTTCTCCTCCCGCCTCCGCACCACGTCCGTGACGGCTGACGGCACCACCGCCACGATCGTCCAGGCCGACGACGACACCGGCATCAGCGTCGAATCCTCGCTGACGCTTCACGACGGCGGCCTGCTGGAACTGCGCCACACCATCACCAACGACGGCACTGCCCCCTTCCAGGTGGACGAACTCGCAACCGTCCTGCCGGTGGCGCCGGACGCCGTCGAACTCCTGGACCTGACCGGCCGCTGGTGCCGGGAACGCCATCCGCAGCGACGGCCCATCCAGCAGGGCACCTGGGTCCGTACCGGCCGGCACGGCCGGACCGGACACGATTCCTCCCTCCTGTTTGCCGCCGGAACGGCCGGTTTCGGCAACCGTCACGGAAAAGTGTGGGCAACGCACCTGGCCTGGAGCGGCAACCACGAACAGTTCGCCGATACCCTCGGCGACGGCCGCACCATGATCGGCGGCTCCGAGCTCCTGGGTCCTGCCGAGGTTATCCTCGCCCCGGGCGGCAGCTACACCACCCCAGCCCTGTTCGCGGCCTACTCGGACCGCGGCCTGGACGGCATCACCGAGGCGTTCTACAGCTGGTTCCGGTCCAGGCCGCACCATGTGCTGCCTGCCACCGCCACCGGCCTGCCCGCCGGCAAGGCGCGTCCCGTGGTGCTCAACACCTGGGAGGCCGTGTATTTCGACCACAACCTGGACACCCTGATCGAGCTGGCTGATTCTGCGGCGGACCTGGGCGTGGAGCGCTTCGTGCTCGACGACGGCTGGTTCCGCGGCCGCCGGAGCGACAATGCCGGCCTGGGCGACTGGTACGTGGACGAGACCCTGTGGCCGGGCGGTTTGACCCCGCTCATCGAAGCCGTCACGTCCCGCGGGATGGAGTTTGGCCTGTGGGTGGAACCGGAGATGGTCAACCTGGATTCGGACATCGCCCGGGCGCATCCTGAATGGATTGTGGGCCCGTCCGCCGTGGCGCACAAAGACGGCGGCCGTCTGCCCCTGAAGTGGCGCAACCAGCACGTCATCGACCTGGTGAACCCCGAAGCCTGGCAGTACATCTACGACCGCATCGACGCGCTCCTGGCCGGCAACAACATCAGCTACCTGAAATGGGACCAGAACCGCGACCTGCTGGAGCACGGCCACGGGGGCCGGTCCTCAGTGCATGAGCAGACCCTGGCCGCCTACCGGCTGTTCGACGAGCTCCGCAAGGCGCATCCCGGCGTCGAAATTGAGAGCTGCTCCTCCGGCGGTGCGCGCGTGGACCTGGGCATCCTGGAACGGACGGACCGGATCTGGGGGTCGGACTGCAACGACGCCCTGGAACGGCAGACCATCCAGCGTTGGACCGGTGCCGTGGTACCGCCCGAGCTCGTGGGCAGCCACATCGGGCCCACCACCTCCCACACCACCGCCCGCACCCACGACCTGTCCTTCCGCGGCATCACAGCGATGTTCGGTCACTTCGGCATGGAATGGGACGTCCGGAAGGTGCAGGGCAGGGACCGCGAGGAACTCCGGCGCCTGGTGGCCCTGTACAAGGAGCACCGGGACCTCATCCACAGCGGCCGCCGGGTGCACGCGGACGTGTCCGACGACTCGCTGCTGCTGCACGGCGTGGTGGCCGGCGCCCCTGCCGCGGCCGGGACGACGGCGGCGCTGTTCGCCCTGGTGAGCACGCGCACGTCGGCAGCCGAGGAACCGGGGCGGATTGGCATTCCGGGCCTGGAACCGGACCGGCACTACCGGGTGGAGGCCGTCTTCCCCACCGCTGGCGACACCGACTACAGCCACACCTTCACGCAGACCCAGCCGCCGGCCTGGCCTGCCGAGGGCGCAACCGCCGGCGGTAAGTTCCTGGCCGAGGTAGGACTCTCCATGCCCATCCTCAACCCGGAACACGCGCTGCTGCTGAAGTTCACGGCACTCTAGCCTCCGCATCCTCCGCGGCTGCCCCGCCGGTCCGTACCACTAATCATGGGACCGGCGGGGAGTCTCCGTTCAACCAAAGGAAGTCCATGAAGATTCTGGTTACCGGGGGCACCGGTTACATCGGTTCCCACACTGTTCTTTCCCTGCAGGAAGCCGGCCACGAGGTGGTGGTCATCGAC